>NZ_JAGFNO010000007.1:0-374024 GCF_017592595.1 Streptomyces sp. NEAU-YJ-81 | reverse complement strand
AGATGAGGACTCCCACCCACTTGATGGGTTAAGGCTCCCAGTAGACGACTGGGTTGATAGGCCAGATATGGAAGCCGGGTAACTGGTGGAGTTGACTGGTACTAATAGGCCGAGGGCTTGTCCTCAGATGCTCGCGTCCACTGTGTGGTTCCCGGGTTGCGAACAGTCGCACCGGTGAATCAGTTCCACTTGACTTAATTGAAGAGTGTGCTTGTTCGCTAGAACCCGATAGGGTTTCGGTGGTCATTGCGTTAGGGAAACGCCCGGTTACATTTCGAACCCGGAAGCTAAGCCTTTCAGCGCCGATGGTACTGCAGGGGGGACCCTGTGGGAGAGTAGGACGCCGCCGAACAATCTTTGAAGGACCCTTGGTCCCAGCGTGCATGCTGGGACCAAGGGTCCTTTTTGTTTTTGCTGGGCCCGCATCGGTGTGACTGGTGCGGGAGAATGGCTGCAGTACATGAAGACAGGAGTCACGCCGATGTCCACCAACTCTCCCGACGACCGGTCGGGTCGCGAGCCGCGTCGCCGGGACGCCGGCGACCGGCGGGACGTCCGCGGCTCGGGACCGCGCCGCGATGGCGATCGTGGTGGTTTCCGGCGTGATGACCGCCGGGACGAGCGGCGTGATGATCGGCCGCGTGGGCCGCGCCGCGATGACGACCGTGGTGGGTTCCGCCGCGATGACCGCCGGGACGAGCGCAGGGATGACCGCCGAGACGAGCGCCGGGACGACCGGCCGCGTGGGCCGCGTCGGGACGACGACCGCGGAGCCCGCCCGGGCGGCTTTGGGCGCCGCGACGACCGGGGCGGGGGCGGCCGTCCCACCGGCCGCTATGAGCGTCGGGACGATCGGCGTGATGACCGTCGTGACGAGCGCCCGGGCGGGCCACGCAGGGACGACGACCGTGGCGGGTTCCGCCGTGACGATCGGCGTGATGACCGGCCGCGTGGGCCGCGCCGCGATGACGACCGTGGTGGGTTCCGCCAAGGCGGTTTCCGCCGGGACCGTGACGATCGGCCGGGCTTCCGCCGGGACGACGACCGCGGTGGCTTCCGCCGTGATGACCGCCGGGACGACCGTCGCGACGACCGGCCGGGCGGCCCCCGCAGGGACGACGACCGTGGCGGGTTCCGCCGTGATGACCGCCGGGATGAGCGGCCGGGCGGGCCGCGCCGCGACGACGACCGTGGTGGTTTTCGGCGTGATGACCGGGACCGTGGCGGCCGGGGCGGCGGCCACGAGCGCCGGGACGACCGGCCTTCGTACCGACGTGAGGATGACCGCGGCGGATTCCGCCGGGATGACCGTCGGGACGACCGGCCTTCGTACCGGCGTGACGACGACCGCGGTGGCTACCGTGGTGGAGACCGTCGTGCGGACGATCGTGGTGGGTTCCGTCGGGATGAGCGCCGTGACGACCGTCGGGACGATCGGCCGGGCGGGCCACGCCGCGACGACGACCGCGGCGGGTTCCGCCGGGACGAGCGGCGTGATGAGCGGCCGCGTGGGCCGCGCCGCGACGACCGGGACGGGGGCTCCCGGGGTGGTCGGGACGACCGTGGGCCGCGTCGTCCGTACGGTCAGGGCGGGGGTCGCGACGACCGTCGCTCCGGCGGCGGTGGTTTCAATCGCCGTGACGACCGCGCCGGGGGCTACGGACGCCGTGACGACCGTACGGGAGGCTACGGGCGCCGCGATGACCGCGGCAGGGACCGCGACCGCGAGCCGATCAAGCGGCTGCCGATCCCCGAGGACGTCACCGGCGAGGAGATCGACAAGGGTGTGCGGCAGGAGCTGATGAGCCTGCCGAAGACTCTCGCCGAGGACGTCGCCAGGAACCTCGTCATGGTCGCCAAGTTGCTGGACGACGAGCCCGAGCAGGCGTACCAGTACGCGCGCGTCGCCCTGCGGCTCGCCTCCCGGGTGGCCGCCGTGCGTGAGGCCGCGGGCTTCGCCTCGTATGCCGTCGGGAAGTACTCCGAGGCGCTCGCGGAGTTCCGCGCCGCGCGCCGGATGACCGGCAACTCCGACCTGTGGCCGGTGATGGCCGACTGCGAGCGCGGCATGGGCCGTCCCGAGCGGGCGCTGGCCATGGCCGGTGAGCCGGAGGTGCAGAAGCTGGACCGGGCCGGTCAGGTCGAGATGCGGATGGTGGCCGCCGGTGCCCGGCGGGACATGGGCCAGGCTGACGCCGCCGTGGTCACCCTGCAGAGCCCGGAGTTGGCCTCGCATTCCATCCAGCCGTGGACCGCCCGGCTGCGCTATGCGTACGCCGACGCGCTGCTGGCGGTCGGCCGCGAGGACGAGGCCCGCGAGTGGTTCGCCAAGGCGCTCGAGGCGGATCAGGGCGGGACCACGGACGCGTCGGACCGGCTCGCCGAGCTGGACGGGGTTGAGTTCGTGGACGCCCTCGACCCCGAGCAGGAGGCGGACGACGCCCTCAAGCCGGTCGCGGAGCCCAAGGTCGAAGAGCCCAAGGTCGAAGAGGTCAAGGTCGAGGAGGCCGAGGTCGAGGAGGCCGAGGCTGACGAGGAACCCGAGGCCGTCGAGCCCGCGGTCGAGGAGCTCCAGTCCGACGAGGAGTCCGAGGACGCCGAGGACGAGGGCCAGGACGACGACGCCGAAGACGCGGCCGAGGACGTCGAGCCGACGGCGGAGGCGAGGTCCGAGGACCAGGCCGGGCTGCCCGAGAAGGACGGCGACGACAGCTGATGCCATGAGTGGGGCGGGATCCCGGTTCGGGGTTCCGCCCCACTCGTATGTCCGCTCGCGTCTCCGCCCGCACGTCCGCGGCCGAAGGGCTCAGCCCAGCGTCAGGCTCCGCAGCACCAGCCCCGTCGCCGGCTTCGGCCCGAAGGATGTCGACTTGTGCGGCATCGCGATGCCCTGCCGCGCCAGCTCGTGCACGATGTCCTCGCCCACCGCATGCATCAGCACCGCCGTACCGCCCAGCCGCTCCGCCTGCTCGACGGCCGCCGCCGGGTCGTGGATGTAGCCGATGTGCTCGGGTGTGTCCGAGACGTGCCACAGATGGTCCAGCAGGGCGTGGTGGAGCACCGTCGCGTCCAGGGTCCGCCATGCCTCCGGCCGTCCCTCGGGGACCGTACGGGCCAGCAGCTCCGGATCCGGCCGGTCCAGGAGGTGGAAGCGGCCGTCCCCGGCCAGCAGGAAGGCGTTCGGCGCGCCGGGCTCGGCGCGGGCCGCCTCGGCGAGTGTCTCCAGGGCGCGCGGGAGCGGGCCGTCGATCGTCCGTACCCGGAAGGCACGTCGCGCCGCCGTGAGCGCGTCGTCCGGTGACAGTTGGCGGAGCAGCCGGTGGATGGCCCGGACGCGGAGGGGATAGCGGGCGGTGTCGACGAGCAGGACGAGCCCGAAGTCCCAGGGGCCGGGCTCCCGTCGCTCCTCGCGCAGCCGCAGATAGGTGGCCCAGCGGTGGTGGCCGTCGGCGATGAGGGCCTGGTGGTGGCGGAGGTCGGCGGAGACCGCCACCAGGTCGGCGGGGTCCGTGACCCGCCACAGATGGTGGTCGACGCCGTCCTCGGTGGTCGTGGAGAGCAACGGCTCGCGCCGGATGGCGCTTTCGATGACCTGCGCGGCCCCGCCGGTGCCCGGCCCGTCGGCTCCGTTCCCCGAAGTCCCGTTGCCGTTGCCGCGGTAGGCGAGGAGCAGCGGCTCCAGATGGGCGGCCGTGGCGCGCATCAGATCGGCTCGGTCCTCGACGACATGCGGCATGACCTCCTCGTGGGGGAGGACGATGCCCTCCTCACGGGGGCTCAGCCGCAGTGCGCCGATCAGCCCGCGCTGGAGGGTGGGGCCGTCGCGCTGTTCGTAGACGTAGAGCGCGGGTGCGGGGTCCGGGGCGAGTACGCCGTCCGCCTGCCAGCGGCGCAGCGTGTCGGCGGCCTGGCGGTGGCGGGCCTCCGGGGAGTCGGCCTGCGGCAGGATCAGCCGGACGATGTTGTAGGGGTCCGCCGTCTCGAGTTGGCGCAGGCCCTCGGGCCGTACGACCACGTCGTAGGGCGGTGAGGTGACGGCGGCGAGACTGCCGACCCGCTCCGCGACATAGCGCAGCCCCCGGAAGGGGGTGAGCTGCAGACCTTGTCCGCCAGGCCCTGGAATGCTCATCAGTGAATGTTATGCCCCGCGCGGCGATACGCGATGATCGGGGGAGAAGCGCACAGATCTGCGAGGAGTGGCCCCCATGAACCAGCCCGTCCGCACCCGGCCCGAGTCCAGCCGGCAGTCGCTGAACGAGGCGTACGACACGGCCCTGCTGGACCTCGACGGGGTGGTGTACGCGGGCGGCGAGGCGATTGACCATGCCGTGGAGTCGCTGGTCACCGCGCGGGACGCCGGGATGCGGCTGGCGTATGTGACCAATAACGCGCTGCGGACGCCGGAGGCGGTGGCCGAGCATCTGACGCGGCTCGGGATGCCCGCCGCTCCCGACGATGTGATCACCTCCGCGCAGGCGGTCGCCCGGCTGATCTCCGAGCAGCTGCCCAAGGGGGCGCGGGTGCTGGTGATCGGCGGGGAGGGGCTGCGGGTGGCGCTGCGCGAGCGCGGGCTGACCCCCGTGGACTCGGCGGACGACGACCCGGCGGCGGTGGCGCAGGGGTACGGGGGGCCGGATATGCCGTGGGCGCGGCTGGTGGAGGCGGGGTACGCGGTGGCGCGCGGGGTGCCGTGGTTCGCCTCCAACCTGGATCTGACGATTCCCAGCGGGCGGGGCATCGCCCCGGGCAACGGCGCGGGGGTGGAGGTCGTGCGCATCGTCACGGGCAAGACTCCGCAGGCCGCGGGGAAGCCGCTGCCGCCGATGCACCGGGAGACGATTCTGCGGACCGGCGCCGAGCGGCCGCTGGTGGTCGGGGACCGGCTGGACACCGATATCGAGGGCGCGTACGCGGGCGGGGTGGACTCGCTGCTGGTGCTGACCGGGGTGACCACGCCCGCACAGTTGCTGGCCGCTGAGCCCGGGCACCGGCCGGCGTATGTGGACCGCGACCTGCGGGGGCTGCTCACCCCGCAGCCGGAGGTGGCGCACGACGAGGCGTCCGGCGGTTTCCGGTGCGGGGGTTGGGTGGCGCGGGTCGCCCAGCGCGAGCTGGTGCTGGAGGGCGAGGGCAAGGAGCCGCTGGACGGTCTGCGGGCGCTGTGCGCGGCGGCGTGGTCCGAGGCGGGGGACGGCGTGAGCGAGGCGGATGCGGGGAAGGCGCTGGCACGGCTGGGGTGGTGAGCCGGACTCGCGCTCCGGGCAACCCGTACGCATGCGACCAGCGGACTTAGGGTAACCTAACCTGAGTCCTGATCGGCCGTGCTGTGAGGTGGAGTTCCGCGTGACCCTGGTCAGTCCGGCGAAAGCCGGGACCGAGACAGCGAGCGCGCCGCCCCGGCGGCGCACCGCGCGCCGTGCGACCGGGTTGGTCGCCTCCCTGGGCGTGCTGGTGGCGATCGCCGCGGCGTCCATCGCGATCGGCGCCAAACCGATTCCGCTGGACCAGGTGTGGCACGGGCTGTTCCACTACACCGGCAGCGACACCGATGTGGTGATCCGGGACGTACGGCTGCCGCGCACCATCCTCGGGCTGCTCGTCGGGGTCGGCCTCGGCCTCGCGGGCGCGGTCATCCAGGCCCTCACCCGCAACCCGCTCGCCGACCCCGGGCTGCTGGGGCTGAACGCGGGCGCGTCCGCCGCCGTCGTCTCGGCCATCAGCTTTCTCGGCGTCACCTCCCTGACCGGCTACGTGTGGTTCGCGTTCCTCGGCACCGCCGTCGTCTCCGTGCTGGTGTACGCGCTCGGCGGCAGCCGGAGCGCCACCCCGGTGCGGCTCGCGCTCGCCGGTACGGCGGTGTACGCGGCGCTCTACGGCTACGTCAATGCCGTTCAGCTACTGGACAGCGCGGCGCTCGACAAGATGCGCTTCTGGACGGTCGGTTCGCTCGCCTCCGCCAACATGACCGTGGTCCGGCAGGTGACCCCGTTCCTTCTGATCGGCGCGGTGCTCGCGCTCGCGCTCGGCCGTTCACTCAACGCCGTGGCGCTCGGCGACGACACGGCGCGCGCGCTCGGCACCAACCTCAACCGCACCCGGGCGCTCTCGATGGCCGCCGTCACCCTGCTGTGCGGGGCCGCGACCGCCGCCTGCGGGCCGATCGCGTTCGTCGGGCTGATCGTGCCGCATCTGGTCCGCGCGATCACCGGGCCCGATATGCGCTGGATCCTGCCGTACGCCGCCGTGCTCTCGCCCGTTCTCCTGCTGGGCTCCGATGTGCTGGGGCGGCTGGTCACCCGGCCCGCCGAACTGCAGGTCGGCATCGTCACCACGTTCATCGGCGGGCCCCTGTTCATCTACCTCGTACGCCGCCGAAGGATGGCCCAACTGTGAACGCGAGCAAGCGCATCAGCAAGCGCGAGACGCGCGGGGTCACGCTGCGCACCGCCGGCCTCTCGCTGCGCCTGGACGTCCGCGGCGCGGTCGTGGGGCTGCTGCTGCTCGTCGTGGCGCTGGCGATGAGCGTGGTCCTGATCGGCACCGGCGACTTCCCCCTCGCCCCCGCCGATGTCCTGCGCACCCTGGCCGGAAACGGCACGGTGGCCCAGGACTTCATCGTCAACGAACTGCGGCTGCCACGGATCCTGGTGGGGCTGCTGGTCGGCGCGGCCCTCGGGGTGGCCGGGGCGATCTTCCAGTCCATCTCCCGTAACCCGCTGGGCAGTCCGGACGTGATCGGCCTCGGCCAGGGCTCTGCGGCCGGGGCGCTCGCCGTGATCGTCCTCCTCCAGGGCGATCCGACCGAGGTCGCCATCGGCGCGCTCGGCGGCGGCCTGCTGACCGGGTTCGCGGTCTACACCCTGGCGTGGCGGCGGGGTGTGCACGGATACCGGCTGGTGCTGGTGGGCATCGGCACGTCCGCGATGCTCACCGCCGTCAACGGCTATCTGCTCACCAGGGCCGACATCCTGGACGCGACCCGCGCGGTGGTGTGGATCGCCGGATCGCTCAACGGGCGGGACTGGGCCCAGGTGTGGCCGCTGGCGTGCGTCTGCGCGGTGCTCCTGCCCGTGGTCCTCGGGCAGGCGCGGAACCTGCGGATGCTGGAGATGGGCGACGACAGCGCGTACGCCCTCGGGGTGCGGGTCGAGCGGACCCGGCTGGTGCTCATGTTCACGGCCGTCGTGTTCACCGCCGCCGCCACGGCCGCCGCCGGGCCCGTCGCCTTCGTGGCGCTCGTCGCCCCGCAACTCGCCCGCAGGCTCACCCGCTCGTCCGGGCCCAACCTGCTCCCCGCGGCCTGGATGGGCGCCGCCCTGCTGGTCACCGCCGACTGGGCGGCCCAGCGGGCCTTCGGCGCCGACCAGCTTCCGGTCGGGGTGCTGACGGGGATGCTGGGCGGGGCCTATCTGCTGTGGCTGCTGGTGACTGAGCGCAGGGCGGGGCGGATATAGGGCGGGGCGGATATGAGGGCTTGGATGGACGCGATGCTGGGGCCCGGTATGACGCTGGGGCGGATATGACGACTGTGGGCACGACCCGGACGGAAGGCGACATGGACAAGGACACCCGGCAGACCGTGGCCGACGGCGGCAGCGGGAGTGACGGCGGGAGCGGGAGCAAGAGCGGGCGCGGTAGCGGGAGCGGCAGCGCTCAGGGGCGGCAGCGGCTCATGGCGGAGGGGCTGACCCTCGCCTACGACCGGCGCACGGTCGCCGAGGAGCTGTCCGTGACCATCCCCGACCACTCCTTCACGGTGATCGTCGGGCCGAACGCCTGTGGCAAGTCGACCCTGCTGCGCGCCCTGTCCCGGATGCTCAAGCCGGCGGCCGGATCGGTGCTGCTGGACGGGCAGGCGATCGGTGCGATGCCCGCCAAAAAGGTCGCCCGCACCCTCGGGCTGCTGCCCCAGTCCTCGATCGCCCCGGACGGGATCACGGTCGCCGATCTGGTCGCCCGCGGCCGCTATCCGCACCAGGGGCTGCTGCGGCAGTGGTCGGAGACGGACGAGCGGATCGTCGACGAATCGATGGCGGCGACCGGGGTGGCGGAGCTCGCGGATCGTTATGTCGACGAATTGTCCGGCGGTCAGCGTCAGCGGGTATGGATCGCGATGGCCATCGCCCAGCAGACTCCGCTGCTGCTCCTCGACGAGCCCACGACCTATCTGGACATCCAGCACCAGATCGATGTGCTGGACCTGTGCGCCCAGCTCCACGAGGAGCAGGGCCGTACCCTCGTCGCCGTTCTGCACGACCTGAACCACGCCGCCCGCTACGCCACCCATCTGATCGCGATGCGGGGCGGCGAGGTCGTCGCCGAGGGGGCGCCGGGGGACGTGGTCACGGCGGAGCAGGTGGAGCGGGTCTTCGGGCTGCCGTGCCAGGTGATCGACGACCCGGAGACGGGGACGCCGCTGGTCATCCCGGCCGCCCGCCGGTCCCGTACGGCACGGATTGAGGCGCCTACGCCGCTGGCGGGCGTGGTGAGCGAGTCCTGAGGGGGGTCGAGGGGGGCGCGGTTGGGTGGGCGTCCGCGCCCGTGAGCCGTGGCGCGCGGCCGCGGTGCCGCGCTGGCTGCGTGGGCGGTGTGCCCGCCCGCCGCATGGGCGAGCGATGTGGCGGCTAGAGCAGCTTCCGCAGTCGCATCAGGTCGCGCAGCCCGGCCTCGAGCTTGATCCGTCCGCTGCCCCACGCCCGTGCGAAGTGCAGCTCACCGTCGACCAGGGACACCAGATCGTCGCCGGCCATCGCCAGCCGGATCTGCGCGCGCTCGGCGGGCGGGCCCGGCTCGGTCGTCACATCCTCGATCCGGCCGTCCACGAGACGGCCGGCGAAGGTGGTGTCCAGGTCGGTGATCCAGCAGCTGACAGAGCGATCGAGCGCGGCAGCGCTGTGCAGGTCCCCGTTCGCGCTCGCGAGGTTCTCCGCCAGTTTGTCGAGTGCGCTGCGGCACTGTTCCAAGGTCGCCATCGCGGATGACGTTACCCCAGGTCTCGTACGTCGGAGAACGAGGGATTCGCGGTAGCGTCGGGGTCATGAGCGAGCCGATGTCGGCCGGATGGCCCGGCCCACAGCCCGATACGGCGGCCGAGCGGGCCCAGGAAGCCGCACCCGAGCCGCTCCCGGGGGCTGGTGTGGCGCCCGGACCGGAGGCGGTCCCGTACACGGTGACGGGCGGGGCCGGGGAGACCGATCCCGGGCCCGGGACGGGGCGGGAAGAGGCGCCGGAGCCGGTGCCGGAGGGGGTGCCGGAGTCCGTGCCGGAGCCGGTGTCGGAGGGGGTGCCGGAGCCCGTGCCGGAGCCGCCCGGCCCCGCTGAACCGGCCCCGCTCGGCGTGCCCCGGGCGCCCACCGGCGTCCCCGAGGTGGATGCCCGGCTCGACCGGCTGGCCGACGCCGACCACCTCGAGACGAGCGGGCATCTGGCGGTGTACGAGGATGTCCACGGGGGTCTTCGCGACACGCTGACAGCACTCGACCGGCGGCCCGGACCCCCTGCGCCCGGCCCCCGGCCTCCGTCCGCTACGTAGACGACTCCGTCGGCTGGGTAAGCCACCCCGTCCGTTACGCAAACGACTTCGTCCGCTACGCAGTGACCTCATCCGCATCCGCTACATGAACGACCTCAGGAGCTGAACCACCCGTGGCAGTGACCCGCCCACGACGCGTACGACTCGACGCGGAGCTGGTGCGCCGCAAGCTGGCGCGTTCGCGTGAGCATGCGAGCCAGCTGATCGCCGCGGGCCGGGTCACCGTCGGCGGGGCGGTGGCGACCAAACCGGCCACGCAGGTGGAGACCAGCGCGGCCGTCGTCGTGATCGAGGACGACAGCGATCCGGACTATGTCTCGCGCGGTGGCCACAAGCTCGCGGGCGCGCTGTACGCGTTCAGCGAGGAGTACCGGGAGGGTGCGGGCGCGGGGCCGGACTCCGGGGTCCGCCCGGCCCCAGCGGCGGGGGCTGGTGCCGGAGCCGGGTTGAAGGTCGCCGGGCGGCGAGCGCTGGACGCGGGCGCGTCGACCGGAGGCTTCACGGACGTTCTGCTGCGTGCGGGAGCCGCGGAGGTGCTCGCCGTCGACGTCGGCTACGGCCAGCTCGCCTGGTCGCTGCAGAGCGATGAACGCGTCAGCGTTTACGACCGTACGAACGTACGCGAGCTGACACTTGAGCGGATTGGTGGGGAACCGGTGGACCTGGTGGTCGGCGACCTCTCCTTCATCCCGCTCGGGCTGGTACTGCCCGCCCTCGTGCGGTGCGCGGCGCCCGACGCCGATCTGGTGCTGATGGTCAAACCACAGTTCGAGGTCGGCAAGGAGCGGCTGGGCAGCGGGGGAGTGGTCCGCAGCGCCGACCTGCGCGCCGAGGCGGTGCGTGCGGTGGCCGGGCGGGCGACGGAACTCGGACTGGGTGTGCTGGGCGTGACCGCCAGCCCGCTCCCGGGGCCGTCGGGCAATGTCGAGTACTTTTTGTGGATGCGCGCCGGGGCGCCGGCACTGGACCCGGCGGATGTTGACCGTGCAGTGGCGGAGGGGCCCAGTTGACCACTTCAGAAGCAGCGCAGGAGAAGGAAGCAGCGTCCGTGTCCGAGACGGCTGTGCCCGAAACGGAGCATGTGCCGTCGATGTCGGCGGCCGAGCCGACGGCGGACCGCACTGTCTTCCTGCTTGCGCACACCGGCCGCCCGGCGGCCATCCGCAGCGCCGAACTGGTCGTTCAGGGGCTGCTGCGCAGCGGTATCGGGGTGCGGGTGCTCGCTGCCGAGGCCGCGGACCTGCCGCTGCCACCCGCTGTCGAGCGCGTCGACGCGGGCCGTGACGTGCTGAACGGCTGTGAGCTGCTGATCGTGCTCGGCGGGGACGGGACGCTGCTGCGCGGAGCGGAGTTCGCCCGGGTCTCGGGCGTGCCGATGCTCGGGGTGAACCTCGGGCGGGTGGGCTTCCTGGCCGAGGCCGAGCGGGACGACCTGGACAAGGTCGTGGACCGGGTGGTGACCCGGCAGTACGAGGTCGAGGAGCGGATGACGATCGATGTGCTCGTCCGCAACGACGGGCACATCGTGCACACGGACTGGGCGCTGAACGAGGCGTCGGTCGAGAAGGCGGCGCGTGAGCGGCTGCTCGAGGTCGTCACGGAGGTCGACAACCGGCCGGTCTCGCGCTTCGGCGGCGACGGCGTGGTCTGCGCGACCCCGACCGGCTCGACGGCCTACGCGTTCTCGGCGGGCGGTCCGGTGGTGTGGCCCGAGGTGGAGGCGCTGCTGATGGTGCCGATCAGCGCTCATGCGCTGTTCGCCAAGCCGCTGGTGACGTCGCCGAAGTCGGTGCTCGCGGTGGAGGTGCAGCCGCAGACTCCGCATGGGGTGCTGTGGTGCGACGGCCGCCGCACGGTGGAGCTGCCGGCGGGGGCGCGGGTGGAGGTGCGGCGGGGCGCGGTACCGGTGCGGCTGGCCCGACTCCACCATGCGTCGTTCACGGACCGCTTGGTCGCCAAGTTCGCGTTGCCGGTGGCGGGGTGGCGGGGGGCGCCGCACTAGTTTGGTGGTTGCTGGGGGCGTGGTTGCCCTGTGTGGTGGTGGGTGCCGGGTGCGGGGCCTCCGGGGCGGGGCCCTGGACCGTATATTTACGGCGCCATTGACCGGGGGCGTTGGGTGGGCCGGAGATTGGCGCCACAAATACACGTAAGCGTCCAGGACCCCACCCCTGCGACCCCGCCCCCTCCCGCCGTCCCACGGCTACCCGCCGGTGGCGCAGGGCGCCTGCCCGGCCCGCGTTCAGCCCGGGGGCTGGGTGTTGGGTGGGGGTGGGTGCGGTCCCGCCCCCTCCCGCCGTCTTGCGGGTGCTGTCGGTGGCACGGGTGGCGTGCGGTTCCGGATCGTCCGGGGCGGAAAATTCAGCCCCTCCGGCGTTTGAGGAGCGGGGTCCGGGGCGGAGCCCCGGCGGGGTGAGGGGGCGGAGCCCCCCACGCGGCGGAGCCGCGTATTGATGCTGTGGGAAGGGGCGGGGTGGGGGCTTTCCGCCGGAGGCGCCCGTGCTCCGCACCGGGCATCTGTGCGGGTCCACCCCACAAGTGGCGCCCCTTCGTCGCATCGCACCGGCCAAACCTCGTATGGTCGTGCACGTGCTGGAGGAGATGCGGATACGTGCGCTGGGCGTCATCGACGACGCGGTCGTCGAGCTGTCGCCCGGCTTCACCGCGGTGACCGGTGAGACCGGCGCGGGCAAGACCATGGTCGTCACCAGCCTCGGGCTGCTGCTGGGCGGCCGGGCCGATGCCGCCCTGGTGCGGATCGGGGCCAAGGCGGCGGTCGTCGAGGGGCGCATTACGGTCGACGCCCGTTCGGCGGCGGCCGTAAGGGCCGAGGAAGCGGGGGCCGAGCTCGAGGACGGCGTGCTGCTGATCAGCCGTACGCTCTCCGCCGAGGGGCGGTCGCGCGCGCATGTGGGCGGCCGGTCGGTGCCCGTGGGGCTGCTGGGCGAGCTGGCCGATGATCTGGTGGCCGTGCACGGCCAGACCGATCAGCAGGGGCTGCTGCGGCCCGCCCGGCAGCGGCAGGCGCTGGACCGGTACGCGGGGGACGCGGTGGCCGGGCCCCTGGAGAAGTACGCGGGGGCCCATCGCCGGCTGCGCGCCGTCTCGGCCGAGTGGGAGGAGTTGACCACGCGGGCCCGCGAGCGGGCGCAGGAGGCGGATCTGCTGCGGTTCGGGCTCGAAGAGGTCGCGGACGCCGAGCCCCGGCCAGGGGAGGACGTCGAGCTGGCGGCAGAGGCCGAACGGCTGGGGCACGCCGAGGCACTGGCGTCCGCCGCCGCGCTCGCGCACGCCGCCCTCGCCGGGAATCCGGAGGATCCGGAGGGTGTGGACGCGGCCACCCTGGTCGCGGGCGCCCATCGCGCCGTGGAGGCCGTGCGCTCCCATGACTCGGCGCTGGCCGGGCTCGCCGACCGGATCGGTGAGATCGGCATCCTGGTGTCCGATGTGGCCGGGGAACTCGCGGGGTACGCCGACAACCTCGACGCCGACCCGATCCGCCTGGGTGCCGTCGAGGAGCGCCGCGCCGCGCTGGCGCAGCTGACCCGTAAGTACGGCGAGACCATCGCGGACGTGCTGGCCTGGGCGGAGCAGGGCGCCGCCCGGCTGGCCGAACTCGACGGCGACGACGACCGCATCGGCGAGCTGGCCGCGGAGCGTGACGCGCTCCGCGCCGAGCTGGGCGAGCTGGCGCAGACGCTCACCGACGCCCGTACGGAGGCCGCGGGGCGCTTCGCGGAGGCGGTCACCGCCGAGCTGGCCTCCCTGGCGATGCCGCATGCCCGGGTCACGTTCGCGATCAGCCAGACCGAGACGGAGGCGGACGGCATCGAGGTGGGCGGCCGCGCGGTCGTTTTCGGGCCGCATGGGGCCGATGAGGTCGAGCTGCTGCTCGCCCCGCATCCGGGCGCCCCGCCCCGGCCGATCGCCAAGGGTGCCTCCGGAGGTGAGCTGTCGCGGGTGATGCTCGCGGTCGAGGTCGTGTTCGCGGGCTCGGACCCCGTACCGACGTATCTCTTCGACGAGGTGGACGCGGGCGTCGGCGGTAAGGCGGCGGTCGAGGTGGGTCGCCGGCTGGCCCGGCTCGCGCGCTCCGCGCAGGTCGTGGTGGTCACCCATCTGCCGCAGGTCGCGGCGTTCGCCGACCGGCATCTGGTGGTCGAGAAGACCAACGACGGGGCGGTGACACGCAGCGGGGTCAAGGCCATGGAGGGCGAGGACCGCGTACGGGAGCTGTCGCGGATGCTCGCGGGCCAGGAGGACTCCGAACTCGCGCGGGCGCATGCGGAAGAGCTCCTGGAGGCGGCACGCGCGGGACGCTGACCTTCACCCGAAGGGGTGGTACCGCGGACGTACGGGCGAGCTCGGGGTAGACGTCGCCGGGGAGCGTTGCGACGAGGGTTCGGCGAGTGCTGGCATCCTTGGGCGGTCCCTCCGTTTCGCCCCGACACCGTTTCAGGAGCTCCGCCCGCGTGAGCAGTACCGTGAGTAGCACCCCGGTCCCGCCGCTCGGGCAGTCGTCGCTGCACGCCGTTCAGGTGCTGGGCGGCGGGAGTTCGGGCAGCGGGGTGCATGTGCGGTCGCTGTCGGCCGGGCTGGTGGCGCGCGGGCTGCGGGTGACCGTCTGCGGGCCCTGGAGCGCCGAGCGGGGCTACGGCTTCACCCAGACGGGAGCGCGGTTCACCGGGCTCGACGCCCTGACGGGCGCCGGAAGCATGGCGTCGCTGCGCAGGGCCACCCTCGGAGCGGCCCTGGTGCACGCTCACGGGCTGCGTTCAGGGCTGCTGGCCGCGGTGGCGCTGCGTGGCCGGAATGTGCCGTTGATCGTCACCTGGCACACCCGTGTGGACGCCGAGGGGGCGCGGGCCCGTCTCGTCGGGCTGATGGAGCGCCGGGTGGCGCGGGCCGCCGCGATCGTGCTGGGGGCGTCCTCGGATCTGGTGGAGCGGGCCCGGGCCCACGGTGCGCGCGACGCGCGGCTCGCGCCGGTCGCGGTGCCCGCCCCGCGCCCGGCACCGGAGCCGGGCGATGGCCGCCGCCAGAAGGCGCGGGCCGAACTGGGCGTGGTGGAGCGGCCGTTGCTGGTCACGGCGGGCCGGCTGGAGGCGGTGGCCGGACATGGCCCGCTGCTGGACGCGGCGCGGCGCTGGCGCGGGCTGGATCCGCAGCCGCTGCTGGTGGTGGCGGGGGAGGGGCCGGACCGTGCGGTGCTGCAGCGCCGGATCGACCTGGAGGGGCTGCCGGTGCGGCTGCTCGGCCGGCGCGAGGATGTGCCGGGGCTGCTCTCCGCGGCCGATGTAGCGGTGCTTTCCAGCCGCTGGGAGGCGCGCTCGCTGCTGGCCCAGGAGGCGCTGCACGCGGGGGTGCCGCTGGTGGCCACGGCGGTGGGCGGGGTGCCGGAGCTGGTCGGGGACGCGGCCGAACTCGTCCCGTACGGCGACCCGGAGGCCCTGGCCGACGCTGTGACCGGGCTGCTCGCCGATCCGGTGCGCCGGGTCGAGCTCGCCGCGGCGGGGCGGGCGCGGACGGCCGGCTGGCCGACGGAGGACGACACCGTCGCCCATGTCCTCAGCGTCTACGATGAGTTGGTGCAGACCTTTCTGCGTGAAGGGGTTGACGGGCCCGGTCGTTGATCGGCAGGGTGCTGGGCAGAGGAACGAGAGAGCGCTCTCAATTCGTACTTCTCGTTACCCCCCACGCCATTTTCCCGGCAACCCCCACTACGCCGAGGAGCACCATCATCATGATCAGTCGCAGGAAGCTGCTGGGTGGCATAGCCGCCTCCGCCGCTGCCGCGGGAACCGGTCTGGCCTTCGCCGGCGGCCGTGCCAGCGGTGCGCCGAGCGCGAAGGCCGCCGCCTCCCTGCCCCTGACCGTCGTCAACAAGACGGGGCAGTACGACAACGCATCGGTCTGGCTCTACATCGTCGGCAACGAGGGCGACCGGCAGGTCCACGTCACCCCCGACGGCACCATCGCCCCCGTCGCGCTCTCCGACAACGGCTCGGACGGCTTCACCGACTACGCGATCCCGCTGGCCGGAAGCGGTGACACCAAGCTGAACCTGCCGCAGATGTCGGGCCGGATCTATGTCGCGCTCGGCTCGAAGCTCAAGCTCAAGGTGGTCGAGGACGGGGCGGGCAAGCCCGCGCTGCAGTACCCGGCCGGCTGGGTGTCCGGCGATCCGAACTTCGACATCATGCACGACTGCGCGGAGTTCACGTACAACTCCTCGGGGATGTTCTGCAACACCACCATGGTGGACATGTTCAGCGTCCCGCTGTCGATCCACCTCACCGGCGCCCAGGACCAGACGACCGGCACCCTCAAGGACGGCGCCCGCGCCAAGGTCTTCTCCGACCTCGCCGGTGTCGACGCCTACAAGAAGCTGATCGTCGGCGACAATCTGCGGGTGATCGCTCCTGGCCATGGCATGGGCGCGGGGCTGTTCGCGGAGGACTACTTCGCGTCGTACATCGACCAGGTCTGGGACGCCTACGGATCCAAGGACCTCAAGGTCACCACCAACGCGGGCACCTTCACCGGCCGGGTGAGCGGCGGGAAGTTCGCCTTCACCGGCCCGGCGTCGGTCTCCTTCGACAAGCCCTCCACCAAGGACGTGCTGTTCTGCGACGGCGCCCTGGCCGCGCCCAACGACGGGACGACCGGCCCGGTCGCGGCGATCCTCGGCGCGGGCTTCAACCGCACCACGCTGCACAACACCGACGCCCAGCCGACCACCGACCCCGCCGCCTTCTACGGCGAGGAGGTCACCAACCACTACGCCAAGGCCATGCACGCGGCGACCGTGGACGGCAAGGCGTACGGCTTCGCCTTCGATGACGTGGCCGAGTTCGCGTCCTACATCCAGGACACCGCCCCCAAGGGGATCACGCTCACGCTGACTCCGTTCTAGGGAGCGTCCGGCGGATCGTGACGCCTGCGGCGGGCTGCTCCCCTCCCCGCTCCTTCCCGCAGCGTCGATATGCGGCTCCGCCGCGCGGCGGGGCTCCGCCCCGGACCCCGGGGCGCAGCCCCTAACGGGAAGGGGCGGGGAGGGGAAAGATCCGCCAGGCCGGGCAGGGTCCGGCCGCGGTTCGGCACACAGCGGCCGGGCGGGGAGGTGTCCGCGGCGCACGGCGGGGCGGCGCGGCGGACGGTGAGGGAGCCTCTCCCCGCCCGGCTACCCGCGTGGTGACCCGCCCGGCGGCGCGGGGGGACGCCGGGCGGGTCGCCCGGACACGGCGGAGCGGCCCGCGAACGCGTCACCGCACATGGCGGCGGGCCTGGAGGGCCACCCCCAGGGCGAGAACCGTCTGCGGGTCCTCCAGATCGCTGCCCAGCAGCCGGGAGATCCGGGCCAGCCGGTCGTACAGCGTCTGGCGGTTGAGGTGCAGGGCGCGCGCCGTCTCCGCCTTACGGCCCGCATGGCGCAGATATGTCTCCAGTGTCGGCACCAGCGGCGGGCGGGCGGTGCGGTCATGAGCGAGCAGCGGACCGATCACCCGGTCGACAAAGGCGGCCAGATCGCCATGCTCCCGCAGTCGCCACAGCAACAGGTCGACATCCAGGCTCCGTACGTCGTACCAGTCGCGGTCGGTCAGCCCGCGCGCCGCGTTCGCCGCCTCCGCCGCATGCCGCAGTTCGGTGCCGACCGCGTCCCAGCCGACCGCGAGCCCGGCGATGACCACCGGCGGCCGGGCGCTGGCCCGGTCCGGCCAGGCCCGCTCCACCCCGGCCCGCAGCGCCGTCGCGATCCGCTCGGCCACCGCGCCGCGCTCGGTCGCGCCGCGCAGCCCCGCCAGCAGCGGAACCCGACCCTCCGGAAGCCGTACGCCGAGCAGCACCGGCACCCCGACCGCCGCCAGCTCCTCCTGCAGGGCGTGGGCCAGCGCCGCCCAGCTCTCCCCGCCCCCGGCCAGCGGGCGCGGATCCTCCACCAGCCGCATCACCACCGGCAGCACCGGCCCGTCCGCGCCCGGCCGGAAGCCCAGCACCCGGGCCTGGGCGGGGGCGTCCGACGCCTCGATGCGGCCCTCCGCGAGATCGGTGAGGAAGTCCCCGCGCCCGCGCGCCGCCAGCTCCTCCTCCTGACGCGTCCGCAGCAGCACCACCGCCAGCAGATCCGCCGTCCGCTCGGCGGCGATCCGGTGCACCGGCCCCAGCGGCCCGGCCACCGGAAGGACGGTCAGCCGCGCCCGTACGGAGCCGGGTCCTGGCCCGCCGCCCGGGATGTCCGCCATCACGCTGCCCGCCGGCGGTTCGGGCCGCTCGGCCGCGCGCCGCGCCCGCAACCCCTCCCACACCTGCAGCGGATCGGCCGCGCCCGCCGGGGGCGTACCGCCCGGCCCCGCCGCGTACAGCAACTGCCCGTCGGGGGTCTCCAGGAAGACCGGATTGGCCGCGAAGGTGGCGAAGTGGCACAGGATCTCCGGCACCCCGCCGCCGCGCAGCAGCACCTCGGTGGCCTGCCGGTGCACCACATCGGCCTGGCGCAGCAGGGCGTAGTGCGCATTGACGATCTCGGTGTGGATCTCCTCGGTGACCGTCACGAACGGCACCTCGCGATGGAGTTGCACCAGCGGCAGCCCGCACGAGCGCGCCGTGTCCACGACCGCTCCCGGCAGCGTGCGGAACCGGGCCCCCAGCTCCACCACCAGCGCCGCGATGCCCCGCTCGGCGAGCCGGCGGACGAAGGCGCGCTGCTCGGCGGGGCGCGACCCGACCCCGAGGCCGGTGGTCAGCAGCAGTTCGCCGCCCTTGAGCAGCGCGGCGATGTTGGGCGCCTCGCCCGCGTGTACCCAGCGCACCGGGCGGTCGAGCAGGTCGTCCCCGGTCACGACCTCCGGCAGCCCGCGGCGCAGGGCGGGCAGGTCGAGGGCGCGCGCCACGGTGATCGTCCCCTGCGGTTCCATGCCGCCACGCTAGCCGCCCGCTCGACCCGCACGAGGCCCCGCCTCGACCCGACTGGGCCCGGCTCCGCGATCCCGGCCCGGCGGCTCGCGCACGCCGAAGGGCGGGGCGGACGCCGAAGGGCGGGGCGCGGGCCGAGCCCGGAAGTGGGGGTGCCCGGGCCCCCGGGGCCCGGGCCTGGGGTCAGCCTCCGTACGCGCCGGACGCCGTCAGCCGCAGCGCGGTGTCGATCAGCGGCACATGGCTGAACGCCTGCGGGAAGTTGCCCACCTGGCGCTGGTTCTTCGAGTCCCACTCCTCGGCCAGCAGCCCGAGGTCGTTGCGGAGCCCGAGCAGCTTCTCGAAGAGCTTCCGGGCCTCGTCCACCCGGCCGATCATCGCCAGGTCGTCGGCGAGCCAGAACGAGCAGGCCAGGAAGGCCCCTTCGTCGCCCTCGAGACCGTCCACCCCGGCGTCCTCGCCCGCGGTGGGGTAGCGCATGACGAAGCCGTCCTCGGTCGACAGCTCCCGCTGGATCGCCTCGATGGTGCCGATGACCCGCTTGTCGTCCGGCGGCAGAAAGCCCATCTGCGGGATGAGCAACAGCGAGGCGTCCAGCTCCTTGGAGCCGTAGGACTGGGTGAAGGTGTTGCGCTCGGCGTCGTAGCCCCTCGCGCAGACGTCCCGGTGGATCTCGTCGCGCAGCTCCCGCCAGCGGTCCAACGGCCCGTCCACATCGCCGGATTCGACCAGCTTGACGGTGCGGTCGACCGCGACCCAGGCCATCACCTTGGAGTGCACGAAGTGGCGGCGCGGCCCGCGCACCTCCCAGATGCCCTCGTCCGGCTCGTCCCAGTGCTCCTCGAGGTAGCGGATCAGCTTGAGCTGCAGCACGCTCGCGTAGTCGTTGCGCGCCAGACCCGTCATATGGGCCAGGTGCAGCGCCTCGATGACCTCGCCGTAGACGTCGAGCTGGAGCTGGCCGGCCGCGCCGTTGCCGACCCGGACCGGCTGGGAGTTCTCGTAGCCGGGCAGCCAGGTCAGCTCGGCCTCGGCCAACTCCCGCTCGCCCGCGATGCCGTACATGATCTGCAGGTTCTCCGGGTCGCCCGCGACCGCGCGCAGCAGCCATTCGCGCCAGGCGCGCGCTTCCTCGCGGTAGCCGGTGCGCAGCAGCGAGGAGAGGGTGATCGCCGCGTCCCGCAGCCAGGTGAAGCGGTAGTCCCAGTTCCGGACGCCGCCGATGTCCTCGGGGAGCGAGGTGGTGGGCGCCGCGACGATGCCGCCGGTGGGGGCGTAGGTCAGCGCCTTGAGCGTGATCAGCGAGCGGACCACGGCGTCCCGGTAGGGGCCGTGGTACGTGCAGTGCTCGACCCACTCCCGCCAGAACGCCTCGGTGGCCTCCAGCGCGACCTCCGGCTCGGGCAGTGCGGGCGGCTCGTTGTGCGAGGGCTGCCAACTGATGGTGAAGGCGATCCGGTCGCCGGGGCCCACCGTGAAGTCGGAGTAGGTGGTGAGGTCCTTGCCGTAGGTGTCGGCCTCGGTGTCCAGCCAGACGGAGTCCGGGCCGGCGACGGCGACGGTGCGGGTGTCCACCCGGTGCACCCACGGCACGACCCAGCCGTAGGAGAACCGCATCCGCAGCGCGGAGCGCATCGGCACCCGGCCGCTGACTCCCTCGACGATCCGCACCAGTTGCGGGGCGCCGTCACGGGGCGGCATGAAGTCGATCACACGGACCGTGCCGCGCGGAGTGTCCCACTCCGATTCGAGCACCAGCGAGTCGCCGCGGTAGCGGCGGCGGTCGGCGGCGGGCGGCTGGCTTCCCGAGGGGAAGGCGGGCCCGAGGCGCCAGAAACCGTGTTCCTCAGTGCCCAGCAGACCGGCGAAGACGGCATGGGAGTCGAATCGCGGCAGGCACAGCCAGTCGACCGTGCCGTCCCTGCAGACGAGGGCGGCGGTCTGCATATCACCAATCAGTGCGTAATCCTCGATACGCCCGGCCACGTGCATTCCCCATTCGAACGGCCGTACCACCCCGGAGGGCGCTTCTTACGGTCTCGGAAATTCTGACGAGCTCTTGTTCCGGGGGCGTGCTGGTGGTGCCGTGCCGGGTGGCTCGCATGCGTGCGTCCGATGAGGATACGACGGACAACGGTGATCCGCTTGAGCCCGTCCACATCGTGGCTCGTATCTCGCGGCCGATCGGGTGGCCAGGTCACGCATGGTGCTCGGGCGATTGCGCAGACCGAACGCGGGAACCAGGTCATCAGCGACCGCTCCGGGGCGCTGATACCCTGGTAGCCCGTGGAGCGGCGGGCACAAAACCCCCGAACCATCAGCGACGGCACCCCCCGAATCCGGACCGGCTGCCGTACGCACCCTCACGACGCGACCACGGGAGCCCCCTCTTGGCCATTGCCGCTAAGCCCATGACGACCAAGCACCTCTTCGTCACGGGGGGTGTCGCCTCCTCACTCGGCAAGGGTCTTACCGCCTCCAGTCTGGGGGCCCTGCTGAAGGCGCGCGGTCTGCGCGTCACCATGCAGAAGCTCGATCCGTATCTGAACGTCGACCCGGGCACGATGAACCCCTTCCAGCACGGTGAGGTGTTCGTCACCAACGACGGAGCCGAGACCGATCTGGACATCGGCCACTACGAGCGCTTCCTCGACGTCGACCTCGACGGCTCGGCCAATGTGACCACCGGACAGGTCTACTCCACCGTAATCGCCAAGGAGCGGCGCGGTGAGTACCTCGGTGACACCGTGCAGGTCATCCCGCACATCACCAACGAGATCAAGCACCGCATCCGGCGTATGGCCACCGACGACGTGGACGTCGTCATCACCGAGGTCGGCGGCACCGTCGGCGACATCGAGTCGCTGCCCTTCCTGGAGGCCGTCCGCCAGGTCCGGCACGAGGTCGGCCGGGACAACGTCTTCGTGGTGCACATCTCGCTGCTGCCCTACATCGGCCCGTCCGGTGAGCTGAAGACCAAGCCCACCCAGCACTCGGTGGCCGCACTGCGCAACATCGGTATCCAGCCGGACGCGATCGTGCTGCGAGCCGACCGCGAGGTCCCGACCTCCATCAAGCGCAAGGTCTCGCTGATGTGTGACGTTGATGACGCGGCCGTGGTCGCCGCCATCGACGCCAAGTCGATCTACGACATCCCCAAGGTGCTGCACTCCGAGGGCCTGGACGCCTATGTCGTCCGCAAGCTGGATCTGCCCTTCCGCGACGTGGACTGGACCCAGTGGGACGATCTGCTGCGGCGGGTCCACCAGCCCGACCACGAGGTCACCGTGGCGCTCGTCGGCAAGTACATCGACCTGCCCGACGCCTACCTGTCGGTCACCGAGGCGCTGCGCGCCGGCGGCTTCGCCAACAACGCCCGCGTCAAGATCAAGTGGGTCACCTCCGACGACTGTAAGACGGCCGCCGGCGCCCGGGACCAGCTCGACGGCGTGGACGCGGTCTGCATCCCCGGCGGCTTCGGCGACCGCGGAGTGATCGGTAAGGTCGGCGCGATCACCTACGCCCGGGAGAACAAGCTCCCGCTGCTGGGCCTCTGCCTCGGACTGCAGTGCATCGTCATCGAGGCCGCGCGCAACCTCGCGGGCATCGAGGGCGCCAACTCCACCGAGTTCGAGCCCGCCACCACCGACCCGGTGATCTCCACCATGGCCGAGCAGCTCGACATCGTCGCGGGCGAGGGCGATATGGGCGGCACCATGCGGCTGGGCATGTACCCGGCCAAGCTGGCCGAGGGCTCGATCGTCCGCGAGGTCTACGACAACCAGCCGTACGTCGAGGAGCGCCACCGCCACCGCTACGAGGTCAACAACTCCTACCGCGGTGAGCTGGAGAAGAAGGCCGGGATCGTCTTCTCCGGCACCTCTCCGGACAACAAGCTCGTCGAGTACGTGGAGTACCCGCGCGAGGTCCACCCCTACCTGGTCGGCACCCAGGCGCACCCCGAGCTGCGCTCCCGCCCGACCCGTCCGCACCCGCTCTTCGCGGGCCTGGTGAAGGCGGCGGTCGAGCGACAGACCGCTGGTCAGACGCGTAGCGCCGGGGCCTGACCGATACGGTTGACGGGGGCGGGCGGCCGGCGCGGCCCGCCCCCGTCAACCGCACGCGGAAAGGACGCTGAGGCAGCATGCGTATCCAGGACACCCCCGAGGAATGGCCGGTCACCGCCACCGCCACGCCGTTCACCGGCAACAAGACGAGCGTGCGCACCGACGAGGTCGAGATGCCCGACGGCAGCCGGGTCAACCGCGACTACCAGGTCCACCCCGGCTCCGTCGCCATCCTCGCCCTGGACGAGGACGGCCGCGTGATCGTGCTGCGGCAGTACCGGCACCCGGTCCGCCGGCGGCTGTGGGAGATCCCGGCCGGTCTCCTGGACATCCCCGGTGAGAACCCGCTGCACGCCGCCCAGCGGGAGTTGTACGAGGAGGCGCACGTCAAGGCCGAGGACTGGCGCGTCCTGATCGACGTCTACACCTCGCCCGGCGGCTCCGACGAGGCCGTACGGATCTTCCTGGCGCGGGAGATCTCCGCGGCCGAGGGCGAGCGGTTCGAGGTCTCCGAAGAGGAGGCCGACATGGAGCTGGCCCGGGTGTCCCTGGAGGAGCTGGTGCGCGGCGCGCTCGCGGGCGAGCTGCACAACACCTGCCTCGCGGTCGGCGCGCTGGCACTGCACGCCGCGCTCTCCGGCGACGGTATCGACGCCCTCCGTCCGGCCGACGCCTCCTGGCCGGCCCGCCCCTTCGCGGCGTAGGCCCACTGACAGCGCGGGCCCACTGAACGGGGCGGGCCCAGTGAAGGCCCCACTCGGCCCCGGTGAAGATCCGGTGGAGTGATTTTCGGTACGTGCCATGGGCCTGGAGTGCCGGGTACCTGACGCGGAGTGAACTACGCTCATAGTGGCCCCGGCCGCAGCGGCGCGGCGGGTTCGTAAGCGCAGGTGGACGGGAGTGGGCCCGTGGCGGAGCAGGCGGTCGACACCGAGGGGGAGCCGGCGGCCCCAAGGAAGCGGCAACCGCCGTCCGCCACGCCCGCTTCGTCCGCTTCCGGCCGTCCGCCGGAGGCCCGTTCCGACCGTTCACCAGAGGAAGGTTCACTCCCGTCCGACACCCCGCCGCGGCAGCGCTCCGCGGCCGGGCGCGCGGACGCGCAGGACGGCGGGGTGTGGAGCGGGGCGACCCGGGCCGTGCTGTTCGCGGCGGCGGCCACCGTGGGGCGGGGGTTCGCCGGGCGGCGGCGGGAGCTGCTCTCGCTGCGGGCCGATATCGAGCGTGCGGGCCTGGACACCCTCGCCGGCCGTAAGGCCGCCCGCAGCCGGGTGCTGCTGATCGCGGGCCGTCCCGGCTGGGGCCGTACGGCGCTGGCCGAGGAGCTCGCCCGGCGGCTCGCCGACGACTACCCCGACGGAGTGCTGAGCGCCCGGCTGACGACCTCCGCCGGCGACCCCGTACCCACCGAGCGCACCGCCCGTGAGCTGCTCGGACGGCTCGGCGTGACCGCCCCGCCGGGCGCGGACGAGGACGACCTGAGCGAGGCGCTGCGCGCGGCGCTCGACGGCAAGCGGGTGCTGTTGCTGCTCGACGACGTGGCCGGAGCCGAGCAGGTGGACGCGCTGCTGCCCGACGAGCCCGACTGCCTGGTGGTCGCCGTCTCGCGCGGCCCGCTGACCGGGGTGCCGGATGTGCGGCCGTGCACGGTGGGCGGGCTGGACGTGAGCGCGGCGGTCGGGCTGCTGGCGCAGTACACCGGCCCCACCCGGATCACCTGCGATCCGGTGGCCGCGCAGTCCCTCGTCGAGGAGTGCGCGGGCCAGCCCGCCGCGCTCGTCCTGGTCGGCGGCTGGCTCGCCGCCCGTCCCCAGGCGTCGGTCGACGACGCGCTGGCCCGGCTGCGCGAACTGCCGCCTGACGAGGGTGATCTCGACCATGGCGCCCGCCCGCTGATCCGCGCCTTCCGGCTGGCCTACGCCGCGCTGCCGTCCGCCGCCGCCCGGATGCTGCGGCTGCTGGTGCTGGCGCCCGGCGGATCGGCCGACGCCCAGACCGCCTCCGCGCTGGCCGGATGCTCGGTGGCGGACGGCGAGGCGGCGCTGGAGGGCTTCGCCGCGTACGGGATGCTGCGCCCGCGCGGGCCGGGCGATTACCAGGTGCCCGGTTGTCTCGATCCGCTGCTGCGGGAGCGGCTGGCGGCCGAGGAGCGCCCGGCGGAGGTGGAGCTGGCGCGGGCGCGGATGCTGGAGCGTGCCGTACGGCAGCTGCACGCGTGCCGGCTGGCCGCCGAGCCCGCCGGTTCGCCGGGCCGGAAGAAGCTGGCCGGGATGCCGAAGCCGTTGCGGTTTTCGTCGTCGGCGCAGGCGGCGGACTGGCTGGAGGCCCGGCTGGGCTCGCTGATCGAGGCCGCCCGGCTGGCCGTGGAGACCGGTGAACTCGACACGCTGGCACGGCGGTTGGTGGCCGCGCTGACGCATGCCCTCACCGCTCACCGGGGTGCCGAGGGCGCCGCGGTGGAGCTGTACGGGCTGCATGAGCTGGTGCTGGACGTGGCCCGGCGCCGCGACCTGCCGGTGGAGCGGGCGGCCGCGCTGCTGAACCTCGGCGATCTGGACGGCGGGGCGGGCCGGGTGGACAAGGCCCTCGCGCGGTACAAGAGCGCCCTGGAGGCGGCCCGTGAGTCGGGCGATCCGTATACGACCGGGCGGGCGCTGGAGTCGATCGGCGGCATGTACCAGGAGCTGGAGGACTGGCACCGGGCGGCCGACTGGTACGGACGCGCCCTGGAGCTGCGGCTGAGCCGCCGCGATCTGTCCGCGGCCGCCCGGATGTACGCACGGCTCGGCACCGTCCACGGCTACGCAGGGCAGTGGGGCGAGGCGCTGCGCGACTGGCGTGCCGCCGCGGCCGCCTGCCGCCGGGCGGGGGACCGGCCGGGGTACGCACGGGCGCTCAGCGGCGCCGCGGGAGCCCAGGAGCGCACCGGACGGCCGAGGGAGGCGCTGCGCACCTGGGTGGAGGCCGCCGTGGCCGCCCGGACCTGCGGTGACACCGGGCTGCACGCCGATCTGGCGGGCCACGCGGCGGACGCGATGGACCGGCTCGGCGGGGACCCGGCGGTGGCGCGGTCGCTGCGGCGCACCGCCCGTAAGAGCGCCACGGTGGGGGCGGAGGACACGGGTCCGTCACCTCAGAGTGGCGAAGGAAACCCGGCCGACCTACGAAATCAGTAGTGGTCTTCCAAAAGATTGATGCATTGCAAGGCTAGACAGCGTGACGTCCTTCATTAGACTGGCCGTACCGCGATTGTTGCGGTCGTCTCCGGCATGCGGACGCGTTCCGGTTTGCCTGTCTATGGTCGGTGGTGCATCGACCCGTGACTGGCTGTGGCGATATGTTCCTTTCCCCCCCATTCAAGGACCGTGATCGACGTGAAGGTCGGTATCCCCCGCGAGGTCAAGAACAACGAGTTCCGTGTGGCCATCACCCCCGCCGGTGTGCACGAGCTGGTCCGAGGCGGCCATGAGGTCGTCGTGGAGCAGAGTGCCGGCCTCGGTTCCTCCATCACGGACGAGGAGTACACCGCCGCCGGTGCGCGCATCCTCGGCACCGCCGACGAGGTCTGGGCCACCGCCGACCTGCTGCTGAAGGTCAAGGAGCCCGTCGCGGAGGAATACCACCGGATGCGCAAGGGCCAGACGCTCTTCACCTACCTGCATCTGGCCGCCTCCCGGGCCTGCACGGACGCGCTGCTGGAGTCCGGCACCACCGCCATCGCCTACGAGACCGTCGAGACCGCGAACCGCGCCCTGCCGCTGCTCGCGCCGATGTCCGAGGTCGCGGGCCGGATCGCGCCGCAGGTCGGCGCGTACCACCTGATGCGCTCGGCCGGTGGCCGTGGTGTGCTGCCCGCCGGGGTGCCGGGTGTGGCCGCCGCGCGGGCCGTCGTCATCGGCGGTGGCGTCTCCGGGTGGAACGCCGCCCAGATCGCCATCGGCATGGGCTTCCACGTCACCCTGCTCGACAAGGACATCAACAAGCTGCGCGAGGCCGACCGGATCTTCGGCACCCGGGTGCAGACCATCGCCTCCAACGCCTTTGAGCTGGAGAAGGCCGTCCTCGAGGCCGACCTGGTCATCGGCGCGGTGCTCATCCCGGGTGCCAAGGCGCCCAAGCTGGTCACCAACGAGCTGGTGTCCCGGATGAAGCCGGGAAGTGTCCTTGTCGACATCGCGATCGACCAGGGCGGCTGCTTCGAGGACTCCCGTCCCACCACCCACGCCGAGCCGACCTTCGCGGTCCACGACTCGGTCTTCTACTGCGTCGCGAACATGCCCGGCGCGGTGCCGAACACCTCCACCCACGCGCTCACCAACGCGACGCTCCCGTACATCGTGGAGCTGGCCAACCGCGGCTGGCGGGACGCGCTGCGCCGGGACGCCGCACTGGCCAAGGGGCTCAACACCCATGAGGGACAGGTCGTCTACGGCCCGGTCGCCGAGGCGCATGACCTGCCCGCGGTTGAACTGAGCTCGCTGATCGGCTGAATGACGCTCGGAGTCCACCGGCCCGGCCGCCGGAGCGGGTGAACTCCGGTTGCCGGACGGTCAACCCGGACCGTCAACCACATGTCAACAATGGGCATCCGGCCGGGTCTTGTCGAAGGATGAGGCCCGGCCGAAGGTGTGTCCGCTGTGCCCCGTATCGGGTGTGGCCCATGGCTCGGCCAACTCGCCCTAAATGCAACTATTCAGACGCTTTATGCGGCGGTGAAATCTCCGCGGCGCCGTTCACACGCCCTTGACATCGGGGTGTTCGATTGCCGACACATCATGCCGTGTCCGGTGGATTGTGTTGCTGCGGACCGCCGACACGCCATAGAGTCGCCAACCGTCGGCATGGTGTCACGCTGACCTATAGAGAAATTTCCTGGTCACCAAGGAGGTAGGACGACTTGTGAATGAGTCGACATTTTCTCCCGGGGGTGGTCAACCAGGACCGGCTGCGCGGGGCCAGGGCCCCTCGGGGCTCGAGGCTGTCGGCTCCGTCGCTGTCCGTACCTTCGCAACCCGCCAGAGCCCGACGACAGCCCACCAGAGCCACAGCATGGACGGCCATCACGTGAACGCCATGGCCGGCGACCAGGGGGGCACGGATCCCGCCCGCTTCGCCGACTACGACGACCTCCCCGACGGGCACTTCTACGACCCGGACGCGGAGTACGAGCCAGACCCCGAATACGCGGCCACGCTCGCGCCCGACGCTGCCCGCCAGCGCCGCGAGCGGATCGGCCCCACCGGGCGCCCGCTGCCGTACTTCCCGATCCCGGGGCCGCTGACCGATCACGGTCCAGCGAAGATCATCGCGATGTGCAACCAGAAGGGCGGGGTCGGTAAGACCACCTCCACCATCAACCTGGGCGCGGCCCTGGCCGAATACGGCCGCCGGGTGCTGCTCGTCGACTTCGACCCGCAGGGCGCCCTGTCGGTCGGCCTCGGGGTCAACCCGATGGAGCTCGACCTCACGGTCTACAACCTGCTCATGGAGCGGGGCATGTCGGCCGACGAGGTGCTGCTGAAGACGGCCGTGCCCAATATGGATCTGCTCCCCAGCAATATCGACTTGTCGGCCGCCGAGGTGCAGCTGGTGAGCGAGGTCGCCCGGGAGTCGACCCTGCAGCGCGCCCTCAAGCCGCTGATGGCCGACTACGACTACATCGTCATCGACTGCCAGCCCTCGCTCGGTCTGCTCACCGTCAACGCGCTGACCGCGGCGCACAAGGTGATCGTGCCGCTGGAGTGCGAGTTCTTCGCGCTGCGCGGTGTGGCGTTGCTCACGGAGACGATCGAGAAGGTCCAGGAGCGGCTCAACCCCGACCTGGAGCTGGACGGCATCCTCGCCACGATGTACGACTCGCGCACCGTGCACAGCCGTGAGGTCCTCGCCCGCGTGGTCGAGGCGTTCGACGATCACGTCTACCACACGGTCATCGGCCGCACGGTCCGCTTCCCCGAGACCACGGTCGCGGGTGAGCCGATCACCACGTACGCGTCCAACTCCGTCGGTGCCGCCGCCTATCGCCAGCTCGCCAGGGAGGTGCTCGCCCGGTGTCACGCCGAGTGAGTCTGCCGGGAGCCGACGAACTGTTCCGCACCACGGGAGGGATGGGGCTCCAGTCCTCCGCTCCCGCCGCCGGGCGCCGCCAGGCGAACGGCGAGGGCCCCCGGGTGCCCCCGCCCGCCGCCGACCCCGACGCCGAGCCTCGGGAAGGGCAGGAGCAGCGCCCGGACGGTGAGCAGTCCGGCTCGGGCGAACACACGGGACGCGAGACGGCGGCCTCCCAGGACACGGTGGGTGAGCGGCGCCCCGGGGCCGGGGACCGGCCCAAGGGCCGCCAGGCCCAGGGCGGTTCGGCCGCGGCCGAGCAGAGCGGCGAGGCCCGCCGCCGCGCTCGTGCGGCGAACCGTCGGCCCAGCGGGCGCGAGCGCCACGACGAGAAGATCACGGTCTATGTCTCCGCCGAGGAGCTCATGGACCTTGAGCACGCGCGGTTGGTGCTCCGCGGTGAGCACGGGCTCGCCGTCGACCGCGGCCGGATCGTCCGCGAGGCGGTCGCGGTCGTCCTCGCCGACCTCGAGTCGCGCGGCGACGCGAGCATCCTGGTGCGCCGCCTCCGCGGCCGTTGACCGGGCCGGGCGATAGCCTGCCCGGTCGTACGGGCTGCCCCGCCCGGCCCTGAGCACCCTGGACCGCGATGCCGACGAACGACGATCCCGCCCCGCCGCCCCGTCCCTCTCGCCGCACCCTCGGCCGAGGCCCCGGCGCGGCGCCCCCCGACGCGGGCCCGGACCGTCCCTCGGAGCGTCCCACCGCGCCCCCGCCCCCACAGACGGCCTCTCAGCGCCCCGCGGCGCCGCCGCCCGAGCCCACGTCGCCCCCGGCGCCCGGAGAGCCGCAGAAAGGCGCTCAGGCGGCGCGTGAGGCTACTGCTGGGCCGTCTGCCGCGTCGGAGGCAGGCGAGGCGGCCCCGGGCACCGCTGCGCCGGAGGCCAAGCATGAGGCAGACGAGGCGGCCCCGGAGGGACGCGCTGCGCCGGACGCCGAGCCCGAGGCACACGACGCAGCACCGGAGCGAAACGCTGCGCCGGACGTCGAGCCCGAGCCGCCCCCGGCGGTCGATGAGCCCACTGCCCCGGTCCCGGCGGCCACTGAGCCCGCCGCCCCGGAGGAGCAGGCCGTGCCGAGGGGCGAGCCGGAGCCGGTGCATGCGCGGGCCGACCTCGATGTGGCCCCCTCCGGGGGCGGACACGGCGGCGACGCGGCCGGGGCCGGGACCGGGACCGAAGCCGGCGGCGGGAGTGACACCGGCGGCGGGACCGGCCGGGGCGAGGCGCACGGCGGCGAGGTGCAGGCCGACGACGGCGGCAATCGGTTCACCGTGCGGCTGGACAACTTCGAGGGGCCCTTCGACCTCCTCCTCCAGTTGATCTCCAAGCACAAGCTGGATGTCACCGAGGTCGCGCTCTCCAAGGTCACCGACGAGTTCATGGTCTATATCCGCGCCATGGGGCCGGACTGGGACCTCGACCAGACCACCGAGTTCCTCGTCGTCGCGGCGACCCTGCTGGATCTCAAGGCGGCCCGGCTGCTGCCCGCCGCCGAGGTCGAGGACGAGGCGGACCTGGCGCTGCTGGAGGCGCGTGACCTGCTCTTCGCGCGGCTGCTGCAGTACCGCGCGTACAAGCAGATCGCGGATATCTTCAACGACCGGCTGATCGCCGAGGCCGCCCGTCACCCCCGTACGGTCGGCCTGGAGCCGCACCACGCCGAGCTGCTCCCCGACGTCGTCATCAGCATCGGCCCCGAGGGCTTCGCCAAGCTGGCGGTCAAGGCGATGCAGGCCAAGCCCAAGCCGCAGGTCTACATCGACCACATCCACGCCCCACTGGTCAGCGTCCGGGAGCAGGCCGAGGTGGTGGTCGCGCGGCTGCGGGAGCTGGGGGAGGCCACCTTCAGCACGCTCACCGAGGACGCTCCCGACGTCCTTACGGTCGTCGCGCGCTTCCTGGCGCTCCTGGAGCTCTACCGCGAGCGCGCGGTCCTGCTCGACCAGCCGGAGGCGCTCGGGTCGCTCATGGTCCGCTGGACGGGCGAGGCGGGGCGGGAGCCGCTGGTCACCGACGAGTTCGACCAGGAGGCCCAGGCCAAGCCCCAGGCGGAGTCCCAGACCAAGCCCCAGGCGGAGCCGCAGGACAAGCCCCCTGAGGAGACGGCCACGCCGGAGCCGGAGAAGGAGAAGGAGGAGGTACCGAGTTGAGCGAGCAGCGGACACCCGCCGGGCTCTCCGAGGTCGCCGAGCTGGACCTCAAGCCCGCCCTGGAGGCCGTCCTCATGGTCGTCGACGAGCCCGCCACCGAGGAGCACCTCGCCAAGGTGCTGGCACGGCCGCGCCGCGCCGTCGCGGACGCCCTGCGCGAGCTGGCCGACGAGTACGCGACGCAGGGCCGGGGCTTCGAGCTGCGGCTGGTCGCGGGCGGCTGGCGCTACTACACGCGCCCGGCCTACGCCGCCGCCGTCGAGGGCTTCGTCCTGGACGGGCAGCAGGCCCGGCTCACCCAGGCCGCTTTGGAAACCCTCGCGGTGGTCGCGTACCGTCAGCCGGTCAGCCGTTCCCGTGTCTCGGCCGTCCGCGGTGTCAACTGCGACGGCGTGATGCGGACCCTCCTGCAGCGGGGACTGGTCGAGGAGGCGGGCACGGAACCCGAAACAGGTGCGATCCTGTACAGGACGACGAACTACTTCCTGGAGCGGATGGGCCTGCGAGGGCTGGACGAGCTTCCGGAGCTCGCACCGTTCCTCCCCGAGGCGGACGCGGTCGAGGGCGAGTCCCAGGAGGGCGTGCCGTCGTTCGATCCGGACGCCATCGACAGCGATGACGCGCACGACGACGTAGAACACCGAGCCCGTAGCGGCCACTCTCAGACGGAAACTTGATGCGAAGCAGCGGCAGGAACAGCAGGGGCAGCGGCAGCGGTAGCGGCGGCAACAACTACCGGGGCGCGGGGAACCGGCGCGACGAGCAGCAGCAGCGCGCCGGCCGCCCCCGCCCCGAGGAGCGCCGCTACGACGTGGGCGGCGGCCCCCAGGCGGGCCCCGGCCCCAAGGCGGGTCCCAAGGGAGGCTCCCAGGGCGGTCCCAAGGGAGGCTCCCAGGGCGGTCCCAAGGGCGGCCCTAAGGGCGGCACGGCCAAGAGCGGTGCCCCCAAGGGCGTCGGCGGCCGCGGCCGCAAGCCGAACGCACCGGCCCGTCCGCGCGAGTACGAGGCGCAGATGGAGGAGCGCAACCGCGCCCGCCACGACAAGCCGCGGGTCGCGCTGCCCAAGACCTTCGGCGAGGTCGAGGGCGAGCGGCTGCAGAAGGTCCTCGCCCGCGCCGGGATGGGCTCGCGGCGCGCCTGTGAGGAGCTGATCGACCAGGCCCGGGTCGAGGTCAACGGCAAGATCGTGACCGAGCAGGGGCTGCGCGTCGACCCCGAGAAGGACGAGATCAAGGTCGACGGGCTGACCGTGGCCACCCAGTCGTACCTCTTCTTCGCGCTGAACAAGCCCGCCGGTGTCGTCTCCACCATGGAGGACCCCGACGGCCGCCAGTGCCTGGGCGACTATGTGACCAACCGCGAGACCCGGCTCTTCCACGTCGGCCGGCTCGACACCGAGACCGAGGGCATCATCCTGCTCACCAACCACGGTGAGCTGGCCCACCGCCTCACCCACCCCCGCTACGGCGTGAAGAAGACCTATCTCGCCGCCATCCAGGGCCCGCTCCCGCGTGACCTCGGCAAGCGGCTCAAGAGCGGCATCGAGCTGGAGGACGGCTACGCCCGCGCCGACCACTTCCGTGTGGTGCAGAACACCGGCAAGAACTACCTGGTCGAGGTGAGCCTGCACGAGGGCCGTAAGCACATCGTGCGGCGGATGCTCGCCGAGGCCGGTTTCCCGGTCGACAAGCTGGTGCGGACGGCCTTCGGCCCGATCGCGCTCGGCGACCAGAAGTCCGGCTGGCTGCGCCGGATGACCAACACCGAGGTCGGCATGCTGATGCGCGAGGTCGAGCTCTGAGAGCCGGGGACCGCTGAGGCCGGGGACCGCTGACGGCCCCGGCCGTCGTGGCGGCCCGCCGCGTCTCGCCCAGCGGTCGCCCCGGGAGCCTGTCGGACCCGCTCGTTACGCTGATCGGGAGTGCGGCCGGCGACGCGGCCGCGCCCGACGCACGACAGGCACAGCGCGCACAGGGAGCGAGACGTGGCGGTACGAGCGGTCCGCGGGGCAGTCCAGCTGGAGCGGGACGAGCCGGAGCACATGCATGAGCAGGTCTCCGCGCTGCTGACGGCCATCCTGGGGCGCAATGCCCTCGACCCCGACGATCTGATCAGCGTGTGGTTCACGGCCACCCCCGATCTGCACAGCGACTTCCCCGCGGCCGCCGCCCGCAAGCTGGGCATCACCGACGTGCCGCTGATCTGCGCCCAGGAGCTGGACATCGAGGGGGCCATGCCCCGCGTCGTCCGCATACTGGCGCATATCGAGACCTCCCTGCCCAAGTCCGAGATCGCCCATGTCTACCTCGGCGCCGCCGCCGCCCTCCGCAAGGACATCGCCCAATGAGAACCGCGCTCGTCATCGGCACCGGCCTGATCGGCACCTCCGCCGCGCTGGCCCTGGCCGGCCGCGGGGTCCAGGTGCACCTCGCCGACCATGACGCGGACCAGGCCCGCACCGCCGAGGCGCTGGGCGCCGGGACGCAGGGCGAGCCCGCCGGGCCCGTGGACCTGGCGATTGTCGCCGTCCCCCCGGCGTACGTGGCCGGGACGGTGGCCGATGTGCTGCGCCGCGGCCTGGCCCGCGGCGTGCTGGACGTCGCGAGCGTCAAGGGCGGCCCGCGCCGCGAGCTGGAGGCCCTCGGCTGCGATCTGACCCGCTACATCGGCACGCATCCGATGGCGGGCCGGGAGCGCTCCGGGCCGCTGGCCGCCACCGCCGACCTCTTCGAGGGACGGCCCTGGGTGCTCACGCCCACCGGCGGCACCGACACCGAGGTGCTCAACCTCGCGCTCGAGCTCGTCGCGCTGTGCCGGGCGGTGCCCGTGGTGATGGAGGACGAGGCCCACGACCGGGCGGTGGCGCTCGTCTCGCACACCCCGCACCTGCTGTCCAGCATGGTCGCCGCACGGCTCCAGGACGCGGATGAGACGGCGGTGCGGCTGTGCGGCCAGGGCATCCGCGACGTCACCCGGATCGCGGCCTCCGACCCCGCCATGTGGATCGACATCCTCTCCGCCAACCCCGGCCCGGTCGCCGATGTGCTCGCCGCCGTCGCCTCCGACCTCGACGAGACGGTGCGGGCGCTGCGCGCGCTCCAGTCCGCCGACGAGGCCAAGCGCGGCGACGGCACGGCCGGTATCGAGGACGTGCTGCGCCGGGGCAACGCCGGGCGGGAGCGGGTGCCGGGCAAGCACGGCGCCGCCTCGGCCGTCTACGAGACCGTGACGGTGCTCATCGGCGACCAGCCGGGCGAGCTGGCCCGGATCTTCGCCGACGCGGGCCGGGCGGGGGTCAACATCGAGGACGTCCGGATCGAGCACGCCACCGGGCAGCAGTCCGGTCTGATCCAGCTGATGGTCGAGCCCTCGGCGGCCCCGGGGCTCACCAAGGCCCTGCGCGAGCGGGGCTGGTCCATCCGGCAGTAGCGGCGGAGCGGACCGCCGGGCGCCCCGGGCGGACCGGGGCCGTCCACAGGGGTGCGAAGCCGTCCGTGGGAAGCCAGTAACCTTGTCCGAGGCTCACATGGCCCGTTCAACTCAGCCCCGTGCACACGAAAGGTGTCTGTCACCGTGGAAACCGCCGCCCGGACCGCCCCGGCAGCAGTGATTGTCGCGATCGACGGCCCCGCAGGCACGGGTAAGTCCAGTACCTCGAAGGCCGTCGCCGCCAAGCTGGGCCTGGGCTACCTGGACACCGGCGCCCAGTACCGGGCGATCACCTGGTGGATGGTGACCAACGGCATCGACGTCGACGACGCCGTGGCCGTGGCCGACGCCGCCGCCAAGCCCCACATCGTCTCCGGTATCGACCCGGCCGCCCCGACGATCAGCGTCGACGGCACCGATGTCTCCGGGCCGATCCGCACCCAGGAGGTCACCTCGCGGGTCAGCGCGGTCAGCGCGGTGCCCGAGGTGCGGGCCGTGATCACCGAGCTGCAGCGGACCATCGCCGCCGAGGCGCCGCGCGGCATCGTGGTCGAGGGCCGGGACATCGGCACCACGGTCCTCCCGGACGCCGACCTCAAGATCTTCCTGACCGCCTCCCCGGAGGTCCGGGCGGCCCGCCGCAGCGGTGAGCTGAAGGGCAAGGAGGCCGCCGACCTGGCCGCCACCCAGGCCGCGCTGGCCAAGCGGGACGCCCTGGACTCCGGCCGTAAGACCTCGCCGCTCGCCAAGGCGGACGACGCGGTCGAGGTGGACACCTCCGAACTCACCCTCGACCAGGTCATCGAGTGCGTCGTCACTCTCGTCGAGGAGAAGCGGACGGTCGCGTGAGCGCCACCGACGCGGTGCTTCCCAGCGCGGCCGGTGCCGTCGTGGCGCGGCGGATCGGCATCGGCCTGATGTACGGGCTGTGGCGGCCCCGGGTGCTGGGCGCGTGGCGGATCCCGTCCGCCGGGCCCGTCATCCTCGCGGGGAACCACTCCCACAACATCGACGGCCCGATGCTGATCGGCACCTCGCCGCGGCCGGTGCACTTCCTGGTCAAGAAGGAGGCGTTCGTCGGCCCGCTGGACCCGTTCCTGCGCGGTATCGGGCAGCTGAAGGTGGACCGTGCGAGCGCCGACCGCGCCGCGATCGGCCAGGCCCTGGGGGTGCTGAAGCGCGGCGGGGTCCTCGGGATCTTCCCGGAGGGCAGCCGCGGCGACGGCGACTTCGCGTCGCTGCGCTCGGGGCTCGCGTACTTCGCCGTGCGCTCCGGCGCGCCGATCGTGCCGGTGGCGGTGCTCGGCACCGCCACCCCGCGCGGCGGCGACGGGCGGGCCAGGGCGCTGCCCCGGCTGCGCAGCAGGGTCGACGTGGTGTTCGGCGACCCCTTCGAGGCGGGAGACGGAAGCGGCAGGCGGACGCGGGCGGCCCTGGACCAGGCCACCGAGCGCATCCAGAAGCGGCTGGGCACGCATCTGGGCACCGCCAGGCGGCTGACCGGCCGCCCAGACCAGACATGAGATCCGCGAGCCCTCAGGGGCGGCCGCGGTATTGAGGGACGACGAGGAAATCTTCATGAACGACCAGATCCACAGCGGCGGCGACGAGCACGGGGAGCTTGGCGACGCCGAGTACGCGGAGTTCATGGAGCTCGCCGTGCAAGAGGGCTTCGACCTGGAGGAGGTCGAGGGCGACCTCGCCGCGGCGGGACACGGTCCGCTGCCGGTGCTGGCCGTCGTCGGCCGCCCCAATGTCGGCAAGTCCACCCTGGTGAACCGGATCCTCGGCCGCCGCGAGGCGGTCGTGGAGGACCGCCCCGGGGTCACCCGCGACCGGGTGACCTACGAGGCCGAGTGGTCCGGCCGCCGCTTCAAGGTGGTCGACACCGGCGGCTGGGAGCAGGACGTGCTCGGTCTCGACGCGTCCGTGGCGGCCCAGGCCGAGTTCGCGATCGAGGCCGCCGACGCGGTGGTCTTCGTCGTGGACGCGACGGTGGGCGCCACCGACACCGACGAGGCCGTGGTCAAGCTGCTGCGCCGGGCCGGAAAGCCCGTGGTGCTGTGCGCCAACAAGGTCGACGGGCCCAGCGCCGAGGCGGACGCCGCGATGCTGTGGTCGCTCGGCCTCGGCGAGCCGTACGCGGTCTCCGCACTGCACGGCCGTGGCACCGGCGACATGCTCGACGCGGTCCTGGAGGCGCTGCCCGAGGCCCCGGCCCAGACCTTCGGTGCGACGCTCGGCGGACCGCGCCGGATCGCCCTGGTCGGCCGCCCGAACGTGGGCAAGTCCTCGCTGCTCAACAAGGTCGCGAACGAGGAGCGGGTGGTCGTCAACGAGTTGGCGGGCACCACCCGCGACCCGGTCGACGAGATCATCGAACTCGGCGGCATCACCTGGAAGTTCGTCGACACCGCCGGTATCCGCCGCCGGGTCCACCTCCAGGAGGGCGCCGACTACTACGCCTCGCTGCGCACCGCGGCCGCCGTGGAGAAGGCCGAGGTCGCGGTCGTGCTGATCGACGCCAGTGAGTCCATCAGCGTCCAGGACCAGCGGATCATCACGATGGCCGTCGAGGCCGGGCGCGCGCTCGTCATCGCGTACAACAAGTGGGACACCCTCGACGAGGAGCGCCGCTACTACCTCGAGCGCGAGATCGAGACGGAGCTGGGGCAGATCCAGTGGGCACCGCGGGTCAATGTCTCGGCGCGCACCGGCCGCCATATGGAGAAGCTGGTCCCGGCGATCGAGACGGCGCTGGCCGGCTGGGAGACCCGGGTCCCGACCGGGCGGCTCAACGCCTTCCTCGGCGAGATCGTCGCCTCCCATCCGCATCCGATCCGCGGCGGCAAGCAGCCGCGGATCCTCTTCGGGACGCAGGCCGGCACCCGGCCGCCGCGGTTTGTGCTCTTCGCCTCGGGCTTCCTGGAGGCGGGCTACCGCCGCTTCATCGAGCGGCGGCTGCGCGAGGAGTTCGGCTTCGAGGGGACGCCCCTGCAGATCTCGGTGCGGGTGCGCGAAAAGCGCGGCCGCAAGAGGTAACGGCGGCGGCGCGCGGTTGACGCCATCCCGGCCCCGGACTTCACCGTCCGGCGGCGGGGCGGCGGCGCTGGACGCGCTCAGCGGCGGGTCGGTTCCGGCCCGCCGGGCGCGCATGACGGCACCACGTCAGTAGGTGTCCACGTCAGTAGGTGTGACCCCGCTCCTCGCCCCGGCCGGGCGGCAGGGCGGGGAGATAGCCGCGGTAGTACAGCTCGTCGGTGTGCCAGGCCCCGCTGTGGCTGTCCGGGCGGCCGTGGCCGCCGCTGATGAGGCCCCGGGGCTGGCCGATGGCGGCGAACGCCACGAACTCCATGTTCTCCTCGTCCGAGCGGTCGCCGGGCAGCGCCCGGAACAGCCTGCGGTACTCCGCGTACAACGCGTCGTAGATCGGCGTGGCGGAGTGGCGCCAGGGATCGTGCGCTGCCTCCAGGGCGGGGCGCATGGCCGGAATGCAGCCGTATGACGGGGATCGGTAGGAGAGGTCGTATGCGTGCACGTATGTGCCAACGACCCGGCCGCCCGTCGGATGCGGCATCGGTGGCGAATGGGCTGCCCACCATGGGTCGCCGAGGTCCGGTGGGAGGTCCGGGACGGCGGCGGTCATGTGCCCGCGAGCGGCATCGACGCGCCGACCAGCGCACCGCGCGCCGCGGCCCGGTCCAGCGCCGCGCGCAGTTGGTCCTCGCGCGGCTGGGTGCCGATCGTGCCCGCGGCCGCGGCGTAGATCAGCACCTTCTGGGAACGGCCGACGGCGCTTCGCCAGCCCTCGCTGAGCGGCATCGGGCTGTGCGCCTGCCACCAGGCCACCGGTCGGCCGCCGCCCGGCGCCGGCATCAGCACCGCGTGCAGCCGCCCCATGGCCAGCAGCACCGACCAGCCGGGGTTGGGCGCGGGCGGCCGGCCCAGGTCGACCACCGGGGCGAACCCCTGCTCGCTGAGGAGCTGAAGGAACTCGTCGCCGTGCCCGGCCGAACCCGGTCGGATGATCGGCGCGGTCGGCTCCACCACCAGCGCCGGGCACACCTCCTGACCCACCAGCACCACCCCGCTGGTCACGCCGAGCACCGCCTGCTGGGGCACCGGTGCGTGACCGGACGGTGCCTGACCGGACGGTGCGTGGCCGGACGGCGCGGAGGCGTGGGAGGCGGTGGCGGGAGACGCGAGCGACGGGGCCGGGGCGGAGTATCCGGGCGGGGCGGCCGGGGCGGGGAAGTGCGGCGCCGAAGCATGCGCCGCGGCCGGTACGGGCGGCGCGTACGACGGCGCGGTGTCCTCACCCGTGATGGACCGCACCGCACCGCGCAACTGGTCCTCGGAGACCGGGACGACCTGGGAGGGGACGCAGGTGGCGTGCGCGAAGGCCAGCACCGCCGTCTCCTGCCCCACGAAGAGCACGGTGCTGGTCCGCTCCTGCTCGGTGTTGCCGGGGGTGCGGCAGGAGGTGCAGTCGTAAGCGCCCGGGGCGTTGTCCCCGGCGAGCAGCCGGTCGGCTTCTTCGTCGCCGATCTCGGCGCGTACGTCATTGCTGACGTCGAGCATGCGCGGCACGGGTGGCTCCTCGGTCTCGGTGGGTGCGCGGGGTGGGTCCCCGGCTCATACGTAGACAACGGGCCATGCGGGGCGGGGGTCACGCGGCCCGGCCGCCCCGGGGTCTGATGCGCCGTCGGGCCGGAAAGTTCCCCCGACTTCCTACCGATTGCACATCTGTTGGGGCACAAAAAGGTGATGAAACCCAACCCTGTGCCACTTTTCTCGGTCTTACACCGTGGTAGGCGGACGACACACTCGTCCGCGGGGAAGCCATGGGATACGGGGCCGGATGCACATCTCTTTCCTTATTCACAACGCGTACGGGATCGGCGGGACGATCCGGACCACGTACAACCTCGCCCGTTCCCTGGGAGAGCAGCACGATGTGGAGATCGTGTCGGTGTTCCGCCACCGTGACCAGCCGATCTTCGACCCCGGTCCGCGGGTGCGGCTCAGCCATCTCGTGGACATCCGGAAGAACAGCCCGTCCTACGACGGCGCCGACCCGGACCACGGCCGCCCGGCGGAGGTCTTCCCCGCGTCCGAGGGCCGCTACAAGCAGTACAGCGCCCTCACCGACCGCCGTATCGGGGACCATCTCCGCCGTCTCGAGGCCGATATCGTTGTCGGAACCCGCCCTGGGCTCAATGTCCACATCGCCCGCGAGGCCCGCCGCGGTCCGGTACGGGTCGGCCAGGAGCATCTGACGCTCGGCACCCACTCCACGAGGCTGAAGCGGGCCCTGCGCGCCGTCTATCCCCGGCTGGACGCGGTGACCACCGTGACCGAGGCCGACGCGCGGACCTACCGCGACCAGATGCGGCTGCCCGGCGTACGGGTCGAGGCGGTCCCCAACAGCGTGCCCAAGCCCGGTCTCGAGCCCGCCGACGGCACCGGCAAATGGGTCGTCGCGGCCGGCCGGCTGGCCCCGGTCAAACGCTACGACCTGCTGATACGCGCCTTCGCGAAGGTCAGCGCGGCCCGCCCGGACTGGCGGCTGCGGATCTACGGCGGCGGCGCCCAGCACGCCAAGCTGCGCGCCCTCATCGACCAGCTCGGCCTCTACAACAACGTCTTCCTGATGGGCCCGGCCAATCCGCTCGACCCCGAGTGGGCCAAGGGCTCCATAGCCGCCGTCACCTCCAGCCTGGAGTCGTTCGGCATGACCATCGTGGAGGCGATGCGCTGCGGCCTTCCCGTGGTGTCCACCGACTGCCCGCACGGGCCCGCGGAGATCATCGACAACGGGGTGGACGGCCGTCTCGTGCCCACCGGCGACACCGACGCCATCGCCGCCGCGCTGCTCGACCTCATCAACAACGACGAGCTGCGCCAGCAGATGGGACAGGCGGCGCTGAAGGACTCGGCCCGCTTCGACCCCTCCCGGGTGGCCGGGCGCTACGAGACGCTGTTCTCCGGTCTGGTCGCCCGCAGCGGGCTGCGGGGCTCGCTGCACCGCGCCCGCGGCTCCCTGCTCAGCGGCGCGTTCGCCACCAAGGACTCCCTGCGGAAGGTGCGTGTCGCATGAGTGCAACGGCACAGGCAGCGCAGCACGTCGAGGAGGACAGGATGAGTGAGGCCCCCGAGGCCCCCGAGGCCCCCGAGGCCGCCCCCGCCCGCGCCGACTGCGTGGCGGACTCCGCCGGAGGGCTCACCTTCCACATCGCCGACTGGACCCGGCCCGGCCCGGGCGGCCTCGACGACTGGAGCGGTGCGCTGGTGCTGGTCCGCCGGGGCGCGGAGGACACCCCCGACGGGGAGGTGCGGCTGCCGCTGGCCCCCACCGCGGACGGCCGGCTGCAGGCCGCCCTGCCCAGCAATGTCGCCCTGCCCGAGGGCCGCTGGGACGTCCATGTGGCCCACCGGGACACCGAGCCGCAGCGGCTCGCCCCGGGCCTGAACGATCTGCGCTCGCTCGTCGACCGCCGGCCGGGGCCGAGCACCTCCCCGCTGTCCGTCCGCATCCCCTACGCCACCAAGCACGGCAATCTCTCGCTGCGCAGCTGGCGGCGGGCGCCCCACGCCGAGGCCGGGGAGATACGGCTGGAGGACGACACGATGGCCGTACGGGGGCGGCTCTACCGCGTCGCGTACCCGTCCGAGTGGCTGGCCGAGGCGGTCGTCGAGGCCCGCTGCCGGCGGAGCGCCGCCCCCGTACGGACGGCACCGCTGGTGGTGGACGGCCCGGACTTCTCCTTCACGCTCTCCTACGCCGAGCTCGCCCGGAGCTGGGACGGCGGCGCGCACGTCTGGGACCTGTGGCTGCGCCCGGCGGACGAGACCATGGCCCCAGCGCGGCTCGCCCGGATCCTGGACGATGTCGCGGACAAGAAGGAGATCTTCACCTACCCGCCGCGCACGGTGTCAGGTCCGCACGGGGAGGTGCGGGCCCAGCCGTACTACACCCGGGACAACGATCTGGCGGTGCGGATCGAGGCGCCCGCCTGATCCCAGAAGAGATCCCGGGCGAGAAGCCAGGCGAGCAGGGGGAGCTTTGAGGACGAGGGCTGTCCTCAAGCAGTGGCAGACTCGGCCGCATGCTGGAGACCTCGGCCCGCCTGCTCCGCCTGCTCTCCCTGTTGCAGGCCCACCGCGAATGGTCCGGCGCGGATCTCGCCGACCGGCTCGGGGTCACCCCGCGCACCGTGCGCCGCGATGTGGACCGGCTGCGCGAGCTCGGCTACCCGGTGCACTCCGCGCCGGGCACCGGCGGTGGCTATCAGCTCGGCGCGGGCGCCCAGTTGCCGCCGCTGCTGCTGGACGACGAGGAGGCGGTGGCGGTCGCGGTGCGGCTGCGCCAGGCCGCGGGCGGCGGGGTCGAGGGCATCGAGGAGACCTCGGTACGGGCCCTGGCCAAGCTGGAGCAGGTGCTGCCGGACCGGCTGCGCCGCCGGGTGGGCGCGCTGAGCGCCTTCACCGTGCCGCTGTCCGGCTGGAGCCCCGGCCCCGGGGTGGACCCCGAGGTGCTGACCGAGCTGGCCGCCGCCTGCCGGGACTGCCATCAACTGCGCTTCGAGTACCGCGACCACGGCGGTGCCCTCACCCGCCGCGCCGCAGAACCGCACCGGCTGGTCGCCGCGCAGCGCCGCTGGTACCTGGTGGCCTGGGACATCGACCGCGCCGACTGGCGTACGTACCGGGTCGACCGGATCACCCCGACCCCGCCGCACGGCCCCCGGTTCACCCCGCGCCGTCCGCCCGCCGAGGACATCGCCGCCTATGTGGCCCGGGGCATCACCACCTCGGTCTACTCCCAGCAGGCCACCGTGCTGCTACGGGTGCCCGCCGAGCGGGCGGCCGAGCGGTTCTCGCCCTTGGTGGGGGTGTTGGAGGCGGTCGACGAGCACAGCTGTCTGCTGCACACCGGCGCTTCCAACCCCGATGCGCTGGTGCTCCATATCGCGCTGAGCGGCTTCGACTTCGAGGTGCGCGAGCCGGTGGAGCTGAACGACCACATCCGGGAGATCAGGGACCGTCTGGATCGGGCCCTGGGCTGATCGAGCCCCGGGCCTTCAGCCGCCGGTCCCGCTCCAGGCTCGCCACCTCCGGATGGTGCAGATCGAAGGCCGGTGACTCGGAGCGGATCCGGGGCAGCGTGGTGAAGTTGTGCCGGGGCGGGGGACAGGAGGTCACCCACTCCAGCGAGCGGCTGAACCCCCAGGGGTCGTCGACCTCCACCTTCGTCCCGTACTTGGCCGTCCGCCAGACGTTGTAGAGGAACGGCAGGGTCGACAGGCCCAGCAGGAAGGCGCCGATCGTGGAGACGGTGTTGAGCGCGGTGAAGCCGTCCGCCGCCAGATAGTCGGCGTAGCGGCGCGGCATCCCCTCCACCCCCAGCCAGTGCTGCACCAGGAAGGTGGTGTGGAAGCCGGTGAACAGGGTCCAGAAGTGGATCCGGGCCAGCCGCTCGTCCAGCAGCTTGCCCGTGAACTTGGGCCACCAGAAGTAGAACCCCGCGAACATCGCGAAGACGACCGTCCCGAAGACCACGTAGTGGAAGTGGCCCACGACGAAGTAGGTGTCCGTGACATGGAAGTCCATGGGCGGTGAGGCCAGGATGACGCCGGTGAGCCCCCCGAAGAGAAAGCTCACCAGGAACCCGACCGCCCACAGCATCGGCGCCTCCAGGGACACCGAGCCGCCCAGCATGGTGCCGATCCAGTTGAAGAACTTCACCCCGGTCGGCACCGCGATCAGAAACGACGTCAGGGAGAAGAAGGGCAGCAGCACCGATCCCGTGGCGAACATATGGTGGGCCCAGACGACCATCGACAGTCCGGTGATGGCCATGGTCGCGCCGATCAGCGTCACATAGCCGAAGATCGGCTTACGCGAGAAGACCGGGATGATCTCGGTGATGATGCCGAAGAACGGCAGCGCGATGATGTAGACCTCGGGATGGCCGAAGAACCAGAAGAGGTGCTGCCACAGCAGCGGCCCGCCGTACCGGGCGTCGAAGACCACCGCCCCGAACCGCCGGTCCGCCTCCAGCGCCAGCAGCGCCGCCGCCAGCACCGGGAACGCCATCAGGATCATGATCGAGGTGAAGAGGGTGTTCCAGGTGAAGATCGGCATCCGGAACATCGTCATGCCCGGCGCGCGCATCGCCATGATGGTGGTCAGGAAGTTCACCGCGCCCAGGATCGTCCCGAAGCCCGACAGCGCCAGCCCCATGATCCACAGATCGGCGCCGACACCGGGGGAGCGGATCGCGCTGTTCAGCGGGGCATAGGCGGTCCAGCCGAAGGCCGCGGCGCCCTGCGGCACCACCAGACCGGTCAGCACCATCAGCCCGCCGAACAGATACAGCCAGTACGACAGCATGTTGAGGCGCGGGAAGGCCACATCGGGCGCGCCGATCTGCAGCGGCATGATCTCGTTGGCGAACCCCGCGAAGGCCGGGGTCGCGAAGAGCAGCAGCATGATCGTGCCATGCAGGGTGAACGCCTGGTTGAACTGCTCCTGCGAGACGATCTGCAGGCCCGGACGGGCCAGCTCGGCGCGCATCACCAGCGCCAGCACGCCGCCGACCAGGAAGAAGCCGAACGACGAGACCAGATACAGATGCCCGATCTTCTTGTGGTCGGTGGTGGTGACCCAGTCCACGAGCACGCTGCCCTGCCGCGTCACCCCTGCCGGACCGGCGGCCCGCGCGGTCTCTGTCGCCATCGGGGCTCCTCTGCGTCCTGGGCGGGTATCGCCATGATCGCGCGGTGGCTCCCGCGAGCCGCGGAGCTGCCCGGAGCTGTCCGAAGCGTCACTCCCTCGGGGACAGCAGCGGACCGAGTGGCCCAAGGTCCAGATTGAGATCGGAGGGCGCGATACCGTAGCGCTCGCAGAGCGTGCCCATCCGGTCCTCCAGCAGCATCAGCGTGACCCCGATCCGCTCTTCCTGGTCCTCGGTCAGATCGCCCTCGTCCACCCGGCGCAGCGCCTGCCGCTCCATGAGATGGCGCAGCAGCTCCACGACGGTCAGCACCAGCTTCATCAGGTCGCGTTCGACGGTGTCCTGGTCCAGCTCCACCTTGCGGCTCACGGTTCCTCCCAGGGGGACGGGACATTGGCGTTGACCGAGCTGATGAGGGCGCGCAGATCGATGCGGACCAAGTCGACGTCGGCGATCCGCAGGGTCAGATCACCGGTGATCACCACGCCACCCGCGAGCAGCCGGTCCAGCACATCCACCAGGGCGATCTGCTGATGGGCCAACGGGCCCTCCGGGGCCATCGTCATCCCTCCGCCCCCGCGCTCTTCGCTCCGTCAGGGGCGGCGTTCCCGTCCGGGGCGGTGAAGGAGTACGGCGCCCAGGGGCCGGTCAGCTCCACCCGCAGCGCCGCCGTCCGTCCGGCCAGCTCACCGACCCGCTCGGCGAACGCGTCGCTGTCCTCGCGACGCACCAGATACGCGGCGTTCAGCACATTGCGGTCGGACACCCCCGACAGCCGGGGGTCCTGCGGCGGATGCAGCCGGGCCCGCTCGGCCAGCCCGCTGAGGGTGTCGTGCACCAGCCGCGCACCCTCCTCCGTATCGCCCCAGCGCCGCTCGGCCGCCTGCCGCTGTGCTTTGCGGCGGCGCAGATAGTCGCGGCCGGACATGCCGCCCGGGGCGTTCGGGGTCCCGGCGGGCGGCTCCTTGGGTGCGGGCGGCTCCTGAGGTGCGGGCGTCGCGGCGTACGCCTTGACGCCCCATTCGACCCGGCCCTCCAGCCGGTCCAGCGCCGAGGCGAACCGCTCCCGCCCGGTGGCGAGCATCCGCCGCAGCCCCTCCTCGCCCTGGCAGACGGTGGCCAGCCGGACCGGTATGACGCAGGACTCGGCGCCGACGGTGTCGACCACCCGCTGATGGGTCCGGGCCACCTTCTCCAGCCACGCCATGTCCTCCAGCCGCTCCCGCAACGGGCCCTCGTCGAAGTCCTCGGCCGGTACGGTGCCCGCCAGCACGGCGAGCCCCAGATGGCGCACGGCCACCACCGGTTCGCCCGCGACACCGGGCACCTGCTCCAGGGCGGTGAGGACGTCCAGGGCGGCCTGAGGCGCGGCGGTGTCGCGCACGACCCCGTAGGCGTACCGCAGTCCTTCGGTCATTCGGCGCTCTCCCGGTTCTCCCCGCTGGTCACCTCGGTCTTCTCCGGGCCGCTGACCTCGGCCCGGGCGCGTGACGAGAGCGACGGGTCGTGCTCCCACCAGTCGATGCCCATCTCCTTCGCCTTGTCGACCGAGGCCACGATCAGCCGGAGCTTGATCGTGAGAAGTTCGATGTCGAGCAGGTTGATGCGGATATCGCCCGCGATCACCACACCCTTGTCGAGCACCCGCTCCAGGATGTCGGCGAGGTTGGCCCCGCCCTCGCCGCGGCCGGCCAGCCCGTACGACCCCGAGGAGCCGAACGACGACGCCGGTGAGCCATACGCGCCGGCCGTCGGGGCCGCACCGCCCCGGGTGGTCACAGAGTCCCGTTCGCCCACTGGTGTGCCTCCTCCAACCGGTCGAGCAGCGTGTCTTCCTGCCGCTCGAACTCCTTCTCGTCGATCACGCCCTGGTCGAGCTGGGCCTCCAGCTCGGCCAGGGCGCGCTGGATGTTGGCCGGGTCGTAGTACTCCCGCTCCGCGGCGGCGACGACCTGCCTCAGCACCCAGCCGATCATCAGCATCAGGACTCGACGAAGCTGTACGGCGGCAGCGGACCGTTGATCCGCAGCTTCAGCCAGGGGTGGTCCCGCTCCACGTCGGCGGCGGCCGTCAGCAGCGGATCGGCGCCGTCCTTGGCGAGCAGCAGGGACAGGCTGAGGAACCAGCCGCCGCTCTCCGGGCCGGGGCGCACGTCCTCGGCGGCCAGGGCCAGCGCCTCCTCCACCAGCTTGGCGTCCCGCACCTCGCGGGCCCGCACCGCGCTCGCCATCAGTTCGCCGAAGCGCACCCGTTCCTCATAGGTGCCGCCGCCGGCCGCCCGGTTGGCCTCCGCCATCACCCGCAACTCCGGCTCCTCGGCGAGCACTTGGTGGAGCACCGCGTCCTCGTCGTGCACGACCTTCACGTTGTACTCCACCCGGTCGGTCAGCCGGCTCAGCTGGTCCTGGTAGCGGTCGGCGTGCTCGGCCAGCACACTGCGGACGTCGTCGTCGCTGGAGGAGACGCTGCCGAAGCGCATCGGCAGCACCGGGCGGGAGTCGCTCACCTCGGCCAGCACATGCTGATGGGCCAGCAGATCGCGGCGCCGGGGCTTGAGCTCCGGCGGGCAGTCGCTGACGATCGCGGCCAGCTCGCCCTGGTTCAGCGCCCGGACCGGCAGCGGAGGGTCGCCGATGCCCAGCAGCCGATCGCCCAGGTCCCGGACCTCACCGCGTGCGATGCCGTAGACATACGTGGTCATGCGGACTCCTCGGACTTCCTCGGCGCCGCCTTACGGGCCGGACGCCGACGGCGAGGCTCCTCCTCCTCGTCCTCCTCCGACGGCCGGATCGCGTCGGCCACGGACTGGGCGGCCTTGGAGACGGTTTCGCCGGCGCCGGACAGGGCGCCCTTGGTCTTGGAGCGCGCACCACCCTCGGTGATGCCCTCGACGACCTCGGGCAGGCCGGGGGACTTGTTCGGGCCCGACTCCAGGTCGAGCCGGTTGCACGCCTCGGCGAACCGCAGATAGGTGTCGACGCTCGCCACCACGATCCGGATGTCGATTTTGAGTATCTCGATGCCGACGAGGGAGACGCGGATGAACGCGTCGATCACCAGCCCTCGGTCGAGGATCAGCTCCAGGACGTCGTACAGGCCGCTGGAGCCGCCCCCGCCCCTGGATTGCTGTGCCGGGACAACAGTGGTCATGTCGGTGTTTCCTCTCGTGTCGGTGGGCGTCCGGCTCGCCGCCGTCAGCGGCGGTCGCTCCGGCCGCGCTCATAGCGACGGAGGCGGCGGTATCCGGTGAGCAGGCCGTCCGGGTCGAGAGTCACCTCGTACAGGGCCATCAGGCTCATCGTCTCCGGCACCCGGGCCAGCTCCACCACCTCGGCCTCCAGCAGCCACCCCTCGTCGGTCCGCTCCAGACGGGGGAGGGACTCGGGGTACAGGCCCGTCAGCTCGACGAGCTGTTCACGGGCGGCACGCAGGAGTGCCAGCGGGCTCGGACCGCCGGCCGCCGTCTTCTCGGGGGTTTCATCTGATCTGTCAGTCATGTTGGCTCCGGTGGCGGCGGGTACCGCGTCCCGGTGGGCGTAAACCTCGACGTTCGGCCCCGAGGCCCCGGCGATTTGTGGTGGAATTGTGTGCTCCGGAGGGGTCCGGGCAGAGCTTTTCCGGCCGCCGTGTGAATTGCTCGAAAGATCTCGGCGGTGCTCCGCCGTCCATACCGGAGCCGGTCGTTTGACGCGGGATATCGACGAAAACTCGCAATCATCTTCGAGGGGTCAACACAAGCCCCGGAAGAGTGATGAAGTCGCCCACAAACCCGGGCGTGTTTTCTGTGACACAAGTGTGACGAATGGCGGCCGTGAGAGGCATGAGGCAGTGGCAGTCCTTCGCCACTCTGGGTTTGCCCCGCGTAGGGAGCCACCTACGGTGGCGTCATGGGACCTGTACCGAACCTTCCGGCCGAACCCGACGACGACCTCGACAGCTATGTGGGCCTCGATGCCCGGACCGCCGAGGAGAGGGCGCGCGCACGCGGCTGGAGCACCGTACGGACGCTTCCGCCGGGCGCGATCATCACGATGGAGTATCTGCGCGGGCGGATCGACTTCGAGGTGGACGACGGCACCGTGAAGCGCTGCTGGCGCGGCTGACCGGCCCGGATCCGCGCCGGTGGGCCGGTGTGCCCGGCGCGGACACGACTACGGCCCCGGACGCTCCGGCGAGAGCGTTCGGGGCCGTGGTGTGACCGGTCGGCGCGGGGAAGGGGGTGCGTACCGCCCCGCGGCCCGGTGGGTGGCTCAGCCTCCCGTGGCGGTCCGGCCGCGGGAGGCGCCGGACGGGCCGAAGGGCGTCGTGGCGCGCGGCACCCGGTCGGCGTGCGGCGGCCGGCGGCTGCCGACCGGGGTGACGGGAGTGCGCTCGGAGCGCACCGTGTGCTGACGGACCGGGTGGTGGGGCCGCCCGTCCGGGCCACGGCCGGTGGCACCGCCGGACCGGATCACGGCCACGGGCTCGCGGGCGGGCAGCTCGTCGTCGCGGGCGGCGCGCGGGGTGGCCAGCGGGGTCCCGGCGACCGGCCGCCCGGACGGCAGCGGCACGGGCGCCCAGCCCTCGCGCATCCGGCGCCACAGGGTCAGCAGCAGCACCTCGGCGCGGGCCATGGCCGGCTCCAGCCACGGCAGCGCCAGCAGCACCAGCACCCCGGCGGCCCAGCCCAGCACCACATCGCTCAGCCAGTGGGTGCCGAGGTAGACGGTGGTCATGCCGACCCCGAAGGCGAAGCCCGCGGCGATCAGCGAGGCGACCCGGCGCGCGACGGGGGTGGTCGCCAGATAGGCCAGAATCCCCCAGGTGACCACGGCGTTCGCGGTGTGACCCGAAGGAAATATATCGCCGGTGCCCCACATCTCATTGGAGCCGACGGTGGTCGCGTAGTGCGGACCGAGCCGGCCGAAGCCGATCTTCACCGCGCCCACGGTGGCGTTCAGCAGCAGCAGGGAAGTGCCCAGTGCCAGCAGCGGGCGCAGGGTCCGCTGCCGGTAGCAGCACCACCCCAGCCAGGCGGCGACGGCCACCGCGGTGGGTCCGCGCTGGCCCATGACCACGAAGTAGTCCAGCAAGGTGTGGAACTCGGGCCACTGCTTGTAGGGCCGGAAGAGCATGATCTGCCAGTCGAGCTTCACCAGCCATGAGGTGGTGAGCACGCCGATCACGGTCGCCGCGTAGACCGCCAGCGTGGTCCCGAGCAGCCAGAAGCGTGTTCGGGTCATGCGCGGTCGCGCGAGATCGGGCCTTCGCTCCTCGGACGCGGGGAGCTTGTCTTCGGTACGCACCTAATCGACGTTACATTGCGTGACAGGCGGGTTCAGTCGATCAGGTCGCTTTGTGATGACGATGTGATGTGGAGTGCGTCTCGTCCACGGCTTTTGGCCGCGCCCTTTCCACGGAATGCACGAGGCCCGGGAACTTTTCTGCTCCCGGCCTTCCAATGGGCGTGTCTCGGGGACTTTATGGAATTCTTACAGGGCGAGTTTATCGCTTATTGGCCGTGCCGTTCCCGGAAGTTTCCCCAGGCGTCGCCAGGCGGCAGGGGGTGATCATCCGCGGGGCCCGGCCCGGCCGGACGGGGTGGCCGGATCATGGCGGTCCGGAGCCATGCAGCCAGAAGGCCCCGTACGCCGCCGAGGCGAGCCCGGCCGACCCCAGGACCAGCGCGGTGCGCACCGGGCGCAGCCGGGCCAGGGCGACCGCGATCGGCAGCAGCAGCGGGAAGGCCGGTATCAGCAGCCGGGGTTTCGAGCCGAAGTACCCCTTCGCGGCCAGCGCCAGGGCCAGCACCGCCCCGCCGTAGGCCAGCAGCGGCAGCGGCTGGCGCTGCCGCACACAGCGGACCGCGAGCCAGATCAGCGCCCCGACGCCGAGCAGCAGCCCGAGCCCGCCCACGAAGGGCGGCTTGATCAGCAGCCCCCCGATGAAGCCCGCGAAGGCCAGCCCGCCGTCGAAGCCGTTCCCCCAGCCGTTCTGGACGTCGAAGTAGCCGGTGACGCTGCCGGTCCGGACGGCGACCCACACCACATAGCCGAGCCAGCCCAGCGGCGCGAGCACGACGCCCGCGAGCAGGCCCCGATCGGTGCGCCACGCCTGGCGCCAGCGCCCGCCGGACAGGAGCTCCATCGCGGCCGCCGCCCAGAGCGCCGCGACCACCGCCGCCCCCACCGGCCGGGTCAGCCCCGCCAGCGCCGCGAACAGCCCCGCCCACAGCCACCGCCGGGTGAGCGCCGCATAGACCCCCCAGGCGGCCAGCGCCGTGAAGAGCGACTCCGAGTACGCCATCGACTGGACGATCCCGACCGGCAGCACGCCCCACAGCACGGCCAGCGTGAGGCCCACCCGCCGTCCGTACAGCAGATCGCCGATCGCGAAGATCCCCCAGGCGGCGAACAGGGACGTGACCCAGCTCACCAGCAGACCGGCGTCGGCCGCGTCCAGCGGGGCTATGGCCGATATCACTCGCTCCAGGCCGGGGAGCAGGGGGAAGAACGCCAGGTTGGAGTGGACCGCCCCGTCGGGCAGATGGACCGTGTAGCCGTACCCCTCCTCGGCGATGCGGGTGTACCACAGCGAATCCCAGCGCGCCGAGAGGAGCTGGTGCGGGCTCTTGTCCGCGAAGGCCCCCCAGATCGCGAGAACCACGAGCCCGAGCAGGCGCGTCCCCGCGTAGGCGAGCAATGCTGGAGCGGCCCGGCGCAGCGCGGCCCGAGCGGCGCGGCCCGGTCGGCCGTCGTCGCTGAGCGGCGCGGTGCCGGCCTGGGCGAGATCAGTCACGGCGACGATTATCAAGGATGGCCAGGACCGTTCCGCGGGGGCTGTGGACAACCCCCGGCGGAGCGGCCGCGGGGGCTGTGGACAACGGAGGACGAACGCGGGACGGCCGCCGGGGGGCCACGGGAGGGACGGCAGAGAGGCGGGGGACAAAAGGGGAAGTCCGGAACGTACGCCTCCGTAACCCTCCGCGGTCTGCTCCCAACATGACCTGCGGCACACGGCCCGCGCGGGGACTCGCGTACCCTGACCTCTCACTCGCGCCTTCGCCACCGGGGTCACCCGGACGTCCCTACGACGTGACGTACCGCCCCTCCGACGGCGGACCGCGAGCGCAAGCCCCAGGGAGGTGCGTACATGTCCGGGACGACCACGGCCCGCACTCGGCGGACGGCGGGCGTTCCCCGGCAATGGCGCGGCACCGAGGCGGGCGGCGGGGCGAACCGCTGGGTCGTGCTCCTCGTGCTCTGCGTCAGCCTGCTGCTCGTCGCCGTGGACGCGACCGTGCTGCATGTCGCGGTCCCGGCCGTGACCGAGGATCTGCGCCCCGGCGCGATGGAACTGCTGTGGATCGTGGACATCTACCCACTGGTCTGCGCCTCGCTGCTGATCCTCTTCGGCACCCTCGGCGACCGCGTCGGCAGACGGCGCGTCCTGCTGCTCGGCTACGGGCTCTTCGGCGCCGCCTCCGCGCTCGCCGCCTTCGCCCCCACCCCTCAGATCCTCATCGTGGCCCGTGCCCTGCTGGGCGTCGGCGGCGCGATGATCATGCCCGCGACACTGTCGATCCTGCGCCAGGTCTTCCCGGACCGCCGGGAGCGGGCGCTGGCTATCGGCGTCTGGAGCGCGGTCGCCGCCGTCGGCGCGGCCGTCGGCCCGCTGCTCGGCGGCTTCCTGGTGGAGAACTTCTGGTGGGGCTCGGTCTTCCTGGTCAACCTGCCCCTGATGATCGTGGCGCTGCCCGTCGGCCGCTGGCTGCTGCCGGAGTCCACCGGCGACCGGAACGGGCCCTGGGACGTGCTGGGCGCGGTCATGGCCGCGTGCGGGCTGTTCTGCGTCGTCTTCGGCGTCAAACGGATGGGCAGCGGCACGGATCCGCTGGACGCCGTGACCACCGCCCCGCTGCTGTTCGGGGTGGTCCTGCTGGTGCTCTTCGTGCGCCGCCAGCGCCGCCGTACGCATCCGCTGGTCGACCTCAAGCTGTTCGCCCGGCCCGCCTTCTCGATCTCCGTCGGCTGTATCGTGCTCGCCCTGCTGGCGCTCGTCGGCCTGGAGCTCATAGCCGCCCAGTACCTCCAGCTCGTGCTCGGGCTCACCCCGCTCGAGACGGGTCTGCGGCTGCTGCCGCTCACCTTCGCCGCCATGGCCGCCGGGCTCGTGGGGTCCCGGATGCTCCAGTGGCTCGGTCCGCGGCTCATGGTCGCCATCGGCTTCGCGCTCACCGCGCTCGCCGTTCTCTCGCTCACCGCCATGGGCCAGGCCGACCGGCCCGCCGTGCTCGTCGGCGGCTTCATCGTCCTGGGCTTCGGCCTGGAGACCACGCTCTTCAGCGCGTACGAGTCGATGCTCAACGAGGCGTCGGCCGGTTCGGCGGGCGGCGCGGCCGCCATCGGCGAGACCTCGTACCAGCTCGGCGCCGGTATCGGCATAGCCCTCCTCGGCAGCGTGATGAACGCCGCCTACAAGCCCGGCGTCTCCTCGGTGCCCGGCGTCCCCGCCTCGGCCAGCTCCGACGCGAGCCAGTCGCTGGGCGCCGCGTACAAGGTATCCGACCGGCTCGGCGGCCACGCCGGAGAGGCCCTGCGCTCGGCCGCCCGCGGCGCCTTCGTCCACGGTCTGCACGTCACGCTCGCGGTCAGCGCCGGTCTGCTGCTGATGGGCGCGCTCGCCGCGCTGCGGCTGCCCAAGGCCATGGAGTGCGCCGCCGACGACGAGGAGCCCGCTCAGGGCCCCGACCAGCGCGCACAGGGCGGTACGGACTCCCCGGCCCGGCGCGACCGCGCCGCCTTCGCCGCCGAGTCCTGACCGACCCCGCCCGACTCCCGCGCGAATCCCCCGCCCCAGCCCTGCCCGCGTCCCGGTCCGGCCTGCCCGACTCCCGCCCCGGTCCTGCCCGCGTGCTGCCCGTGTCCTGGTGGCGCGGCGTGAGCGGGTCTGGACGTCAGGGGTTACCCGGCCGTAGCGTCGGATCGACCGGGCTGATCACCTCGGCCGCCGGGCGGAAGGACGCGCCCCGGCGACCGGTACCCGCCCGGCGACCCGGACCCGCATCCACCGGAGGCCGCCACCCATGTCCGCTGGCACCCTGCCGTCGTTCGATCCGCGTGACCCGCTGGGGCTCGACGATCTCCTCGACCCCGAGGACCTCGCGGTCCGCGACACCATGCGGCAGTGGGCCGCCGACCGCGTGCTGCCGCATGTCGCCGACTGGTTCGAGCGCGGCGAGGTGCCCGGCATCCGGGAGCTGGCCCGGGAGCTCGGCTCCCTCGGCGCGCTCGGGATGTCCCTCACCGGCTACGGGTGTGCGGGTGCCAGTCCGATCCAGTACGGCCTGGCCTGCCTGGAACTGGAGGCCGCCGACTCCGGGATCCGCTCCCTGATGTCGGTGCAGGGCTCCCTGTCCATGTACGCCATCCACCGCTTCGGCTCCGAGGAGCAGAAGCAGCAGTGGCTGCCCCGGATGGCCTCCGGCGAGGTCATCGGCTGCTTCGGGCTGACCGAACCGGACCACGGCTCCGACCCGGCGGGCATGCGGACGTACGCCAAGCGGGACGGCTCGGACTGGGTGCTCACCGGCCGCAAGATGTGGATCACCAATGGCTCGGTGGCCGGGGTCGCGGTGGTGTGGGCCCGCACCGACGAGGGCATCCGCGGTTTCGTCGTCCCCACCGACGCGCCCGGCTTCTCGGCCCCCGACATCAAGCACAAGTGGTCGCTGCGCGCCTCGGTCACCAGCGAGCTGGTCCTGGACGAGGTGCGGCTGCCGGCCGACGCGGTCCTGCCCGAGGTCACCGGGTTGCGGGGGCCGCTGAGCTGTCTGGGCCACGCCCGCTACGGCATCATCTGGGGCTCGATGGGGGCCGCCCGCTCCGCCTTCGAGTCGGCGCTGGACTACGCGCGTGAGCGCGAGCAGTTCGGCCGGCCGATCGGGGGCTTCCAGCTCACCCAGGCCAAGCTGGCCGATATGGCGCTGGAACTCCACAAGGGGATCCTGCTCGCCCACCATCTGGGGCGGCGCATGGAGGCGGGACGGCTCCGCCCCGAGCAGGTCAGCTTCGGCAAGCTGAACAATGTGCGCGAGGCGATCGAGATCTGCCGCACGTCCCGGACGATTCTGGGCGCCAACGGGATCTCGCTGGAGTATCCGGTGATGCGGCACGCCACGAATCTCGAGTCCGTGCTCACCTATGAGGGCACCGTCGAAATGCACCAACTGGTGCTGGGCAAGGCGCTCACCGGAATCGACGCATTCCGGTGAGCGGCCTCGGGCGCCAGGCCCTGTCCGGGCCTAGCTCTGGTTGAAAAAGCCCGTGGTGTGGCCGGCCGGGCCGCTGACGATCTGGTAGTCCGCGGGGGTGAGGAGGAAGACGCGGTTGGCCACGCGGTCGATCGAGCCGCGCAGCCCGAAGATCAGCCCGGCCATGAAGTCCACCACGCGCTTGGCGTCGGCCGAGTCCATCGTCGTGAGATTGACGATGACCGGAACGCCCTCCCGGAACATCTCGCCGATGCCGCGGGCATCCCGGAACCCGTCCGGGGTGACCGTGGCGATCCGGGTGCCGTGGTCCCGTGCGGTCTCGTCGGCCACCCGCGCTCGCGGGTCGGTCATCCAGGAGTCGCCGGGCTCGGACCCCTCGGCGTAGTCGTCGTCGTAGTAGCGCTCGTCATCGCTGTCGTCGACGAGGCCAAGCCAGGCACTTGCCTTGCGTACCGATCCCATAGACGCCTCCTCTCCCTGATGGTGTGTACCGTCCGCCCCTCTATGGTCGTCCATGATGCGGATGGTCTGCCACGTGGATTGCGGCCGCACAGGGGATTCGTGACGTTACTGGTGCACAACGGCTGGCGCCATATCAGAGTTCCACCTGCTTATGGGGGCTGACGGAGCGATGGGTAGACTCCGCCGCGGCCGGACGGGTGACGTCGGGGACATATGGGTGAACGGGGTTCGTGGTGTTTGGCATTATCCGGCCTTGTCGGCATCGGCTGTCGGAAAACCTGCGCACCGAGTGGATGGCGCATTTGTGCGGGCTGTGCCTCGCGTTGCGGGGTGACCACGGGCAGTTCGCCCGCGTCGCCACCAATTACGACGGCCTGGTGATATCGGTGCTGGTGGAGGCCCAGGCCGGGCGGTCGGACGGCTGGCGGCGCACCGCCGGGCCCTGCCCGCTGCGCGGGATGCGGACGGCGTCGGTCGCCCAGGGCGAGGGGGCGCGTCTTGCGGCCACCGTCTCGCTGGTGCTGGCCTCGGCGAAGGTACGGGACCATGTCGCGGACGGCGACGGGGCGTTGGCCCGGCGGCCGGTCGCCGCGGCCGCCCGCCGGGTGGCCGGGCGGTGGGACCGGGCGGGGGAGCGCAGCGGCGCCGCGCTCGGCTTCGACACCGCCCTGCTGCTCGACGCGGTCGGCCGGCAGGCGGAGCTCGAGTCCCACGCGGGCCCCGGCACCTCGCTGCTGACCATCACCGAGCCCACCGAGACCGCGACCGCCGCGGCCTTCGGGCACACCGCCGTCCTGGCCGGGCGGCCCGGCAACCGGGCCCCGCTGGAGGAGGCGGGCCGGCTCTTCGGGCGGCTCGCGCATCTGCTGGACGCGGTGGAGGACCTGGCCGAGGACGCCGAGACCGGTGCCTGGAACCCGATCGCGGCCACCGGGGCCGACCTCACCGAGGTCCGCAGGCTGTGCGACGACGCGGTGCACGGGGTGCGGCTGGCGCTCAAGGACACCGAATTCGCGGGCAAGGGCTCCGGCCGGCTCGCCCATGTGCTGCTGGTCCACGAGCTGGAGCGCGCGGTCGACCGCACCTTCGGCACCACCGGCTGTGCGCACACCGGCCACGGCTCCGGCACCCCGGAGTCCTCCTACGGGCCGCCGCAGTCGCCGTGGATCACCCCGGGCGGCCCCGGCGGCGCCCCGCCGGAGCCGCCGGGGCGCCGCCGGGGGCTGCTCGCCGGCTGCCTGGTGTGGACCGGGCTCTGCTGCACCTGCCAGGTGTGCTGCCGGGATCCGTACCACGACCCGTGGAGCGGGCAGCCGCGCGAGGGCCTGTGCCATAAGTGCGGTGACTGCTGCGACTGTTGTGACTGCTGTAGCAACTGCGGCGACTGCTGTAGCTGCGACTGCTGTGATGGTTGTGACTGCGGCTGCGACTGCTGACGCAATCCAGCCCCTCCGGCGTTTGAGGAGCGGGGTCCAGGGGCGGAGCCCCGGCGGGGGCCGGGGCCGGGCCCCGTGGTTTGCCGGACACCGCCTAGCCGATAAGACGGGCTGAGGGGAGGGGTGGAGTACTGAGGTGTGTGGGAAGGCCGAAGGCGCGTGACGACGCGGATGTGCTGCGGCCACACCGGGGGAGGGAATCCGGCGGGCGCGGGCGAAGCCTCGAAGCGCTGAGGAAGGGAGTCCCCCTACGGCAGCGGAGGCGGGCGGTCAGCCCGAACAGGACGACGACCACACTCGACCGAAGTCGATGTGGTCGCGCGTGACCAGTCGCTGCCTTGAGTCCATGGGCCAAGTGGAGCAGCCATCCGCTTCCGCGTCAACCGCGGTGAGACGCGTTGCTCACAGTTCGGACAGTCTTGACAGCGCACCGTGGGGACGCCTTAATCTCGGGCCCATGTCGAGCTGAGGGGCTCGCCTGCCGAGCTGAGGGGCTCGGCCGTGTGTTGAAGGCCATGCGTGTGTTCACTTCAGAACTCACGGAGCCTCCGCATGTCCGCGAACCCGGACCAGCCTTCCCGATCACCCGCCACGATCGTCATCGTCGGCGCGGGCCCGCGTGCCACCGGTCTGATCGAGCGCCTCGCCGCCAACGCCCCCGAACTGCACGGCGACGGCGCCCCGTTCGACCTGCACCTGGTCGATCCGCATCCGCCCGGCGGCGGCCGGATCTGGCGCCCGGACCAGTCCCCGCTGCTGTGGATGAACTCCATGGCCGAGGACGTCACCATGTTCACCGACGAGTCGGTGGAGCGCGAAGGACCGATACGCCCCGGCCCCTCCCTCGCCGAATGGGCCGGCAAGGTCCGCGAGGGAGAGTCGCCCGGCGCCCGCGCCCTGCCGCCCGAACTCGCCGCCGAGGCCGCCGACCTGACCGGGCAGAGCTTCGCCACCCGACGCCTCCAGAGCGCCTATCTGCGCTGGGTGTACGAGCGGTCGGTGGCCGGTCTGCCGCCCGGGACCACCGTCCATGAACACCGGGACCGGGCCGTCCGTGTCACCGGGCCGCGCGACGGACGTCAACAGGTGTGGCTGGAGGGGCGGACCTCCCCGCTCACCGCCGACGCCGTGGTCCTCGCCCTCGGCCACCTCGACGCCGAACCCGACGCCGAGCAGCGGGCGCTCACCGCGTTCGCCGCCGAGCACGGACTCGTCCACCTCCCGCCGGAGTTCACCGCCGACAGCGAGCTGAGCGTGCTGCGCCCGGGTGAGCCGGTGCTCGTGCGCGGCCTCGGCCTCGCCTTCGTCGATCTGATGGCGCTGCTCACCGAGGGGCGCGGCGGACGCTATGAGCGCGGCCCGGACGGGGAGTTGGCCTACCGGCCGTCGGGCCGCGAGCCCGTGCTGTACGCGGGTTCGCGGCGCGGCGTCCCGTACCACGCCAAGATCGGCTACTCGCTGAGCGGTGAGCGGCCCCCGGTGCCGCGGTTCTTCGGCCCCGCCCAGGTCGACGCGTTGCTCTCGCTTCCCGGGCGTCCGGACTTCCGGCGCGACATCTGGCCGCTGATCGCCAAGGAGCTGGGATTCGCCCACTACCACCGGCTGTTCACCGCCCATCCGGAGCGGACGGCCGGGGAGTGGCCCGCGTTCGAGGAGAAGTACGCCGCCTGCCCGCCCGGCAGCCCCGAACTGGACGCCCTGGTCGCCGCGGCCGTCCCCGACCCGGCCGACCGGCTCGATCTCGACGCCCTCGACCACCCCCTGGCCGGGCTGCGGTTCCCCGACCACGAGGCCCTGCAGCAGGGGCTGCGCGCCCATGTCGAGGCCGACCTGGCCCGCCGGCACAACCCCGCGCACAGCCCTGACCTCGCCGTCTTCCTCGCCCTGCTCTCCGTCTACGGCCAGCTCATCCGGCTCGGCGACATCGGCGGCTGGTGGCACGGCTTCTTCAGCTACCTCGCCTCCGGCCCGCCCGGCCCACGGCTCGAGCAGCTACTCGCGCTCTCCCGCGCCGGAGTGGTGCGCTTCCTCGGCGCCGAGACGACCGTGACCGCCGATCCGCTGCGCGGGGTGTTCCGGGCGAGCTCCGCCAGCGTGCCCGGCCATGCCGTCGAGGCCCGTGCGCTGGTCGAGGCCCGGCTGCCGGAACCGACCGTGGACCGCTCCCGCGACACCCTGCTGCGCTCCCTGCACCGCGACGGCGCCGCCGCCACCCCGGCCGGACTGCTCGCCGTCAGCCCCGCCGACGGCCGGATCCTGGACCGGGCCGGAAGTCCGCATCCGCGCCGCTTCGCGCTCGGGCCGCACACCGACGCCCGCGCCTCTGGCGCCTTCGCCCGGCCCCGTACCAACGCCCCCGCGTTCCGGCAGAACGACGCCACCGCGCGGGCCCTGCTGCGCTGTCTGCGCGACCTGTCCTGTCGCGCCTCGCTCACCGCCTGAGCGTCCCGGCAAATCTCACCGCCTGGGCATCCCCCGGAAGACCGTTCCCGGGAAGACCTCCGCTCTCCTCCGAAGGATCCGAAGGACCCTCCATGTCGCTGACGTCCGATCCACCTGTCGACAAAGCCGCCGAAAGCGGCGGCGCCGAACGCGAGGACTACTCCGCCCTCAAGGTCGTCCCGGTACGGCACCCCTGGCGCTGGGCCGCCGTTGCCGTCACCGCCGTCCTGGTGGCCCAGTTCGCCAACGGCCTGATCACCAACCCCGGCTGGGAGTGGGACGTCTTCGCCGACTTCTTCACCACCCGGACCATCCTCAAGGCGGTCTGGATCACCATCCAGCTCACCTTCTACGGCACCGCGCTCGGCTTCGCCCTCGGGATCGTGCTCGCCTTCATGCGGCTGTCCCAGAGCCCCTTCCTGAAGTCGGTCGCCTTCACCTACATCTGGGCGTTCCGCTCCATCCCGCTCATCGTCCAGCTGCTCTTCTGGTTCAACCTCACCTATCTCTACAAGCGGCTCGACTTCGGCATCCCCTTCGGCCCCGGCTTCTTCTCCTTCGACACCGCGGGGCTGGTCGGCGCGATGAGCGCGGCGGTGCTCGGACTCGCCCTCCACCAGGCGGCCTACGCGGCGGAGATCGTGCGCGGCGGAGTCCTCGCGGTCGACGGCGGACAGCTGGAGGCGGCGGCCGCGCTCGGCATCCCCCGGCTGCGGCAGTTGCGCCGGATCGTGCTCCCGCAGGCGATGCGGTCGATCCTGCCGAACGCCGCCAACGAGGTCATCTCGCTCTTCAAGGGCACCTCGATCGTCTCCGTCATGGCGATCGGCGAGCTCTTCTACCAGGTGCAGGTCATCTACGGACGCAACGGCCGGGTCGTGCCGCTGCTGATGGTCGCGACCGTCTGGTACATCATCCTGACCACCGTGCTCTCGATCGCGCAGTACTACGTCGAGCGCCGCTTCTCACGGGGAGCCACCCGATGACCGCCATGGTCGACATCCGTTCCGTCCACAAGAGCTTCGGGTCGCTGGAGGTGCTGCGCGGCATCGACCTGGAGGTGCGCTCCGGGGAGGTGGCCGTCGTCCTCGGCCCGTCGGGCTCCGGCAAGTCCACCCTGCTGCGCGCCATCAACCACCTGGAGAAGGTGGACAGCGGCTGGATCAGCGTCGGCGGCTCGCTGGTCGGCTACCGCCGCCAGGGCGACCGCCTTTACGAGCTGCGCGAACGCGAGATCCTCAAACAGCGCACCCGGATCGGCTTCGTCTTCCAGAACTTCAACCTCTTCCCGCATCTGACGGTGCTGGAGAACATCGTCGAGGCGCCGGTCTCGGCCCTGCGCCGCCCCAGGAAAGAGGCGGTCCACAGCGCCGAGACGCTGCTCGCCCGGGTCGGTCTGGCCGACAAGGCGGCCGCGTACCCCCGGCAGCTCTCCGGCGGACAGCAGCAGCGGGTGGCGATCGCCCGCGCCCTCGCCCTGGAGCCCGAGCTGCTGCTCTTCGACGAGCCGACCTCCGCCCTCGACCCCGAACTGGTCGGCGAGGTCCTCGACGTCATCAAGGACCTGGCTCATCAGGGCACGACGATGATCGTCGTCACCCATGAGATCGGCTTCGCGCGGGAGGTCGCCGACACCGTCGTCTTCATGGACGACGGCCGGATCGTCGAGCAGGGCACACCCGCCGAGGTGCTGGACGCCCCACGCCAGGAACGCACCAAGGCGTTTCTCTCCAAGGTCCTCTGAGGCCGCCGATGTTCACGAGATCACCGAGGTCCGCGAGACCACTGATGTCCGCGAGGCCACCGATGTTCACCCACGCAAGGAGCACCCCCGTGAAGACCCGCCGCACCATCGTCACCGCCGTCGCCGCCCTCACCGCCGCCGCCCTGCTCGGCGGCTGCGGCGACGGCGATGTCCAGGAGACGGTGGGCTCCAAGGGCAAGAAGGGCGCCATCAATATCGGTCCCGACCAGCACCGCGTCAGAGCGAAGAAGGTCGACTCGATCGCCGCGAAGGTGCCGGCCTCGATCCGCAAGCGCGGCACCCTGCACATCGGCGGCAGCGCCGACGCCGCCGCCCCGCTCGGCTTCTACGCGACGGACGACAAGACGCGGATCGGCTCCGAGATAGACATCGCCACGCTGGTCGCCGACACCCTCGGGCTCAAGGTCGACTTCCAGTCGGTCTCCTGGGAGAACCTCTTCGTCGGTCTCGACAGCTCCAAGTTCGACGGCGTCTTCTCCAATGTGACGGTCACCGAGGAGCGCAAGGAGAAGTACGACTTCGCCACCTACCGGCTGGACGATCTCGCCTTCGAGGCCAAGAAGGGCACCTCCTGGCGGGTCAAGGGCCCCAAGGACGTGGCGGGCAAGACCGTTTCGGTCTCCTCGGGCACCAACCAGGAGAAGATCCTGGTCGACTGGAGCAAGGAGAACGAGAAGGCGGGCCGCAAGCCCGTGGACATCAAGTACTTCCAGAAGGACACCGACTACTACCTAGCCCTTCAATCGGGCCGTATCGACGCCTACTTCGGCCCCCACCCCACCTCCGCCTATCACGTCGCCTCGGCCGGCCAGACCCAGGTGATCGGCCGCTTCTCGGGCGGTGGCGAGCAGGTGCAGGGCAAGATCGCGGCCACCACCAGGAAGGGCAGCGGGCTGGTCGACGCCTACGCCGCGGCCATCGACCATGTGATCAAGGACGGTTCGTACGCCAAGGTCCTCAAGCGCTGGGGGCTCGCCGGCGAGGCGGTGAAGAAGTCCGAGATCAACCCGCCCGGTCTGCCCACGCCGTGACCGTGACCCCCCACCCATGACCGAGAGGCCCCGACCATGGCCGTACCGACCGGCACCCTGCACCTGGCCGCCGCCATCGACGGCGACGGGCAGTACCAGGCGCCGTACTACGTGGAGCTCGCCCGCCTCGCCGAGGAGGGCACGCTCGACTTCATCACCCTGGACGACACCTTCGGCCCTCCGGGACCGGGTCGGGGCAGGCTCGACGCGCTCGCCGTCCTCGCGCGTGTCGCGCCCGCCACCGGGCGGATCGGACTGGTGCCGACCGTCACCACCACCCATACCGAGCCGTTCCATGTCTCCTCCGCCGTGGCCACCTTGGACTGGGTCAGCCGCGGCCGGGCGGGCTGGCGGGTCGAGGTGTCGGCGACGGAGGAGGAGGCGCGGCTGGTGGGCCGCCGCCCCGCCGCCCCGGCCGGGGAGCTGTGGGCCGAGGCGGGGGAGGTCGCCGATGTGATGGCCCGGCTGTGGGACAGCTGGGAGGACGACGCCGAGATCCGTGACACCGCCACCGGCCGTTTCATCGACCGCGACAAGCTGCACTACGTGGACTTCGAGGGCGCGCACTTCTCGGTGCGCGGCCCGGCCATCGTGCCCCGGCCGCCGCAGGGCCACCCGGTGGTGGCCGTCGCCGCCACCGACCCGGTGACCTGGCAGACCGCGGCCCGACACGCCGATGTGGTGTACCTCCGCGCCACCTCCCCGGAGGAGGCGGGCCGCATCCGCGACGAGCTGAAGCGCCGGGCGGTGGCACACGGCCGGGAGCCCGGCACGCTCACCGTGCTCGCCTCCATCGCCGTGGACCTGGCCGACGGGGAGGGCGCGGCCGGGAACGCCCCGCCGGTCACGCTGACCGGGATGCCCGGCGGACCGCCGCTGTACCGAGGGGGACCGGTCGAGCTCGCCGAGCTGATCACCGGCTGGCATACCGCCGACGCGGTGGACGGGTTCCACATCACCCCCGTCGCCCCACGCCATGACCTGGAGCGTTTCGTCAACGGCACCGTGGCGCTGCTCCAGCACCGAGGGCTGTTCCGCACCTTCTATCCCGGTGCGACACTCCGTGACCACCTGGGGCTTTCCCGTCCGGCCAGCCGCTACGCCCTGGAGCGGGAGGCCGCCCGATGAGCAGGCAGCACAAGCAGATCCATCTCGCGGCCCACTTCCCGGGCGTCAACAACACCACCGTCTGGACTGTCCCGCCCGCCAGCCCGACCACCACCCCTGGCCGATGCGCTTCGCGCAACCCCGCTCTCGGAAGCCAGATCGACTTCGCCTCCTTCGAACATCTCGCGCGCACCGCCGAGCGCGGGCTGTTCGACTTCTTCTTCCTCGCCGAGGGGCTGCGGCTGCGCGAGCACAACGGCCGGATCCACGACCTCGACGTGGTCGGCAGGCCCGAGTCGATCACCCTGCTGAACGCGCTCGCCGCCGTCACCGAACGGCTGGGGCTGGCCGCCACCGTCAACGCCACGTTCAACGAACCGTACGAACTGGCCCGCCGGCTGGCCTCCCTGGACCATCTCAGCGGGGGCCGCGCCGCCTGGAACGTGGTCACCTCCTCCGACGCCTTCACCGGCGAGAACTTCCGGCGCGGCGGCTTCCTGGACCGGGCCGACCGCTACACCCGGGCCGCCGAGTTCGTCGCCACCGCCCGTGAGCTGTGGGACTCCTGGCCGCCGGACGGCACGCCCCGCCCGTTCGCCCACACCGGCCGGCACTTCACCATCGACGGCGAGTTCGGCGTGGAGCGCTCACCGCAGGGCCATCCGGTGGTGATCCAGGCCGGGGACTCCGACGAGGGCCGGGAGTTCGCCGCCTCCGCCGCGGACATCATCTTCACCCGGCATGGCTCGCTGGAGGCCGGGCGCGCCTTCTACGCCGACGTCAAGCGGCGGCTGGCGCGGTACGGGCGCGCCCCGGAGGAGCTGAAGATCATGCCCGGGGTGACCCTGGTCCTCGGCGACACCGCGGCCGACGCCCGGGAGAAGGCCGCGGAGATCCGGCTCCAGCAGGTCTCACCACAGACCGCGCTTCTCACCCTGGAACAGATCTGGGGTGTGGACCTGTCCGGCTACGACCCGGACGGGCCACTTCCGGACATCGACCCCGACCCCGGCTCGCAGTTGGCCCAGGGCCGGGTGCGGCATGGCGATCCGCTGGCCGTCGCAGCCAAGTGGCGGGCGCTGTCGGAGGAGAAAGGGCTGTCCATCCGGCAGACCGTCATCGAGGCGAACGGGCGTCAGTCGTTCATCGGCACCCCGGAGACGGTCGCCGCACAGATGGCGGAATTCGTCGCCGCCGACGCCGCCGACGGCTTCATCCTCGTCCCGCATCTGACCCCCGGCGGGCTCGATGACTTCGTGGAGCGGGTGGTGCCGCTGCTTCAGGAGCGCGGGGTGTTCCGCACCGCGTACACCGGTACGACACTCCGTGACCACCTGGGACTTCCCTATCCGGGGGAGCGGGGCTGAGCGGCTCGGCACCGGCCCGGCCGCGGGGATGTGACCGGCCGACGCCATAGCGGAACCCGATCGCCCGTGCGTCCGTCTCAGGGGTTACCCAGGGGATGGGAGCACAAGCCCCGGCGGCCTGAACCCGCCGGGGCTATGTGGCGTGTGCCCGACAGCCGTTCCGAATTGTCCTCTTGCGCGGTCTGCCCGTGGCCACGAATACTTCCGGAAGCGCTTGTCAGGGGCACGCCGAATCGGGTCGTATCGGTCATCGACGTGCCCCATGACTGCGCCTCACGGGCCTGCCCACCCAGGCGGACCCCCGATTCCCCCGGAGGAAGAGTTGAGGATCAAGCGCAACGCCCCCCACGGCAAGCAGGCGAGACGTATCGCCCTGATCGCCGCGACCTCCGCCCTGGTGGCCGGAGCGGCACTCGCCGCCCCCGCCGCCTACGCCGGAAGCGACGGCACCCGCACCTTCAGCGCGGCGGAGGCCAAGTCGGCGAGCAACGCCGTCCTTGAGGCCGATGTCGCGGGCACCGCCTGGTATGTCGACAAGGCGACCAACAAGCTCGTCGTCACCGCCGACGGCACGGTGTCCCAGAGCGAGATAGCCAAGATCAAGAACACCGCCGGCGCGAGCGCCGACGCGATCGAGGTCAAGCGGACCTCGGGCAAGATTCAGAAGCTGATCTCGGGCGGAGACGCTATCTACGCGGATAGCTGGCGCTGCTCCCTCGGCTTCAACGTGCGCAACAGCAGTGGGGCCAACTACTTCGTCACCGCCGGTCACTGCACCGACGGTGCGGGCACCTGGTGGTCGAACTCCGGCCACAGCACCACCATCGGCCCGACGTCCGGCTCCAGCTTCCCGACCAACGACTACGGTCTGGTCCGGTACAGCGGCTCGGTCACCCCCCAGGGCACCGTCGGCAGCCAGGACATCACCTCGGCCGCCAACCCGACCGTGGGCCAGACGGTCACCCGGCGCGGCTCCACCACCGGCATCCACAGCGGCCGGGTCACCGCGCTGAACGCCACGGTCAACTACGGCAATGGCGACATCGTCTACGGCATGATCCAGACCACGGTCTGCGCCGAGCCCGGCGACAGCGGCGGCCCGCTCTACGCCGGCTCCACCGCCCTCGGCCTCACCTCCGGCGGCAGCGGTAACTGCACCTCCGGTGGCACCACGTTCTTCCAGCCGGTCGTCGAGGCGCTGAACGCGTACGGCGTGAGCGTCTACTGATCGGCGCCGTCCCTTCGCTGATCATCTCCGCACCAGGCTGATCGAGAGCCCCCGTCCGGGCCACCGGACGGGGGCTCTCCGCGCCTCCGGACGGGGTCTCGCCATGCCCCTGGGCGGGGCCTTTCCGTGCCGCCGGAAGGGGCCATTCCGCAGCCCTCCCCACTGTCCGACGGGCGGACTATCGTGGACATGTACCCCACGAGGGGCATTGTTCGCGATACGGACGGCAGGTGGCCGTGATGGTCGATGCGCTCGTGACATTGATAGTGGTACTGGCTTGCCTCGGCGCCCTTGGCGCGCTGGCCGCGGCCCGGGTGGTCAAGCAGTACGAGCGGGGTGTGGTCTTCCGGCTCGGGAGGCTGCGCTCGGATATCCGGGGGCCGGGGTTCACCATGATCGCTCCGATGGTCGACCGGCTCCAGAAGGTCAATATGCAGATCGTGACGATGCCCGTGCCCGCCCAGGAGGGCATCACCCGGGACAACGTGACCGTGCGGGTGGACGCCGTCGTCTACTTCAGGGTCGTGGACCCGGCCGAAGCGCTCATCGAGGTGGAGGACTACCGCTTCGCCGTCTCCCAGATGGCCCAGACCTCGTTGCGGTCGATCATCGGGAAGAGCGATCTGGACGATCTGCTCTCCAACCGGGAGAAGCTCAACCAGGGCCTCGAGCTCATGATCGACAGCCCGGCCGTCGGCTGGGGCGTCCATATCGACCGGGTGGAGATCAAGGACGTGTCGCTGCCGGAGACCATGAAGCGGTCGATGGCCCGCCAGGCGGAGGCCGACCGGGAGCGCCGCGCCCGGGTCATCAACGCGGACGCGGAGCTGCAGGCGTCGCATAAGCTGGCCGAGGCCGCCGCCCAGATGGCCGACACCCCCTCGGCCCTCCAGCTACGGCTGCTGCAGACGGTGATGGCGGTCGCCGCAGAGAAGAACTCCACGCTGGTGCTGCCCATCCCGGTCGAGCTGCTGCGCTTCCTGGAGCGGGGTGCACAGGAGATCCCGGCCGCCGCCCAGATGGCCGCCCGGACGGAGGGCGATGCGGAGGGCGGCGCCCCGGCCGCCGGTCCGGCCACCGCCCCGGAGCGGGAGGCCGCGCCCGCGCAGCCGGCCCAGCCCGCCCGGCAGGCGATGCCGACGCTCACCGAGCGCGAGCCGGAGCCGCGTGCCGTGGACCGGTGAAGTGAAGCCCGTCTCTCCCGCCGGAGGTGAACCACCAAGGGGCTCTCGCCAAGGGGGCTCGCCAGAGGGCCTCTTGCCAGGGGATCGCGCGCGGTTGATTCGCCCGGTTTGACGGCTCGTCCGGATACCTGATTCGGTGCCCGTACACCCAGAAGGTGTGCGGGCACCGCCATGTCCGGACATGAGGCCGCCGGGTAAATTTCACGGCGATGACGCGAACGCACCCTTGTGCGCGGCCGGTGGCGGTGGGAATACTCGGCGGCGCAATTTGGCATGGACGCGCCCCTGAGTGGGGAGAAGCGCCATGTCGTTACGCCCTCCGGGCCCTGGCACCCCACTGCCGTCGGGCCCAACCCCCCACTGGAAGGCAGAGACTTGAAGCACCGCCGCATACCCAAGCGTCGTGTCGCCATAGCCGGAGCCGGCATCGCGGCCCTGGTCGCCACGGGCATCACCCTGCAGAGCGCCAACGCCGCCCCCGGTGAGACCCAGCCCGACACCCTCTCGGTCGGCGCCGCCGGAAAGCTCGCCAACACCCTCACCTCGTCGCTCAAGAGCGACACGGCGGGTGCGTATTACGACGCCAAGGCCAAGAAGCTCGTCGTCAATGTGGTCAACAAGGGTGTCGTGGACAAGGTCCGGGACGCCGGGGCCGAGGTCAAGGTCGTCAAGCACACCCTGGCCGAGCTGAGCGAGGCGCGTCAGACGCTCAAGGAGAAGGCCACCATCCCCGGCACCTCGTGGTCGGTGGACCCCAGAAGCAACAAGGTCGTCGTCACCGCGGACAGCTCCGTCAAGGGCGCCCGGATGGCCACCCTCGGCAAGGTCACCGACGCGCTCGGCGACAAGGTCGAGGTGAAGCACTCGGCCGGTAAGTTCTCCACCTTCATCGCCGGTGGCGACGCCATCTGGGGCGACGGCGGGCGCTGCTCGCTGGGCTTCAACGTGGTCAAGGGCGGCCAGCCGTACTTCCTGACCGCCGGTCACTGCACCGAGGCCATCAGCAGCTGGTCGGACTCGCAGGGCGGCGAGGAGATCGGCACCAACGAGGGCAGCGACTTCCCCGGTAACGACTACGGGCTGGTCAAGTACACCAAGGACACCGACCACCCGAGCGCGGTCGACCTCTACAACGGCAGCACCCAGGCCATCTCCAAGGCCGGTGACGCCACGGTCGGCCAGAAGGTGACGCGCAGCGGCTCCACCACCCAGGTGCACGACGGCGAGGTCACCGGCCTCAACGCGACCGTCAACTACCAGGAGGGGACGGTCGAGGGGCTGATCCAGACCACGGTCTGCGCCGAGCCCGGCGACAGCGGCGGCGCGCTCTTCGCGGGCGACACCGCGCTGGGTCTGACCTCCGGCGGCAGCGGTGACTGCTCCTCGGGCGGCGAGACCTTCTTCCAGCCGGTGCCGGAGGCGCTGCAGGCGTTCGGCGCCGAGATCGGCTGACCTGGGACGCGTTTCGCTCCCGCGGTCCGCTCCCGTGTGAACAAGAGCAGGCCCCCGGACACCCGTGGACGGTGTCCGGGGGCTTTCCCTTTGCCGTGCTCAGCCCGTTGTACTCAGGCTGTTTGTGCTCATTGCCGTGTTCGGTGGTCGGTCAGCCGGTCAGAACTCGAAGACCATCGTCGGGGCCGCGCTCTTGAAGCAGTTGTTCGCGAAGGTGTGCTCGTACGACACCCGGCGGCCGTCCCAGATCCCCTCGGCGGTGACCGTGATGGGGTGCCACTCCTTGGTGCACACCCGGCCGGGCTCCGCGCCGGTGCGCAGCTGGCCGAACGTGCCGCCCACGGAGCGGAGTTCGGCGCATGCCTTGGCGGGGGCCGGGTGGGTGCCGGTGGCGGTGGGGCGACAGCTCAGTGTCACCGCTCGCTGGACCTCGGTCGTGGCCCCGTCGGCTCCCCAGCCGACGGTGAGGACCAGCGCGGAGGGCGGGTACAGGCTCTGCGGCTTGGCGGGCTGGGCGCTCGCCGTGCCGCTCGTGCCGATCCCCAGCACGGCGCTCACGGCCAGAGCGGCTCCGAGCCCGATCGCCCCAGTAGTCTTCCGCATTTCGAACACTCCCTTGCTCGTCGTTGCAGATACCGGACGGAGTCTTACGCGGTGCGCGTCAGGAACGCACGTCGATCGAGCACTTCCGGTCGCTACAAGTAGTCGTTCGGTGGCTTATTGTCGCGTGCGGGAGATGGCCGGGCGCGGAACGCCGCGTGGCGACCGGGTGCGCGACAGCGCGCGGTTGCGCCCCTCGGAGGACCCCGGCGCCGTTTCGCGCCCCCGGTGGATGGCGTGCTCAGTGAGGTGCCCGAGGCGCTCAAATCGATTCAAGGACGCTCAGGTGAGCAGGACCGAGTGATGTCCATGATGCCTCTGGGGTGAGGGCTGCCGCGTACCCCGCTAGAGCGAGAACCTGCCAGGGCAAGCTGACCGGTGGTGGCCGCTCTAGCCCAGCTCTCCGCTCAGGGCCCCGGCCTGCCGGCCCCAGCCGTAGCCGCGCCCCACGCGCAACCGCAGCACCAGCCGTCGCTCGGCCACCATCGCGGTGCGGAACTCCTCCCAGTCCGGATGGTCGCCCTGGATCGCGCGGTAGACCTCCACCAGCTCATCGGCGGTGGCGTCATGGGGGTCGGCGGCGACCGGCGTCAGCTCGGCATCGCCCTCGGCGACCAGATAGGAGGAGTGGTCCCCGCTGGTGACGTAGAAGCTCGCACGCGGATCGCGGCGCAGATTGCGGGTCTTGGCGCGGTCATCGGTGACCGAGATCCGGATGAGGCGCGTCGCGGGGTCATAGGTGAAGGCGACATTGGAGAGCTGCGGCCGTCCATCGCGCTTGAGGGTGACGAGCGCGCCGGTGCGCTGCTCCCGTAGCAGGTCGAGCAGGGATCCCTCCGTCATGGTGATCAGCATACGCGCGGGCCGGTGACCGGCCCATGGATTCGACCGACCGGCTTCCGTGCGTCGCGTTCGCAAGGCGACACGCGGGATTAAAGGGCGTTTTAGGTGCTTATGGTGGAGAGGGGAAGCGCGATCGAACCGACTCGCACGTCTGTTCGAGAATGGGGTTATGGTGGGGCGTGGGACAAGCAGGGTCGGTCAGGGGGTGTGAGCAGCGGGAGGTGCGGATGCCAGGCTTCACGCATCTGCACACCGCGTCCGGGTTCTCCATGCGGTACGGGGCCGCGCACCCGGAGCGGCTGGCGCAGCGGGCCGCCGAGCGCGGCATGGACGCGATCGCGCTGACCGACCGCGACAGCCTCGCCGGAGCGGTGCGGTTCGCCCGGGCGTGTGAGCGCGCGGGAGTGCGGCCGCTCTTCGGGGTGGACCTCGCCGTACGGAGGGAGGACCCGGAGCCGGGGCGCACCGTTCGGCGCCGTACGCCGGTGCGCGGCGGGGCGTTCATCGACGAGTCCACGCCCCGGGCGGTCTTCCTCGCCCGGGACGGCGCGGCCGGCTGGGCCGCGCTGTGCGGGCTGGTCTCCGCCGCCCATGCGGGGCTCACTCACTCCGGATCCGCCCGGACGAACGGCGACGGGCCGCCCCTGCTGCACTGGCGCGACCTGGTGAGCGACCCCGGCGCGCTCGCCCCGCTGACCGTGCTGCTCGGCCCGGACTCCGATGTCGGCCGGGCCCTGGCCGCAGGGCGCCCCGACCGGGCCGCGCGGCTGATCGCCCCCTGGCGTGAACTCTTCGGCGGCGCGCTGCGGCTGGAAGCCGTATGGCACGGCCGCACCGGCACCGGCCCGGGCTCGCTGCGGCTCGCCGCCCGTACCGTCGGCTTCGCCGCCGACCAGGGCATCCCGGCCGTGCTGAGCAACGCCGCCCGCTACGCCGATCCGGGGGAGGGGCCGGTCGCCGACGTCCTGGACGCGGCCCGCCGGCTCGTCCCCATCGACCCGCGCACCCCCGGGGCGCTCGACAGCGGTGAGCGCTGGCTCAAGGGGCCCCGGGACATGGCGAAGGCGGCCGAGCGGATCGTGGAGGCGGCCGGGATGCGGCGGGACGCCGCGCACCGCCTGCTGGAGGAGACCCGGCGCACCGCCGCCGCGTGTCTGGTCGACCCCGAGGACCACATCGGCCTGGGCAGCGTCCACTTCCCCGAGCCCCGGCTGGTCGGGGCCGGGCGGCGGAGCGCCGAGCGGGTGCTGCGGTCGCGCTGCGCCGCCGCCATGGTGCTGCGGGGGTACGACCGGGACCGGGTGCGCTGGGAGCGGCTCGAGGACGAGCTGCGCACCATCGAACGGCTCGGCTTCGCCTCGTACTTCCTCACCGTCGCGCAGGTCGTCGACGACACCCGGGAGCTCGGCATCCGGGTGGCCGCCCGTGGTTCCGGCGCCGGATCGTTCGTCAACCATCTGCTGGGCATCGCCCACGCCGACCCCGTGGCCAATGACCTGCTGATGGAGCGCTTCCTGTCGGTGCGGCGGGCCGCGCTGCCCGATATCGACATCGATGTGGAGTCCGCGCGCCGGCTCGACGTCTATCGCGCGATCTTCGAGCGGTTCGGGGCGGAGCGGGTCGCGACCGTCTCGATGCCCGAGACCTACCGGGTGCGCCATGCCGTACGGGACGTGGGCGCGGCGCTCGGCATGGACCCGGCCGAGGTGGACCGGCTCGCCAAGTCCTTCCCGCATATCCGCGCCCGCGATGCCCGCGCGGCGCTCGCGGAACTGCCCGAGCTGCGGGCGCTACGAGAAGCGACCGCCGAGCAGGAACGTTTCGGCAAGTTCTGGGAGCTGGTCGAGGCGCTCGACGGACTGCCCCGTGGCATCGCCATGCACCCCTGCGGTGTGCTGCTCTCGGACGCCGGGCTGCTGGCCCGTACGCCCATCGTGCCGACCAGCGGCGAGGGCTTTCCCATGTCGCAGTTCGACAAGGACGACGTGGAGGAGCTCGGACTGCTCAAGCTCGACGTCCTCGGGGTGCGGATGCAGTCCGCGATGGCGCACGCGGTCGCGGAGATCCGGCGGACCACCGGGCGGGTCGTGGACATCGACGACCCCGGGCAGGTCCGGCCCGGCGATCCGGCCACCTACGACCTGATCCGCTCCACCGAGACACTCGGCTGCTTCCAGATCGAATCGCCCGGTCAGCGCGATCTCCTCGGTCGGCTGCAGCCCACCTCCTTCCACGATCTCGTGGTCGACATATCGCTCTTCCGGCCGGGCCCGGTCGCCGCCGACATGGTCCGGCCCTTCATCGACGCCCGGCACGGCCGCAAGCCCGCGCGCTATCCGCATCCGGACCTGGAGGACGCGCTGCGCGAGACCCACGGGGTCGTGGTCTTCCATGAGCAGATCATCAAGATCGTGTCGATCATGACCGGATGTGAACGGGACCTCGCCGACGAGGCGCGGCGCGCGCTGTCCAACCCCGAGCGGCAGGGGCGGGTGCGGGCCTGGTTCCACGCGGAGGCGGAGAAGCGGGGCTATGCGCCGGAGGTGCTGGCGCGCACCTGGGAGATCGTCGAGGCGTTCGGCTCGTACGGCTTCTGCAAGGCGCATGCCGTCGCCTTCGCGGTCCCGACGTATCAGTCCGCCTGGCTCAAGGCGCACCATCCGGCCGCCTTCTACGCCGGGCTGCTCACCCATGACCCCGGGATGTACCCGAAGCGGCTGCTGCTGGCGGACGCGCGGCGACGCGGAGTGCCGATCCTGCCGCTGGATGTGAACCGGTCGGGCGCCGCCTATCAAATCGAACTGACGTCTGGTGATTCTCGTGACATCAGTAACAAGGAGGACGGGCGCAGTAGGGGGGATGGCCGCAGTAAGGGGGACATCGGTGTCCGGCTGGCGCTGAGCGACGTCCACGGCATCAGCGAGGCCGAGACCGAGCGGATCGCGGCCGGAGCGCCCTACTCCTCGCTCCAGGACCTGTGGCTGCGCGCCCACCCCGGGCGGCCGGTCGCCGAACGGCTGGCCCAGGTCGGCGCGTTGGACGCGTTCGGCGCCAGCCGTCGCGATCTGCTGCTGCAGATCGCCGAACTGCACCGGCAGCACCGGGGCGCCGCCGCCCGGCATAACGCGGAGGGCCAGCTTCCGCTGGCCGAAACCGGCCCCGCCGCCCCCGCCGGACTCCCCGACCTCGACGCGGACGAACGCCTCGGCGCCGAACTCGGCATCCTCGGCATGGACGTCTCCCGCCATCTGATGGGCGACCACCGGGACTTCCTGGAGGAGCTGGGCGCGATCCCCGCGAAGCGGCTGCGCGACGCGCCGCACGGGGAGGTCGTGCTCGTCGCCGGCGCCAAGGCCGCCACCCAGACCCCGCCGATCCGCTCGGGGCGCCGGGTCATCTTCACCACGCTCGACGACGGTACGGGGCTGGTCGACTGCGCCTTCTTCGACGACAGCCACGCGGCGTGCGCGCACACCGTCTTCCACTCCTGGCTGCTGCTCGTACGCGGCGTGGTCCAGCGGCGCGGCCCGCGCAGCCTCAGCGTCGTCGGCTCGGCCGTGTGGAACCTCGCCGAACTGGCCCAGCTCAGGAAGGAGGGCGGCCTCGAAGCGGTCGCCGCCGAACTGGCGGGGGCGGGCCCGGAGACGGCCGAGGCGGGCTCCGGTACCGGCCGCGAGGCGGGCTCCGACTCCGGCAGTGACTCCGACTCCGGCCGCCGGATCGAGATGCCCACCGGTTACGCCATGCACCCCTGGGCCGACCTCCAGCCCGCGGGCGACCAGGCCGCCACCGGCCGCAAGCTGTGGCATGCGAGCCCGGGGAGCGCGGGATGATTTTCGGCCACAATTCCCTCTCGCCCCGCCCGCCGGGCACGCCCGCGTCGGGTACGCCCCTGCCGGGTGCTGTGACCGGGGCGCGCCCGGCCGGGCCGGTGACCGTGGCCGGGGCGCCCGCGCCTAAGGGCCGGCAGCCCCGTCGTGTTTCCAGCGCCACCTCGCCCGGCCTCCTGGCCGAGGCGCGCTCGGGTACGCCGGTGCCCGGGCGCGGGGTGGGTGCTGTGGGCGTGTCCGCTGCGCGACTGGCCGGTGTCGTCCCGCTTGGCGCTCGGGCCGACATGCGCCAGACGGCGTCGGCCGAGCCGACCGTGTCACGGGGGACGGCCGAAGCGGCGCCCGGTGCCGTGGTCGGCGTGGCGTCCCTTGGCGGGTCTGCCGGACGCCCGGCCGGCGCCACCACGCCCGGGGGCGTGGCCGATGTGTGCTCGGGCGGCGGTGAGGAGTTGAGCGGTGAGGTCGCTGAGGGGGCGTCGGCCGGCAGCTCGGGCCGGGCCTCGGGTGGCGTCGGGGGAGCGACTGGAGAGGGGGAAGTGGCTGAGGATTCATCGGCCAGGCCCCGGGGTGGAGGCACGGACGGCGGAGGCCCGGGCGGCGGGGGTTCGGCTGAAGCGGTCGGAGGTTCGGCTGAGGCAGGGGCGGAGGGTCCGGGCAGTTCCGGTGGGGACGGCAACGCCTCGGACTCGGTTCGTGAGGGCGACGTGCCGCATGTGTTGTACGTGCGGTTCCATCCCGCGCCCGGGGAGGATGTCTACCAGGGCCTGCTCACCCTGCTCGGTGAGCTGACGCCCGTCGTCGAGGCGCTGCCGCCCGATGCCGCGTTCGCGGATGTGCGGGGCGCGCTGCGGTACTTCGGGCGGGACGCGGCGGGGTTGGCCGAGATCGTACGGGTCCGGGCGCTGGCCCGGTACGGCGTGGACTGCACCGTCGGCGTCGCCGCCAACCCCCTGCTCGCGCGCATGGCCGCCCAGGAGCCCGGCGCCCCCGCCTCCAGGGGCGGCCGGTCCGGAGGCGGGTCCGGCGGCAGGTCCGGCCAAGCGGCCGGGTCCGTCCGTACCGTTCCCGGTGATCCGGACGCCGTCGCGGCGTTCCTGGCGCGCAAGCCGCCCATCGCCCTGCCCGGGGTGGGGCCCGCGACCGCGCGCACCCTGAGCGCGTACGGGCTGGACAGCGCCGCGCGGATCGCCGCCGCGCCGCTGTCCACTCTGCAGCGGATCCTCGGCGCGGCGACCGCGCGCCGCGTCCACGCGTGGGCGCGCGGTATCGACCCGGCGCCGGTCACCCCGAACGCCCCCGCCCGTGCGATGGGCGCGGAACACCGCTTCCGCCACGACGAGTTGGACCCGGTCCGCAGGCGCCGCGCGCTGCTCACCCTCGCCGACGGGCTCGGTGTCCGGCTGCGGACGAGTGGGCAGGTCGCGGCCGCGATCAGCCTCACCGTCCGCTACGCCGACCGCTCCACGACCACCCGCTCCCGCACCCTGACCGAGCCGACCGCGCACACCCCGGCGTTGACCGCCGCCGCGTACGCGCTGCATGACGCGCTCGGGCTGCAGCGGGCCCGGGTGCGGTCCGTGGCGCTGCGCTTCGAGGGGCTGATGGACGCCGAACTCGCCTCCCATCAGCTCACGTTCGACCCCGCGGACGAGAAGTCACGCCGCCTGGAGGCCGCCGCCGACCGGGCCCGGGCCCGCTTCGGCATCTCCGCGGTCCGGCCCGCCGGATTCCTCGACGTCGCGTAAGCCGCAGGTCCCACCAGTCCCACTGGTTTTCCCACTTCGCGTAACCCGGCGCATTCCTGGACGTCACGTGAAAAGCGTGTAAACGTTCCTTCACTGACGAATGGCTGGATGGCTTTGCTACTCGCGCGTAATTTCGATTGAGCGCACCACTTCTTGTGATCCGGATCGCAGGGCGCAGCGCAAGCGCACCGTCAGCGCAACTCTCTCCCCCACCAGCGAGGAGTTCATGTGATGCTGCCCCGGAGGCGTATCCGGCGATTCCGGAAGACCAAGCCCCGCACGTTATTGCCCGCCCTGGCCCTCGCGGTCGCGGCGACCGTGGCGACCCCCACCGCCGCGCTCGCCACGGACACCGCGTCGCAGGGGGTGAGCAGCGGCTGGAACGACTACTCCTGCAAGCCCTCGGCCCAACACCCGCGCCCCGTCGTCCTGGTGCACGGCACCCTCGGCAACTCCGTCGACAACTGGCTCGGCTTCGCGCCCTACCTGGTCAAGCGCGGTTACTGCGTCTTCTCCCTCGACTACGGCCAACTGCCCGCCGTGCCGTTCTTCCACGGTCTCGGGGCGGTCGACCAGTCGGCGAAGCAACTGTCCACCCATGTCGACCGGGTGCTCGCCGCCACCGGCGCCGCCAAGGTCGACATGGTCGGGCATTCGCAGGGCGGGATGATGCCCCGCTACTACCTCAAGTTCCTCGGTGGCGCGCCGAAGGTGAACGCCCTGGTCGGCATCGCCCCCACCAACCACGGCACCACCCTGTCCGGGCTGACGAAGCTGCTGGACTACTTCCCCGGGGTCGGCGATCTCATCGCCAAGGGCGCCCCGGGGCTGATGGACCAGGTGGTCGGTTCGGACTTCCTGCGGCGCCTCAACGAGGGCGGCGACACCGTCCCCGGAGTGCGCTACACCGTCATCGCGACCAAGTACGACGAGGTCGCGACCCCCTACCAGGCGCAGTTCCTCTCCGGTCCGAACGTCAAGAACGTGGTGATCCAGGATCTGTGCGCGACCGACATCTCGGAGCATCTGGCCATCGGCCTGACCGACGGGCTGGCCTTCCATGAGGCCGTCAATGCCCTCGATCCGGATCACGCCACCCCGACCACCTGTGCGTCGGACGACTGACGCTTGCCCGTCATGGCGCGCCCTGTCTCGGTCCGTACGAGCAGGGCGCGTCGCCCGTCGGGCTGGTCCGCCTCGCGCCGCTACCAGCCCGCCCTCGACCGCCCCGGCGACGAGCGGCCGTCGTCCGATTACTCGGCGACGAGCTCGACCTCGAGGTTGCCCTTCGTCGCCTTGGAGTACGGGCACACCTGGTGCGCCTGCTCGACCAGCTTGCGGCCGGTCTCGTTCTCCAGGTCGCCCGGCAGCTCGACGCGCAGCGTCACCTTGAGCCCGAAGCCGCCGTCCGCCTCGTCCTTGCCGATGCCGACCTCGGCGGTGACGGAGATGTCCTTGGTGTCGACCTTGGCCTGGCGGCCGACGAGGCCGAGCGCGGACGCGAAGCAGGCGGCGTAGCCCGCGGCGAAGAGCTGCTCGGGGTTGGTGCCCTGGCCGTTGCCGCCGAGGGCGGGCGGCATGGCGAGCGGCAGGTCGAGCTGTCCGTCGGAGCTCACGGCCCGGCCGTCGCGTCCGTTGGCAGTGGCCACCGCGGTGTAGATCGCGTCCATGAAGACCATCCCTTTCGTGTCAGGCAGTCGGGAGGTGGGCGCCCGGTGCGCCCTGCCTCCGGATGGAAGTACAGCACACAATTAAGTTGTGCACAACTAAAGGGTACGCTGGACACATGTCACACCAGCCCGACCGCACCACCACCGACACCGATCGCACCACCCCGGAGCCGCACCCCGCCGATGAACTGCTCCGGCTCGATCGGCAGCTCTGCTTCTCCCTGCACGCCGCCTCCCGCGCCTTCGACGGCCTCTACCGCCGGGTGCTGAGCGACACGGGGCTGACCTATCCGCAGTACCTGGCCATGCTGGTGCTCTGGGAGTACGGGGAGATGCCGGTCAAGCGGCTGGGGGAGTTCCTGCGGCTGGACTCGGGTACCCTCTCGCCGCTGCTCAAGCGGATGCAGACGGCCGGACTCGTCCAGCGCGAGCGCAGCGCACACGACGAGCGCTCGGTGACGGTCCGGCTGACGGCGGAGGGCGCGGCGCTGAAGGAGCGCGCCCAGGGCGTCCCCCTGAAGGCGATCGAGGCCAGCGGCCTCGGCCTGGCGGAGGCGGTGGACCTGCAGGCCCGGGTGCAGCGGCTGACGGCGGCCCTCGACGCGGCGCTGGCCGACGAGGAAGCGTAGGCCCTGTCCGGGGATGTTGGTGACGGGCGACTCGTCGTGAAGGGTGCTTGAACGAGGCGGGGGAGGAACGAGGAGAGCCGGTCCCGGGGGCGGCGTCATCCTCCCCGGGACCGGCTCGCTCCGATCGGCCGCGGTTACGTTACGGCCTACGGCCTCAGCCGCGGCCGCGGCGTACGGCCTTGCGGCGGTTGGCGGCGGCGAACAGCACGGCCGCGCCGGCGGCCAGGACCGCGGCGCCGCCGATGGCCATGGGGGCGGTGGACCCGTCGCCCCCGGTCTCGGCGAGACGCTGCCCGTCGGCGCTGCCGTCCTGCGGTTCGGTGTCCGCGGCCATGACCTTGGCGCTCTTGGCCTCGGGCTGGTTCGCCTCCGTGCTCTTCTCGTCCGCCGCCTTCGGCTGGTGTTCGGCCTCGGCGCCGTCGTCACCGCCGTGGCCGTGGTGATCGACGGTCGACTTCTCGGTGCCCTCCGCTATCTGCGCGTCATTGGGCGCGGCGGCGGTGGGTGCGGAACTCGCGCTCGTCCCGGCCCCCTTGGCCGCCGCGGCTCCGGCTCCGCCGAACGTCACGTCCGAGCAGGTGTAGAACGCCTCCGGGCTGTCCGAGCGCTGCCAGACGCTGTAGATCAGATGGCGGCCCGACTTGTCGGGGACGTTCCCCGTGAAGACGTAACTCCCGTCCTTCAGCGTGGGATCGGTGACCTTGGCGAACGGCTCCGACTCCAGGTCAGCCCAGGTGAGCGGCTTCGTCGGGTCGTAGCCGTCCTTGGTGACGTACAGCTCGAAGCTGCCCCGGTGGGGCGCGGTGGCCCGGTAGGTGAAGGTGTGCTCACCGGCCGTCATGGCGGTGGCCGGCCAGTCGGCGCGCGGCAGGTCCAGGCCCTTGTACTTGTCGCGGCCCGCGCTGCACAGCTTTCCGTCCGGGATGATCTCCTTGTGGCGCCCGGCGGCGTCCGGGATGTTGACCTCGTTCCAGTCGTAGAGCGCCTGGGTGCCGCCCGCCTGGACGGCCGCCTTGCAGGCCGCCGAGTCCGGGCTCTCCGGCCCCTCCGCGAAACACGCCGACACCCGGCTGACCGGGTCCTGCATCGAACCGTGCGCGGCGGCCGGGTCGGCGGTCAGCGCGGTGAGGGCGAGTGGCACCACGCCGAGTACGGCGAGCCGGGCGGTTCTGCGGTGAGCGGTCGCACGAGCGGTCATCGTCGGGGGCTCCTTCGGTGGGGGACGCGCTGGGAGGTCACGCGGTTGGGGGGTGATGCGGTTGGGGGGTGACGCGCAGCACGCTAGCCCCGCCCAACGGCTTCCTCGCCGGTCTTATGGCGCCGTTAAGGAGCAGCTCAGGCAGAGCTGAGACTGGCCCGGTCCCGGGGGTACCCGAGGTGATCGCCGATGATTGCGGGGGGTCGGTGGCGTGGAAGGGTGACACATATGACCGCAACGAACTCTTCCGGCGGCTCCGGCGGCCCGGGCGCCTCCCGTGGCGCCGCCCGCGCCTCGGCCCGTGAGCTGATCGAGGCCATCGTCGACCCCGGTAGCTGGCACGGCTGGGACGAACCGGTGGAGATCACCACGGACGACCCCGACTACCGGGCCGACCTGGAGCGGGCAAGGGAGCGCACCGGGCTGGACGAGTCGGTCATCACTGGTGAGGGCCGTATCGAGGGGCGCAGGGTGGCGCTGGTCGCCTGCGAGTTCCGCTTCCTGGCCGGCTCGATAGGGGTCGCCGCGGGGGAGCGGCTGGTACGCGCCGTGGAGCGGGCCACGGCGGAACGGCTGCCCCTGCTCGCGGCCCCGGCGTCGGGCGGCACCCGGATGCAGGAGGGCACGGTCGCGTTTCTGCAGATGGTGAAGGTGGCCGCGGCGATCACGGACCACAAGGCGGCGGGCCTGCCGTATCTCGTCCACCTCCGCCACCCCACAACCGGCGGCGTCCTCGCCTCCTGGGGCTCCCTCGGCCATGTCACCGCCGCCGAGCCGGGCGCCCTCATCGGCTTCATGGGCCCGCGGGTGCATGAGGCCCTGTACGGGGAGGAATTTCCGCCCGGTGTGCAGAACGCCGAGAACCTGATGAACCACGGCCTGATCGACGCGGTGCTCCCCCTGAGCCGACTGTCGGGCGTGGCGGCACGGGTGCTGCGGGTCCTCTGCGCGAGCGAGCCCGCCGAGGCCTCCGGTCTCGGGGTGGCCCCGGCTTCCGGCCCCGGGGTGGCCCCGGCCTCCGGCGCCGCCCCAGCGGCGGAGGAACCCGGGCGGCGTGGGGATGCCGCGGCCGGGGGCAGGCCGTCCATGGCGCCTGGCGGCGTGGACGGCGCCGCCACGCCGGAGGCGGCAGGGGTCGCCGGGGGCGTGGGGTCCGCCCACGATCGGGCCGCGCCCGCCGACTTCGGCGGGGCCCCCGACGGCGCGGGGCCGGGAGTGGTTGTGCCGTCGGCGGAGGTGTCGATACGGGCTTCGCGGCGGGCTGAGCGGCCCGGAGTGCGGGATCTGTTGCGGGTCGCCGCCGAGGATGTGAGTCCGCTCAGCGGTACGGGGGCCGGGGAGCACGATCCCGGGTTGTTGCTCGCGCTCGCCCGGGTCGGCGGGACGCCCTGTGTCGTCCTCGGCCACAACCGGCGCAGCGCCCGCGAAGGCGATACGGCCGAGGGGCCGGGGGAGGGGCAGGCGCTGGGCCCGGCGGGGCTGCGGACCGCGCGGCGCGGGATGCACATCGCCGCTGAACTCGGCCTGCCGCTGCTCACCGTCATCGACACCGCGGGGGCCGCGCTCAGCCGTGAGGCCGAGGAGGGCGGGCTCGCGGCGGAGATAGCGCGGTGCCTCGCCGACATGGTGACCCTGCCCGCGCCCACCCTCTGCCTGCTGCTCGGCCAGGGCGCCGGCGGCGCCGCGCTCGCGCTGCTGCCCGCCGACCGGGTCGTGGCCGCGCGCCACGCCTGGCTGTCGCCGCTGCCGCCGGAGGGCGCGTCCGCGATCCTCCACCGCACGACGGAGCGGGCGTACGAGGTCGCTGCCCGCCAGGGCGTACGCTCCGCCGACCTTCTCGCCCAGGGCATCGTCGACCGCATTGTGGAGGAGGATGTCTCCGGCTTCGGGGACGGCGCCCGGGCTGGGGACGGCTCCCAGGCTGGGGACCGCTCCCAGGCTGGGGACGTTTCCCAGGCTGGGGACGGCTCCCGTGTCGGGGACGCCTCCCGGGCCGGGGAAGCCTCCGGCTTCGGGGACGCCTACCCGGCTGGGGACGCCTCCCGCGTCGGGGACGGCTCCCAGGCCGGGGACCGCTCCCAGGCCGGGGACCGCTCCCGGGCCGGGGACGCTTCCCAGGTCGAGGGTGCCTCCGGGGCCCCGGAGACCTCCCGTGCCGAGGACGCCTCCCGCGCCCCCGACGTCTTCCTGAGCCGCCTCGGCCATCTCCTCGGTGCCGAACTCGCCGCCCTGCGCGCCCAGGACCCGGGTGAGCGGCTTGCCGCGCGCCGCGTTCGTCATCGCCGGATCGGGCTGGGCCGTTGACGCCGACCGTTGACCGTTGTTGACGGCTAATCAGGGCCAAACGGGCGGACCGGCACGTCGAATTAGCGGTCTTAGGCATGCCTAACCTAATCTCGGGCCGTGAACGAGAATGATCTCGACGCGGCGTCACGGCCGTCCTCTTCCCCTGCCCTCGGGGGCTCCTCGGCCGCCCCGACGCCGCCTCGGCTGCACCTCCTGGCCCTCAACCCCACCGACTCCGTCACCGAGGGCTTCCTCCCCGCGGCGGCCCGGCTCGGCCTGGCGGTCACCCTGCTCACCGACCAGCCCGAGGCCCATGAACGCGCCTACGGGCGGCAGGACCACGCGTTCCCCGCGCTCGACATCGTCCCCTGCGACGTACGGGACTTCGCCGAGGTCATCAGCCGTATCGCCGCCGACGGCCGCCCCCGCGCCGTCTTCACCAACAGCGACCACCTCCAGACCCAGGCCGCCCTCGCCGCCGAGTACTTCGGCCTCCCGGGCAAGGACTGGCGCGCCGCGCTGCGCACCAAGAACAAGGCCGAGCTGCGCCGCGCCCTCGCCGCCGCGGGCCCGGACGCCGCCGACCCCGCATGGTCCGCCGACCCCGCTTGGTCCGCCGACCCCGTCTGGTCCGCCGAACTCGCCACCGGGCAGGAACCCGCCACCCTCGCCGGACTCGACGCGCCCTACCCCTGCGTGGTCAAACCGCGCGAGGGCGTGGCCAGCGAGGACGTCGTCCTCGTCGCCGACGCCGACGAACTCGTCCGGCGCTGCGTCGAGATACGGGCCCGGCGGCCCGGAGCTGCCCTGGTCGTCGAGGAGTTCCTGGACGGCGAGCTGCGCACCCTCGAAACCCTCGGCGACGGCCGCACCCTGCATGTCCTCGGCGGCTTCCGCACCGAGCTCTCGCCGCCCCCGCACTTCATCGAGGAACGGCTGCACCTGCTGCCCGCCCCATCCCCGCAGCCGCACACCGATCAGGTGCTGGCGCAACTGCGCGCGCTGGGCGTCGGCTTCGGTGTGTGCCACACCGAGTATGTCGTCCAGGGTGACCGGGCCCGCCTCATCGAGGTCAACTACCGTGCCATAGGCGACCAGTGCGACCTCGCCCTCGCCGAACTCCTCGGCATCCCCCTTTTCGAGTACATCCTCCGTACGCACCTGGGCGAGCCGCTCCCGGACGACCTCGGCGCGCGCACCGACGGCAGGGTTCGCATGGAGTACGTCCTGGCCGACCGCGCCGGGCGGCTCGCCTCCGCCCCTCCGGCGAGCGTGACCGAGCGCGACGGCGTACGACTGGACTACCGGCCGCTGCGCGGGGTCGGCGAGGAACACCCACTCCACCGCACCAATCGAGACTTCCTCGGCGTACTCCGGGCCACCGGCACCGACCAGGGGCGGATCGACGCGGCGGTGGCGCAGTTCCTCGCGGCCCACCGATGGGAGATCGTGTGACAGAGGAAGAGGAGCTTCTCGGACGGGTGCTCGACACGCTCCTCCGAGAGGACGCCTACAAGCTGCGCAGCCGCGCCACCCTGGAACGGCGCGCCGACGGCGACTGGCTGCGCATCGCGCTCGAGGGGGGCGAAAGCGTGCTGCTGCCGGTGGAACCCGAGGGCTTCCAGTGCGATATCCGCGCTCGTCGCCGGCCCCTGCGGTTGAGCGCTCCCGCGACTGCCGAATGGACCCTGGCCGAACGGGCCGACGCCGAACCCGGCGATGCCGAACGGACCTCCGCCGAGCCGGGCGGTGCCGAACGGGCTGACGCCGAACCGGGCGATGCCGATAGGGCCCCCGCCGGACGGGCCGACGCCGAATCGGCCCCGGCCGAACCGGGCGATGCCGAACGGACCTCCGCCGAACCGGCCGACGCCGATCGCGCCGATGCCGAACCGGGCGGTGCTGATCGGGTGGACGCTGAACCGGGCGGTGCCGAACGGTCCCCGGCTGAACCGGCCCCGGCTGAACCGGCCTGTGCCGAACCGGCCGACGCCGAGCCGCCGTCCGCGTCCGGCCCGGCCAGCGAGTCCAGGGACTGTGCCCCGGCCGAACGGCCGCTCACCGGCCTCGCCCCCGTCCTCGGGCGGCTGCGGGCCGCCGTGCCGGAGGAGGACCGGCCGCTGTACGACGTCTTCGTGACCGAGTGCCGACAGGCCCTCGACGCCATGCGGCTGCACACCCGCATCCGTCCCGCCGTCGTCGCCGAGCTGGCCGCACGCCACGGCGAGGGGCAATGGACGGGGATGCCCGGGGCGGTCGCGTACGACACGCTCGCCGCCTTCCGGGACCACCCGGTCTACCCGACCAGCCGGGGCCGGGCCGTCTTCACCGAGGGCCAATTACGCGCCCACGCACCCGAGTTCCACCCCACCTTCCTGCTGCGCTGGCTCGTCCTCCCCCGCGAGGCGGTGGGCGGTGACCCGGCGCGGCTGCCCGACTGGTGGCCGACGCCCGCTCAGCTCGGCCTCGGAAGCGGGCGGCCCTCCGACGAGCGGCGGCTGGCCTTCCCCGTGCATCCGCTCACCGTCGGCCGCCCGCTCGAAGCCGCGCTCCGCGCGGCCGGGCTCGACGGCGAAGCCCGGCTCGCCGACCGCCCCCTGCTGGACGTACGGCCCACCCTCTCCATGCGGACCGTCGCCGTCGCCGACGACCCTCTCGTCCACCTCAAACTGCCGCTCACCACCGCCACGCTGGGGATGCGCAACCGGCGCTCGGTCAAACCCGGCACGCTGATCGACGGCGAGGTGGCACAGCGCCTGGTGGAGGCGGTGATCGCGCGCGAGCCGCGATTTGGTGCGACCGTGCTGCTCGCCGACGAGACCACCCACCTTCACGCCGGACACGAGCTGCTGGCCACGCTTGTACGCCGCTACCCGCCCGGGCTGGAGAACGCCACCATCGTGCCGCTGGCCGGGCTGCTCGCCCCCGCCCCGGACGGCACGCTCGTCATCGACGGGCTCGCCGAGCGCCACTACGGCGGGGACGTCCTCGCCCTGCTCGACGACTACCTCACCCTGCTGTTCGACTTCCACACCACACTCTTCGCGTACGGCATCGCGCTGGAGTCCCATCAGCAGAACATCTCGCTGGTCTTCGAGGGCGGCGGTGGAGGCGGCGGTGACAACGCCGGTGCCGTGCCCCGGCTGCGGCTGCTCATCAAGGACCACGACGGCCCTCGCGTCCACGCGATACGGCTCGCCGCCATGGTCGGCGGAGGACCGGCCGCCGACCTGTGCGGATTCGACGACCGCAGAATCCTGACGTCCGGCGACGGGCCGGTGGCCGACGTGTTCACCACTATCACCGTCCATCTGTGCGCCGCCGCCCCCGTCTTCGAGCTCGCGCGCCTCGGCCGGGCTCCGCTCGACACCCTGCTGCGGCGGCTGCGCGACCGGCTCACCGACGCCGTCGACCGGCTCGCCGTCACCCGGCCCGGTGCCGCCGCCGCGCTGCTGCGGCGGCGGGTGCTGGACGCGGATCGGCTGCCGGTCAAGGCGATGGTCACCGCCGGCACCTTGTTCACCAAGGAGCGCTCGGGCGCCGCGGACATCAACAAGCACTACGTCACCGGGCCCAACTATCTGCTGCGGGGAAGCGGCAGATGACCGCCGCGCCCCTCTTGCCGATACCGCCAAGCCCCTCTTGCCCCTCCTGCCCCTCTCTCCTCCGCACCCGCTGGAGCCGCCCCATGCCCATGACCTCCTCGCCCGCCGCGACCGTGGCCTCCGCCGACCACGCCACCGCCCACACCCTGCTCAACTGTCTGCTCCGTGAGGTGTCGGGGCCGGAGCATCAGACCGTCGTGGCCGATGGGTGGCTGCGGCTGAGGCTGCCGCGCTGCGGGGTGCTGTTGCGCGTCGGGCTGCGGCGCACCTCCCTCATCGGGGCGCACCGCTTCACCGGGCCGGTCAGCGAGCAGCGCGAGGGCGGCTGGACCGAGGTGTCCTGGCGCGAGTTGGCCGAGCGCATTCGCCGGGAGCTGCAACTGCGCACGGGGGTGCGCAACGATGAGTTCCTGGACCAGGTCGCCTCCAGTCACGCGGGCATGACGGCGGCCTTGGCGGCTCTGGAGGGCCGGGAAGCTCTGGACGACCGGGACACACCACCCGTGAGCGGCGGCGCCCCGGACCCCTACCTCGCCTCCGAGCAGTCCCTGCTCTTCGGCCACCGCTTCCACCCCACCCCCAAGGCCCGCACCGGCAGCGCCGACTCCTGGGCGCGGTTCGCCCCCGAGGCCGGGGCGCGCTTCCCGCTGCACCACCTCGCCGTACGCCAGGAGTACGTCCGCGAGGAGTACGTCCGCGAGGAGTACGTCGGGGAGGAGTGCGTCCGCGAGGAGTACGTCGGCCAGGAGTACGTCGGCCAGGAACGCGGAGCCCTCGCCGCGCTCGACCGGCAGGGCGCCGTCCCCGAGGGCTACCGGCTGCTGCCCGCGCACCCGTGGCAGTACGCGATGCTGCGCGAGCACCGTCTGCTGCGGGCGGCCATCGCCCGGGGCGAGGTGCTGGACCTCGGGCCGGGCGGCGCGGAGTTCGCGCCGACCGCGTCGGTCCGTACGCTCTACGACGGCCGGGACTTCCTCAAGTTCAGCCTCAATGTGCGGATCACCAACTGTCTGCGCAAGAACGCCGACTACGAGCTGTCCGGCGCCGTCGCCCTGACCCGGCTGCTGGAGCCGGTCGCCGCCGATCTCGCCGCCCGCTTCCCCGGCTGTGAGCTGCTGCGCGAACCCGCCTACCGGACGCTGGACCTCGGCGGCGACCAGCAGCTCATCGAGGGCTTCGGGGTGATCGTCCGCGAGGGGCTGGCCGCCCGGCTGCGGCCGGGGCTGACCGCGCTGCTCGCGGCGGCCGTCGCCGATGAGTACCCGACCAGCGGCGCCCAGATCTCCCGGCTCCTCCCCGATGTCGGCCCCGACCGGCTCTCCGCGTGGTGGCAGGCGTATCTCAACCTTCTCGTACCACCCGTGCTGGCCGCCTACTTCGATCACGGCGTGGTCCTCGAACCCCACCTCCAGAACGTCGTCATCGGCGTCGACCCCGCCGACGGCACCCCCCGGCAGGTGCTCTTCCGGGATCTGGAGGGCACCAAACTGGTGCCCGAGCGCCACGCCGCCGCCCTCGCCGCGCTGCCCGAGGCGGTGGCCCGTCCGCTGACGTACGAGCGCGAGCGCGGCTGGGACCGGGTGGTGTACTGCCTGCTGGTCAACCACATCGCCGAGATGGTGGCCGCCCTCGCCGACCGCTGTCCGCGTCTGGAGCCCGCGCTGTGGTCGGCGGTCCGCCGGGTGCTGTGCGAGCGCTCGGCGGCCCATGACCACCCGCCCGCGCTGCGTGCCCTCGTGGCGGGCGTGCCGCTGCCCGCCAAGGCCAACCTCCTGACCCGCTGGGCTCGTCGGGCCGACCGCCACGCGGGCTATGTCCGCATCGCCAGCCCGCTCGCCTCCGCCCTGCTGTCCGAGGCGGCGCACGTGTCGGAAGCGGCGCATGTGTCGGAAGCGGCCCATGTGTCCGAAGAAGCCCACGCCATCCACCACCCCGGGAGCAGCCGTTGATCACCTCTGCCGTCCGTACCCTCGCCACGGAGCTGACCGGCGACGACCTTCCCGCCTACGGCTACGACCTGACCGCGCTCCGCGCCCACGCGCGGGCCGTACGGGACGCGCTGCCGCCGGGCCTCGAGCTCTACTACGCCGCGAAGGCCAACCCGGCGCCCGCCATCCTCCAGGCCCTCGCGCCCCACGTCACCGGCTACGAGGTCGCCTCCGGCGGCGAGGTGGAGCATGTCCGGGCGGCGGTGCCCGGGGCGCCGCTGGCCTTCGGCGGGCCGGGCAAGACCGAGGGGGAGCTGCGGCGGGCGCTGGCGCTGGGCGTGGAGCGGTTCCATGTGGAGAGCGAACAGGAGCTGCGGCTGCTGGCCGGGGCGGCGCAGGACGCGGGGATCCCGGCCGTGGACGTCCTCCTGCGCGTCAATCTCCCGGTGGCCGGTGACGAGCTGGGCGGCGCGGCGCTCGCCATGGGTGGCCGCCCCAGCCCCTTCGGCCTCGACCCCGAAGCCGTGGAGCGCTGCCTTCCGCTGTTCGCCGAGGCGAGCCCGGGCGGCGGCCCCCTCCGGCTGCGCGGCATCCATGCCCATCTCGCCAGCGGCCTCGACGCCCCCGCCCAGGTCGCCGTCGCCGCCGCGATCGCCGACTGGGCGGCGAAGCTGTCCGAACGCCACGGGCTGGGCCTCACCGAGGTGAACGTCGGCGGCGGGATGGGCGTGGACTACGCCCATCCCGACCGCCGCTTCGACTGGGCCGCCTACGGCAAGGGCATGGCGGACCTCGCCCTCCGCCACCCCGGCCGCACCCTGCGGATCGAGCCCGGCCGGGCGCTGACCGTCTACTGCGGCTGGTACGTCACCGAGGTGCTGGACATCAAGCACAGCGGGGGCGAGGCGTTCGCGGTGGTGCGCGGCGGCACCCACCACCTCCGCACCCCCGCCACCAAACAGCACGACCAGCCCTTCCAGGTGCTCCCCATGGACACCGGGGACACCTGGACCCGGCCCTGGGCGCGCCCGGCCGTACGGGCGGAGCCGGTCACGCTGGTCGGCCAGCTCTGCACCCCCAAGGACGTGCTGGCCCGCCGGATCCCGGTCCCGGAGCTACGGGTGGGGGACCGCGTCGCCTTCGCGATGGCGGGTGCGTACGCGTGGAACATCTCGCACCACGACTTCCTGATGCACCCCCGGCCGGGCTTCCACTACCTGGAGGAATGACCTCGGGGGACGGACGGATCAGCCGTCGGCGGGGCGGGGCTCACCGCGATAGGTGCCGAAGGACCACTTGTTGCCCTCCGGGTCGGCGATGGCGAACTCACGGCTGCCGTACGGCTGGTCCTCGATCGGCCGGAGCACCCGCACACCGGCCGCCGTGAGCCGTTCGTACAGCGCGTCGACGTGGTCCGTGACGACGTATGCCCCGAAGGTGCCCGGCTCCAGGCACCAGCTCTTGGCGGCCGGGTCGTACGAGCCGAGCATGATGCCACCGCCCTCGGGCCAGTCGAGCTGGGCATGGGCGACGCGGTCCTCGTCCTGGTAGACGGCCGTGCGCAGGAAGCCGACCGTGTCGACCAGGAAGTCGATCAGGGCGATGGCGTCATGGGCCTGGAGCGTGGGCCATACGGCCGGATCACGCGGCTGCTTCTGCTGCTCTTGCTGCTGGTTCGGTGCGGTGTTCATGGCACCTACTCTTCGCCGTAGAGATGCCCTCCGGCTTGGATATTCCGGCACTCTTCGGCCAACCAGGCGGTCGGGCTCACTCCGGTGTACTGACGGAAGTCGCGCACCAGGTGGGAGTGGTCGAAGTAGCCGCACTCGGCGGCGACCCGGGCCAGATCCGGCGCCCGGCCCACCGCCACGGACCGGACCACCGTGCTTCTGGCGTGCTGGAAGCGCATCAGCCGCGCCGCCTGCTTGGGGCTCAACCCCGTCTCGGCCCGGAACACGCTGGTCAGACGGCGCGGGCTGAGCGCCACATGCTCGGCCAGACCCGTCAGCGTCCCGGCCCCCCGATGCCGGGCCAGCCACGTCCACGCCTCGGCGACCTCGCTGCGCACCGGCGCCCCGTCCTCGCCCGCCGCCGCGCGCTCCCGCAGATACGTGCCCAGCGTGACGAACCGATCCGCCCACGTTTGCTGCTCACACAGCCGCTCCCGAATTTCGGCAGCCCGCTTTCCCAGCACATCCGCCCCGGAGGTGACCAGCTCGGAGGTGAGCGCCCCGGCCGGAAGCCCCAGCAGCGTGCGCGCCGCCAGCGGATGCACCGCGAGCTGCACTCCGGCCTCGCTCCCGGCCTGGGCGATATACGCGGGTCGCTGGTGCAGGCCGCCCACGACGATCTCCGTCCGCGAGGCGCCGGGCCCCCGCGCCTGCTCGGGCGTGACCCCGCCGACGACGGGGCCCTCCAGGGAAAAGATCAGCGTGAGGTAGGGAGAGGGCAGCCCCCGGTGCAGCGTCGGCGGTATCCCCTGGGAGCGATAGCCGACGGCGGTCACCACCATCCCACCGAGCCCGCGCCCGAGCCCGGCCCCGGCCCGCACGAACTCGTGGCTGCTCATGGGCCCAGTATCACCCGCCCGCAGGCGGCGGGGCTTGGCTGCCGTTCCCCCGCTACCCAGCGCCGTTACCGTGCGGCGTCCGGCGGCGGGGTGGTCTCCACCGCGCGGCCGGGCCGCCTCCGATGTGGCTCTCGGGGGCATGCACATGCTCCCGGGCGCGCGTCGTGCCACGCGTCTCACGTGGAGAGGTGCGTCATTTCTCGGCTGGGGTGGGGGCTTGGGGGAGGCGTAGCTGGAAGCATGCTCCGAGGGTCCGGGGGGTGAGGGTGAGGGTGCCTTGGTGGCGGTGGGCCAGGTCGCGGGCGATGGCGAGGCCCAGGCCGGTGCCGCCGTGGTCGCGGGAGCGGGCGTCGTCGAGCCGGACGAAGCGTTCGAAGATGCGCTCGGCGTCCTCGGTGGGCACGCCCGGTCCGTCGTCGTGCACCGTGAGGACGACCCAGGCGTCCTGGTTCCGGACGGTGATCTGGATGCGATGTGCGGCGTGGCGGGCGGCGTTGTCGATGAGGTTGCGCAGCAGCCGTTCGTATTCGTCGGGGTTTCCGTGTGCGTGTGCGGGAGCGGTGCTGTCGCAGGTGAGGGTCAACGGCCGTTCGGCGAGCGGGTATTGCTCGGTCAGCCGAGAGGCGACGGCTGTCAGGTCGACGGTTTCGGCGTCGGCTGTCGGGGTGCGGGTGTCGAGGCGGGCGAGGAGCAGCAGGTCTTCGGCGAGGGCTTGGAGGCGGCGGGTCTGTCGTGCAGCGGTGTTGGCTGTGGCGGGCCAGTCAGTGCGTTCCGGGTAGGCGAGCGCGACTTCCAGGCTGGCGAGCAGTGTGGTGAGGGGGCTGCGTAGTTCGTGGGCGGCGTCCGCGACGAAGCGGCGTTGCTGGGCGGCGGCGTTGTCGAGGCGTTGGAGGGTGGTGTTGATGGTGGTGGCCAGGGCGGTGATCTCGTGTCCCGTGGCGGGGACGGTGACGCGTTCGCGGGGGTCGTTCGCCGTGACGGAGGCGGTGAGAACGCGGATGGCTTCGACCGGCCGCAGCGCGGTGCGGACGGCGAAGTAGGCGGCGGCGGCGATCAGTACGAGGCCGACGAGTCCGGCCCGCAGCAGCACGCGGTGGGTGGTGTCGGTGATTTCCTCGGCTGTGTGCGGGAGCACGACGACATAGACCCGCAGCTTGGCGTCGGCGGCGACGCCCAGAGCGGCTTTTTCGGCGCTGCTGAGTTCATCGGCTCTGATATCGGCGGTCATGACCCGCTGGGTCCCGCCGGCGATGTCGAATTTGTCCCTGGGGTTGTAGTTGCGGTTCACGGGCAGGCGGACGGTGGTGAGCGGCGTCAGCGCGGCCATGCCGGCCGTCGGCGGGGTGGGCATCACGTGACGGGTGCCGGGATAGGCGAGTTTCAGTGCCCCGCCGGAAGCGACAGCGGTGCGTCGGCCGGTCGCGACGACCTCGTACGGCACGGTGCTTGTGGAGACGGGAACGACGCCCTGTTCGAGCTGTTCGCAGAGAGCCCCGAGCTGCGTCCGGGCTTGTTCCTCGGCGACCTGCGTGCTCCGGTGGTAGACGTCGCGGTGTACCCACCAGCCGATGCCGACCAGGATGACGGCGGCGGTCGTGGCGACGGCCAGGGCCGTGCGGGATCGCACCGACCGCGGCCACCAACGGCGCCGCGGCTCAGTCACGTTCACGATCGTCCACCAGTCGGTAGCCGGTGCCCCGTACGGTCTGCAGGGACTGCCGTTGGAACGCGGCGTCCACCTTCTTGCGCAGGGCGCTCACGCGCGCCTCCACCAGGTTGGGATCCAGGGCTTCGTCGGGCCACGCGTGATAGAGCAGATCCGCTTTGGAGACCGCCTGGCCCGCCCGGCGGGCCAGCAGCTCCAGCACGGCGAACTCCCGGGGTGTGAGTTCCACCCGGGCCCCGGCCCGGCGGCAGACCCGGCCGGCGACATCCAACGAGAGGTCGCCCACGGCGAGGACGGGCGGGGCGACCGCGGCGGCTCGTCTGACCAGGGCCCGCAGCCGTGCGACGAGCACCATGTAGGAGAAGGGTTTGGCCAGGTAGTCGTCGGCCCCCGTGTCCAGGGCCTCTGCCTGATCCCAGTCCCCGTCCTTGGCGGTGAGTACCAGGATGGGGGTCGCGTTGCTTTCCCGGCGGAGCTGGGCGCAGACCTTGTAGCCGTTGAGTCCGGGCAGCATCAAGTCCAGTACGACAAGGGCGTATTCGCCGGTCCGGGCCATCCACAGTCCCTGTCGGCCGTCATGGGCGAGGTCGACGCTGTAGCCCTCGGCGGTCAGACCGGTGTGCAGGGTGTGGGCAAGGTCCACCTCGTCTTCGACCACCAGGATGCGCATGTGGTGCAGCCTTGCACAGCGCCGGCCCGCCTTCCTGATCGGCCGGTCAGGTTGGGTCAGCCTCCGGTCAACGAGGTCCGGGCACGCTGGCGGAGTGTCTTCGCCGCTGCTGAAAGGCCCTGCCACCGATGACCCTTTTCGACCTTATCAACGATACGGAAAATGCTCCTCAGGAAGTTTCCGCGCCCGCACGCCGAAAATTCCTCACCCCCTTGCTCTTTCCCGTTTTGCTGTCCACTCTTCTCGGTCTATGGGGAATTCGCAGAGATGACGCCCTGTGGCATGACGAGGCTGCGACTCTCGGATTGGCTTCCCGTAGCCTGCCGGACCTGTGGCAGACGCTGGGTAACATAGACGCCGTACATGGAGCGTATTACCTTCTCATGCATGGGCTGTTTGGCCTATTCGGGACCGACCTCCTGGTGCTGCGTCTTCCCTCTGTTCTCGCCGGTGCGCTGGCAGCGGCAGGAGTAACGGCGCTCGGGGTCCGATTGTCAGGGACGCGAGCTGGAATACTGGCAGGACTTTCCTTCGCCGTACTCCCAGATGTTCAAAAATATTCACAGGAGGGGCGCTCGTACTCACTGGTCTGCGCACTTGTGGTCTGGGCCACATATTTTCTTGTGAGTGCGGCACTTGGCTGCCGAGCCCCGGTAATTGTTAGGCGTAGAAGTTCGATGGCGCCGTGGATCGCATATGGCACTCTCATGCTGGCAGCGTGCATTCTGCATCAGTTTGCCGCCTTTGCCCTGGTAGTGCATGCCTTCGTCCTGCCAGGTCATGCGCGGCGCCCTTGGGCATGCACCGCGCTATTGGTTGCGGCAGGAGTCGCACCCCTTGCGGCTCTGGGGATGGCGCAATCTGGGCAAATCGCATGGATCGACGGTGTCACCGGTAGTGAATACCAGCACTTCGCGATACTGGCTTCTTTCGCCATAGTGCTGTCTTACTTCGCTTCGTCAGGGAACGCCGGCAAAGTTTCCCCTGAAGCGCCTTTCAGCCTACGGGCGATCGCCCTGCCTCTGTTCATATTGCCCACTGCGCTTCTCATGCTAATTTCTCTTTACAAGCCCTTCTATGTGGAGAGGTACGTGCTCTACGGTCTCGTCGGCCTGGCACTCCTTCTGGGGGCCGTGCTGGATCGTGTGCCTGAACTAGGGCGCACCCTGCGAGTAACTGCGGTGATTGTTGTCGCGTTGGCAATCGCACTGCTCATACCCGAGTCCCTTAAGCTGCGGGCACCGGAAAGCCGATCGGATAATGTCACCGCTCTGGCAAGAATCCTGTCCAGGGAATACGCTCCTGGCGACGGAATTCTCTACTTGTCCGTGAAGAGGCGCGCATGGTCGCTAGCCTACCCTTCGGTAAATAGAGGGATGTTGGACCTTGCCCAGGGGCTCGCTCCGGCAGCCTCGCACGACCTTTACGGCACCGAATTGCCTTCCCCTCAGATTCGCGCACGCATGCGCAGCAGTGCACGAATTCTCGTAGTAACGGAACCCGAAGGAATTCATGTCGAAGGCAACGGGACAGAGCTGATGAAGGAGAGGGTTCTGGCAGAATATTTCACTAAGGACCTCACTATACAAATTGACGGGGCGCAAGTCATTATTTACGAGCCCCGGTACAACGGCTACTGAGGCTGAACAGGCTGTTGATGATCATCCTCATGCGACTGCGATGTCAGAGCTGGGGATTACGCTCGCCGCATGTCAGACGCATCTGTGTTGCTGAGCAGCGAAATACCTTCCTCTTCCCTGATCATTGACCTTGCGGTGGTCGAGGTGGGCGGCGGTCCGCTGGTGGTCTGCGCCGACCGCGACGATGCCGTGTGGACCTGGGACCCGCAGCGGGACCTGTGGCAGAAGCGGCCGTTGACGTACGCCTTTGCTGAAGATCCGCTCGCCGTCGAGTACCCCGACGCCGAGAACGAGCTGAGCTCGCTGGCCGCGGCCGTTTCCGGCAGCCGCGTGCTGCTGGCGGCTGGTGGTCATGAGCAGGGCTCCGCCCTGTGGGATTTGGAGAGCGGCGAACTGCTCCGGGGGGCGATGTATGGCGAGCCCTACGTCGGGTCCATGGCCACCGTGAGGGGGGAGGGGCCACCGCGGTTCGTGACGGGTTCGGATGCCGGAGTCCTGGTGTGGGGGATGTCTGCCGAGGAGCCCCCGGTGGAGCTACCGGACAGCGACATCCACGGCATCTGCACCGTCGCCACCGCACAGATCAACGGCCGCTCGCTGGTCGTGGCGGGCGGTAGCGACGTGGGCGTGTGGGATCTGGCGCGGGACGAGCAACTGGCTTCGTTTTACCCTGATGACGGCAGTATCGAAGCGGTCGCCGTGTCCCAGATCGCCGATCGTCCGATCGTGGTGGCGGCGGCGGATCCGGGACAGGTTTACGTATGGGGACTGTCGGAGGACGAGGGCGATGAGCCGCTCTACGATCCGATCGTCGGTCACGAGGGCGGCGTCTGCGCCATGGACACTGCCACGGTCGGCGACCGGTTCCTCGCGGTAACCGGGGGTGCGGACGCGACCGTACGCATTTGGGACCTGGCCGAGGGCGCGGGAGTCGGTGCCCCGCTGACCGGCCATCGGGGTGGCGTCGCGGTAGTGCGGACCACCATGCTCGGCGGCCGTGAAGTCGCCCTGAGCGCGGGCCTGGACGGCGTGATCCGCGCCTGGGACCTGGCCGCCTTGGTGTCGTAGTGGTCGGCGACCAGGGTCTCAAGGTCGAGACACCAAGACCGTGCCGGTCGGCGTCACGCTCGACGCCGAGCCGCTCCAGGGCTGGGTGCGCTGAGGTCCCTGGCTGCGGCGGGGTTGCGGTGGCCTGGAATCATTCGGTGGCATGTACACCGTTACCCTCTGGGAGTTCGCCGCGCTCGCGGCGGCATCCATACTCGTCGGCTTCTCGAAGACCGCCGTCAGCGGCGCCAATACCGTCAGCCTCGCGATCTTCGCGGCGGTGCTTCCGGCCCGGGAGTCGACCGGTGTGCTGCTGCCCCTGCTGATCGTCGGCGACCTGCTCGCCGTGCGCACCTATCGGCGGCACGCCCACTGGGGGACCTTGGTGCGGCTGTTCCCGGCGGTCGCGGCCGGGGTCGTGGTGGGCACGGTGTTCTTGCTCTGGGCCGGGGACGCGGAGGTGCGCATGTCCATCGGGGCGATCCTGCTGCTGATGGCCGGGGTCACGGTGTGGCGGCGGCGCGCGGCGGCCCGGGCGGAGGCCCCCGCGACGCCCGACGCGGACGGGGCGGGCGCCCGGCTCAAGGCCGGTTCGTACGGTGTGCTCGGCGGCTTCACCACGATGGTGGCCAACGCCGGCGGCCCCGTGATGTCGCTCTACCTGCTCTCCGCCGGCTTCCGGAAGCTGGGCTTCCTGGGCACCTCGGCCTGGTTCTTCCTGATCGTGAACGTCGCCAAGGTGCCCTTCAGCGTCGGCCTCGGCCTGATCGACGGCCGCTCCCTGCTCCTGGACGCGCTGCTGGCGCTCTTCGTGCTGCCCGGTGCGTACATCGGTAAGGCATGCGTGGACCGGATCAATCAGCGGCTCTTCGAGCGACTGGTCATCGGGGCCACGGTACTGGGCGGGCTTCAGTTGCTGCTGCGCTGAGCCCCACGGCTTACGAGGCCCGGGTCGGCGATGCGTCCGCGGCCTGGCGGACCACATCGGCGAAGTTCGCCGCCAGTCGCCGCGCCGTGCGCACGGACTCCGGCTCGACCCGCTCGGCCTCGGCCCGGAGCGCGCGCAGGTCCAGACCCGCGTCGGCCAGGGCGGCTTCGTCCCAGCCGTCGAGGCGGTCTGCCCCCGCCTCCGGATGAAACTGCACGCCCCAGGCCCGCTCGCCCATCCGGAACGCCTGCACCGGACAGGCGTCGCTCGATGCGAGCCAGACGGCGCCGGGGGGAAGCGCGGTGATCTGGTCACGATGGTTCTGAATGGCGCGGAACTCACGTGGTACCCCGGCGAACAGCGCGTCGGCGTCGGCTTCCGGCCTCAGCCGGACAGCACAGGAGCCCCGTTCGGGCCGACCGTGATCGCCGAGCACTGTCCCGCCCGCCGCGACGGCGAGCACCTGGGCCCCCAGGCAGATCCCCAGCAACGGGACGCCCTCGGCGATGGCACGCCGGGTGAGTTCCCGTTCGGCCGGTAGCCAGGGCGCGTATGTGTCGGCATCCGGCAGGAAGCCACCACCGAGCAGGACCACCGCGTCGAAACCCTCCGGGGACGCGGGGGCCGACGCGCCGTCGGTTTCGACCACCGTGAGCCCCACCTCCTCCCACCACGGCAGGAACCGCCCCGGACCACTGCGCTCCGCGTTGCGGACGACGAGGAGGCGAGGGCGGGGGCCGGTGGGATCAGGGAACGACGTCACACCCCTGCCTTCTTCTTCAGGCCCGCTATGAAGGCGCTCCACGAGCCATTGGGGAATATGAGGGTGGGGCCGTCAGGGTTCTTGGAGTCGCGGACGGGGACGATGCCGGGGAGGTTGTCGGCGACCTCGACGCATTCGCCGCCCCCGTTGCTGCTGTAGCTGCTCTTGTGCCACGAAGCGGTTCTCAGATCTGGGGCGGTTCCCATGAGGTCCAGTCCTTCATCACGGCTCGGATCATCGCCTCGGAGTCGAGGGGCGAGAGGGCCATGGCCCTGAGCAGATCGTAGTTCTTCCGACGCTCCGCGACTCGGTCCAGGTCCTCGATGAAAGTCCCGAAGCGGCTGCCTTCTTCGTAGGCCAGCAACGGCTCGTTCGGCAGCGTGTAGAGCAGCAAGGAACCGCCCGCCTCCACGTGCTGGCCCGCCCTGAACGGCAGGACCTGAATGGTTACGTAGGGCTGTGTCCCGCGCTCAAGGAGGGACGCCAACTGGCGGCGCATCACCTCAGGTCCGCCCGCCGCGCGGCGCAATGCCGCCTCGTCCACGATGAACCAACAGTGCGGTGGCCGTGGTTCGGCCAGCCGCGCCTGTCGAGCGATGCGGGCCTTCGCCCACGCCTCGATCTCCGCGTCAGGGGCGAACCGATTGCCGATGCGCAGAGACGCCTTCGCGAGTTCGGGAGTCTGGAGCAGTCCAGGGATGGTTGCGCACGCGTATTGCTCGATGGTGACCGCGCGCTTCTCAACTTCCACTACACGGCGCAGCTTCGACGGATACGGCTCGTTCTTCGCCAGCGCATACACCCGCGCGAACATCCCGTCCGTCCCGAAGCACGCGTCCAACTTGGCCGGGAGGTCGTCGTACGGCAGGGACTCCGCCGCCTCGATCCGTGCCAGGTGCGATTTGCTGTAGTTCAGCACCTCGGACAGCCGCCGTAACGACATGTCCGCCTTCTCTCGGTGGCGGCGGATCTCCGCGCCGAAGAGGTCGCGGGCGGAGCGGTCGGGAAAGAGTTCGCGTGGCTGGAACGGCATCGTGCATCCCCTCTTGTCCCGCGATCTTGGCTGGGACGTGTCGCCTCTTTCCAGCCTACGCGCCGGAACGCAACGGTATGTGCACACAACGTAATTGGCCGACCGGAAAGACAGGTCAACGTGTTCTCACACACCGAATCCAATGCCCCACGGATGACGATGCGCGTCTACCGCGTCTCGCCGGACGGCGCGGTCGTCACGCAGGAGCTCGGCAGGGTGGTCGTCGTGGTCAAGGACAAGCTCGAACCCTTGCGGTCCAGCCAGTACCCGCCCTGCCGCTGCCCGCGCCACCGCGACCGTGCGGACCTGTGACTCGCAATCGGGTGTCCGGAACCGTTGGGTACCGTCGAGAGGTGCTTGATCACATAGACGTCGAAGATGATGAGCAGGGAACTGTGCGGAAACGAGGCGGCAAACGCCGGTGGGTGATCGCGGGCGGTGCGGCTGTCGTCGCGGTCGTCGTCGCGGTCGGAGTGGTTCTGGCTCAGTCCGGGCCCGAGGGCATCGCCGCACCCCGCACCTGCCACACCGCGGCTCACGGAACCGCGCCCTCCAGCGCCCCGGCGAAGGGCGCCCCGGCGAAGGGCGCCCCGGCGAAGGGCGCCCAGGCACCGGCCGGTACCGCGCCCGCCGCTGACTTCGACGGTGACGGCCACCCCGACCTGGCCATGGGAGCACTGGGCGACGTGGAGAACGGCAGCGGCGGCGGCAGCATCGCGGTGGCGTACGGATCGGGCGACGGGACCGGTCTCGCCCGCTGCCAGTACCTCACGCAGAACGACGCCGGGACACCGGGGGAGGCCCGGGACGAGGCGTTCTTCGGGACCGATGTGGTGTCCCGCGACTTCGATGGGGACGGGTACTCCGATCTCGCCACCGCCGTCTTCGACTGGAAACCGAGCGTGATCATCTTGTGGGGTTCCCCGGACGGGCTGAAGAGCGCCGTCCGGGTGCCGGGGACGGACGGCAGCCACGTCTCCTGGGCGCTGGACCCGATCCTGGAGGAGCAACTCGTCGCTGGTGACTTCGACGGGGACGGGCATGCCGATCTGGTCTTCGGGCTCGGTTCCAACAAGGGCCTGCTCAAGGGGCCTTTCAAACGCGACGGAACGCCGGCGGGCACCGGCCCGGTGTCCGCACCGCGCCAGCCCGCAAAAGACATCGACACTGCGAACTACCGCGGCCTCGTCGCCGGGGACCTGGACGGTGACGGTGCCGACGAGTTGATGGCCTTCCACCACGACAAGCCCCTGGGCACAGCCCGGTTCGAGGAGCGCTGGCCGGTCAGTTACTTCCACGCCCGCCGCGGCGGGCTCGCCCAGCCAGATGACATCGACATCCCCGACGCGGCGGCCGGGGCGGTCGGCGACGTGGACGGCGACGGCGTCGCGGACCTCGTGCTCAGTCCCCGGCGCGGCAAGGTGAGCCATAGCTCGGTGACCGTCGTGTACGGCTCCAAGGCTGGGCCGGGGAAGGGAAAACGGTCGACGACCGTCGACCGCGACACCCCGGGCGTACCCGGCGAGGAACCTCAGGACGAGGACGCCGCCTTCATCTCCCTGGACACCGGTGACGTCAACGGTGACGGCTACGCGGACGTGGTGGCCGGCTCACCCCGGAGCGAGGAGTACGCGAAGTCGGGCCCGGAACAGGTGCTGCTCCTGCTGGGCGGTCCAAACGGCCTGACCGGTGAGGGAGCCCGAGTCATCGATGCGGGCGACATCGGCGGCGAGAAGAGCGCGCGGGCCACGTTCGGTATGTCGGTGCGCCTCGTCGACATGGACGGCGACCACCGGGCCGACCTGACGGTGGCCGCGCCGGGCGACGACAAGATTCGCAGCTCCGCATGGCTGCTGCCCGGCACGGACCAGGGGCTGTCGACCGGCGGCGTCACCCGGCTGTACGGCGACAGTTTCGAGCGGACCGGGAAGCTGGACCTCTATATGGGAGGCGGCGGGATCGCCCGCTAGTCCTCTAATCCCTGGGCGCAGGGCCGCTGCCGCGGCGTACGACCAGCTCCATAGGGATGGTCACGCGCACCCCCGGCACCGCCATCTGGTCGTTGGCGACGAACACCGCCGTACCCTTGCCGCGGGCGGCAAGCGTGCGCCGGCCGTGAGCGCTCCACCCCCTCCGGCTCAGCAGCGGCCAGCGCTACACGCCAGCACCATCGGTGGTGGGTGTGGCCAGCAACTGCAGCTCCCAGGCGAGCGCGATCCCGCTACCGCCACCGTGGTCGAAGAGAACCTGCGCGAGCGCGTCGGTCGTTGACTCGCGAGCCCAGTCGCGCTGCCATTCGCTGATCACGGCCATCCAGGTGATGGGCACCACGCCGGCCTGCTCCATGCGACGCACCGCCATGTCGTGCGTCTCGGCACTGACCCCGCCGCTGGCGTCCGTGACGACGAAGACGTCGTACCCCTCACCCAGCGCCTGGATGGCGGGCATGGCGACGCAGATCTCCGTCCACAGCCCGGCAATGATCAGCTTCTTGCGCCCCGTTCGCTCCACGACGTCGACGACGCGACGGTCTTCCCAGGTGTTGATGAACGTGCGGTTGATCGGTTTCTGGTCCGGGAAGACGTCCTGGAGGCCCTTGATGAGGTAGCCGCCACGTTCTTCTATCACCGTGGTCAGCACTGTGGGGACGTCGAACACCTTCGCGGCCTTGGCCAGGCCGACGACGTTGTTGACGATCATGGTTGGTTCGTGGCTGTTGAGATTGGAGAACTGGAAGGGCTGGTGGTCGATGAGCACCAGGACGCTTTCCTCGGGGGTAAGCAGTGCTTCGAGTCCGGCCTTTGCAGTGCGTGTCACGATGGTTCCTTCTGCGTGATGGATTGAGCCTTCGATGGTGAGTCAGAGCTGTTCTGGTGATGCCATCCGGTAGACGAACCGGCCGAGGCGCCGACGTCGCCGCCTCCACGCCTCAGCCGCGTCACCTGGTGCCCGGCACGTTCCCACAGGTCGGCCAGCCCGCCGCCGATGTTTCTCCCGTGGCGTGAAACGACGCTACGGCGGCCATCCGGCGAGCGTCCAAGACTTGTCCGGACGCCGGGCAATAGGATTCGTCTATGGATGTCAGCCCCCGCGTCCTCCGCTACTTCATGGCCGTAGCCGAGGAACTCCACTTCGGCCGCGCAGCCATGCGTCTCTACATCTCCCAGCCGTCCCTGAGTCATCAGATCCGCAAGCTTGAGGAGACCCTCGAAACCCCGCTCTTTGTGCGTTCGAGCCGTCGGGTGCAGCTCACCGCGGCGGGCCGGACGCTGGTTCACGAGGCACCGATAGCGTTAGCTGCGCTGGAGCAAGCCGTGCAGCTCACCCGGCGGGCCGGGTCAGGGATCGCGACGACGATTCGGTTGGGCTATACGCCGGTCACGAGCTTCGACACGCTCACGGTGCTTCTGGATGCTCTCCAGGAAGACCACCCCGACTTCACGGTCGACCCTCGAGAGTTCTTCAGCGCCGAGATTCCCGAACGGCTCTGTGCCGGCGACCTGGACATCGGTCTCGCCCTCTCACCGCAGCCGCTCGACGGGGTAGGTGGCGAGATTCTCCGTGAGGAGCCCGTTTCCGCGCTCCTCAGCACTCGCCACCGCCTCGCTGCCGCACCGACGATCCCGGTGACGGTCCTCCGCGACGAGACGCTGCAGCTGTTCCCTCGCCGTCTCGCACCGGCGTACTACGACGGCATCGTCGCCGCGTGCCACGAAGCAGGCTTCTCACCTAAGATTTGCGCGTTCGAGGAACCGCCGGTAAACGCCATGCTCGCCCGGCTCTCCAGCGGACGCGATGTCGGCTTGGCCCCTACATCGTTCGCTGAGCACGCCGCGAAGGCCGGCACCAGCATCATTCGTCGCGATGTCGTCGATCCGTCGATCGTGGCCGAACTCTCGGTGCTGTGGCCCGCGAAGGATCCGTCGCCCGCCATTGCGAGCGTCCTCGCCACCGCCCGACGATGCGCTGAACACAACGGATGGCTACGCAGCCCCATCACATAGCGCCTGAAGCTACGGCCCGCAGCCTCGACCAGGTCAGTGATGCGTGTGGTGCTGCAGCGGAGTTTGCGACGCGCCGTGGCAGCCAGTTGGGCGTAGGTGTGGCCACATCGCAGGTGGGCCAGGATGGGGTCGATGAGGGAACACAGCATGCGCGCCGCCACGCTCCCGGCGGACGGTCCCAGCGGCGGCTTCTTCGACGTGAACGGACCCGTGGGCTGGTGATTTGCAGTCCGCGACGGCCGGCGGGTCGTCCAGATCGCCCTGGATCGAGATGAAGATGCCGAGGTGGCGGCGGTGGTTGCGCCCCATCGACACCGGCCGCGCTCTCCTAGTATTTTTACCTGAAAGTGCCATAGAGACAGGGGCCTGCCGTTCCTGTTGGCATTCACTTGTTGTGCGCCCTACCGGGGGCGCGCTCATCTGAGTGACGATTGGAGGCAGGGGATGGCGGGTTCCGCATCGGACACGATCGCTGTCGTCGGTGCCGGGGTAATGGGACGCAACATCACCGCACTCGCGCTGGGCCGTGGGGTCGATGTCGTGCTGGTCGATGTCTCGGGTGATGTGCTGGAGAGCGCCCGAGCGGAAATCGCCCAACTGTTGCGGCACGGGCAGTTCATGGGCGCCTTCCCCGCCTCCCAGGCCACCGGGACCTTGACCACGACGCTGTCCAGCGGCGATGTCGCGGACGCCGATGTGGTGATCGAGGCGATCACCGAGGACGCCGCGCTCAAGGCGCGGGTCATGGCGGACCTCTCCGGCACGGTCCCCGCCGGGACCCCGCTGATCACCAACACCTCGGGAATCCCCATCGCCGAACTGGCGAAGTCGGTGCAGCGGCCCGCGGAACTGGCCGGGGTTCACTTCATGAATCCGTCCTATCTCATCGAGATGGTGGAAGTGGTGCGCGGCCCGCAGACCGGCGAGGACGCCATGGCCGCGATCCTGGCCCTGCTGGGCCGGCTGGGGCGGAAGACGGTTGTCGTGCGTGACGCGCCGGGCTTCGTCACCAGCAGGCTGCTGCACCCCATGATCAATGAAGCGGCGCGCATCGTCGCCGAGGGCACCGCGAGTGTCGAGGACGTGGACCAGCTCATGCACGGCTGCCTCGGTCATCCGACCGGCCCGCTGCGCACCGCCGATCTGATCGGACTCGACAATCTCGCGGACGCTCTTCGGCTGCTTGCCGAGCGGACCGGAAATTCCACCTTCGAGCCCTGTGAACTTCTGATGGAGAAGGTGCGCCGCGGTGATCTGGGGCGTAAGACAGGGCGCGGGTTCTACAACTATGGAGAGGTGCTTTCGTGAGTATGGACCAGGCAGTCACCGCCGAGGCGACCGAGCAGGCGATCACAGCGTTCGTCTCGGAGCGGGTGAAGGCGGAGGTCCCTGCCGACCAGGACCTCTTCGGGTCCGGGCTGGTGTCGTCGATGTTCGCGATGGAGCTCGTCGTCCATCTGGAGCAGGCGTTCTCCGTGCAGATCCTGGGGGACGACCTCAAGCGGGACAACTTCCGCACCATCGCGGCCATGACCGCTCTGGTGGTGCGGTTGCGCGGCGGCGAGAAGCCCGCCGATGACTGAGCCGCTCGCCGGGGCCCGTGACCTCGTCGACGACCTCGTCGGCGACCGGGCCGCGGAGTGGGACCGGACCGGTCTGATCCCCGACGACGTACTGCGCACGCTGTCCGCTCGCGGTCTGCTGTGCGCCGGGGTGCCGGAGGCGTCCGGCGGGCTCGGCGCGAGCAGCGCGGTGAACGGCGAGTTCACCGCGTTCGTCGGCAGCCGGTGCAGCTCCCTGCGGAGCGTGATGACCTCGCAGGGCATGGCCGCGTGGACCATTCAGCGCCTGGGCAGCGCACAACAGCACGCCGAGTACCTGCCGAAACTGGCCGGGCGTCAGCTCGCCGCCGTCGCGTTCAGCGAGCCGGAGGCGGGCAGCGATCTGTCGGCGATGACCACGACCATCGAGCGGGACGACGACACCGTCATCGTCCGCGGCCAGAAGGTCTGGACGACCGCGGCCCACTACGCCGACCTGATCGTTGTCGTCGGCCGCTATGGCTCAGGTGCGGCAGCCGTCGTGGTGCCCGCCTCGGCTCCGGGCGTCACCGTGACCAGGGTGGCGCAGCCGTCCGGCTGCCGGGCGGCGGGCCATGCGAACGTGACGCTCGACGAGGTGCGGCTGCCCGCCACCGCCGTGCTCGGCGGTGGACAGCCCCTGATGCTCCTGGTGACCACCGCGCTGGCGTACGGGCGGATCTCGGTCGCCTGGGGCTGCGTCGGCATCCTCCGGGCCTGTCTCGACGCGGCCCGTGGCCATGCCCGCACCCGGACGCAGTTCGGAAAGCGACTCGCGGACCACCAGCTTGTCGCCCGCCACCTGGCGAATCTGCTGACCTCCGAGCAGATCGCCACCCGAGTGTGCGAACACGCCAGCCGGTGCTGGGACGAGGGCTCTCCCGAGATGGTCGTCGCCACCGTTCTCGCCAAGCAGGTGAGCGCGGTCCAGGCCGCGCAGGGCGCCGCCACGGCGGTGCAGGTGCTGGGTTCGGCGGCGGCACACGAGGGCCATGTGGTCGAGCGCGCGTACCGCGACGCGAAGCTCATGGAGCTCATCGAGGGCAGTACGGAGATCTGTGAGCTGATCCTCGCCGACCACGCCGTGTCGATGCCCGCGACATGAGTTGGCGAACCGAGACAAGGAAGAGCTGTGGCTGAACAGACCTCGATCGTGAAGTGTCTGGTGTGGGACCTCGACAACACCCTGTGGCAGGGCACGTTGCTGGAGGACGGAGCGGTGACGCTCCCCGCCCCGGTCAGAGAACTCATCGCCGAGCTGGACAGCCGCGGCATCCTGCAGTCGGTGGCCAGCAAGAACGACCACGACCTGGCCTGGAAGCAGTTGGAGGCGCTGGGCGTCGCCGAGTACTTCGTGCTGCCGCACATCGGCTGGGGTCCGAAGTCCGATTCGGTGCGGGAGATCGCCACCGAGCTCAACTTCGCGCTCTCCGCGATCGCCTTCATCGACGACCAGCCGACGGAGCGGGCGGAGGTCCAGTTCCATCTGCCCGAGGTCCGCTGCTATGACGCCGAGCAACTGTCCGAGCTCTCCGCCCTGCCGGAGTTCAACCCGGCGACGGTGACCGTGGACGCGCGCCGCCGCCGGCAGATGTACCAGGCCGGGTTCGAGCGGAAGGCGGCCGAGGCGGAGTTCCAGGGGCCGAGTGAAGACTTCCTGCGCTCGCTGGAACTGGTGATGCGCATCGGACGCGCCACCGAGGAGGAGCTCTCCCGGGTGGAGGAGCTGACGCTGCGCACCAGCCAGATGAACGCCACCGGTGTGCACTACTCCATCACCGATCTGCGGGCGCTGCTGGCCGATCCGCGCCATGAGGTGCTGGTGACCACGCTCACCGACCGGTTCGGGCCGCATGGCGCGGTCGGTCTCCAACTGCTGGAGAAGCACGAAGGCGTCTGGCATCTCAAGCTGCTGGCCACGTCGTGCCGGGTGGTGTCGTTCGGCGCCGGTTCGGCGATCCTGCGCTGGCTCGGCGACCAGGCCGCCCAGGCGGGTGTCCACCTGGCCGCCGACTTCCGGCAGACCGAGCGCAACCGGATGATGGAGATCGCCTACCGCTTCGCCGGTTTCACCGACGAGCCGTGCGACTGCCGGGCCGAACTGCCCGCGCCCGCACAGGAGGACATCCAGCGGCTGCATCTGTCCCCGGCGCCGTCCGACCCGCCGCCCACGCTGGAGCTGCACGCCGTCAGCCTCCAGGGCGTCTTAGCCCTCGCCGGCCGGGAGGCCAGCCTCCCGGCCGGTTCCGATGTGAGAAGACCAGAGAAGATGGATGACGCATGGCGAACCAGGTAGGTCTCCCGGCCGCGCTCTCGGAGTACATCCGGGAGTTCTCCCTGCGGGAGGACGAGGTCCTGCGGCAGCTACGTGAGACGACGGCGGAGCTTCCCGCGGGCACCGCGATGCAGGTCATGCCCGAGGAGGGCCAGCTTCTGACGCTGCTGGCCGGACTCACCCCGGCGAAAAGGATTCTGGAGATCGGCACGTTCACCGGGTACAGCACCCTGTGCCTGGCCCGTGCGCTCGCGCCCGGCGGACAGCTCGTCACCTGTGACATCACCGACCGCTGGGCAAGCATCGGCGCCGACTACTGGGCCAGGGCGGGCGTCGAGGGGCGGATCGACCTGCGCGTCGGTGACGCGGCCGACACCCTCAAGGCCATCCTCGCGGAGGAGGGCCCCGGCACGTTCGACTTCGTGTTCATCGACGCCGACAAGCAGGGCTATCCGCACTACTACGAGATGGCGCTGACGCTTCTCGGCGACCGCGGCCTGATCGTGGTCGACAACACCCTGTTCTTCGGCAAGGTCGTGGACCCCGAGGCGCAGGACGTCGACACCGCCGGGATCCGCGCGTTCAACAAGCTGGTCCACGACGATCCGCGGGTGGAGATGTCCCTGGTCCCCATGGCGGACGGCATCACGCTGATCCGCAAGACGCGCCCCGCGGGTGAGTGAACGGCCTGGTGAGTGAATGAAGGCGGGCAGGGGCCTCCCGCCTCAGCCGTCCGCGCGGGCTTCCCCGCTCAGGTGACCACCCTCGGTATGTACGCCGCCTGGGCCCCGTCGGAGAAGCGGCGCAGTTCGACGCCGTACACCTCGGCGGGGCGGAGCTGCTGGCCGAGGAACGAGATGACCCGGTTGAATTCGGGCGGGAATTGACTGGCCACAATGACCATACGGAGCCTGCCCAGGGCCAGATTCCCCTCGATCGTGCGCAGGAAGGAGCCCTGGTCGATCGGATAGCCCATCTCCGCCAGCAAACCCTCCGCGCTGGTGTCCTGCAATTGCGCGGTGTACTCGAGCGAGCGCTGCAGTATGTGGAGCGGCCAGTGCCGGGCCCCGCTGCCCGCGTAGTCGAGAATTTTGGACAGGGCGCTGTGCGCGTTCCAGGTGTCGTGCGGTTCCACCACTTCGGCGAGAATCGGGACACCCGTGGAATCGGCGAACAGATGGGTGGCGCTGAAGGAGTAGCCGTCCGTGTCCGGCATGATGTCCGAGGAGTTCCGGCGGATCAGCAGGAGCGGCGAGCCGGTCTCGCGGGCCTGCGTGGCCGTGGACATCAGGTCCGGATAGCGGACGAGGATCTCGTGAAGTGGCGGCTCGGGGTGGGCCGCCGAGGGTGTGAGCTGCGAGAGCCCGGTGTCGTTCTGCAGCACGATGCGTCGGTTCCATGTCTCGGCGCCCGATCCCGGAAGCGACTCGCGCGGGCGGGCATGCCTGCCGGAGGTGAGCTGCCCCGGGTCCACCGGCAGCAGCGCCGGACGCTCCATCCAGCTATCGACCGGGACCAGGCAGGAATTCAGGATGAACGCCAGGGTCTTGTAGGTTCCGGCGAGGGCCAGCAGTTCGAGGATCTGCTCCTCGCTGTAGCGCTCGGCGAGCTGCTTCCAGGTGCTGTCCGAGATCGCCGACTTGGTGTGGAGCTCGTCGACCGCTGCGAGGAGGGCGGCCTCGAACGGCGTCCAGCCGGTGGCATCCTCCGAGGCGACACGGGCGACCTCCGTCTCGGTCAGCCCGACGAAGAGCCCCGCGGCATGGTGATGCGCCCAGACGTACGACGCCTGTGAACGCCACGCCGTCCGCAGGATGATGAGCTCGCGCTCGCGTGGCGGGAGGATGTCGCCCGCCACATGAGACATCAGCGGCTGCATCGCGGGCAGCAGCGTCGGGTGGTTGGCGATGGTCCGGTGGACGTTCGGCGGCGGCCGGTCCGCGAGGATCCCGTTCAATGACTGGCTGACCTCCTGGAGGTAAACCTGGCCGGCCGGTGTGACGGCGAAGTCGTCCGCGTCCTGCGGATCGATCCTGGGCCGCATTTCCTCACCCTCGCGCTTGTGTTGTCACGTCGGCGTCTCGACGGACGCGCTGTCGGCTGTCGGGCAGCGGGCAGCTTGACGTTCGGCAGCTCTTTTCGGCCGACCCCGCCCAACGATAGGTGATCGTACGGGTTTTCAAACACCGGAGGTCTAGGTGAATTCCCAGCAACCTTCGCATGGGCCGGCATGCATCTACGAGAGGGGAAACAGGCGACGAATAGCCCCAAAGGGAGAGTGACGCCACGCGGAGGGAGGCTCAGGGATTTCATCCGACCATACATGTACTATTTCGCGCATTGTTGATCACGACTTGAACGGCAGTCCGGTGTCACCGGATTCTCGGAGACCCGGCGTGTGCCAGCACTTGCCACTCCTGCCGAGCCCGTGAGGACGACGAGTGGGGAGCGGCACCGTGAGCCGACCTGAGTCCATATCCGCTGGCCGAATCCAGCCGCAGGACACCGCCATCGCGGTAGTGGGGGTGTCCTGCCGATTGCCGTCCGCGCACGATCCCGCGCGGTTCTGGCAGTTGCTGACCGGCGGGATGAGCGCGGTGTCACAGGTACCGCCGGGCCGCTGGAGCGACGATGAGGCGGCGGACTCCGGCGAGACCGGGTGGGGCGCCTTCCTGGACGAAGTCGACCGTTTCGACCCCGAGTTCTTCGGGATCTCGCCGCGTGAGGCGCGGGCGATGGACCCACAGCAGCGGCTCGCGCTGGAGCTGGGCTGGGAGGTCCTGGAGGACGCGGGCGTCCTGCCCGCCGAGGTACGGGGCGAGGACACCGGCGTGTTCATCGGTGTAACCGCCGACGACTACGGCGTACTGGACCGGCGCAGGGGACCCGCGGCCATCGCTCATCACACCCTGACCGGACTGAACCGCAGTGTGATCGCGAACCGGGTGTCCTACTTCCTGGGCCTGCGGGGGCCGAGCCTGGTGGTGGACACCGGGCAGTCGTCGTCGCTGGTCGCGGTGCACTTGGCCTGCGAGAGCCTGCGGCGCGGGGAGTCGGCCACCGCACTGGCCGGCGGTGTGCACCTCAACCTGGTGCGGGACAGCGCGCTGGCGGCGGCCCGGCTCGGCGCACTGTCCCCGGACGGCCGCTGCTTCACCTTCGACGAGCGCGCCAATGGGTATGTCCGCGGCGAGGGCGCGGGGATGGTGCTGCTCAAGCCACTGGCGAGCGCGCTGGCCGACGGGGACGAGATCTACTGCGTCATCGAGGGCAGCGCGGTGGGCAACGACGGCCCCGGCGCGGGCCTGACCACCCCCGACCCCGAGGGGCAGGGGGCGGTGCTGGCGGCGGCGTGCCGACGCGCGGGGGTCGACCCGGCGGCGGTCCAGTATGTGGAGCTGCACGGGACCGGCACCCGGGTGGGCGATCCGGTGGAGGCGGCGGCGCTCGGCGCGGTGTACGGAGCGGACCGCGCCGCGGACAGCCCGCTGCTGGTCGGCTCGGCGAAGACCAACGTGGGGCACCTGGAGGGCGCCGCGGGCATCGTGGGCCTCCTGAAGGTCGTGCTGTCGCTGCGGAACGGCGAGCTTCCGGCCAGCCTGAACTTCACCCAGCCCAATACGCGGATCCGCTTCGACGAGTGGCACCTGGACGTGGTGTCGGCGACCCGCCCGTGGCCCTACCGCGACGGCCGTGCCCTGGCCGGCGTCTCGTCGTTCGGCATGGGCGGCACCAACTGCCATCTGGTGGTGTCCGCCACCGAGCCGACTGACATGGGGTCGGACACGGCGGACGATGCCCTGGTGGCGGGTTGCGCCGTGCCGTGGCCGCTGTCGGGCCGGACCCGGGACGCGCTGCGCGCGCAGGCCGCCCGCCTCGCCTCCCATCTCGCGGAGAACGAACGGCTCGATCCGGTGGACGTGGGCTTCTCGCTGGCCACCACCCGAACCGCGTTCGACCACCGCGCCGTCGTCCTCGCGCCGGACCGGCCGGAGGCCCTGGGCGCGCTGGCGGCGCTGGCCGACGGCCAGTTCGCGCCGGGCGTGGTGCGGGGAGTGGCCGACGTCGAGGGCCGGACGGTGTTCGTCTTCCCCGGCCAGGGTTCGCAATGGGCGGGCATGGGCGTCCGGTTGATGGCGGAGTCCCCGGTCTTCGCCGAGCGGCTGGCCCAGTGCGCCGCCGCGCTCGCGCCCCATGTGGACTGGTCGCTGCCGGAGGTGCTGCGACAGGCCGAAGGCGCGCCGTCGCTGGAACGGGTCGATGTGGTCCAGCCCGCCTCCTGGGCGGTGATGGTCTCCCTCGCGGCGGTGTGGCGGGCGCATGGGGTGGTCCCGGACGCGGTGCTGGGCCATTCGCAGGGGGAGATCGCGGCGGCCTGCGTGGCCGGTGCGCTCTCGCTGGAGGACGCGGCCCGTGTGGTGGCGCTGCGCAGCCAGGCCATCGCACGCCGCCTCTCTGGGGCGGGCGGCATGCTGTCGGTGGCGCTGCCGCGCGCCGAGGCCGAGGCGCGGCTGGGCCGCTGGGACGGCCGGGTGTCGATCGCGGCGGTCAACGGGCCCGGCTCGGTGGTGGTCTCCGGTGAACTGGAGGCGCTGGACGAGCTGTTCGAGGAACTCGCGGGCGCGGATGTGCGGGTGCGGCGGATCGCGGTGGACTACGCCTCGCACTCGGCGCAGGTGGAGCGGGTGCGCGAGGAGCTGTCGGCCGCGCTGGAGGGCATCGCCCCGCGCCGGGCCGACGTGCCGTTCTTCTCCACGGTGACCGGCGAGTGGCTGGACACCACCTGCATGGACGCCGGGTACTGGTACCGCAATCTGCGGCAGACCGTCGCCTTCGAACCGGCCGTCCGGGCGCTGCTCGGCCAGGGCCACCGGGCCTTCGTCGAGGTCAGCTCCCACCCGGTGCTGACCCCCGCGGTGCAGGAGGCCATCGACGCGGCCGACGTCCGGGCGATCGCCGTCGGCACGCTGCGGCGCGAACTGGGCGGAATGGACCGGTTCCTGAGCTGTCTGGCCGAGGTGTACGTCCGCGGGGTGCCGGTCGACTGGGCGCGGCCGTTCGCCGGGACCCACGCCCGGCGGGTGGCCCTGCCGACGTACGGATTCCAGCGGGAGCGGTACTGGCTCCCGGAGCCCGCCGGGGGCGCCACTACGGCCGTTCCGGCGGCCGTAACAGGACACGCCACCGACCTGGAACCGGAGTCGGAACCCGAGCCGGAGCGTGCGGAATCCGGCGCTTCGTGGACCCGCCCCGACCTGGGGCGGCTGGTGCGCACGGAGACGGCCGTGGTGCTGGGATTCGCCTCCGCGGAGCGGGTGAACCCGGCGCGGTCCTTCAAGGAGCTGGGCTTCGACTCGGCGATGACGGTGGAGCTGGCGACCCGGCTGAAGGCCGCGACCGGGCTGCGGGTGCCCAACACCGTGCTGTTCGACCACCCCACGCCCGACGCGTGCGCGGACCATCTGGCCACGGAGCTCACCGGCCCGCTGACCGGCGACGCGTCGCCCGCACCCCGCGCCGTCCCCGCGGACGACCCGGTGGTGATCGTGGGCATGGCCTGCCGCTACCCGGGCGGGGTGAACTCCCCGGAGGGACTGTGGGATCTGGTGTCGGGCGAAGTCGACGCCGTCTCCGACCTGCCCGCCAACCGGGGATGGGCGCCGGAGATGACGGCGACCGGCAGGGCGGGCGGATTCCTCTACGACGCGGACCGTTTCGACGCGGCCCTGTTCGGGATCTCGCCGCGTGAGGCGGAAGCCATGGACCCCCAGCAGCGGCTGGCGCTGGAGATGAGCTGGGAGGCGGTCGAACGGGCCGAGATCGCCCCGTCGTCCCTGCACGGCAGCCGGACCGGCGTGTTCATGGGCGCGATGGCCCAGGACTACGGTCCGCGACTCAAGGACAGCTCCGGCGCCGCGGAGGGGTATCTGCTCACCGGCATCTCGCCGAGCGTGCTGTCCGGCCGGATCGCCTACGCCCTGGGGCTGCGCGGGCCCGCGCTGACCGTGGACACGGCGTGCTCGTCGTCGCTGGTGGCGATGCACCTGGCGGCGCAGGCGCTGCGCAATGGCGAGTGCTCCCTGGCGCTGGCCGGCGGTGTCACCGTCATGTCGGAGCCCGGCATCTTCGTGGAGTTCGCCCGGCAGGGCGGCCTGTCGCCCGACGGCCGCTGCAAGGCGTACGCGGAGGCCGCGGACGGCACCGGCTGGTCCGAGGGCGTGGGCGTCCTGGTGCTGGAACGGCTCTCGGACGCGACCCGGGCCGGCCACCGGGTGCTGGCCGTACTGCGTGGCTCCGCGGTCAACTCCGACGGTGCGTCGAACGGCCTGACCGCGCCCAGCGGAACCTCGCAGCGGCAGGTGATCGGCCAGGCCCTGGCCGGTGCCGGACTGGTCCCGTCGGACGTGGACGCGGTGGAGGGGCACGGCACCGGCACCCGGCTGGGCGACCCGATCGAGGCCCAGGCGCTGCTCGCCGCCTACGGACAGGACCGGGACCCGGACCGCCCGCTGCTGCTGGGGTCGCTCAAGTCCAACATCGGGCATACGCAGGCCGCCGCCGGTGTCGCGGGCGTCATCAAGATGATCCTGGCGATGCGGCACGGCGTACTGCCGCGCACGTTGCATGTGGACGCGCCGTCGTCGCAGGTGGACTGGTCGGCCGGGGCGGTGGAGCTGCTCACCGGGCCCACCCTGTGGCCACCGGCCGAGCGGCCCCGCCGCGCGGGCGTGTCGTCGTTCGGGATCAGCGGCACCAACGCGCATGTGATCATCGAGCAGCCACCGCGGGACCGTACCGATGAGACCGCCGAGCGGCCCTCGGGCGCGCCGCGGTCGCAGGCCGGGCCGGACGTGGTGCCGTGGCCGGTGTCGGCTCGTGGCGAGGCGGCGCTGGAGGCGCAACTGGACCGGCTGGCCGCGTTCGTGGCCGACACCGGCGCGGCGGCGGCCGACATCGGCTACTCGCTGGCGACGACCCGCTCCGAGCTGGAGCATCGAGCGGTCCTCCTGGCCGCGACGGACCGCGCGAGGGACGGTGACGCGCGGCCCGTGAAGGTGGCCGAGGGCATGGCGGGCGACCCCGGCCCGCTGGCGCTGCTCTTCGCCGGCCAGGGCGCCCAGCGGCTGGGCATGGGGCGCGAACTGCACGGCCGGTTCCCGGTGTTCGCGGCGGCGTGGGACGAGGTCTGCGCGCTGCTGGACGGCGAACTGGAACGGCCGCTGCGGGAGGCGGTGTTCGGCGACGACGCGGAGCTGCTGAACCGCACCGAATACGCCCAGCCCGCGCTGTTCGCCCTGGAAGTGGCCCTCTACCGGCTGGTGGAGTCGTGGGGGACGGCGCCGGATCTGCTGATCGGGCATTCGGTCGGCGAGATCGCGGCCGCCCATGTGGCCGGGGTGCTGTCCCTGCCCGACGCGTGCACCCTCGTCGCCGCCCGCGGACGGCTGATGCAGGCGCTGCCCGAAGGCGGCGCCATGGTCGCGCTGCGGGCCACCGAGGACGAGGTCGCGGCGCTGCTCACCGGCTCCGAGGACCGTGTGGGACTCGCCGCGGTCAACGGCCCCGAGGCGGTGGTGGTGTCCGGGGAGGCCGACGCGGTCGAGGCCATCGCGGACCGGTTCGCGGCCGACGGCCGCAAGACCACCCGGCTGCGGGTCAGCCACGCCTTCCACTCCCCGCTGATGACGCCGATGCTGGACGACTTCCGCGTGGTCGTCGAGAGCCTGGCCTTCGGCGAGCCGCGCATCCCGATCGTCTCGACCGTCACCGGTGAGCGGATCGACGCGGAGCGGATCCGTACCCCCGACTACTGGGTGCGGCACGTCAGGATGACGGTGCGGTTCGCCGACGCGGTCGGCGCCGCGGCGCGGGCCGGCGCGCACACCTTCCTCGAACTGGGCCCGGACGCCACGCTGTCGGTGCTGGCGCAGGACGCTCTGCCCGAGGTGGCGCGCGTGGAGGCCGTGCCGCTGCTGGGCAAGGACCGCGGCGAGGAGTCCACCGCGCTGGCGGCGGCGGCCCGGCTGTATGTGCGGGGCGTACCGGTCCGGTGGGCCGAACTCTTCACCGGGACCGACGCGCGCCGGGTCGCGCTGCCGACCTACGCGTTCCAGCGGGAGCGGTACTGGACCGCGCCCGTCGGCAACACCTCGGCGGGCGCGGTCCCGGCCGGGCTCGGCGGTGTGGAGCATCCGCTGCTCGGCGCGGTCGTGGAGCTGCCCGAGACCGGTGGTCTGCTGTGCACCGGCCTGCTGTCGGTGGCGGCGCAGCCGTGGCTGGCCGACCATGTGGTGGCCGGGCACACGACCTTCCCCGGCGCCGGATTCGTCGAGCTGGCGGTACGCGCGGGCGACGAGGTCGGCTGTGGTCTCGTCGAGGAACTCACCCTGGACGCCCCGCTGGTGCTGCCCGGGCAGGACGACGTCGGCGTACGGATCCAGGTCGCGCTCGGCGGCCCCGGCGACGGCGGCCGACGCACCCTGGGCATCTACGCGCGCCCCGCCGACACGCCGGACGCGCCCTGGACGCGGCACGCCACCGGCACGCTCGCGCCGGGCACGCCCGGTGCCGGTGCCGGTGCCGATGCCGGGTCGGCGTGGCCGCCCGTGGACGCCGTACCCGTCGACCTCGATGGCTTCTACGAGCGGCGGCGCGAGGCCGGGCTCGCCTACGGGCCGGCGTTCCAGGCCGTCCGGGCGGTCTGGCGGGCCGGGGACGAGGTGCTGACCGAGGTCGCCCTCCCCGAGCACATCGCCGAGGATGCCGATGCCTTCCGCCTCCATCCCGCGCTGCTGGACGCGGCGCTGCACATCGCGTCGTCGACCGGGCTCGACGGCGGCCCGGACGGCGGGCGGGCGGCCTCGGCTCGCTCCGAGGTGTCGACCTGGTCCGGGGTGTCCCTGCACGCCGTGGGCGCGTCGGTGCTGCGGGTGCGGCTGCGCGCGACGGGCGAGGACACGGTCACGCTGAGCGCGGTGGACACCGAGGGCCATCCGGTGGTGTCGGCGCGCGCGCTGACGCTGCGTACGCCGGACGTCCACACCTCGGGGGCCATGGCGGCGCGGCCACTGCTGCGCCTGGACTGGCTGCCCGCGCCGGTGCCGGACACCGGTGGGCACGGCCCGGTGAGCGCCGGGGAGGCGGTGCTGGTCCCGGTCACCGCGCCGGACGGTGTGCCGGTGCCGGAGGCGGTCCGTGCGGTCACCGCGTCCGTGCTCGACACACTGCGTTACCACCTGAACGACGACGACTCAGGCGACGCCGCCGACACGGGCGCGACCGGCGGGAGTCGGCCCGCCCGGGTGGTGTTCGTGACCCGTGGCGCGGTGGCCACCACCGCCGGTACGGCCCCTGACGCGGTGGCGGCCACGGTGTGGGGCCTGGTGCGGTCGGCCCGGCAGGAGAGCCCCGACCGGTTCGTCCTGCTCGACCTGGACCCCGCCGATACCGGGGATCCGGTGTCGGCCGCCGCCGGAACCCTGCGCGCGGCGCTGGACTGCGACGAGCCCGAACTGGCGGTGCGCGCCGGTGAGTTGCTGATGCCTCGGCTGGCTTCCGTCGACGCCCCGGACCCGTCCGCGCCGGGCACCGTATGGGGTGGTGACGGCACCGTACTGGTCACCGGCGGTCTGGGCGGTCTCGGCGCGCTGGTGGCCCGGCACCTGGTCACCGCGCACGGCGTGCGCCACCTGGTGCTGGCCGGTCGTCGCGGCGCCGACACCGAGGGCGCGGACGCGCTGGTGGCCGAGCTGACCGGGCAGGGCGCGCGGGTGACCGCCGCCGCCTGCGATGTCTCCGACCGCGCGGCCGTGGCCGCCCTGCTGGCGGCGATCCCGGCCGAGCACCCGCTGACCGGGGTGGTGCACGCCGCCGGTGTGCTCGACGACGGGTTGATCGGGGCGCTGACCCCGGACCGGCTGGACACGGTGTTCCGCCCGAAACTGGACGGCGCCTGGCATCTGCATGAGCTGACGCGTGACCACGGTCTGACCGCGTTCGTGGTGTTCTCCTCGGTGTTCGGTGTCCTCGGCAACGCGGGGCAGGCCGCCTACACCGCGGCCAACGCGTTCCTGGACGCGCTGGCGCGGCGGCGGAGCGCGGAGGGCCTCGCGGGCCTGTCCATCGGCTGGGGGCTCTGGCCGCGGAGCGGCGGTATGTCGGCCGGGCTGAGCGCCGCGCAGCTTCGCAGGATCGCCGCGGCCGGGCTGCCGACGCTCACCGTCGAGGAGGGACTGGCCTGCTTCGACACCGCGGGTGCGATGGGCGAGGCGTCCCTCGTCGCCACCCGCGTCGACCGGGCCGCCCTGCGGGCGCGTGGCACCGTGCCCGCCGTCCTCCGCGGCCTGGTGCCCACCGGCGCCGTCCGCCGGGCCGCCGCCACCGGTGGCGGCTCCGGCCTGCTGACCGGGCTGACGGCCGACCGGGCCCGGGACACCCTGCTCCAGCTCGTCCGTGAGCAGGTGGGTTCGGTGCTCGGGCTCGCGGGTCCGGCGGCGGCCGGGGGCGGGCGGACGTTCAAGGACATGGGCTTCGACTCCCTGACCGCCGGTCAGTTGCGCAACGCCCTGCGGAAGCGGACGGGCCTGAGCCTGCCCTCGACCCTGATCTACGACCATCCGACGCCGGAGGCCCTGGCCGGTCATCTGTGGACCGAGCTGGGCGGCGAGGCCGACGAGCGGCGGGGGAGCGCCGCACCGGCCGCGATCACGGCGGGCGGTCCCGCAACCGGGGCGGCCGACGCGGAGCCGATCGCGATCATCGGAATGAGCTGCCGTTTTCCCGGCGGGGTGCGCTCGCCCGAGCAACTGTGGGAGTTGCTGACCGAGGGCACGGACGCCATCTCCCCGTTGCCCGCCGACCGCGGCTGGGACACGGGCGCGTACCACCCCGACCCGGAGCGGACGGGCACGACCTACTCGGCGGCGGGTGGCTTTGTCGACGGCGCGGCCGAGTTCGACGCGGCGTTCTTCGGCATCTCCCCGCGTGAGGCCGTCTCGATGGACCCGCAGCAGCGGATGCTGCTGGAGCTCACCTGGGAGGCGTTCGAACGCGCCGGGATCGACCCCGCCTCCCTGCGGTCCAGCATGACCGGCACCTTCGTCTCGGCGACCGCCCAGCAGTACGGCACGGGGGTGTCGGCGGACTCCGACGGCTACCAGCTCACCGGCACGCTCCCCAGCGTGCTCTCGGGCCGTCTGGCCTATCTCTTCGACCTCCACGGGCCGACCGTGACGGTGGACACCGCCTGCTCGGCGTCCCTGGTCGCGCTGCATATGGCGTGCCAGTCGCTGCGCTCGGGGGAGAGCACCCTGGCCCTCGCGGGCGGTGCCACCGTGCTGACCGGCCCGGACCTGCTGGTCTCGCTGAGCAGGCACCGGGTCATGGCGCCCGACGGACGGAGTAAGGCGTTCGCCGAGTCGGCGGACGGCATGGGCATCGCCGAAGGCGCCGGTCTCCTGGTGCTGGAGCGACTCTCGGACGCGGTCCGCCACGGCCACCAGGTGCTGGCGGTCGTCCGCGGGTCGGCGGTGAACTCCGACGGCGCCTCCAACGGGCTGACCGCGCCGAGCGGACCGGCCCAGCAGCGGGTCATTCGGCAGGCCCTGGCCAACAGCGGTCTCGCGGCGTCCGACGTCGACGTGGTCGAGGCACACGGAACCGGCACCGCCCTGGGCGATCCGATCGAAGCGCACGCGCTGCTGGCCACCTACGGCCAGGACCGGGGCGGCAACCCGCCGCTGCTGGTCGGCTCGGTCAAGTCCAACATCGGACACACGCAGGTGGCCGCCGGTGTCGCGGGTGTCATCAAGATGGTGATGGCCATGCGGCACGGCCAACTGCCGAAGACGCTGCACGCCGCCGAGCCGTCCTCCCGTATCGCCTGGGACTCGGGCGCGGTCGAGCTGCTGACCGAGGCGGCACCGTGGCCCGACCTCGGCCGTCCGCGGCGGGCCGCGGTCTCCGCGTTCGGCATGAGCGGGACCAACGCCCACGCCGTACTGGAGCAGGCCCCGGCGCCCACCGCCCCGGTCCCGGATCCGGTGGGGGACGGGCCGGTGGCATGGCCGCTGGCGGGCAAGTCGGCCGCGGCGCTGCGCGCCCAGGCCGCGAAACTGCTCGCACATCTGGACGCCCACCCGGGGGCGCACCCGGTGGACATCGGGCATTCCCTGGCCACGGCCCGTGCCGCGTTCGAGCATCGGGCGGTGCTGGTCGGCGAGGACCCCGCGGCGCTGCGCGGAAGCCTGGCGGCCCTGGCCGAGGGCACCTCGGATCCCGCGGCGGTGCGCGGCACGGCGACCGAACGCGGCCCGGTGGTCTTCGTGTTCCCCGGACAGGACGCGGCATGGGCCGGGATGGCGGCCGAACTGCTCGATGTCTCGCCCGTCTTCGCCGCGCGCGTCGCCGAGTGCGAGACGGCCCTGGCCCCGTACCTCGACTGGTCGCCCACCGAGGTGATCCGCGGTGAGCCCGGCGCTCCGCCGATCGAGCGGCGCCCCGATGTGCTGCAGCCCGTGCTGTGGACGGTCATGGTCTCGCTCGCCGCGCTGTGGCGCTCGTTCGGTGTCGAGCCCGCCGCCGTCGTCGGCCACTCCCAGGGCGAGGTGGCCGCCGCCTGCGTCAGCGGCGGCCTGTCGCTGGACGACGGCGCCCGCGTGGTGGCGCTGCGCAGCCGGCTCATCCACGAGCGCCTGTCCGGACGCGGCGCGATGATGTCGGCGATGGCATCGCCGGAGCGCATACAGGAGTTGCTGGACGAGGTGTCCGGCGCGGTGTCCATCGCGGCGGTCAACGGCCCGAAGACGGTGACGCTCTCCGGCGATCCGGCCGCACTCGACCAGGTCGAGCGCGGTCTGTCCGCCGCCAGGATCATGCGCTGGCGGCTGGCCGGGGTGGACTTCGCCGCCCACTCGGCGCATATCGACGAGATCGAGGCCGAACTGCTGGAGCTGCTGGCTCCGGTGCGGCCCCGCCCCTCGGAGGTGCCGTTCTACTCCACGGTGACCGGGGGCCGTCTCGACACCGAGGAGCTGGACGCCCGGTACTGGTGCCGGAATTTGCGGCAGACCGTGTCCTACGCCGAGACGATGACCGGTCTCCTGGGCGAGGGCTACGGGGTCATGATCGAGGTCGGTCCGCATCCGGTGCTCGCGGTCGGCACCAGCGAGCTCATCGAGCACGCGGGCAGCCCCGCCGTCACCCTGGGCACCCTGCGCCGGGACGACGGCGGATGGGACCGGGTCCTGCGCTCGCTCGGGGAGGCGTACGCCCACGGCGTGCCCGTCGACTGGACCAGCGTGCTGCCCGGCGGCCGTACGGTGGACCTGCCCACCTACGCCTTCCAGCACGAGTCGTACTGGATCGCCCCGCCCGCCCCGTCCACCTCGCCGGCCGGCACCGCCGCAGGGGCCGACGAGCCGCTGTGGACCGCCGTGGACCAGGGAGACAGCGCCGCCGTCGCCACGCTGATCGGCCTCGAACCCGAGAGCAAGGGTGCGCTCGACTCGGTGCTCCCCGCGCTGTCGGGGTGGCGCAGGCGGCAGGACGAGCACACGCTGGCCGGCCGGCGGCGCTACCGGACGGTGTGGACACCCCTGCGCGTCCCCGCCGGCCCCACACTGACCGGAACGTGGCTGGTGCTCACCACCGACTCCATCGACGACACGGATGTGGTGTCCGCGCTGACCGCACACGGCGCCCAGGCGCGCCGTGTGGTCCTCGACGGGACCCGCACCGGCCCGGAGGCGATGGCCGCACAGCTCGCCGACGTCGGCCTCGACCGGGTGGCCGGAGTGGTGTCGCTGCTCGCGGCGGCCGAGGACACCGGCAGCGGCGAACCCGCGCTGCCCGCCGGTCTGGCCCTCAGCGTGTCGCTGGTCCAGGCGCTGATGGCGGCCGGGGCCGAGGTGCCGCTGTGGACGGTGACCCGCGGCGCGGTGTCCACCGGCCCGGCCGACCCGGTCCGCGACCCGCGGCAGGCGATGGTCCTCGGACTCGCCAGGACCGCGGCCCTGGAGGCACCGTCGCTGCGCGGCGGTCCGGCCGACCTCCCCGAGCGCCTCGACCCCGAGGCGGCCGGGCGGTTCGCCGCGCTGCTCTCGGCGGACCTGGGGGAGGACCAGGCGGCGGTGCGCCCCTCGGGCATCCTCGTCCGGCGACTGGTGCGGGCACCGGCACGGGCCGACTCGCCCGGCACCTGGGCGCCCCGCGGCACGACCCTGGTCACCGGCGGCACCGGCGCGCTGGGCAGCCGGGTCGCCCGATGGCTGGCCCACCAGGGCGCGGAGCACCTGGTGCTGATGAACCGGCGTGGCCCCGCGGCACCGGGCGCGGCCGAACTGGTGGCGGAGCTGACCGCCCAGGGGACGACCGCCGAGGTGGTGCCGTGCGAGCTGACCGACAGGGAGGCCGCGGCCGACGTACTCGACCGGCTCTCGGCGGACGGCCATCCGGTGCGCGCCGTGGTGCACACGGCCGGGACGAGCCCGCTCGGCCCGCTCTCCACGGCGAGCCCCGAGCACTTCGCCGACGCGCTGCACACAAAGGTGGCGGGCGCCGCGCACCTCGACCAACTGCTCGACGACACCGGCCTGGACGCCTTCGTGCTGTTCTCCTCGGTCTCCGGCGTCTGGGGCATCGGCCACCACGCGGCACAGGCGGCGGCCAACGCGTACCTGGAAGCGCTGGCATCCCAGCGCCGCGCCCGGGGCGCCCCCGCGACGGCGATCGCCTACAGCCCCTGGGAGGAGGCACGGGGGCGGATGAGCGAGCACGACCGCGAGCAACTCCTGCGCAGCGGAATGTCCTTCCTCGACGGTGACCTGGCCCTGGCCGCGCTCGCCCAGGCGCTGCATGAACAGGAGACCGCGCTGACGGTCGCCGACATCGACTGGGACCGCCATCTCCCCGTCATCACCGAGGCCGCTCCCCGCCCGTTCTTCAGCGAGCTGCCGGAGGCAGCCAAGCTCACCGGGCCCGAACCCGCGAGCGGACACGGCGACTTCACGGCACGGCTGCGGAGCCTGCCGCCCGCGGAAGCGCGGCGACTCCTCCTCGACCTGGTGCGGAGCGAGGCCGGGGTGGCGCTCGGCCACTCATCCGGCGAGGCGATCGAGGAACACTCCGCCTTCCGTGACCACGGCATGGACTCGCTCGCCGCCATCGACCTGCGCAACCGGCTGGCCGCCGCGATGGGCACGACACTGCCCAGCACCGTCGTTCTCACCCATCCCACCCCGGCCGACCTGGCCGGCCATCTCCTCGACCACCTCGCCACGCCGCGGGCCGAGGACCACGCCACCGGCGCGGCCCCGATAACCGACCTGGTCGCCCGCCTCCACCGCGACGCCGTGCGGACGGGCCGCGGGACCGAGGCCGAAACCCTGCTTCTCGACCTCGCCGCCCTCCGGCCCAAGAGCACCGGGCCTCTGCCGTCCACCCTGGACCGGCTCACCACCGGCACCTCAGGCACCCGGCTGATCTGCGTGGCCCCCATCGTGCCCCTGACCGGACCCGACACCTACTTCGCCCTGGCCGGGGCGCTCCCCGACACCTGGGACGTCTCCTGCCTGACACCCCCCGGCTTCGGCACCGACGAGGCACTGCCCGCCACCCGGGAAGCCCTCGTCGAAGGGCTGGCCCAAGCCGTGGCCGCGAGCACCGGCGGTGACACCACCGACCCGGTGATCCTCCTGGGCACCTCGTCCGGCGGCATCCTCGCTCATGAGACCGCCCGCCATCTCGCGGACCACGGGGTGCCCGTACGGGCCGTGGTCCTCCTGGACACCTACATCCTGGAATCCCCCGCCGCCCTCGCCCTCCAACCCCACCTGTGGCACGGCCTGTACGAGCGCGAGCACCACACCGACGGCTTCACCGCCACCGACCTGTCCGCCTACGCCTGGATGGAACAGCTCATCCACACCTGGACCCCCGCACCCACGCCCTTCCCGACCCTGCTCCTGCGCGCCTCGGACCCGCTCCCCGCAGCACACGGGGCGGACCCGGTGCCGCACGACTGGCAGACGGCCCTTCCCCACATCACCACCACCCGCACCACTGCGGGCAACCACTTCACCCTCGTCAACCAGCACGCCCCCGCCGCCGCAGGCCACCTCACCGACTGGCTCACCGGACTGGGGTGAACAGCTTCTCCGGGCGGGGACGGGGGCTGGCCCGGTCCCCGCCTGTGGTGCGTACGCACCAGGACACGTGCGTGGCTGGTCCGGGAGCACCAGGAGAAGACGGCGGCGGGAGACGATGCCCGGCTGGGCGCCGGAAGGAAGGGTTGGAAGCGCGTGAATCCCGCGCATTCCCCTTGCCTGACGGTGTCTGGAGTGATCTACAGGTGGCGACATTTCTTTACCGGATCGGACGGTGGGTCTTCCGGCGGCGCCGGCTCGTGGGCGGTCTGTGGCTGGGCGCCCTGGTGCTGGCCCTGGCCGCCGCCGCCATGGCCCCGGCCGGGGAGGAAGAGGACCTCTCCATGCCCGGCACCGAATCGCAGAAGGCGTTCGACCTGCTGGACGAGCGCTTCCCCGAGAGCAACTCCCAGGGCGCCGAGGCCCGTTTGGTGTTCCAGGCCCCGGACGGGCAGCGGGTGACGGCCAGGGAGAACAAGGCGGCCGTCCAGGACACGCTCGGCTCGCTGGACGGGGGCGATCAGGTCGCGTCGACCACCGACCCCTATGAGAGCGGCGCGGTCAGCGAGGACGGCACCATCGCCTACTCCACGATCACCTACACCGAGGGCGCCGTCGACCTGACCGAGTCGACGAAGAGCGCCCTCGAGGACGCCGCGAACCAGGCCCGGGACGCCGGGCTGACCGTCGAGATCGGCGGCTCGGCCCTCGACGCGGAAGAGGAACCGGGCGGTACGACGGAACTCATCGGCGTGGCGGTGGCGGCCGTGGTGCTGGTCCTCGCCCTCGGGTCGCTGGTCGCGGCCGGACTGTCGCTGCTGACCGCCCTCTTGGGCGTGGCCATCGCCTTCGGCCTGGTCTCCGCGCTGGCCGTGCCGCTGGGCCTGACGTCCACCGTCGCCATCCTGGCCCTGATGCTGGGACTGGCGGTTGGCATCGACTACGCACTCTTCATCACCTCCCGCTTCCGCGACGAGTGCGCCCAGGGCAGCGAGCCGGAGGAGGCCGCCGGCCGGGCGGTGGGCACGGCCGGATCCGCCGTCGTCTTCGCCGGCGCGACCGTCTTCATCGCCCTGGTCGGGCTGGGAGTCGTCGGAATCCCCGAACTCACCAAGATGGGCATGGGCGGCGCGGGCGCCGTGGCCCTTGCCGTACTCGTCGCACTGACCCTGGTCCCCGCGCTGTTCGGCCTCTTCGGCCGGAGGGTCCTGCCCCGTGCCGTGCGCAAGGCTGCGGGAGCGCCCCGAAGGGGCGCGGGGAACCGCGCGACCAGCCACGACGAACCCGCAGGCGACCGACAATCCATCGCGGCAATGCCGGCGAAGGGCATAGGCACCCGCTGGGCGCGGTTCGTGCTGCGCCGGCCGGTGGCCGTGCTGATGATCGCCGGACTCGGTCTCGGCGCCGTCGCCCTACCGGCGCTGAGCCTCGAACTCGGGCTGCCCGGAGACGAGTCCAAGTCGGTGGAGACCACCCAGCGCCGTGCCTACGACCTGCTGTCGGAAGGCTTCGGCCCCGGCTTCAACGGCCCGTTGACCGTGGTCGTGGACACCTCGAAGTCCGCGGACACCCGGGCCGCCACGAACCAGGTCGTCAAGACCGTACGGGGAGTGGACGGGGTCGCCTCGGTCGGTGATCCGGTTCTCAGCCGGACCAAGGACACGGCCGTCCTCACCGCCGTCCCCCGGACCGCGCCGAACAGCGGCGAGACCAAGGACCTGGTGCACGCGATCCGGGGCGCGGTCTCCGGCGTCGAGGCCGACACGGGCGCCGCCATCCTGGTGACCGGCACCACCGCGATGAACATCGACATCTCCGAAGCCATGTCCGACGCCCTCATCCCCTATCTGACCGTGGTCATCGGCCTGGCGGTGCTCCTGCTGCTGGTGGTCTTCCGCTCGGTCCTGGTCCCGGTCAAGGCCGCGCTCGGCTTCCTGCTGTCGGTGGGTGCCGCCTTCGGCGTCCTCGTCGCCGTCTTCCAGTGGGGCTGGGCGGCGGACCTGCTCGGCATCGAGCAGACCGGACCGGTCATGTCGCTGATGCCGATTCTCATCATCGGCATAGTGTTCGGCCTCGCCATGGATTACGAGGTCTTCCTCCTCACCCGGATGCGGGAGGCCCACGTCCATGGCGCGTCCCCCGGCGAGGCGATCGTGAGCGGTTTCCGGCACAGCGGACGGGTGGTGGCCGCGGCGGCGATCATCATGATCAGCGTGTTCGCCGGATTCGTCGGCATGAGCAGCCCGACCATCCAGACGATGGGCGTCGGCCTGGCCGCCGCCGTCCTCTTCGACGCCTTCGTGGTCCGGATGGCGATCGTGCCCGCGGTCCTGGCACTGCTCGGCCACCGGGCCTGGTGGCTGCCCCGTATCCTCGACCGTGTGCTGCCGAATGTGGATATCGAGGGTGAGGCACTGACCAGGCGTGTCCCGGCCTCCGCGACCGTGCCGGACACAGCGGTTCCGCCGCTCCCCGTCGGCCGGCACCGGGGCTGAGCCGGCCATGACGAACACAGGTGGCGGTGGCCCGCGACCACGCGGCACGTGGTGGCGGGAGGGAGCGATCACCGCGACGGCGTTCGCGCTCTGTCTGCTCGGCGGCGCGCTCCAGGAAGACGGCAGTACGCTGTCACTGCCGCCCGCCGCCGCCTACCTCATCGCCGTGGTGTCCTGTGCCGTGCTGCCGGTGCGGCACCGGGCGCCCCTGGCCGCCATGGCGGTCACGACCGCGAGCGGTGTGCTGGTGCCGTTCTTGGACCTCCTGCTGAGCCCGCTCATCGTGGCCCCCGCCGTGATCACCGCCTACTCGCTCACCGCGCGCACCGAACGGCACGCGACGAGCGCGGTGTCCCTCACCTCCGTGGCGCTGCTGGTCGCCTCCACCCCCCTGTTCGGGGCCCTCTCGTGGAAGGACGCGAGCAGGGTGGGGGCGGTGGCGGCATTCCCGCTGGTGGCCGCCGTACTCGGGCACGCGGTGCAGAACCGGCGGGCCTATCTGGCGGCCGTGGAGGAGCGGGCCCAGCGGGCCGAGAAGAGCCGGGAGAGCGAGGCGCGCCGGAGAGTGGCCGAGGAACGGGTGCGCATCGCCCGGGAACTGCACGACCTCGTGGCCCATCAGATCACCCTGGCCAACGCGCAGGCCTCGGTCGCCGCCCACCTCTTCGACGCCCGCCCGGAGCAGACCCGCAAGAGCCTGACGGAGCTTGTCGAGACCACCGGCCACGCACTCGACGAACTGCGGGCCACGGTCGGTCTGTTGCGTCAGTCCGGGGACACGGCCACGCCCGGCGATCCGGCGCCCGGGCTGTCCCGGCTTCCCACGCTCCTCGAGTCCTTCCGCCGCGCGGGTCTGGAGGTGTCGGTGCACCAGGAGGGCACGGCCAGGCCGCTGTCGCCGGGAGTGGACCTCACCGCCTACCGCATCGTCCAGGAGGCCCTGACCAACGTGACCAAGCACGCCGGTAGCGGTAGCGCCCGGGTGGGCCTCGCCTGGAACCGCGACCGCGTGACCATCACCGTCGCCGACGACGGAAGGGGCGGCCGTACGGGACCGAGCGCGTCCACGGGACGGAGCGCGCCCACGATGCCGGAGCGTCCGCCCGGTTACGGTCTGATCGGGATGCGGGAGCGCGCCACCGCGGTCGGGGGACACCTCTCCGCGGGCAGGCGCCCGGAGGGCGGCTTCCTCGTCTCCACCGAGCTGCCCCTCCCGCCCGCCAAGGACACGACGCGGAGAACGGACGGAGCGACCACCATCGAGGGACGGATGGCCGACCAAGCGACAGGCGACGTACGGACAGACGACGTACGGACGGGCGACGGAGAGGCCGGGGATGCGCCGTGACGCTCCGGGTGCTGCTCGCCGACGATCAGGCCCTGCTGCGCGGGGCCTTCCGGTTGCTTCTCGACTCCGCCGACGACATCACCGTGGTCGGCGAGGCCGCCGACGGCAGGGAGGCGGTGAGACTCACCCGGCAACTGCGGCCGGACGTGGTGCTCATGGACATCCGCATGCCCGAGGTGGACGGTCTCGCCGCCACAACGGAGATCTGCGCGGACCCGGAACTGCGTGCCAGCCGCATCCTGATCCTCACCACGTACGAGACCGACGAGTATGTCGCGCAGGCGCTGCGCGCGGGGGCCGGCGGCTTCATCGGCAAGGGCATCGGGGCCGAGGACCTGCTGGCCGCCGTGCGTACGATCGCCGACGGCGACACGCTGCTGTCCCCCGCCGCGACCCGCTCCCTGGTCGCCCGTTTCCTGGCCACACCGGCCGACGCCCCGCCCCGTCACGCCGAACGGCTCGCCGTGCTCACCCCGCGCGAACGCGAGATGGTGGCCCTGGTCGCGACCGGCCTGTCCAACCAGGAGATCGCCGAGCAGATGTTCCTCAGCCCCTTCACGGTCCGCGCCCATGTGCAGCGCGCCATGACGAAGCTGGAGGCCCGCGACCGGGCGCAACTCGTCGTCATCGCCTACCGGACGGGTCTGGCCCACGCCGCCCCCGATGGCGGCGGGGCCGACCCCCTGTCGTAGTCCGAGGTCACGGCATCGTGGCGAATGGGGGCAGCGTAAGGGCCGAGTGGGCCGGTCGTGCCGGCGCGGAGGGCAGGGTGACGAGGCCACGCAGCCTGGTGTTGCGCTGATCCAGCGCCTGGGCGGTGGTGGGGAAGAGCGTGGCCCCACCCTTGTCGACCAGTGCCTGATTCATGGCGACGAAGTCGCGAACGTCGCGTTCGTAGGCGGCGAACGCCGCGGTGTGGTCCCGGTGCGTGGCCAGGGCGTTGGCCAGCATGTAGGCACCGACCAGCGCCAGGCTCGAGCCTTGTCCGGTAAGGAACGAGGGTGCGTACGCGGCGTCGCCGACGAGCGCGACGCGGCCGCTGGACCAGTGGGGCATGCGGATCTGACCGGCCGTGTCGAAGAACAGGTCATCCGCGTCGCGCAGGGCTTTGACCATGCCAGGGACCTCCCATCCCGCGCCCGCGAAGACCGTGGCGACCAGGTCCCGCTGGGCGTCGGGGTTCCGGAGGGCATCGAGCGGCGGTTCCGGTTGGTGAAAGTTCAGGAAGGCGTGCAGCTCGTCGTTGTCCCCGACGGCGTAGAGGGCCGCGGCCTTCCCCGGGGTGTTCCACATCATGACCTCGCGGGAGAGCCCCAAGGTGTTCGGCATGGTGAAGATGGCGAAGCAGTAGCCGAGGTAGCGGTGGAACTGTTCCTCGGGGCCGAACAGGGCCTTCCGGGTGGCTGAGTGCATCCCGTCGGCGCCGACCACCAGGTCGAACGTGCGCCGTTGCCCACTGCGGAACATGACATCGAACCCTTGTCCGGACTCGTCGAGGGTGTCGATGGAGTCGCCGAACAGGAATTCCACATCGTCGCGGACTATTCCGTACAGGCTCGCCGCCAGATCCCCACGACGCACTTCGAGGTCCTGTCCCTCGACACCGCCGGCAACGGCGCTCGGGTTGAGCGAGGCCACTTCGCTGCCATCGGCGTTGAGGAAGGTGCAGCGGCGCGAGTCGATGTGCGCGTCCCGCAGTCGCGGCAGTATCCCCATCCGCCGGACCACCTCTATCGCGGTACCGCGGATGTCGATCGGGTAACCACCGGCGCGCAGTGCGTCTGCCTTCTCCACCACGGTGACCGCGTATCCGGACCGGTGCAGCCAGTACGCCAGCGCGGGTCCGGAGATACTGGCCCCGGAGATCAGAACCGTGCGCTTCGCGGTGGTACGCACGTCCATCGACAGGCCGGTAGATGTCATGCCTGGGCTCCATTCTGCGTGTTACGGATCTTCGTGATACGGACAATGAGCAGTGCCAACGCGGCGACGAGACCGGCGATGACGAAACCTGTGACGAAGGCCGATTCGGTCGGCAGGCCCGTCTTCGGGTCGGCCCCGGAGTCGAGGATCGCGCCGCCGACCTGAGAGCCCAGGGCGACGCCGATCACGCGGGTCACCACGAGCAGGCTGGTGGCGATGCCGGTGTCCCCGGTCTCGACGGCGGCGGCGGCGCGGGTGAGCAACGCCGTGCTGCCGACGCCCGCGGCGATCGAGGTCAGCGCCTTCGCGATGACGAGCTGCCATGCCGCGGTGTGCAGGGACGCCAGGGCGATCGTCGTTGCCGCCGTGACGACGGCACCCCCGACGAGCACGGCACGCAGACCGAAACGCCGCGCCACGACCCCGCCGACCGAATCGCTGACCGCCCCGGCGATGGCGCCGGGCAGCAGGAACAGTCCGATGTCGGTGGTGCTGAGTCCAAAGCCGTACCCGTCGGCCGATATCGCGAAAAGCTGCGGGAGCAGAAAGGCCACCATCCCGAAGCCGGCCATGATGACCAAGGTGAGCACGCACGAATGCCACATCGCGGGCTTTGCCAGCATGCGCAGATCGACCATCGGCGAGGCCGCCCGGCGCTCGACGGCGACCCATGCGGTCGCGAGGGCGGCCACGAGAAGGGTGAGGGCAACGACCGCGAGGGGCGGCAGACCGGCGCCCGTCACCCTGACGAGCCCGATCATGAACGCGAGCAACGCGCCGCTCAGCAGAACCACGCCCGGCCAGTCGATCCTGTCGTCCGAGGGGGTCGGCGGATCATGCGGCATCAGCCGCGTCAGGACCAACGTCGTCGCGATGATCACGATCGTCGGCAGCGCGAACATCCAATGCCAGGACAGCTCTTCCGAAAGCGGCCCGGCGATCAGCGTTCCCACCATGCCGCCGCCCGTGAACAGCGCCATGACCAGCCCGATCGCGACCTGTGACGCTCGTGCGGGGAGGTTTTTGCGCACCAGGATGAAGGAGAGGGGCAGCGCGCCCACCATGACGCCCTGCAATATCTGACCGAGCAACAACACCGGCAGGTTCGGCGCCAGGCTTGCCAACAGACCACCGGCCGAGACCACGGCCATCAGCCAGACCAGCACCCGCTTTCCGCCGTAGCGGTCGCCGAGTTTGCCCGCGACGGGTGTGATGACCGCGCCGGTGATGAGCAGGGTGTTGCCGATCAATGCCCCTTCGGCAGGGCTGACCCCCAGCTCACGCTGCAATTGCGGGAGCGCGGGCTCCACCACTGACTGCAGAGTGCCGAGGGCGAGCGCCAGGATGCCGAGGGCACCGATCGACAGCCTCCCGATGCGGACCGGGGAAGCTACAGCTAGGGACATGGACGTCCTTCCAGACACCGTCAGGCAGGGGGGAATGCGCGAGATTCACGCGCTTCCCACCCTTCCTTCCGGCGTCCCGCCGGGCATCGTCTCCCGCCGCCGTCTTCTCCTGGTGCACCCGGACCAGCCGCTCAGGTGTCCTGGTGCCTACGCACCACAGGCCGGCGTGGGCCGGGCGGATCAACCACCCTGGGGGCGAACCGAGCCGTTCACTGATAAAGCAGCTGCGGTGGAGGGCGGACCTTGGCACGCTGAGCGGATGGACCGTCAACGGAGATCCCAGCTCGCGCACGCCGACCACCCGATCGCCGCCCCGCTCGCCGACGAGTCGGTGGCCCGACTGCTCGACCGGGCGGTGGCGGACGAGGCCGACCGCGCCCTCGACCTCGGCTGTGGAGGCGGCGCCTGGCTGCGGCGGCTCCTGGTCCGCTATCCGTGGATGCGCGCCGAGGGGGTGGACATCCACACCGCGGCCCTGGAACAGGCACGCGAGGGCGCGGCGGAAGCCGGCGTCGCGGACCGGCTGGTCCTCCACGAGATGGACGCCTCCGTGTTCGCCTCGGCGCACCGCTTCGACCTGGTGCTGAGCGTCGGCGCCGCGCACGCCTTCGGCGGGCTGCTGCCCACCCTGGCGGCGGCGCGTGAACTCCTCGCCCCGGGCGGCCATGTCCTCGTGGGCGACGGCTTCTGGGAGCGCGAACCCGACGCCGCCGCCCTCTCTGCCCTGGGCGCCACCTGGGACGACTACGCCGATCTCGCCACCACCGTGGACCGCGTCACCGCCGACGGCTGGACACCCGTCTACGGCCACGTCAGCACGGCCGGGGAGTGGGACGACTACGAGTGGTCATGGACCGGCTCACTGTCCCGCTGGGCCCTGGACCACAGCGACGAACCCGACGCCCTGGACACGTACAAGGCCGCCGCCGAACACCGCACGGGCTGGTTGCACGGCTACCGCGGCACCCTCGGCTTCGTCACCCTCGTACTGCGGCAGAGCCCCTGAGCCCCACGGTGACGTTGGCCTAGGCGGCTTCGTGGGCGGTGAGTGTCACGTGTGCGTCGGCCTCGTCGATGGCGATGTTCAGTGACGCGTTCAGCCCCTTGGCCAGCTTCGCGAGAAGGGGCAGCGTGGGCACGGTGTCGGACCCCTCGATCCGGGAGATCTTGGCCTGGGTCAGCCCGGACCGGGCGGCCAGTTCGGTCTGGGACAGGCCCAGCTCCGTGCGGCGGTCGTAGACGACTTTGGCCAGCGCCATGGACAGACGGTGCTCCTGGCGCTCCTGCTCGATCTCGGCGGACTCCTGGTACCCCTCCGCGAGCTTACGTTCGCCCGCCCGCTTCCAGCGGCTGTGCTCCATCACTGGTCCCCTTCTTCGCGAGTGAAATCAGTATGCGCCGGGCCGTGTTCGGCCTCGCACTCCTTCTTCGCCAATACAGCCCTGTTGATCTGGGCTTCCTCGTGCGCCCTGGTCTTGTGAAACACGGTCAGCAGTACGACGCGGCGGTCATCCGTGATCCAGTAGGTCACTCGCGTCTGGATGCCGTCGAGGCTGGGGCGCAATTCCGCCACCCCCTCGCGCAGTGGGCGGGCATATGGCATCGGGGTCTGTGGTCCCAGCTCGGCCAGCAATTCGACGTAGGCCTCGACCTTGCGGTAGAGCCTGCCGGGTAAGAGCTCAAGCCAGGCCCTGACCTCGGGCTCGACCTCGATGACATACAGCGCGTCGTTCATGTCGTGCACGATATATGTCGTGCACGACATGGGCAACGCTGGGTGCCTGCCCGAAGGCGGGACGTTGTCAGTGGTGGGTGCGACCATCGCGGCATGTGCGCCGATACCTCGACCACCGCTTACTGGGACGCCGCCGCCGCGGACTTCGACAACGAGCCGGATCATGGGCTGCGGGATCCGGCCGTGCGGGAGGCGTGGGCCGCCCGGCTGTGGGGGTGGCTGCCCGGGCGGGCCGGGGATGTGCTCGACCTCGGGTGTGGCACGGGGAGTCTCGCGCTGCTCGCGGCCGAGCGGGGGCATCGGGTGACGGGGGTCGATCGCTCGCCTCGGATGGTTGAGCTGGCGCGGGCGAAGCTGGCCGGGACGGGGGCCACCGTGCTGGTCGGGGACGCGGCGGAGCCGCCCGTGGGGGAGGGGAGTTTCGATGTCGTCCTGGTCCGGCATCTGCTGTGGATGCTGCCGGACCGGCAGGCGGTGCTGCGCCGTTGGGCCCGGCTGCTGCGGCCGGGCGGGCGGCTGGTGCTGATCGAGGGGCGGTGGGGCGAGTCCGACCCCGTCGGGCTGCCCGCCGCCGAGCTGTCCGCGCTGGTCGGGCCGCTGACCGAGCGGCTGTCGGTCGAGCAGCTCGCGCCGGACGCGGCGCTGTGGGGGCGGGCCGTGCGCGACGAGCGGTATGCCCTGGTGGCCGACCTCGCACCGGCTCGGCGCCATACCGAGATCGTGGACGTTCATTTGATCCTGCGCCGCGGGGATGAGGTTCTGCTCGCCCGCCGTGCCAACACGGGCTATGCGGATGGGCTGCTGCATGCCCCGTCCGGGCATGTCGAGGACGGCGAGGACGTCCGCACCGCGATGCTCCGCGAGACGGCCGAGGAGATCGGCCTCACCCTGGGCCCGGACGAGGTGCGGGCGGTCCTCGTGCTGCAGCACAAGGCGCCCACGGGGGCGGCCCGTACGGGGTGGTTCTTCGAGGCGGAGCTGGGGGAGGGCGGGCGGCAGCCCGTCAACCGGGAGCCGGAGAAGTGCTCCGAGCTCGGCTGGTTCCCGCTGGACGCGCTGCCGGACGACATGGTGGCGTACTGCCGCGCGGGTCTCGAGGCGTACCGCGCGGGCCACCGCTTCGCCCTCCACTGGCATGAGCCGGACGACCCGATCGCGTTTGCCCCCAAGGGCCCCGACCGTCTGACCCCGCTCTGACGATCAGAGGTTACGGGACACTGTCCCGTTTAGTTAGACTCGGCGGCGAAGGGAAGGGTGCGGTGAACGACAACGATCGAGACGCGGGGCGCGCGGCCCGGCCCAAGCGGGCGGACGCGCGGCGCAACGAGAAGGCCCTGCTCGAAGCGGCCGCCGCGGTCTTCGTCACCTCGGGCGTCGAAGCGCCGATACGCGATATCGCGGCCAAGGCGGGCGTCGGCACGGCCACGATCTACCGCCACTTCCCGACGCGGGCGGATCTCATCGTCGCCGTCTACCGGCACCAGGTCGAGGCCCTCGCCGAGGCCGGTCCGGCCCTGCGGGAGACCAGCGAGACTCCGCACGCCGCCCTGGGGCGCTGGATCGATCTCTTTGTCGACTTCCTGGTCACCAAGCACGGGCTCGCGGCCGTGCTGCAGTCCGACGACCCCTGCTTCGACCCCCTGCACTCCTACTTCCTCGACCGGCTCCTGCCCGTATGCACCCAGCTCCTCGACGCCGCGGCCGACGCGGACGAGATCCGCACCGGCCAGGACGCCTACGAGCTCATGCGCGGCGTCGGCAGCCTCTGCGCGGGCGCCGGCACCGACCCCCGCTACGACACACGTCACCTGGTCGAGCTGCTCATCGCGGGACTGCGCCGACCACACTGACCATCGGCCGGGCAGCGCCCGCCCTGGCACACAATGGGGGCCACAAACCACTCCACCCACGCCCCAGGAGCCCCACGTGGCCTTGCAGATCACCGTCGACCAGGACGCGGCGACCGCCCCCTTCGAGCAGATCCGCGCACAGATCGCCGAGCTGGCCCGCTCCGGCGCGCTTCCCGTGGGCTACAAACTGCCCACCGTACGGGGCTTCGCCGAGGAGCTGGGACTGGCGGCGAACACCGTCGCCAAGGCGTACCGGGCTCTGGAGGCGGACGGTGTGATCGAGACCCGTGGCCGCCACGGCACCTTCATCGCGGCGGCGGGTGACGCGGCACGGCGCCAGGCCGCCGAGGCCGCCCAGACCTATGTCCAGCGGGCGCGCCGCCTAGGTCTGGACCGCGCGGCGGCCCTCGCCGCCGTCGAGGACGCCCTGCGGGCCGCCTACGGAGACCCCGCCTGAACCTCTGCCGCTCACTGCGCCGGTGACTCCGCCTGCCATGCTGTCCCCCATGACCAGCCGCAAAGCCCTCGTCCGACGCCCCAGCCCCCGCCTCGCCGACGGGCTCGTCACCCATATCGACCGCACGCCGGTCGACGCCGCGCTGGCACTGCGGCAGTGGGAGGTCTATGTCGTGGCGCTGCGTGCGCACGGCTGGGAGACGGTGGAGCTGCCGCCGGTGGACGACTGCCCGGACGGGGTGTTCGTCGAGGACACCATGGTCGTCCACCGGAACGTCGCGGTGATCGCCCGCCCCGGAGCCGAGTCCCGCAGGCCCGAGACCGTGACGACGGAGGAGGCCGTGACCGGGCTCGGCTGCTCGCTGAACCGGATCCGCGAGCCGGGCACGCTGGAGGGCGGCGACGTCCTGAAGATCGGCGACACCGTATACGTGGGACGCGGCGGACGCACCAACGGCGACGGCATCCGCCAGCTTCGCGCCGCGCTGGAGCCGCTGGGCGCACGGGTGGTGGCCGTACCGGTCAGCAAGGTGCTCCACCTCAAGTCGGCGGTCACCGCGCTGCCGGACGGCACCGTCATCGGCTATCCGCCGCTGGTCGACGACCCGGACGCGTTTGACCGCTTCCTCCCCGTCCCCGAGGAGTCCGGCGCCCATGTGGTGCTGCTCGGCGGCGGCAAGCTGCTGATGGCGGAGAGCGCGCCGCGCAGCGCCGAGCTGTTCGCCGATCTCGGCTATGAGCCGGTGCCGGTGGACATCAGCGAGTTCGAGAAGATGGAGGGCTGTGTGACCTGCCTGTCGGTCCGGCTCCGGGAGCTGTACGCCTGAGCCGGGCCCCACGGGGGCCCGGGCCACGGGGCCCCGTGGGCATCTCACAAGCCCCGGGAGGCCGGCCGGCTCACGGGCCCCCGGCGGCCGTCCTGCGGGCGGCGGCCCCCGGGGGCCGGTTCACAGATACAGCCCCGCGTTCGCGTCCCCCGGCTGCGACGGCACGGCGGGCGGCCGGGTGCCGCGCCGCAGCGCGTACAGCTCCGCGAGCGTCGCCCCGTCCCGCCCGATCACACCTTCCCGGTCGTCGACCTCCCCGCCGAGCCAGCCGACCGCCTCCGTCCGGGTCAGCTTGCCGACCTCGATCCTGGCCAGGCACCGGCCGGGGCGGACCACCGCCGGATGCAGCCGTTCCAGGTCCTCGTTGGTGGTCACCCCGACCAGCACATTGCGCCCCTGGCCGAGCAGACCGTCCGTCAGGTTCAACAGCCGGGACAGTGCCTGGCCCGCGGTGTGCTTGGCCTCGCCGCGGATCAGCTCGTCGCAGTCCTCCAGGAGCAGCAGCCGCCAGCGCCCCTTGGCCGTGCCGTCGTCCTCGCCGATGGCGATGTCCATCAGATAGCCGACGTCGGTGAAGAGCCGCTCCGGGTCCAGGACGCAGTCCACCTGGCACCACTCCCGCCAGGACCGGGCCAGGGTGCGCAGCGCCGAGGTCTTGCCGGTGCCGGGCGGGCCGTGCAGCAGCAGGAGGCGGCCGGCGATGTCGTCCGGGGTGACCTTCATCAGCCCGTCCATGGCCTCCGCGACCGGTGTCGTGTAGTTGCCGCGGATCTCCTCCCAGGTCCCGGCCGAGATCTGCCGCGAGGTGCGATGCGGTCCGCGGCGCGGCGAGACGTACCAGAAGCCCATCGACACGTTCTCCGGCTGGGGTTCCGGCTCGTCCTCCGCGCCGTCGACGGCCTGGTGGAGCACCTTCTCGGCCAGGGCGTCGTCGACGGCGGTCACGGTCACATCGGCCCCCCGGTTCCACCGGGAGATCAGCAGCGTCCAGCCGTCGCCCTCGGCGAGCGTCGCGCTGCGGTCGTCGTCGCAGGCCGCGCGCAGCACGGTGGCGGACGGCGGCAGCAGCGTCGCGCCCGACCGCACCCGGTCGACGGAGTGACTGCGGGCGTACGGCTGCTCGCCGGTCGCGAAGCGCCCCAGGAAGAGCGCGTCGACGACATCGGACGGCGAATCGCTGTCGTCGACGTTGAGCCGGATGGGAAGGGACTCTTCGGCGGGTGTCGTAGGCAGGGTCTGCCTCCTGAGAACGGGGGGCCGGTGCGTCGGTCAGCGCACCCGGCCCCATGATCCAGGACTGGGGGCGAGGGCGCACCAAGGTTTGTGGCCGTTTACCGAGCTGTTCCACGGAACCCCACTGGAATGGGGGCGTTCACGGATACTCTTACCCGTTGTGGGGCGTCAGGGAAGGGAACGGGGCGGGTTGGCCAGGTTATGGCAAAAGAGGCGCCGGCGGACCGGCGCGCTGCTCGGTGTCGGCATGGTCACGCTGGCACTGCTGGCGGCCACCTGCTCCGGCGGGTCCGGCGCGGGCGAGGGGCGGCAGGGATCGGAGTCGGCGCGCGGGAAGGCCGGCGCCGGGGGGCTGGGCTGGGGATTCACCCATACCCAGTACAGCGCCGACCAGGGCACGGAAAGCGGCCGTAAGGCCGCGAGCGCCCTGCTGTCCGGCCGGCCGATGCCGCAGAACCAGCACATCATGGGCTGGGGCGCGGGCAACCCCGAGCCGTCCCCGGGCCACTACGACTTCGCGGATCTCGACCGCCGCATCGCCCTGATGCGCAAGACCGGCACCGCGCCCGTGCTCACCCTGTGCTGTGCGCCCGACTGGATGAAGGGCGGCGAGCCGGGACGTACGGACTGGTCGCAGGAGGCCCTGGAGACCGCGCCCACCCCCGAGCACTACAAGGACTTCGCCGCGCTCGCGGGAAAGATCGCCCGGCGCTATCCGCAGGTGCGCCACTTCATCGTGTGGAACGAGTTCAAGGGCTTCTACGACGACGGCAAGAAGCGCTGGAACTACGAGGGCTACACCCGGCTCTACAACCTGGTCTACCGCGAGCTGAAGAAGCAGAACCCCGACAACCAGGTCGGCGGCCCGTATGTGGTCGCCGACAGCGACGCCCCGGGCGAGGCCGACGGCTCCGCCGCGGTGAGCGGCCCCTGGGGCACCCTCGACCAGCGGTCCGCCGCCGCGATCACGTACTGGGACAAGCACAAGGCGGGCGCGGACTTCGTCGTCGTCGACGGCTCCAGCTACACCCGCGAGGGCGACCGGCTCATCCCGGACGCCTTCGGGGCCACGCGGAAGTTCCAGGACGTCACCCGCTGGCTGCGCAGGACCACCGGGCTGCCGGTGTGGTGGGCCGAGTGGTACGTCGAACCGGCCGACGGGCGCGACGACCGCGCGGGCTGGAGCGAGGGCCGCCGCACCGCCGTCCAGGCCACCGCGATGATCCGGCTGGCCGAGGGCGGCACCGCCACGGCCTTCTACTGGAACCCGGAGACCACGGGCAAGCGGTGCCCCGGCTGTCTGTGGCGCCCCACCGAACTGGACGACGGCGGCCGTGCGCTGCCCATGATGAAGCTGCTCGGCCGGTTCGCCCGGGAGTTCCCGCCCGGCACCACCTTCCGCTCCGTGGACATCGCCGCCGACGACCGGCCCAATGTCCAGGTGCTCGCCGACGATGACGCGGTGCTGGTCGTCAACACCCTCGACCGGCCGATCAAGGCGAAGGTCGACGGCCGGTCGTTCGGGATGGACGGATACGAGGTGCGCTGGCTCAAGCGGTGAGCTGGCGCCGTACGAGGGCGTGGCCACCGTGCGCCACGGTCGCCACCGCCCTCGTCACCGCTTCGAGGTCGCTACGCCATCGTCACAAAGCGCTGCACCAGCGCGGCCACCACCACGACCAGCAGCGGCAGCGCGAACCAGAACGAGCCCTGCAGCCAGTGCAGCCGCCGTACGCTCGGCCGCACCGCCACCCGCACCACCTCGCGCGCCGCCAGCAGCAGCATCAGCGCCACCGCCGCCAGCGCCCCCACCACCGACCAGGGCGTCCAGGTGACCAGCGGACCGGACGGCCCCGGCGCGGGCTCCGCGACCGGCCCGCTCGGCTGCCGCTTCAGCTCGTACAGCGCCGCGTCATCGTTGGCGAACACCCGGCGCAGCTCGGCGCGCTGGTCCAGCGAGCGCCGCAGCCGTTCCTGCCAGTGCTCGTCATAGCCTGAGTCGAGGGTGAGATAGACGGACTGGCCGCGGCCCACCATCAGATAGGAGTGCGGCCCGGCCTCGCGCAGCCCCGTGACCAGGCTGTCGACCAGCACCGGATCGCGCGGGGCCAGGGTGGGCTCGTAGAGGACCCGCTCCATGTCGCGGGCGCCCCACGGCATCGCGGGGGTGACGTTGTTGATGGGGTCGTTGCTCATCCACAGCACCCGTACGGTCGGCTTGTCATGGGCGTAGACGTACTCCATCGCCGCCACCTCGCCCGGCCGCACCCTCTCGAACGTCTCATTGCCCCAGCGCGCCACCAGGAACCCGGACATCAGGGTCAGCCCGGCCAGCAGCGCGGCCACCGGACCCAGCCTCGCGCGGTCCGCGCCCACCCGGGGGAAGACCGCCAGCGCGCCGAGCACACAGGCGCCCGGCAGCGCGAACATGAAGACGCGCAGCGCCATCTCACCGCCGTAGCTCTGCATGCCGAAGCCCAGGAACGGCACGAAGGTCAGCACCAGCAGCGACCGCTCGGTGAACCCGGCGGCGCGCCGCCGCAGCACCCCCCAGCAGGCGAGCGCCAGCACCCCGCCCGCCAGCGCCACCCGGACGTAGAGCACCAGCCGGTGCACGCTGCTGCCGCCCTCGATCCGGCCCGAGACGGACGAGGACACATTGCCGCCCACCCCGCCGACCCCGCCGAACAGCTCGTCCCAGTGGCCCGACCAGTACGGCTCCGCCAGGAACCCCACCCATACGGCCACCATCACCCCGCACAGCAGCGGCAGCCCGTACAGATTCGACCGGCGCAGCAGCACCAGCGCGCTCACCACGCCCAGCATCACGAACGGGGTGAGCTGATGGGCCGCCACGGACGCCGCGAAGAGCGTGATCAGCAGGCCCAGCAGCGCTGTGCGCTGGGCGGGCGTGGCCGCCGTCACCTCCGCCTCACCCGGCCGCCGCTTACCGGGCAGCACCCGGGGTTCGCGGAACCACACCAGAAGGACGGCGACGAAGACGAGGTAGAGGAGGTAGGTGAACCCCTGCGGCGAGAAGTAGTCCTGACCCACCCAGCCGCAGAGCGCGAACAGCCACACCGCGGTCCACTTCGCCCGCCAGCTCGCCCGCAGAGCGCGCAACAGCACCATCAGCGGGGCGAGACAGAGCAACTGGAGGAGCGTGGGCCACCAGCGCAGCACCTCGGAGAGATCGTGCACCCCGGCGGCCTGGGCCAGGAACGCCGCCCCCGCGAAGAAACCGGGCCAGCTCCAGCGCGCGTCGAGATCGGGCACGGCGTGACCGGTCCGGCCGATGTAGTCCAGGAACCCCAAGTGCTGCCATGCGGTCGGGAACCGCGGCTGCGCCTCCAGCACGGCGGGCACGGCGTGCAGCGAGACGACGGTCGCGAGGAGTACGACGGTCAGCAGGGCGCGCCGGGGCCGCGCGAGCCGGAGCGCACCGGCGAAGGCGGCGATCAGCAGCACGGCGCCGAGGAGAGTGGCCCGGGGGAGGACCGAGACGAGCCCGAGCCCGCCCATACGGTCGAGATCGGCGTCCCCCATGCGCAGCAGCGGCACCCAGTAGAGGGCAAGCCCGCCGGCCGCGACCCCCCACAGGGCGACCGCGCCCTTCCGGCCCGCCCGCCGCCCGCTGGGCCCTGCCGAGCCTGCCGTGTCCGCTCGGTCCGCCCGGTCGGCCCGGTCCGTGGGCCCGGCGGCCCCCCAGCCGCCCTGCCGTCCTGCGGGACCGGCGGACGCCAGGCCCCGCCGGTCCCACTGCCGTGCCGAGTCGGCGGCGGCATCGGTGGCGTCGGAGGCGGGCGGTGAGGCCGGGTCCGTCCCCGGACCGGTCGCGGCCCGCTCCGAGGGCACGCCCCCCGAGTGCACCCCACCCGCCCCGCTCCGCGCCTGCGACGCGTTGGCGGCGGCGCCCCGATCGGGCAGCTCGCCGAGCGGCGAGGCGGCGACCGACCACCGCCGCGCGGCCTGGGACCGTACGGCCGGGTCGCGTTCCGCACCGGGTTGCCCGCGTTTCGGATCAACCGCCCCCAGGGGTCCGGGCTTCAGCACCGGCCACCGGTCCTTGGGAGCGCCCGCACCAGCGGCCGTACCAGCGGCCTGGATACGCGGCCCGCCGTCCGCCTCCGCTCGGGAGACTCCGGCGAGTCCCGCGTCGTCGTCCGGGGCGTCGGCGGGGGCGAGGGGGCCGGGGGCCGAGGCGTTCCGTGCCACGCGGGGTTCGCCGGTCGGGTGGTCCGTGCCGCCCGCGTCGGGCCGAACGTGCCCGGGACCCGCGCCCGAGGCGTCGTCAGCCGACCCCGGGAGCCCGGCGCTCAGCACCGGCCACCGGCCGTCCGCGGCCGAGTCGGTGTCACCCGGCGCTGGGTGGGTGGTCCCTGCGGCGGTCGTTTCGGTGGCCCGGGCCGGGGGTGGTGTCTCCGGGGCCGATGCCCCGTAGCGCTTGTCCCAGCGGCGTTTCTGGGCGTCGTCGTCTCGCGGCGGATCCGTGGCGGGGAAGTGCATGCGGACGCCGAGCGCCAGCGTGTCCGTGTCGAGGGCGGCGCGCAGCGCCCAGCGGGTGCCGTAGTGGCCCGCGTACTCGCGGCGGCGGTCGCCGTAGACCGCGAGGTCCGCGAGATCGCCGTCGGGCGCTGTGCGCTGCTCCGGCAGCGGCAGAGGCGGCTTGGGCGGGGAGGCGGACTCCGGCTCCGGGGCGGCGGCCCCACCGTGCCCCTTGAGCACCCGGCGCAGCCGCACCGCCGCGATCGACGCGATCACCGACAGGCTGGAGATCTCCGCGACCCCCGCCCCCGTCAACCCCATCCGTGGCAGCAGCAGCAACGTCAGCCCCAGCACCAACACACACAACAGCCCCTGCAACACCGCCAGCCCCGAGGTTCGGCTCTGCGCCCGCAGCACCGCGAAGTACACCTCGATGACCACCCGCAGCGCCGCGCCCACCGCGAACCAGCGCAGCAGCGGTGCGGCAGCCTCCGCGTAGCCGTCGCCGAAGACCCCGAGGATCTGGGGGGCGAAGACGAAGAGGAAGAGACAGACCGGGATCATGATGCGCGCCATCCGCCGCAGCGCCGCCCGGCAGTTCTCGGCGAGCCGGGCCGGATCGTGCGAGCCCTCGACGGTCAGCGAGGAACCCATGTTGATGGCCAGCAGATTCGTCGTGCCGCCGATGGTGGTCGTGATGTAGAAGTACGCGTTGTCGGCCGCGCTGACCTGCGAGGCGACGATCACCGGCACGGCGTAGACCACCACGAGCGAGAACAGCGACCCGGTGTAGTCCCCGGCGAGGAAGCGGCCCATCTCTCGATAGCCCGCGGGCCGCGCCCTCCCCTCCGTCGCCGTGATGTGCCGGGGCACGAGGCGGCGGAACACCAGCCAGCCCAGCGGCAGTACGGACACCGCGATCGAGGCGACCCAGGATACGAACACCCCGGCGGTCGGGATCGCCGCGGCGAACGCGATGAGCAGCACCAGCTTGGCCGCCGAGAAGACCGTATTGCCCACCGGCACCCAGAACGCGCTGCGCAGCCCGGTCAGCACCCCGTCCTGCAAGGTCAGCAGCGACCAGCCCACGACCGCGACGATGAAGCCGAGGCCGTGGAGGGGGCCGTGCAGAAAGCGGTACGACGGCCCCCAGGCGTTGAGCGTGAGCAGGAAGACCACCGCGGCCAGCGCCACGATCACCGAACTGGCCGCGTAGGTGCTGAACACCAGCCGGCCCGTGGTCCGCCCGGCGACCGGGATGAAACGGGCCAGCGCGCCCGTCAGGGTGACCGCGGTGAGCCCCGCGAGGAGCTTCATCGCGGCGATGGCCGCCGAGCCCTGGCCGACCGCGTCCTCCGCGTAGTAGCGGGCGGCGGCCAGCCAGAAGCCGAGGCCGAGGACCGCGGAGATGCCCGTGTTGAGCATCAGCGCGTAGGCGTTGCGGAACAGCATGCCGCGCTCACCGCTCCGGCCGTCGGACGGCCGCTCGGCGGCGGCCGTCCGCTCCTCTGCCCGGGTGGTCGTGTCGGACAACGGGCTCACGTCACCTTCCGTAGTACCTGGCGTGAGAGCTGACGGGATCTGCGGACCATGGCGTATCCCTTGGTGAGGGCCCGGTCCCCGGCGAAGCCGCGGCCGATCGCCCGCCCGGACACCAGCCGCTCGAACTCCTCGATCCGGGTGGTGCGCCGCACCGTGACCCGGCGCAGTGCGTACGGGCCCTGGCCGCGCGCCGCCAGGGCGTTACCCACCGCGAGGGACACCCCGAACCCGGCCGAGCGCACCACCCGGCGCACCCGGCGGCTGGAGTAGCCGTAGGGATAGGCGAACGACACGGGCGGACGGCCGAGTTCGGCGGTGAGCAGATCCCGGCAGTGGGCCACTTCGAACCACAGCCGGGCGTCGGAGAGCTGGTCCAGCTGGGGGTGGGTGTGGCTGTGCGCGCCGATCTCCACCCCCGCGCCGGCCAGCTCACGTACCTGGCCCCAGTCGAGCATCAGGTCCAGGGCGCCTGCTGCCTGGTGCGGGCCTCGCAGCCAGCCCGTGGCCGCGAAGAGCGTGGCCTCGAAGCCGTGGTGGGCGAGGACGGGGAGGGCGTGGCGGTGCACGCCCTCGTAGCCGTCGTCGAAGGTGACCACCACGGGTCTGGGCGGCAGCGCGGGGCCGCCGCGCCAGGCGTCGGCCAGCCGTACGCAACTGACCGGAGTGAAGCCGCGCTCGCCGAGCAGAGCCATCTGCTCGGCGAACGCGCCCGGCGTGACGGACAGCCCACGGGTGGCCCGCGCGGGGGCGTTGGCCACGGCGTGATACATCAGGATCGGCACGGAGCCGCGGTTTGCGTTCGGCGCCGGGCCGGGGCTCGCGTTCGGCACCGGGCCGGGCTTCGCGTTCGGCACCGGGCCGGGGTTTGTGTTCGGCGCCGGGCCTGGGTTCGCGCCGCTCATGCCGCCCCCTCCCGTCTCGCCTCGCGGCCCGGTCCGGCCTCGGGGCCCGGTCCGGCCTCGCGGCCCCGTCCCGTCCCGCCGTCTTGCCCCGCCTCGCGGTCCCGTCGCGACTCCTGCTCCGCCGCACGGCCTTGCCCCGCTTCGCGGCCCCGTTCCGCCTCGCGGCCCTCGTCCGGCTGTCCGCCGGGCGGAGGTGGCCGTTCCGGGAGGGTGGCGATGCTGAAGCGGGGGCCGCCGCGGCGGGCGCGGGCGGTGCCCACCGCATAGCCGCCCGCCGCCGCCGCGACGCCCGCCACGATCGCGCCCGCCCGCCCGGCGCCGCCCGCCCGGCCGAGCAGCGCGTCCCGCAGCCCGCGGGCGATGCCCGCGGGCAGCACCCGGGTGGTGTAGCGGCGCTCGGTCGAAAGGCCCGCCTGGGCGCCCACGCTGCGTGTCACCAGGGCCTTGGAGAGGCCCTCGGCGTACGCCCGCGACCGGAAGTAGGCGAAGCGCTCCCGGGCGGCGGGCACCTTGTGGTGGATCACCGCGCGGTCGTCGATCAGCAGCAGCGCGTCCGGCCGGGCGCGGGCCAGCCGGATGCACAGCTCGGTCTCCTCGCAGCCCAGCGGCCGCTTGTCGCCGTCCCTGCCGATACCGCTCGCGAAGCCCCCGGCGGCGTCGAACGCCTCCCTGCGGAACGAGGCGTTCCCGCCCAGGACGTTGCGCACCCGCACCCGACCCGGCGGCAGCCCCCGGTAGGTGCAGCCCACCACCCAGTCGAACTCCTCGGGGAACCAGACCGGGCGGCGGCGCGACGCCCACACCGGGACGGTGCGCCCGCCGACCGCCATGACCCGTGGATCGGTGTACGCGGCGGCGAAGTGGTGCAGCCAGTCCCGTTCGGCGACCGCGTCGTCGTCGAGGAAGGCGATCACCTCGCCGTGCGAGGCCGCGATCCCGGTGTTACGGCCGGAGGACAGGCCGCGGGGGCCCGCGTTGGCGAGCACCCGCACCCCCTGACCCGTATCCGCCGCCGTTTCGGGATCCGGGCCCGCCCCGCCGTCCCCGTAGTGGTCCGTCAGCCGCCGCAGCAGGCCGGCGTTGTGGTCCACCACCAGGAGCGTCTCGTGTGCGGGCAGCGACTGGGCCCGCACCGAGTCCACCGCGGCGAGGATGTCGCCCCAGCGGTCCTCGGTGTAGACGCAGATCACCACGGAGATCCGCACCAGCGGCCCCGGAGCCGGGCGAACCGTCAAGACGCCTCCCCCCGGACCGCCGCGGGCGCCACCGCGGGGCGGCGCGGGCGCCGGGCGCCGCGCTCGCGCAGGATCACCTTCAGCACCCGCAGCCCGTCGCGGACGGCCCGCAGATTGCTGGCGCCGTGGATGCGCTCGTACTCATGGCTGGGGATCTCCTGGACCCGCAGCCCGGCCTTGACCACCCGGATGTTCATCAGCGTCTCCACCTCGAACCCGGCGCAGTCCAGCGCGATCTCGTCGAGGCAGTGGCGCCAGAAGGCGTTGTAGCCGTAGCAGAGATCGGTGTAACGGGCGCCGAACTTGCGGTTGACGATCGAGGTGAGCGCGCGATTGCCGAGCCTGCGGATCGTCGTCATGTCGTCCGTGCCGCCGCCGTTGGCGAAGCGCGAACCCTTGGCGAAGTCGGCGCCCGAGACCAGCGCCGACACATAGCTGACGATCTCCGATCCATCGGCGGATCCATCGGCGTCGATCATCACCACGATGTCGCCGGTGCAGGCGGCGAATCCGGCGCTGAGCGCGTCCCCCTTTCCTTTGCCGGACTGCGACACGACTTTCACCTCGGGCCACAGTTCCCGGGCCACCCGGACCGTGTCGTCGGTGGAATTGCCGTCGACCAGGACCACTTCATGGATCCAGTCGGGCAGGGTTTTGAAAACGTACGGAAGATTCTCGGCCTCGTTCATCGCCGGAATCACGACGCTCACCGGTGGCGCAATCGCGAGATGAGAGGACACCGGGCGGTACGGATGTGTACGGGCCGCCGGATCGATTTCCGGCGCGGCCGGGCGCACAAAGGAGCTCATGAGTCTGTTTTCCCTCTCGTCCGGTGGACCGTCCGCCCCACGGACGGTCCTTTGGTGTATCCGGTTCGAAAGGGGGGTTCTCGCCCGCGCATGACGGCATGGACTGCCGGCCAAGGCAAGGCAAGCTGGCTGGTGTTACTGGCCTCGCGGCCCGCGTGCACGGCGCATCCCAAAAGGATCAGGACAGCCGGACGCGGCACCCCCCTACCGCGTTTCCCGCCCCGAGAACCATCGCGACGCTATGAAGCCCCTCCCCTGGAGCCGCCTGTAATGATGGTCCCGACACGGGTGGAAGTACGACGGTATTGACGTCGCAAACTGTATGGCAAGCCGGTTGCGGCTACACCCCCCTTGGTAATTTTGTTCGTCAGTCTTGTGGGTTCCTTTTCCGAAGGCTGCCCATGCTTTTGAGCACCCGGTCGGCCGGCCCGAAGAGCTCCGGCCGGGAAACCACGGTATTGCGCAGTGCGCGCACCGGGGCGCGCCGTGCCCGGTGACCGAGCGCCACTGGATGGCGGCGCGTCACCCATCCCTCCGACACGCTGAGATCGCGTGTTTTCAGGGAGTCCTTGTATTCCTTCTCGCCGCGCCCGAGATCGAGATAGTCCACACCCTGCGCGGCGGCCCCTTCCGCCATGCGCAGATGCAGCACAAGTCCGGGCGAGTATTTGGCGTATGCCGGGTCGTAGGCCGGAAACCAGCAGGCGAGCACCCGCTCCGAGCACAGCCCGAAGTGCGCGGCGACCGGCCGGCCGCCCGCGTACAGCACCGACAGCAGCCCCTGGCAGGAGGCGCCGCGGGTGTGGAAGAGCTGCTCCACCAGCCGGATGATCCACGGCCGGGCGAACCGGTCGCTGCGCCCGGTCCTGCGGTACTGCGCGGACTTCCAGCCGATCAGGGTGCGCAGCACCGCCGGATCGCGCTCGTCGTGCACATAGCGCACCTCGCCCACGTCCCGGCCCAGCTTGCGCTCCTTGGCCAGCGTGGTGCGGGTGAACCTCGGCGACCGGTCGCGCAGCCGGGCCAGATACGCCTCATAGCCCCGCTCCACATCGATCACGGGGGAGGGGAAGGAGCCACGGGCCCCCACCGCGAACGGCTTCTGCCCCTCCACCAGATGGTCGAACTCCCAGACGGCCAGGGAGCATGCGCGCAGCAGCTCCCGGGCGTCCCACTGGAACCCCGGCCGGTGCACCAGACCCTGGGCGTCCGAAAGGCCGAGACCGATCGCCCGCCCCACCCCGAGCCGGGTCCGCTGAAAAGGGAAGAAGGCCACCGGCTCCCCCTCCTCGCGGACCACCGCGATCCGCACCCCGCGTCTGCAGTGGCCGACGGCCAGCGTGAACTCCGGTGACAGAAAGGGGTTCGCCAGCTCCGGCGCGCCCAGCAGATGCGCCTGTGACTGCATGGCCGTCCACACCGCCCGGTCGGCCGCCGTCAGCTCCCCCGGGCGGTACACACCGATCTCCACGTATCTATTCCTGACTCTGGGTCATACGTCGTCGCCGGGTGAGGCGGGTGAGCAGTGCCGCCACCAGGATCAGCAGGCTCAGGGCCCCGACCGCCGCCACCCCGCCGCGCGCCGACCACAGCCGCAGCGCGAGCATCGCCTGCGCCACCAGCAGATCCAGCGCGAGCGCGCCTGCCACCGCCAGCACCGGGCGGATCAGCGCGTCCAGCCCGCGCAGAGCGCTGCCGATGGCCAGCGCGGGCGCGGCGAGCAGGAAGAACAGCGTGAACGGCGCCCGCAGCGGTGAGTGGACGTCGGCCAGCGCGAGTGCCGCGCCGATGGCCGCGATGCCGACCGCGGCGCCCGCGATCACCGGCAGCGAATCCCCACCCGCCGGTCTCTTGTCAGTGATGGTATGCATTGGCGTCTTTGCCCCCCGAAGCGCCGGATGCCGGGCTTCAATGTCGCGCAGTCGACGGATGCCGTCAAGACGGAGAAAGTGTGCGAACGGTCCATGGCGGGCGCAGGGGTTGAGTGCCCATCAGGGCTGGTCGCGCCCTGTGCGCCGGTCGTGCGCCGGGGGAGTTGGGGCGGGGCGTGGTGACTCATCCGTATTCCGTCCGACCTATGGACGTATCGGCCCTGGATCGAAAGATTTTTGCCAACTACCCGCATAGATAGGCCGTTTTCGCGGGATGACATATCCATGTCACACCGCTGAAATCGATCCCTGGCGGCGTGACTGACGGTTTCGAACGCGATTGCCCTTTTTCGGGCTATCGCGCCTCATATCGGCACAGCAGTGATCCTGCTAGGGAGATCGAATGAAACTGTCCAGACTCACGGCGACGATGGGTGCGTTCGTCGTCGGTGCCGTCCTCGCCCTCACCGGGGCCGGCGCAGCCCATGCCACCGAGAACAGCGCGGGCCCCGCCTATGTGGCGCTGGGCGACTCCTACTCATCCGGGCTCGGCTCGGGCAGCTACGACAGCTCCAGCGGGAGCTGTAAGCGCAGCAGCAAGGCGTACCCCGCGCTCTGGGCCGCCGCGCACGCCCCCTCGAGCTTCAACTTCACCGCCTGCTCCGGCGCCAAGACCGGCGATGTGCTGAACAACCAGCTCGGTCCGCTGGGCTCCGGCACCGGTCTCGTCTCCATCTCCATCGGCGGCAACGACGCCGGCTTCGCCGACATCATGATGACCTGCGTGCTGCAGTCCGAGTCCACCTGCATCAACGCGGTCAACAGCGCCAAGACGTTCGTCCAGAACACCCTGCCCGGCAAGCTGGACCAGGTCTACAACGCCATCAGCGCCAAGGCCCCCTCCGCGCATGTCGTCGTCCTCGGCTACCCGCGGTTCTACAAGCTCAGCGGCTCCTGCATCGTGGGCCTCAGCGAGGCCGAGCGCGCCGCGATCAACGGCGGCGCCGATCTGCTCAACTCCGTCACCGCCAAGCGCGCCGCCGACCACGGCTTCAGCTTCGGCGACGTCACCGCGACGTTCACCGGACATGAGATCTGCTCCGGCGACGCCTGGCTGAACAGCGTCACCTTCCCCGTCGAGGAGTCCTACCACCCCACCCCCGCCGGCCAGTCCGGTGGCTACCTCCCGGTCTTCAGCTCCGCCGCCTGACGGACGCCCGCCACCACACGCAGAAGAGGAGGCCCCGACTGTCGGGGCCTCCTCGCAGGCCGTGGTCACCGGGCGACTCGGCCCGGGTCCACCTCATCCGAGCGTGGTTGCCGCCCCCCTCAGCACCAGTCCACACCCCAGCGCGAGCACCACGGCGGCGGTTCCGACGGGCGAGGCGCGGCGCACCGCCCCCAGCAGCCGGTCGATCCGGCTCCCCGACGCCTTACGGGCCGCCAGCCGCTCTGTGGCCCGCACGCCCAGGCGGACCGCGGCGAACCCGGCCAGCGTGAGCGTCAGCGCCAGCCCGAGCCCGTACGCCACCACCAGGACGAAGCCGAACCACGCTTGGCCCAGCGCGGCCGCGCCGACGAGCACGATGACGGCGGAGGGGCTGGGCACCATGCCCCCGGCGAAGCCGAGCAGCAGCGTGCCGCGGAGAGTGGGCCGCACCTCATGGGTGTGGGTGTGACCGTCGCCGTGGTCGTGCGTGTGCGTATGCGCGTGGCCGTGTGCGTGGTCATGCTCGTGGTCGTGTGCATGGCCGTGCGTGTGGTCATGGCCGTGATCGTGGCCGTGGTGATGGGCGCGCGCCTGCCGGTGGCGGCGCAGCGCCTTGCGGAGCAGCCCCGCCCCGGCCACCGCCACCAGCACGCCGCTCGCGATGCCCAACCATGAGATCACCGATGGGGCCGCCGCCGAACCCGCCGTGACCAGCAGCCCCAGCGCGAATACCCCCAAGGTGTGCGTGACCGTCACCGACGCGCCCAGCGCCAGCACATCGCGCAGCGCGCTGCGCCCGCCCGCCGCGGCGGCCGCCGCCATCATCGTCTTGCCGTGGCCGGGGGCCAGGGCGTGCATCGCGCCCAGCAGTACGGCGGTGGCGAAGGCGGTAAGGGCGAAGCCGAGGGTGATGTCATGGCGCGCCACCATGGAGGTGAGCGCCTGTGTCCAGCGGTCCACACCGCGCGGCAGCACCGACGAGCCGATCGCGTCGTCCCGGCCGGACTGTGCCGTGGCGGCGAGCGCGGGGCCGCCCGCCGTGACGCTCAGCGCGGCCGACCGCTGATCGGGCGGCGAGGAGAGCTGTCCCGCCGGATAGCGGGTCAGCCGGTGGGAGGCCGAGGTCTTGGGGACGTCGGCGTCGGTGAGCGTCATACGGTCGCCCTGCGCCGTCACCTCCCGCCAGCCGGGACCCGTACCGATGTCCCGCGGGCGATACGCGACCGTCGCCCGTTCGCCGTGCCCCAGCGCGGCCGTCAGTCCGCACTCCACCCGCAGCGTCGGCAGCCCGGCCTGGCCGGGGCGCCGGCGCGCCTGGGCGCGCCCGTCGCGTACGGGCACCTGGCGCCCGTCGACGGTCAGCCGCGCCCCCTCCGCCGCGCTCGCGCACCGCCGCGCCGCCCACGCGCCCAACTCCCGCCCGGACAGCGTGTCGTCGCCGTCGCGGTCGATCTCCGGCTTCGCCTGCGCGGACGGGATCTCGGCGAGGTCCTCGACATGGTCGACCCGCAGCGTCCCGGGGGTGACCACCAGCCCGTCGTAACGGTTGACGGTGAAGTTGCCGAGCGGGTGCGCCTCGGCGCTCCCGGTGGGGAGCACCACCAGCGCGACGGCCGCCATCAGCACACCAGCGGCCGTCAGCCGCCAACGGGCGCGCCGCTTCGGGGGCGTGCCCCGGGTGTCGCCGACGGGGGTTCGGGGGCGGGAGGCCGCTCGGGACGGGGCGGGGTGCGGAAAGGTCATCGGGCACCCCCCAGCGCCTTCAGCGCCGCCTTCGCCGCCCGCGCGCCGGTCGGGGAGAAGCCCGGGTTGAGGTCGAGCGCGGCCTCCAGGTGGCGGCGCGCCGACTTGTCGTCGCCGAGGGACTTCTCGATGACGCCCCGGTGGTAGAGGAACGCCGCGTTGCGGTAGCCGGGCCCGGCGGCGCGCTCGGCGTACTCCAGGGCCTTGTCGTCCTCGCCGTTGCGGTGCAGGGCCCACGCCAGCGCATCGGCCGTGTGCACCGTCCGCCGCCGGTCCCACTCGGCTCGGGCCGCCTTCAGCGCCTCCTTCACCTCGCCGTGGTCGGCCGCCACCAGCGCGCTGTCCAGGTCGGTCGCCACACCGTTGGCCCGCGCGAGCGTGATCCAGGTGCCGACCACCGAGTACTGCCGGCGCGCCAGGGAGCGGTCGCCCCGCGCCTCGTACGCCTCGCCCAGCGCCGCGAGCTCCGCGGGCAGCGGATAGCGCCGTACGACCGCCTCCAGATCGCGGATCCCCGCCTTCTGACGGCCGTCCGCGACCGAGGTGCGGCCGCGCCCCTCCAGCGCCGGGAGATAGCCGGGAACGGCGCGCAGCGCGGTGGAGTAGGCGCGCCGCGCGGTGTCGTACTCGCCCTGGTTCCAGGCGAGTTGGCCGAGCGCCGTCGAGACGTAGGCGATATCGCTGGGCGAGGTCGCGGAGTCCTGTGCGCGCAGCAGCACCCGGCGCGCACCGGCCGGGTCGCCGCGCAGTTCGAGGACGTAGCCGAGGCGGGTGAAGACGGGGATGCCGGGGCGCAGCGAGTCGGCCTTCTTGGCGGCCTTGTACGCGTCCTGGTAGCGGCCCAGCTCGACGAGGGCGTCCACCCGGACGGCCAGCGCCCCCTGGCTGTAGGAGTTCACCTTCAGGGCCTGGTCGGCGTCGCGCAGCGCGCCCCGGAAGTCATGGCGGGCGGCGGCGAGCGAGGCGCGCCCGGCGAGCGCCACGTCGTTGTCGCGCGGCTGGAGGGACAGGGACCGGGCGAACGCCTTCTCCGCCTGCGGATAGCGGGTGGGGTCGCCGCTGGTCCTGGCCTGCTCGACATAGGCCGAGCCGAGACCGGCCCAGCTCTCCGCGTCCTTCGGCTCGCTGCGCAGATGGGTCTGCATGGCGCCGATCTGCCGGGCGAGGCCGTCGCCGCTGAGCTGCTCGTAGCGCGCGGCGGCCGGGCGCACCCCGCGGGCGGCGTCCTGCCCGCCGCCGGACCCGCCCGACCCGTCCGAGGCGCCGATCACGACCGAGGTGGCGGTCAGCCCGGCGGCGAGCGCGAACACCACGGCCGCGGTCCGGGCCGTATGGGGGAGGAATGGCCGAAGAGCCATGGTGACAGCTGCCTTTCGCATGAGCACGAACGCGCGGTGGGACGGGCGGACGGAAGGGACGGGCGAACGGAAGGGGCGGGGCGTGGGCGCGGCCGCCGCGCGGGTGTCGGCGGGGCCGCGCCCGGTGATACGGGCCCGAGGGCGCCCGTGGTTCAGTGCCGGCGCATGCGGGGAGCCCGCCGGCGTGACCGCATCCAGAGGAATCCGAGGCCCAGCAGCAGCACGGCCCCGCCACCGGCCGCCGCGGACCCGGCCAGCACCATGTTGTCGTCGGAGGAGGAGCCGATGCCCGAACCGCCGTTCAGCAGCGACTGCCCGGCGCTCTTCGAGACGGCCTTGGCGTCCGAACCGGAGCTGGGCAGCGCCAGATACGGGAAGGAGCCGCCGAACTTCTGGTCGTTCTCGTCCACCGCGTCGCCCAGGTCGTTCTTCTTGCCGAGCAGCTCGCCCTCCATGGCCTGCAGCGCGATGTCCAGGACGTCGTCGGAGAGCCTGCGGCCGTTGGGGAAGCCCGCGTTGTCACCGTCCAGGACGCCCAGCCGCTTGGGGCTGCCCGTGGGCGGGATGGAGGTGTTGAGCCGGAGCTCCTCGGCGGGGCGGACGTTCGGCGGCTGGTTGAGCTTGGGCACACCGGTGAGGAACGCCTGCACCAGGTCGTCGCGCGGGGTGTCCGGCGCCTTGATCTTGTAGATCTGCTCGACCAGCTTGGGGAGTTCGGGCTCCTGGACGAACTTCAGGAACTGCCCGTCGTCCCACGGCGCGGAGGCGTTGAACTTGTCCTTGTCCTTGCGCGGGATGACCACCTCGTTGACCAGCGGGCTGCCGAGCCGGGAGACCTGTGTCCAGTCGCCGTTGGCGGTCTGGCGGTGGGTGGTGGCCCATACGCCGATCACCGGCTGGTCCTTGGACTCGGTCAGCGCCGACGTCGGCACCTGGAGGGACATCGACTGGACGTTGTAGCCCTTGAGGGTGTCATTGCCGACCTCGGACATGTCGCCGCCGTACAGCAGGTCGAAGACGCGCAGATCGAGGAAGAACGGGTCGTCGGACTGGCCGGCGAAGGCCGTCGAGCCCCCGCTGTAGCCGATCTTCTGCACCGCCTGGTCGCGGAGCTTCTGGTAGTCGGGCATGGACGCCTTGCCGACGTTCGACGGGGCGACCGGCAGATCGCTGCCGAGCTTGGCGCGGGCGACGGCCTTCTGATGCTTCAGCTTGATGACTTCGAGGTCGTATGTCTGGGTGAAGTTGAGGGTCGCGTCCTCGAGGGAGTTCACCGGGCCGGTGTTGTAGAGGAACGTGTCGCCGTTCTTGAGGTGGTCCTTGAAGGTCCACCGGAACAGCAGATCGCCCTGGCCGTCGCCGTTGTTGTCGACGTGCAGGTCGTAGCGGGCGTCATGGGCGAACTTGTAGAAGTTGGGGCCGCCCGCCGGGTCCTGGAACGGGAGCACGTTGACGACCATGGTGGTCGTGTCCGGCTTGTCGGGGCTGACGAACGCGTAGACGTCCGTGGCGTCGTACTGCGGCTGACCGGAGATCAGCGGCGCCTCGCGGTGGCTCGAAGCCTGCGCCGTCCCGGGCTGCAGCACGGCCACACCGGCGGCAGTGAGCCCGCCGGCGGCCAGTGCGCAGCTGACCAGCGCGGCCAAGCTCTTGGTGATTGCGGTCATCCTGTAGGTCCTTCGCACGCTTGTCGGAGCAGTCCTTCAAGCGGCTATTCGGGCCTGGCGAACGGATGGATTGGTCGGCCCGGGAATTTGTTTGCGCGTGATAGGTATCGTCAACACCCTTGACGCGGTGGTGAATCCGGAACCTGGGATGCGTGGGTGACGGCTCGGGGAGGTAGGGTTACTCTGCCCGGGGCGGGTGCCCTCGTACGGGTGGGGAGTGTCATGGAGCAGATAACGGTACGGAGCAGGCCACGAGTGCCTGCGATCAATTGCGGAAGCGGTGCGTCCAGCGCGCGGCTCGAGCGCCATCTCGCGGTGATGGGCGGCCCTGCCGTCCCCCAGCGGGAGGCGGAGGGCGCGACGGTGCTGATGCAGGAGCTGATCGCACGCGATCACACGCGCGCGAAGAACAGCCGGGGTGCGCGGGTGTCGCTGTTCGCGCCGCTGCGCCGGTTGCGCCGCACGTTGTTCGGCAACCACGGCTGACCCGGCCGGCCCGTAGGCGTCTTCGTTCGTCATCCCGGGCAGGCACGGGGTCAACCGGTTCGCTCCAGCCGGTGAGTCCGTGCTGTGGTCCACCCCACGCCGCTGTCGCTGTGGGATGCCGACGAGAGGCCAGGCCGGCCGCACGGCCGTTGCCAGTGGTAGGCGCGCCCGGAGACGGGCGCGCCTACTGTATTTAGAAGGAGAGGCGGCCCGAGAGCAGCCGGACCCAGGTCAGGCAGGCGGGCTCAGAGGAGGGCGAACTGCCCCTCCGGGCCCTCCTCATGGTGGTCCAGCACGGAAGCCGGGCGCCGGGCCGTTCCGGGCACCGGCAGTACCCCCGCCTCCCGCAGCTCCGCCGCGTCGATGAGCGTGCCGTCCGCCAGCCGGTCGGCGAGCGCCCGCAGCTCCGGGCGCAGCTCGGCGAGCAGCGCCAGCACGGTGATCAGCTCCAGCAGCTCCGAGGTCCACGCGGGCGGCCAGCCCGCCGGGCCGATCGCCTCCAGCGTGCCCGGCTCCCGTGGGGCGGTGCGCTGCTCGAACCACGTCTCCAGCACCCGCACCCCGCCCGCCTGGAACTCCCATGCCGCCCGTGGCACCGGCGAGATACGGCCCTCGCCCAGCAGCAGGGCCTCCTCGTCCGGGTCGAAGCCCAGGGAGTCCGGTAGCCCGCTCGACGGAAGCGCGGCACGAACGTAGGGGCGCTGGCCACCCGGCATGCGCGGGCGTTCACCACTGTGCGCCCCGCGCGTATGGAGCCACAGCGCACGGCGGCCCAGCTCCACGCCCGACTCCCACACCTCGGGGTCGGCGGTCAGGGGTACGGCGCACGGGGCGCCGCGCGCCGTGGCGGCGGTCCACGCCAGCAAGTCTTCGGCGGCCACCGGGCGGCCGAGCCGCGTGGCGAGGTGGTCCAGCAGCCCCGGAGCGAGATTGGGCTCCTGCCCGCCGGGGCGGCGGTAGAGCGGACGGATACGGCCGGGGCGGCCCGCGGGGGAGTGGCCGTCCGGCAGCAGCGCGGAGAAGCCGAGCACCGGGTCCGGGTCCGGTCCGGCGGCCTCGATGACATGGATCTGCCGGTCGTCCGCCACCCGCCACAGCTCGGGGCGGGCGGCGTCGATCAGCCGGTGATCCGGTATCAGCCAGAGCTGGTCGAAGGGCCCGTGCGCGATCCGCACCGGCTCGGGACACGGCCCGTCCTCGCGCGCCAGCCGGGCGGTGGAGGTGGCCTGGCCGGGCAGTTGCGGTACGGAGCTGTGCAGCGTACGGGCGCGGGTCGGCCGGAACAGCGCGGCCCGCGCCGCCTCGTCCTCGGCCCGGGTCAGCCGCTCCCAGCGCGCCCCGAGCGAGGCCGCGTCCGGTGCCATGACCCACGCCCGCCCGAGCCGCAGCGGCCCCACGGCCCACGGCATCAGATCCCCCAGCGGCGGCGCCTCACGTTCTCCCACGCCCGGCATGGTATCGATGCCGCCCCGGCCCTCGCCGGGGCTCCGCCCCCGGACCCTGCTCCTCAAACGCCGGAGGGGCTGGAGTGCGTTGCCAGGGGCTCCGCCCCTGGGCCCCGCTCCTCAATCGCCGGAGGGGCTGGAAGGCCGGAGGGGCTGGATTCGGAGCCGTATATCGATACCTAGTCCGCTATCGATACCTAGTCCGCCTCGACCGTGACCGAGAAGGAGAAACGGTCGCCCCGGTAGTGGATGCGGGCCACGTCCACCACCCGGCCGCTCTCGTCGTAGGTCACCCCCGTGTAGTGCAGGATCGGGCTGAGCAGCGGGACCTGCAGCAGGCGGGAGGTCTCGGGGTCGGCGAGCCGGGCCTCCACCGTGTCCGTGATCCGGCTGATCCGCACCCCCACCGCGTCCCGCAGCACCTTCGTCATCGGCCACCGGGCGAGGTCCGCGAGGTCGATGCGGTCGGCCAGCTCGGGGTGGACCAGGTTCTCCGCCCAGTTGGTGGGCTCACCGCTGTGGCCGTCGCGGCGCAGCCGGCGGTAGGCGGTCGTCTCGTCCAGGCCGGGGAAGTACTCGGCGAGTTCCGCCGGCACCGGCGCCGGGCCGTGCTCCAGCACCGTCGTCCGCTCACCCGACTGCTGGGCCACGATCGCGTCCACCGACCCCAGCAGCCGCACCGGCGCGGCGCGCCGCGCGCTCGGCTCGATGAAGGTGCCGCGGCGGCGGTGGCGGCTGATGAGCCCCTCCGTCTCCAGCTCCTTGAGCGCCTGCCGCATGGTGAGCACGCTGACCCCGTAGTGCTCGGCGAGCCGGTCCTCGGTCGGCAGCCGGAGCGGATCGTGCGGGGCCCGCCCGAGTATCGAGGCCCGCAGCGACTGCGAGACCTGGTACCACAGCGGCAACTTGCGGTTGAGGGCGAGGGAGTCGGGGGCGAAGGTGGTCACGCGGTCTCCGGTCACGAGTCACGGCAGCGGCCGCACGGTGGCGGTCAACCGCGTCAGCGGCACCGTCCAACGGCGTCAACGGCGGCGGTCAGGGGCGGAAATGGCGTTCCAGACCCTGCCATACGTCGTCATAGTGCCCCTGGAGATGGTCCGCCTCCAGCGCCTGCCGGGTGGCCGTGACCGGCCAGCGGGTCTCGAACATGAAGGCCAGCCCGTCGTCCAGCCGGTGCGGCGCCAGCTCGGCCGCGCTCGCCCGTTCGAAGGTCTCATGGTCCGGGCCGTGTGCGGACATCATGTTGTGCAGCGAGCCACCGCCCGGTACGAAGCCCCCCGCGCCGCCGGTCTTCGCGTCGTACGCGCCCTCGATCAGCCCCATGTACTCGCTCATCACATTGCGGTGGAAGTACGGCGGCCGGAAGGTGTCCTCCCCGACCAGCCAGCGCGGGGCGAAGACCACGAAGTCCACGCCCGCGAGCCCGGGGGTGTCGGAGGGCGAGGTGAGCACCGTGAAGATGGACGGGTCCGGGTGGTCGTAGCTGATGGTGCCGAGCACATTGAACCGGCGCAGGTCGTACACGTACGGCACATGGTTGCCGTGCCAGGCGACCACATCCAGCGGCGAGTGGTCGTAACGGGCGGCCCACAGGTTGCCGCAGAACTTGTTGACCACCTCCACCGGGCGCTCCACGTCCTCGTACGCGGCGACCGGGGCGAGGAAGTCGCGGGGGTTCGCCAGCCCGTTGGCGCCGATCGGGCCGAGGTCGGGCAGGGTGAAGGGGCGGCCGTAGTTCTCGCACACATAGCCGCGCACGGACGGCTCCAGCGGCTCCACCCGGAACCGCACCCCGCGCGGGATCAGCGCGACATGCCCCGGCCCGGCGCGCAGCAGGCCGAACTCGGTGCGCAGCAGCAGCCCGCCCCGCTCGGGGACGATCAGCAGCTCGCCGTCCGCGTCGCTGAACACCCGGTCGGTCATGGGCGCGTTGGCGGCGTAGAGGTGGATGGCCATTCCCGCGCGCTGGGTGGCGTCGCCGTTGCCGCCCAGCGTCCACAGCCCGCTGAGGAAGTCGGTGCCCTCCGGCGGCTCCGGCAGCGGATCCCAGCGCAGCCGGTTGGGGTCGGGCACGGCCTCGGTGAAGGGCGCGCCGCGCAGCGCGCCGCCCGCGATCCGGGTGAACGGCGGATGCGCGGCGGACGGCCGGATGCGGTACAGCCAGGAGCGCCGGTTGGTGGCGCGCGGCTCGGTGAAGGCGGTGCCGCTGAGCTGCTCCGCGTAGAGCCCGAGAGGGGCGCGCTGGGGGGAGTTGCGGCCGATGGGAAGTGCGCCGGGCACGGCCTCGCTGCTGTGCTCATTGCCGAAGCCGGAGGCGTACGCCAGCCCTTCGGCCGTCTTCCGCGCCTGCTCGATCCCCTGCTCGATGCCCGTGCCATCGCCCATCGCGCGCTCCCACCGCTCCGCCGCACCGCTGGATTCCTCTGTCATACGATAGGAATCGAAACCCGGGTGCGTCAATGATCGGGCAGGATGGGGGCGTGCCCATACCGCCCCTCCGCCGCCAGCCGGTCCAGCGCCGCAGCACCGAGCGCCTCGGCCGGATCCTCGACGCCTGTGCCGAGCTGCTCGACGAGATCAGCTACGAAGAGCTGAGCACCCGGGCCGTCGCCGAGCGCGCCAATGTCCCCATTGGCTCGGTCTACCGCTTCTTCTCCAACAAGCGGGCGATGGCCGAGGCGCTGGCCCACCGCAATCTGGACGAGTACGCGGCGCGGATCACCCGGCGGCTGGCCGCCTCGGAGCCCGGGTCGGACAACGGGCCGGGCTCCGGGCCGGACGGGGGCGGCGGCTGGCGGGAGGCGATGGACGTCGTCGTCGACGAGTATCTGGCGATGAAGCGCGGGGCGCCCGGGTTCGCGCTCATCGAGTTCGGGAATCCGGTCCCGGCCACCGCACAGCCGCAGCAGCCCAACCATCTGGTCGCCGACCGGCTGCGGATGCTGCTCGCCGACCGGCTCGCGAGCGGCGGTCCCGGCGGGGCCGGTGACAGTGGCGGGGCCGGTGACACCGCCGGGGACGAGGCGGCCGAGGAGCGGCTGCGGGTGGCCTTCCTGCTCGCGGTCGAGACGGCGGACGCGCTGCTGCGGCTGGCGTTCCGGGTGGACCCGGAGGGCGATCCGGCGATCGTGGCGGAGACGAAGGAGCTGCTGCGCGCCTATCTGGCCCGGGTCTTGGACTGATCCGGGGACCATCGGCACTTCCCGCCCCTCCTCGGTACTTCCCGTCGACACCTCCCCGACATGCCTACCAGTCGGTATGGTGACCGGGTCCGGCGCGTCATCGCGGCCTCGCCGCCGTCCCTGGGAGAGACCGATGAGCACTGCCCTGCGTATCTGCCCGCTCTGCGAGGCCACCTGCGGGCTGACCCTCACCATCGACGAGGGGAGGGTGACCGGGGCGCGCGGCGATCGCGAGGACGTCTTCAGCCGTGGCTTCATCTGCCCCAAGGGCGCCGCGATCGGCGAGCTCGACGCCGACCCCGACCGGCTGCGGCGCCCCCTCGTACGCCGCGCCGGGCGCCTTGAGGAGACCAGTTGGGACGAGGCGTTCGCCGCCGTGCGGGAGGGGCTGGCCCCGCTGCTGGGCGAGCACGGACCGCAGGCCGTGGGGGTCGTGCTCGGTAACCCCAATGTGCACACCGTGGCCGGAGGGCTCTATCCGCAGCTTCTGCTCGGCGCGCTGCGCACCCGTAATGTCTTCAGCGCCAGCACCCTCGACCAGATGCCCAAGCATGTCTCCAGCGGGCTGCTGTACGGCGACGCCAACGCCATTCCGGTACCCGATCTGGACCGTACGGACCATCTGCTGATGCTCGGCGCCAACCCGCTGGACTCGAACGGCAGTCTGTGTACCGCCCCCGACTTCCCCGGGCGGCTGCGGGCGCTGCGGCGGCGCGGCGGCCGGCTGGTGGTGGTCGACCCCCGGCGCACCCGGACCGCCAAGATGGCCGACCGCCATGTGGCGATCCGGCCCGGCACCGACGCCCTGCTGCTCTTCGCCATGGTGCAGGTGCTGTTCGCCGAGGACCTGGTGGCGCCGGGCCCGCTCGCCGAGCACCTCAGCGGGGTGGCTCAGGTGCGGCGGCTGGCCGCGGACTTCCCGCCGGAGGCGGTGGCCGAGGCGTGCGATGTGCCCGCCGAGGAGATCCGCACCCTCGCCCGTGAGCTGGCCGCCGCGCCCAGGGGCGTGGTGTACGGGCGGATCGGCTCCACCACCGTCGAGTTCGGCACGCTCACGAGCTGGCTGGTCGATGTGGTCAACGTGCTCATCGGACAGCTTGACCGGCCCGGCGGCATGATGTTCCCGCTCGCCGCCACGGGCCGGCGGGAGCGCCCGGCGCGGCCGGGGAAGGGGTTCGCGCTCGGCCGCTGGCACAGCCGGGTCAGCGGATATCCCGAGGCCAAGGGCGAGCTGCCGACCGTCGCGCTCGCCGAGGAGATCGAGACCCCGGGCGAGGGGCGGATACGGGCGGTGCTGGCGCTCGCGGCCAACCCCGTGCTCTCCGCACCGGACGGCGACCGCCTCGACCGGGCGCTGGCCGGGCTCGACTTCATGGTCAGCGTCGATCCGTACCTCAACGAGACCTCGCGCCACGCCCATGTGGTGCTGCCCCCGCCCCCGCCCAGCCGCAGCCCCCACTTCGACTACGCCTTCAACAGCCTGTCCGTGCGCAACCAGGTCCGCTACACCCGCCCGGTGATCCCGCTGGAAGCGGACCGGCTGAGCGAGAGCGCCATCCTGGCGCGGCTGGTGCTGTGCGTGAGCGGGCACGGCGGCGCCGATCCGGCGGCGGTGGACGCGATGGCGATCGAGGGGACCCTCGGCAAGGAGGTCGCCGACCCGGCGTCGCCGGTGTACGGACGCGAGCCCGCCGAGCTGGCCGCGCGGCTGACCGGGGTGGACGGCCCCGAGCGTCGGCTGGACATGATGCTGCGGCTGGGCCCGTACGGCGACGGGTTCGGCGCCGACCCCGACGGGCTGAGCCTTGAGAAGCTGCTCGCCCATCCGCACGGCATCGACCTGGGGCCGCTGCGCCCGCGCGTCCCCGGACTGCTGAAGACCCGCAGCGGCACGGTGGAGCTGTGCCCGGAGCCGCTGGCCGCCGATGTGGAGCGGCTGCGCCGGTCGCTGGCCGACCGGCCCTCGGGGCTGCTGCTGGTCGGCCGCCGCCATCTGCGCTCCAACAACAGCTGGATGCACAACGTCCCGGCCCTGATGGGCGGCACCAACCGCTGCACGCTCCAGATGCACCCCGAGGACGCCGTCCGACTGGGCCTGGCCGACGGCGGCCTGGCCCGGATCAAGGGCGACGGCGGGGAGCTGGAGGTGCCGGTGGAGGTGACGGACGCGGTACGGGCCGGAGTGGTGAGCCTGCCGCACGGCTGGGGTCACGCCCGGGCCGGCGTCCAGCTGTCCGTGGCCGGGGCCAGCCCCGGGGTCAATGTCAACCAGCTCTTCGACGGCTCACGGCTGGATCCGCTCTCGGGTACGGCGGTGCTCAATGGCCACCCCGTGCACGTTTCGCCCTCGCTACAGCACTGACCTGGGGTTTTGCGCTTATTGCTCACGCGTCAAGACCTTGTTAACGGAAAGTTGCCGCACCTAACGTCACCTCGACCGCCAAAACTGGGGGAGTTCAAAGGCGAACGTGAGGTAGCCAAATTATGCTGACCATCCTCGGCTTCGTCATGATCGCGACATTCCTTGTCCTGATCATGATGAAGAAGATGTCCCCGATGGGCGCCCTGGTGCTCATCCCCGCGCTGTTCTGTGTGCTTGTCGGGAAGGGGGCGCACCTCGGGGACTACGTCCTCAAGGGCGTCGGCGAGCTGGCACCCACGGCCGCCATGCTGATGTTCGCCATCATCTACTTCGGGGTGATGATCGACGTCGGCCTCTTCGATCCGATCGTCCGGATGATCCTGCGGTTCTGCAAGGCGGACCCGATGCGGGTGGTGGTCGGCACCGCGATCCTCGCGGCGATCGTCTCGCTCGACGGCGACGGCTCCACCACCTTCATGATCACCGTGTCGGCGATGGTGCCGCTCTACCGGCGACTGAAGATGAGCCTCGTGGTGATGACCGGTGTCGCGGCCATGGCCAACGGCGTGATGAACACGCTGCCCTGGGGCGGCCCGACCGCCCGCGCCGCCGCCGCGCTCAAGGTCGACGCCAGCGACATCTTCGTGCCGATGATCCCGGCCCTCGCGGCCGGTCTGCTCTTCGTGATCGCCCTCTCCTACGGCCTCGGTCTGCGGGAGCGCAAGCGGCTCGGCGTGCTGACACTGGACGAGGTCACCGCGGGCGACCCCGAGCAGGTGCTGGTCGGCGCGGGCTCCGGTGGCAAGGGGGCCAAGGGCGGTAAGGGCGGCAAGGCCGCGCTGACCGGCGGCGCGGGCTCCGGCACCGACGCGGAGGCCCAGTCCCCGAACGGCTCCGGCACCTCGGACGCCTCCGACGCGGACGACGACGAGTTCAAGGGCCTCGACCCGAACCGCGCCACCCTGCGCCCCAAGCTCTACTGGTTCAACGCGGCCATCACCATCGCGCTGCTCGCCCTGATGGTGACCGAGACCATGCCGATCCCGGTCCTCTTCCTGCTCGCCGCGGCCGTCGCGCTCACCGTCAACTTCCCGCAGATGAACGACCAGAAGGCCCGCATCGCCGCACACGCCGAGAACGTCGTCAACGTCTCCGGAATGGTCTTCGCCGCCGCCGTCTTCACCGGCGTCCTCACCGGCACCGGCATGGTCGAGCACATGGCCCGCTGGCTGGTCGACGGGGTCCCCGAGGGCATGGGCCCGCAGATGGGCATCGTCACCGGTGTGCTGTCCATCCCGCTCACCTACTTCATGTCCAACGACGGCTTCTACTTCGGCATCGTGCCGATCCTCGCCGAGGCCGGGGCCGCGCACGGGGTCTCCACGCTGGAGATCGCCCGCGCCTCGCTCGTCGGACAGGCCCTGCACATGTCGAGCCCGCTGGTCCCCGCGGTCTACGTGCTCGTCGGCATGGCCAAGGTCGAATTCGGCGACCATACCCGGTTCACCGTGAAATGGGCGGTGCTCACCTCCCTGGTGGTGCTCGCCGCCGGTCTCCTCTTCGGCATCATCTGACCCGTGAAGAGTTCAGAGCCCGGTAGGGGCTGGTTGCTGCGTCTGGTCATCGCCTTCTCGTTCACCCAGGGGGCGGTGAGCATGGCGCGGCCCGCCGTCTCCTACCGGGCCCTCGCGCTCGGTGCCGACGCCCGCGCGGTCGGTGTGATCGCCGGTATCTACGCCCTGCTGCCGCTGTTCGCCGCCGTACCGCTGGGGCGGCGCACCGACCACGGGCGGTGCGCCCCGCTGCTGCCCATCGGGGTCGCCCTCATCGCCACCGGCTGCGCGTTCAGCGGCACGGCCGGGTCGCTGCCCGCGATGGCCGCGTGGAGCGGGGTGATGGGGCTCGGCCATCTGTCGTTCGTCATCGGCGCCCAGTCGATCGTGGCCCGCCAGAGCGCCCCCGACGAACAGGACCGCAACTTCGGCCACTTCACCATCGGTGCCTCGCTCGGCCAGCTCATCGGGCCCATCGCGGCCGGTCTGGTGGTCTCCGGACACGACGGGGCGATGGCCCGCACCAGCGCCGTCGCGCTGTTCGTCTCCGCCGCCCTCGCGGCGTTCTCCTTCACCTCGCTGTGGCGCATCGAGCGCCGCCCGGCCGGTACGGCGGCCACGCCCGCCAAGGAGGCCTCCGCCCGGAAGGTCTCCGTACGGTCCATCCTGACCACCCGCGGGGTCGCCTCCGGCATGTTCATCAGCCTCGCCGTGCTCTCCGCCACCGACATCCTCACCGCCTATCTGCCGGTCGTCGGCGAACAGCGCGGTATCTCGCCCGCGGTCGTGGGGGTGCTGCTCAGCCTGCGCGCCGCCGCCACCGTGGCCTGCCGGCTCGCCATGACCCCGATGATCCGGCTGATGGGCCGCACCGTGCTGATGGCCGTCAGCTGTCTGGGCGCCGCGCTGCTGTGCGCGGGCATCGCCCTGCCGGTGCCCGCCTGGGCGCTCGGGGTGCTGCTGGCCGGGCTCGGCTTCTGCCTCGGCGTCGGACAGCCGCTGTCGATGACGACCGTCGTCCAGGCCGCCCCGGAGGAGGCGCGCAGCACGGCCCTCGCGCTGCGGCTGACCGGCAACCGGCTCGGCCAGGTCGCCGCCCCCGCCTCCGCCGGTGTGCTCGCGGGGCTCGCGGGCACGGCCGCCCCCTTCGTCATGCTGGGCGGACTGCTCCTGATATCGGCGGGCATAGCCGTCCGGCCGCTGCGCGGGCGCCCGGCCGCGGATCCCGGCGAGACCCGGCCCGCGCCCAGGGAGCGGCGTACGGAAGGGACTTCGGCCTCGCGGGGCGCGGGACACCCACCCCGGTGAGACGGCGGTGGGATGACGGTGAGCCGCCTCAGGGCCGCTCGCCGTCGACCATGCCCAGCCACCGCTCGCAGGCGTCCCCGAACGGCTCGGCGCGCCCGCCGACCGCGTCCATCAGCCACCGCCCCGCCGCCTCGGCCTCCGCGATGACATCCGCCGGATAGCCGTACCGCACCTGGTGCTCGGCGAACTCGTCCTCGTCGTCCAGCAGGGTCCTGCCGTCCCGCTTGCGGATGACATCGAGGTCCAGGTCCACCATCGTGACCTCGTGGGAGGAGACCCACCGCGGCGGCGTGGCGATGTCGCAGTAGATCTCGGTCTCCCGGGGCGGGGCGTTGAACGCCGCGGTCCACCACGCCTCGCGCGGCAGGAGGATCACATGCGCGCAGGCGATCGGCACCATCGGGCCGTACCCCTTGCGCATGACCGTCCCGCCGGGCAGCCCCAGCCAGACGCCGTGGTCGTCCTCGCCCAGCCTGCGCATCCGCAGGTTCCAGTGCAAAGTGCCGTCGTACTTGGTGTAGTTCACGAATACGAGATCGGCCATGAGCCGATCCTAAGCGGTGGCGGGAGGGGCGTGACGCCTACCATCGGTGCATGGAGACCCCCGTATCACCGTGGAAGGACCGCGCGGGACCGCAGGACAGGCCGGTGCCGGATGCGGGGAGCGAGGACTTCCTCCACCATCGTGAACTGCTCTTCTCCATCGTCTACAACATGCTCGGCACGGTCACCGACACCGAGGACGTGGTCCAGGAGACCTGGCTGTCCTGGGCCGCGGTCCAGGACAAGGAGATCGCCCACCCCCGCGCCTATCTGGTGCGGATCGCCGTCAACCACGCGCTCACCCAGATGCGCCGCGCCCGCCGGAGCCGGGAGAGCTATATCGGTCCCTGGCTGCCCGAGCCCGTGCTGACCGAACCGGACACCCCCGACACCGCGATCCGCACCGAATCGGTGTCCCTGGCGATGCTGGTGGTCCTGGAGACCCTGACCCCCTTGCAACGCGCGGTGTTCGTGCTGCGCGAGGCGTTCGCCTACGACCACGCGGAGATCGCCGCGATCCTGGGCCGCAGCTCCGCCGCCGTCCGCCAGCTCGCCCACCGCGCCAAGGAGCGCGTCGAGGCCCGCCGGCCGCGCTACGACCTCGACCGCGGGACCCAGCGGATCGTCACCGAGCGGTTCCTCGACGCGGCCCTCGGCGGCGACCTCGACGCCCTGATGGACGTCCTGGCCCCGGAGGTGGTCATGTGGAGCGACGGCGGGGGCAAGCGCCGTGCCGCTCTCCGCGTGGTCGAGGGCCGGGAGAAAGTGGCCCGCCTGGTGGCCGCCGTCAGCGCGCGGCTGTCCACCTTCGCCATGCGGCCGGTGCAGCTCAACGGGGGCCCGGGGGTGGTCCTGTTCGTCGGCGGGACGCTCTACGCGGCCGCCGCGCTCGACCCCGCGCCGGGCGGCGACCGGGTGCGCGGTATCTACGGTCTGGTCAACCCGGACAAGCTGGCCGGACTCGCCGAGGCCGTCCGGCCCGGCTGAAAGACTGGCCCCATGACAGAGCTGAACGGGGAACCGGCGGGAATCCGCGAGCTGACGGCGCTGGCCATGACCAACTACGGTCACTTCACCACCATGCGGGTGGAGGACGGTCGGGTACGGGGGCTGTCCCTCCATCTGGACCGGCTGGTACGGGACAGCGGGGTGCTCTTCGGCACCGCACCGGACCGGGACCGGATCCGCGAACTGGCGCGGCGGGCCGTCGCGGACACCACGGGGCCGCTCACGGTCCGGGTGACGGTGTACGACCCCGACCTCGGGCTGGAGCGGCCCGGGGCCGAGGCCGACCCGCGGATCCTGGTCACCACCCGGCCGGCCGCCGCCCCCTCGCTGCCGCCGCTGAGCGTGCGCACCGCAGCGCACCGCCGCGACCTGCCGGAGGTCAAACACGTCGGGCTGTTCGGGCTATTGCGGCTGCGCCGCCTCGCCCAACTCGACGGCTACGACGATGTGCTGCTGACGGACGAGCGGGGCGCGGTGTCCGAGGGCGCGACCTGGAACGTGGGATTCTTCGACGGCCATCGCCTGCTGTGGCCGGAGGCCGGGTGCCTGCCCGGCGTCACCCAGGAACTGCTCCGCCGCGGCCACGGCGGCCCGCAGCACACCGAGCGGATCGACCGTGACCGGTTCGGCGAGCTGCGCGCGGCGTTCGCCCTGAACGCGGGGGTGGGGGTGCGGCCGATCCGGTCGATCGACGGGGTGGAGTTCGACCCGGAGCATCCCGTCCTGGAAACCCTGCGCAAGGAGTACGCCGCGACGGAAGCGGAACCGCTGTAGGACGGCCCGCATGAGGGGCGGGCGCCGGGCGATTCGCGCCGCCTGCGGCGGGCCCCGCCCCTCCCCGCCCCTTCCCGAACCTGGGGCTCCGCCCCAGACCCCGAACCAGGGGCGCCGCCCCCAGACCCCGGACAGGGGCTCCGCCCCAGGCCCCGGGGTCCAGGGCGGAGCCCCTGGTCACGGGAAGGGGCGGGGAGGGGAAAGATCCCGCGTACAAGGCCGCCCGCATGAGGCGGACCCGTGAGCCGCCGTGCGTGGTGGGCCGGTCAGCCGGTCAGCGCCCGGTCGCCGTCGCGCCGTGGCGCCGCAGCCGCGGGCTCCTCCCGCAGGCCGTACCGGCTGTGCAGCCGGCGCAGCGGGGCCGGGGCCCACCAGGTGGCGCGCCCGCCCAGCCGCATCGCGGCGGGCAGCACGGCCCCGCGGATGAGCGTCGCGTCCATCAGGACGGCCAGCGGCAGCCCGATGCCGTACGCCTTCACCAGCGAGATGCCGGAGACGGTGAAGGCCAGGAAGACCACCGAGATCGCCACCGCCGCCGCCGTGACGATGCGCCCGGTGCGCTCAAGACCCCGGGCCACGGCGGCCGTCGGCGAACCGGTCAGCTCGTACTCCTCCCGCATCCGGGACAGCAGGAAGACCTGATAGTCCATCGCGAGCCCGAAGGCGAGGCCGAAGAGCATCACCGGGATCGTCGCCGCGATGTTGCCGGTCGGCGTGAAGTCGCCGAACAGGCCCGCGAGATGGCCGTCCTGGAAGACCCACACCAGCGCGCCGAAGGTGGCCGTCAGGCTCAGCGCGCTGAGCACCAGCGCCAGGAACGGCAACATGACGCTGCCGGTCACCAGGAACAGCAGCACCAGCATGGTCAGCAGCACCGTGCCCAGCGCGTACGGAAGCCACTTCTCCAGCGCCGAGGCGGCGTCGTGGTTGGTGGCCGCGGCCCCGCCCACCAACGCCTCGAACGGCGCCTTCTGCGACCGGATCTCGCCGACCAGCCGGTCCGCGTCGTCCGCGCTGGCCGTCTCCGGCACCACGGCGAAGTAGACGGCGTCGCCCGAGGCGAAGCGGGCGTACCGCTGATCGGGCGGGGCGGCCTGCCGACCCTCGGCGTAGGCGCCGGTGGCGGTGCGGACCGCGGCGACGTGCGGCAGCTGGGACAGCCGCTTCGCATACGCGCCGACGGCCGCCCGGTCGGTGCCCCCCTCGGGCGCCACGACCTGCAGCGCGTTCTGCTCACTGCTGTCGAACTCGGCCCGCACGGTGTCGGCGACCTGACGGGCCGACGAGGACGAGGGCATCACCCGCTCGTCCGGCATGCCGAGGTTGATGCCGAGGAACGGCGCGCCGAGCAGCAGCAGGAACGCGGTCACGATGGTCACGATCGGCACCGGGCGCCGCATCACGGTGGTGGCCAGCCGGTGCCAGAAGCCGCTCTCCACGCTCCGGCCGGCGGCGTCGGTGCCCGTCCCGCCGGTCGCCGCGGTCCGCCGCCGGCGGAACACCCGCCCCTTCTCGATCCGGTCGCCGAGCAGGGCGAGCAGGGCCGGCAGCACGATGAGCGAGGCCGCGCCGGACAGCAGCGCCGTGAGCGCCCCCGCATAGCCCATGGACCGGACGGCCTGCAGCGGGAACCAGGCCATGGCCAGGGACGACACGGCGACGGTCAGCGCCGAGAAGGTCACCGTGCGCCCGGCGGAGGTCAGCGTCGCCCGGATGGCGTCCGGCGGGGCGAGCCCCGACCGCAGTTCCTCGCGGTAGCGGCTGACCATCAGCAGGCTGTAGTCGATGGCCAGGCCCAGGCCCAGCAGGGTCACCACGCTCGCCGCGAGCGAGCCGACCGTCGTGACGCTCGCCAGGATCCACGTCAGCCCCATCGTCAGCATCATCGCCACCAGGGCGACGGCCAGCGGCAGCGCCGCGGCCACCACGCTGCCGAAGATGAACACCAGCGCGACCAGCGTGATCGGGATGGCGACCGTCTCGCCGGTGGTGGCGTCCTTCTGCCCCTGCTCCAGCAGCTCCCGCTGGAACTTCGTATAGCCGCCGAACGTCACCTCCAGCCCGTCCCGCGAGCCCTGGTAGCGGTCCGCCAGCTCGGCGACGCGCTTTTGCGACGCGGTGTCGTCCCCGGTGACCGTCCCCATGATGAGGGCCTTGTGGCCGCTTTTGCCGCGTAGCTGCGGGGCCTTCCCGGTGGTCCAGTAGGAGCTGACGTTCGCCACTCCGGGTTCCCGGCTCAGCTTCCGGGTGAGCTCGGTGCCCGCCGCCGTCACCGACGGATCGTCGACCCGCCCCTTCGAGGTCACCAGCAGCGTGAGATTGGGCAGCCCCTGCCCGAACCTCTCGTCCAGCGCGGTGATCGCCCGCGAGGACTCCGACGTCGGATCGTCGAAACCGCCCGCCGTCAGCTTGTCGAACAATGTCGTACTCGCCACCCCGCCGATCACGGCGAGCAGCAGGCCGACGACCAACACCGCCAGGCGTTTCCGCACGACGAAACCGGCCAGTCTGTCCAGCATTCCCTCTTCCTTCCTCAAGCACACGGCGTCTGGAATCCCGTCCAGCACGGCGTCTGGATATCCGTCTCGGCATCCCAGACGCCGAGCCCCGCCCGGATGTGACATCGCCGACCGCGGCCGCTTCCCGAGCGGCCGTCAGGACCGGTCCCCGGGCCCTTGAACCGCCCGGTCCACCAGCAGATCGGCCACCCCCGGATAGTTCGCCGGGTCCAGCAGGGCGGCCAGCTCCTCCGCCCGGTAACGGCCCGCGAGTTCGGGGGCGGCGGCCAGCACCTCGCCCAGCGTCCGCCCGCCGCGCGCCGCCTCCGCCGACGCCCGGCTCATCAGCTCCTTCGCGGGCCCCTTGCCCAGCACCGGGGTCAGCACCGCGGCCAGCCGCTCCGAGACGATCAGTCCGCCGGTCAGCCCCAGATTGGCGCGCATCCGGTCCGGGAAGACGGCCAGCCCCTCGACCAGTTCGACGGCCGTGTGCGCCGCCCCGCCCGTCAGCCGCAGACACTCGCGCAGCGGAAGCCACTCGGCGTGCCACGCCCCGGCCGACCGCTCGTCCTCCGCGAGCATGCACCCCATGACCGCGCTCGCCAGCGCCGGAACCTGCAGCGCCGCCGAGCGCACCAGGGTGGCCAGGGCGGGGTTGCGCTTGTGCGGCATCGCGGAGGACACCCCCCGGCCCTCGGCGGCGGGCTCGGCGACCTCGCCCGTCTCGGTGCGCGACAGTAGCTGTACGTCCACCGCGATCTTGCCGAGCGCCCCGGTGGCCAAGGCCAGTTGGGCGGTCAGCCCCGCGACCGGCGTACGGGCGGTGTGCCAGGGCAGGACGGGCTCGTTCAGCCCGACCTGCGCGGCGAACTCCGCCATCAGCCGCTCCGCGAACTCGCTGGGCCCCGGCGCCCCGGGCCGTGTCCGCTGATCCATCAGGGCGTACTCGGTGTACCCCGCCAGCGTGCCCGCCGCGCCGCCGAGCTGGACCGGCAGTTCATGGTCGCGGATGCGGGCCAGCCGGGCCGCCGCGTCCTCCACACCGCTCAGCCAGCCCGCCGCCTTCAGGCCGAAGGTGGTGGGCACGGCGTGCAGGGCGAGCGTACGGCCGGGCATGAGCGTCTCCCGGTGTGCCACGGCCAGTTCACGCAGCGCCCGCGCGATCCGCTCCAAGTCGGCCACCAGGGGCCCGAGGGTTCTGCGGGCCACCAGCATGGCGGCGGTGTCCATGATGTCCTGGCTGGTCGAGCCCCGGTGCACATACTCCGCGGCGGCCGGGTCCTCGGCGGCCACCAGCGCGGTGAACGCCCGGACCAGCGCCACCACCGGATTGGCCGCGCCCCGGGCCAGCCGGGCGATCTCCACCACGTCCAGGCGCTCGGCCCCGGCGAGCGCGGTGATGGTGCGGGCCGCCGCCTCGGGCACCAGACCCAGCCGCGCCTGCGCCCGCACCAGGCCCGCCTCCGCGTCCAGCATCGCCTGCAGCCAGGCGCCGTCCGACGTGGTCGCCTCGGCCGGGGTGCCGGCCCGGGCGGGGCTCAGCAGACCCGCGTCGGCATGGCGCGGGGCGTCGTCGGTGGCATCGTTCTGGGCGTCGGTCATGGAACGGAAACCTCGATCGTCTCGGGGCCGGCGGGATCGGTGGGACCGGTGAGCGAGTCATCACTCAGCGCCAGCACGGTACGCGCTATCGCGTCGGCATCGGCCAGGATCACGGAGCCGACACCAGGCCGGACGCCCGCCGCCGTGGCCCAGTGGACGGATTCGGTGGGCACACCGAAGGCGAACCGCCGCGGATGCGGCCGGCCGCAGGCGTCCAGCAGGTGGTAGGGGCTCGGCCCCACCGCGAGCCCGCCCGTCTCATGACCGCCCTGCCCGTCGCCGCTGCCGCCGACCACATAGGGGCCGCACTGACCGCTCGCCAGCAGCGCCGACAGCAGCGGATCGGCGCTGGAGCGCACATCGGTGCCCGGCAGCCGGGCCTCGATCAGCGTGGTCACCCGCCCCCACGAGCCGGGAACGGCACGGGATTCGAGGACGAAGGCCCCCTCCTCGGCGTCGGCGCGTGCCACGGTGCGCGGCCCCAGCACGGTCAGCACGCCCGCCTCGATGAGCGCGACCGCCTCCTCGACGCGCCGGGCCGGCGGACCGATCGACACGAAGGCGTTCAGCGGGGTGTACCAGGCGTCCAGGTCGTCGCGGTGCGAACGGTCCGTCAGCCCGCCGTGGTCCACCACCAGCCGGATCTCGTTGCGCAGATCGCGCAGCACGTCCAGGGCCGCCTTCAGCGGGCCGTGCACATTGCCCGCCCGCGCCGCGTCCAGATCCGCCCGCAGATACTCCAGCAGCCAGGACCGGAACGCCTGGGGCGACCGGAGGCCGTGGGCGGGGCAGGGCCGGGCGATCCGGTCCCAATTCCAGCGCCGGTGAGGGGGAATGCCGCTCTCGGTCAGCAGCCGGTCCTCTTCGGCGCCGCCCCGGGGAGCCGACGGATAGGCGGCGCGCAGCCGGCGCGCGGCCGCCTCCTGCCCTTGGGAGGTGAGGAGCGCGGTGTAGTAGACCGTCTCCACCTCCTTGGAGATCAGCGGCCACAGCTCGGAGCGGAAGTCCAGACCGCCCCGCTCATGGACGCGCCGCCGCAGACCGCGGATCACCTTCGGGGTGAGCACCAGCGGGAGGTGACGGCCGTGCGGGCCCTTCTGGTTCTCGCCCCGGGAGTGAAACGGCACGCCCCGGCGCGAGCCGGCCAGCAGCCGCGGCTCCCGGCCCGACGGCCGGTAGACCAGACGCCCCGCCCGCCGCTCGAACCGTCCGCCCCGGCCCTCGGTGAGCAGCGCCAGGTAGTCGAAGAAGTTCAGCCCCAGCCCCAGCAGGCCCACGGCCTCCCCGGGCCGGATGCCGGACAGGTCCACCTCCGCCGGGCCGGCGGGCGGGAGGTAGCGCAGACCCCGAGCCTCGGCGAAGGCCGCGTAGGCCGCCTCCCGCGGCGACCGCCGCTGCGGCAGATGTCCCTGCGCCAGCACCACGGCGTGCAGCCCCTCGATACGGGTGCCGTCCTCCAGCACGACGATCTGCCCGCCGTGCGCCGTGCGCTCCTCCAGCCCGACCGCCCGCGAGCGGTGGGTCACCGTGCGCACCGACGCCGGCGCGGTGCCCGTCACCCGCCGGTGGACCCACTCCAGATAGTGCCCGTGGAAGGCGCGAGTCGGATACGAGTCGGGGCCCAGGCGCCGCGCCTCGGCCAGGACGGCCTCGTCGTACCCGCCTTCGTCGAGGGCGCCGGTGAGGCTCACGAAGCGGGCCCATTCGTACAGGCTGGGCCCGGGCAGGACCGGCCCGGCCATCTCCACGGTCTCGTCCGTGAACATGGTGACCTGGCCGGCGACGGTGTTCATGAGCAGATGGCGGGACTGGCCGGAGCGCCAGACCCGCCCCGCCCCCGGCGGATACGGGTCCACCACATGGACGGTGACCGGGGTGGTGGGCGCCGCCTCGGCGGCGTTCGCGCACAGCCGTTCCAGGACCGAGAGCCCCCGGGGCCCGGCACCGATGAGGCAGACGTCCAGACGTTGCGTGGTCATGGTCATTCTCCGTGGACGAAACAGGCCCGGGCGCGGCTCAGCCCGACGCCCCGCTGCGGACGGCCGGTTCCCGCTCCTCCTGGCGCGGTGCGCTCCCGGCGGTGGCGAGGCCGTCCGGAGCGTCGGGGACCGCGGCCGGGGGCCGGTTCCACGCCCACGGCGAGCGGCCCTCCTCGCGGACCTTCCGGTAGAGCAGTACGCAGTAGGTCGCGTCGATGGTCCAGACGGTCAGGAAGAGGAAGATGAACAGGTGGTGGCCCGGGTACATCACCAGCACCGTCCACCCCGCGAAGAACGATCCGATGCCCTTGGCGAGCGCCACGTACATCGACTGCCCGAGCGAGGATCCGCGGCGGCTCAGCATGAAGATGAACGACAGGCTCAGGAACACGTTCAGCCCGGTGCCGGTGTAGATGCCGGTGGCGTCCTTGAGCTCATAGGTCGTCATGATGTGGAAGACCGCGGACCACGCGATGACGCCGAAGACCATCCACCGGAAGGCCCGCCGGCTCATCGACGGATAGTCCTTCCACCCGTAGCGCAGCGTCTGCCGGAGGATGAAGCAGTCGACCAGGAACCAGCTGAGATTGATCGGGCGCTGCACATCGGCCTGGTCCAGGATCAGGGAGAGGGTGAACTCCCAGGCGAGGTTGACCTCGACCACGAAGACGGGAATCCCCACCCGCTTGTCCAGTTTGGCGCGGTAGATGGCGAGCCCGTAGGCCACCAGCCAGCCCGATGCGCATGGGCCCATCAGGATCCAGAACAGCCAACTCGGCCGGTCCGCCTCCGGCAGGGTCACCGGAGCGATGTCCGGGAGATCGAAGAGAGCGGGCGGGAACCACACGGCTAATTACCCCTCGTTCACGGTGGATACGGTTGTCTCGACGCGTTGCGTGGCGTTGCTTTGTATGGCGTTGCTTCGCGTGGCGCGGGTCAGGTCCACTGCCCGGTGCCATAGGTGTCGCTGGAGCCCAGCAACTGTTCGCGCAGCTCCCCCCGGCGCACCTTCCAGGTGGCGGTGCGCGGCATCTCCTCCCAGGGGACGAGCCGTGGCTTGTCCAGCTCGGGCAGGCCCCGGCAGGCCCGGTCCCACTCCTGGGGGTCGAGGGCGTCGTCGCGCATGCACAGCACCGGGATCGGCAACTGCCCCGGGACCCCCAGCACGATCACCTCGGAGGCCCGGTCCAACCGGTCGAGCAGGGTCGACTCCAGCTCGATGCAGCTCATCCCGGGGATCATGTCGACCTCGCGGTCGATCAGCCGGATGCGGCCGTAGCCCGCGTACTCGCCCAGGTCGCCGGTGTTCCACCAGCGGCCCCGGTCCTTGGCGCGGTGCCGGTCGTCCTCGCCCAGGTAGGTCAGACACCGCGACTTGGTCCTGACCATCAGCAGCCCCGGCTTTCCCCGGGGCCGTTTGCGGCCGGTCTCCGGGTCCACGACCTTGACCCGGACCAGGGGCGGGAACCCGACGTTGGTGGCGTCATGCGCCCGGGGCTTGTCCGGGCGGACCATGGAGCGGGTGGCCACCCCGGCGGCGATGCCCGCGATCTCGGACTGCCCCACGCCCCAGGCCCACAGCGGGAGCCGGGCCCGGGAGGCGCCGAGGAACTTGCGGACGGTCCTGGGGTGGACCGCGTCGAAGGTGCTGATGAAGCGCCGTACGCCCGAGAACAGCTCGGGCCGGGTGTCGGCCAGCTCCTCCCAGTACTGGAAGACGTTCGGACATGCCTCCAGCGAGGTGGGAGGGTGCGCGGCCAGCGTGCGGGCCACACTGTCCAGCGCCGGATCGGAGAGGATCACCATCTTCCGCGGCCCGCGGAACAGCGTCCCGTTGGTCCAGGACAGATTGCGGTTGTGGGCGAAGGAGATCCCGCTGGCCACCACGTCCCCGGGACCGGAGGTCATGAGCGGCAGCCGGTAGGACTCGATGCGGAACGGCACGGCCGCCAGGGTGGTGGCGGGCGAGTGCACCACCAGCTTCGGGACACCCGTGGTGCCCGAGGTGTGGGTGACCAGCATGGGTTCGTGGAGGCCGCGGAATCGCACCGGCGGCCGGGAGCCGTCGCGCACATCGTCGATCCGCAGCGTTCCGCCGGGCAGCCCCGGGCGGTCGGCGCCGACGGCCACCATGGTCATCCCCGGATCGTCCAGCGCGATACCGGCGGCGGTCATCCGCTCGAGCACCGTCGTGCCCATCACCAGTACCTTCGGGGAGATCCTGGTGAGCAGGGTGCGGATATGCGTGGTCGACCTGATGGGCGCGATCATCACCGGCAGGGCCCCGAGCCGGGCGGCGGCCGCGGCGAGCAGGATGAAGTCGTAGTGGTTCTCCTTGACGATGGCGAGCCGGTCGCCGTGGCGCAGCCCCGCCCCGTGGAGCCAGCCCGCGGCGTCCTCCACCGTCGCCGCCAGGGCGGACACATCGAAGCGGGTGCCGGCATCCGGGGCGATGTCGAAGGGCCGGTCCAGATGCATGACCGTCGGCTTGCCCTGCTCGGCGGCCCGGTGGAACAGTCGGCCGACGTTGACGGGCCGTTGGGAACGCGCCGCCATGCCTCATCTCCTCGTCTATGGGGGGTGCGAAACGGCTGGGACAGAACGAACGGCTAGGTCAGAAGGAACAGCGTGGGCGCCAGCAGCCCCAGAAAGCCCAGGTCGTAGGCGTACAGCCCGAGCTTGCGGGCGGTCAGCCAGTGTCCCCGCACCGGGCCCTCGCGCAGCTGGGCCGCATGGAGGACGGTGGCGGGCAGCAGGGTCAGCAGGGTCCACCATGGCCACGGCGTGGCCAGGCCCAGGACGCAGATCAGCGTGGCCGACACCAGGACGAAGGCGACCATGGCGGTCTTGTAGACCCGCGGCCCGGTCGACGCGGCGAGCGTCCTGCGGCCCACCGAGCGGTCCCCGTCGGCGTCGTTGACGTTGGAGTAGCTGCTCACCATGACCAGCCAGAGCCCCAGCAACAGGCCCACCAGCACCGCGGGGGAGGACCAGTGCCGCTCCACCGCCAGATAGGGAGCCAGCAGCCCGGCGGTGGTGGCCAGGCACAGCAGCGTCTCCGCACCGCCCCGGTGGTAGCTCAGCCGCAGCCCGGCCGAGTACTGCACGCTGAAGAAGAACCCGACCCCGTAGAGGACGTACGCCACGGCCGGAGCCCGCCAGTCCAGCGCCCAGAACGCGCCGATCCCCGCGAGCACCGCGACCGAGGCCGCGCAGGCGATGAACCGTACCGCCTCGCGCTCGGTCACCGCCCCGCTGAGCAGCGGTTTGCCGCGGATGTCGCGCTTGGTGTCACCGGCCTTGTAGTTGCGGGCGTCGCTGCCGTTGCGGAAGCCGACCAGGTCGTCGGTGGCGCAGGTGCAGGTGACGATGCCCATGGAGCCGAGCAGGAACAGCAGCATGGCGGCGGTGGTCCCCGGGCGGTCGCGCACCTGCGGGCTCAGGGTCAGCCACGCCATGCCCCACCCGAAGTAGTTCTGGTACACGAAGATCTTCGACAGCCGGAACAGACCGCGCGCCACCTCCCCGCCACCGCGGGCGCGCGCCGTCCGCCGGCTCTCGCTGGTCAGTGAGGTCATGGCCGGCCTCCCCGGGCCGGGGTCCGCTCCCGCGCCAGGCCCACATAGTTCTCGGCGAAGGTCCGCGCGGCGGCGGGGGAGTTCACCACGGACGCGAGCCGGGCGTCCTGCAGCCGCCCGTCGAACACCTGGCCCTCCGGGGGCCGGTGCAGCAGCCCCGACATCCAGTCGGAGAACTCCTGCGCCTGCCAGACCCCGGGCAGACAGGCGGCCGAATAACCGTCCAGCGCGGTGCGGTCGCCGCTTCCGTAGAACTCCCCGAAGGCCGCGGCGAGCACCCTGACGTCCGCCACGGCGAGGTTGAGCCCCTTGGCCGCGGTCGGCGGCACGATATGCGCGGCGTCACCGGCCAGGAACAGCCGGCCGTAACTCATCGGCTCGGTCACGAAGCCACGGAGCGCCACACAGCTCTTCTCCAGGATCGGCCCCTCAGCCAGTTCGGGCGCACCGTCGATGTCCAGCCGGGTGTGCAGCTCCTTCCAGATCCGCTCATCGGGCCAGCTCTCCACCCGCTCGCCGGCCTCCACCTGCAGATAGAGCCGGCTCACCGCGGGCGAGCGCATGCTGTGCAGCGCGAAGCCCCGGCTGTGCACCGCGTAGATCAGCTCCTCGGCGGCGGGCGGGGCCTCGGCCAGCACGCCGAGCCAGGCGTACGGATAGGTGCGCTCGTAGGTCGAGAACGTTCCGGGCGGCACGGACCGGCGGGAGACCCCGTGGAATCCGTCGCAGCCCGCGACGAAGTCGCAGGCGATCTCCACCGGTTCGCCCGCCACCGTGCACCGCACGGTCGGCGTGTCCGTGTCCAGACCCTGTGGTTCGACATCGGGGACGTCGAACCACAGCCGCGCCCCGGCCGCCGTCCTGGCCCGGATCAGGTCCTTCACCAGCTCCTGCTGGCCGTACATATGGACGGTCCGGCCGGTCAGCTCGGTGAAGGGCATTCGGTGGGCGCGCGAGCCGAACCGGAAGACGAAGCCCTCGTGGACCAGCCCCTCGCGCTCCAGCCGGTCCGCCAGACCGGCCTCGCGCAGGAAGTCCACGGTGCCGCCTTCCAGCAACCCGGCCCGCACCCGCTTCTCCACGTACTCCCGGCTCCGCCGCTCCAGCACGATCGAGTCCACCCCGCACCGCTGGAGCAGATGGGAGAGCAGCAGGCCGCCGGGTCCCGCCCCGACGATCGCGACCCGCGTGTTCAGGCGTTTCACCGATGTCCCCCTCACCGCACGCTGACGGTGGGGGACTCGGCGGCGTCCTGCGGGCCCGCCTCCTCGGCCAGGCGCATGGCCTCCTCGATCAGGGTCTCCACGATCTTGCTCTCGGGGACGGTCTTGATGACCTTCCCCTTGACGAAGATCTGGCCCTTGCCATTGCCCGAGGCGACACCGAGATCGGCCTCCCGGGCCTCACCGGGGCCGTTGACCACACACCCCATCACCGCGACCCGCAGCGGCACTTCCATGCCCTCGAGACCCGCGGTGACCTGGTCGGCCAGCTTGTACACATCCACCTGGGCCCGGCCGCAGGAGGGGCAGGAGACGATTTCCAGCTTGCGCGGCCGCAGATTGAGCGACTGCAGGATCTGCGCGCCGACCTTCACCTCCTCCATCGGAGGCGCCGACAGCGACACCCGGATGGTGTCGCCGATGCCCTGCCGCAGCAGCGCACCGAAGGCCACCGCGGACTTGATGGTGCCCTGGAACGCGGGGCCCGCCTCGGTCACCCCCAGGTGCAGCGGATAGTCGCAGGACTCGGCGAGCAGCTCATAGGCGCGCACCATGACCACCGGATCGTTGTGCTTCACCGAGATCTTCAGGTCGTGGAAGTCGTGTTCGGCGAAGAGCTCCGCCTCCCACAGCGCCGATTCCACCAATGCCTCGGGGGTGGCCTTGCCGTGCTTGGCCATCAGCCGCGCGTCCAGCGAGCCGGCGTTCACCCCGATGCGGATCGGGGTGCCATGGTCCTTCGCCGCGCGGGCGATCTCCTTGACCTTGTCGTCGAACTTCTTGATGTTTCCCGGATTCACCCGCACCGCCGCACAGCCCGCCTCGATCGCGGCGAACACGTACTTGGGCTGGAAGTGGATGTCGGCGATCACCGGGATCTTGGACTTGCGGGCGATCTGCGGCAGGGCGTCGGCGTCGTCCTGACTGGGGCAGGCCACCCGGACGATGTCGCAGCCCGTCGCGGTCAGCTCGGCGATCTGCTGCAGGGTGGCGTTGACATCGGCGGTGACGGTGGTCGTCATGGACTGCACGGAGACGGGGAAGTCGCTGCCGACCCCCACCGCGCCCACACCGAGCTGACGGGTGACGCGGCGCTTTCCGAGCACCGGTGGCGGCGCGGCGGGCAGGCCGAGATCGACGGTCATCGGGAATCCTCCTCAAGCGCCCGGACACCCGGCGCACGGTCGGCCGCGATCCGCGACCGGATGGAACGGGCCAGGTCTTCGGGACTCAGGCCGCATTCGGCGAGCAGCTCGGCGCGTTTGCCGTGGTCGAGGAAGCGCTGCGGAATCCCGAAACCGGACACCGGGGCCGGGACGCCGGCGTCGCGCAACTCCTGGGCGAGCAGCGAGCCGTAGCCCCCGACGCGCAGGTTGTCCTCGACGGTGACGACGAGCCGGTACTGCTCCGCCAGCTTGATCAGGGACGGGCTGACCGGTTTGATCCAGCCGGGGTCCACCACGGTGACGCCCAGGCCCTCCTCGGTGAGCCGGCGCGCCGCGTCACAGGCGGTCGCGGCCATGGCGCCCACGGACACCAGCAGGACGTCGTCGCCCGGGGAGCGGTGGAGTACGTCGATGCCGTCGTGCTGGTCGACGGCGGGGATGTCGGGCCCCACCGGCCCCTTGGGGAACCGGATGGCGCTGGGGCCGTCGGTGACCGCCACCGCCTCGCGCAGCGCGGCGCGCAACGAGGCCCCGTCGCGGGGTGCCGCGACCCGCAGGCCGGGCACGATCCCGAGCACCGACAGATCCCACATGCCGTTGTGGGAGGCCCCGTCGTCACCGGTGACCCCGGCCCGGTCGAGGACGAACACCACGGGGCAGGAGTGCATCGCCACGTCCATCAGAAGCTGGTCGAAGCCGCGGTTGAGGAAGGTGGAGTACACGGCCACCACCGGCACCATCCCGGCCATGGCCAGCCCCGCGGCCGAGGTGACCGCGTGCTGCTCGGCGATGCCGACGTCGAAGACCCGGTCGGGGAACTCCTCGGCGTACGCCGCGAGCCCGGTGGGCTGCAGCATCGCCGCCGTCACCGCCACCACCTCGGGGCGCTCACGGGCGATCTCGACCAGCTCCGCGCCGAAGACCGAGGTCCAGGACGGGCCCGGGGAGCCCAGCGGTTCGCCGGTCGCCGGGTCGCCGGCGGCGACCGCGTGGTGGTGGTCGCGCTCGTCGGCCTCCGCGCGCCGGTAGCCGCGGCCCTTGCGGGTCAGGCAGTGCACCACGACCGGCCCGCCGAACCCCGCGGCCTGCCGCAGGGCGGCCTCCACCGCCGCGATGTCGTGTCCGTCCACGGGCCCGAGGTATTTCAGGCCCAGGTCGGCGAAGAGCCCCTGCGGGGCGAGCATGTCCTTCAGGCCCGTCTTGACCGCGTGCAGCGCCTCGTAGAGCTTCGGGGTCTGCCGTAGCTGGTGCTTGGACCACTCCAGGAACCGCTCGTAGTCGGGGGAGGTGCGCAGGCCCGCCAGATGGGTGGCGAGGCCGCCCGTGGTCGGCGCGTAGGAACGGCCGTTGTCGTTCACCACGATGACGACGGGGCGGTCCGGGGCGCCCGAGATGTTGTTCAGCGCCTCCCAGGCCATGCCGCCGGTCAGCGCCCCGTCCCCGATGACGGCCACCACCGCGCGGTCTGACTCGCCGCGCAGCCGGAACCCCTTGGCGAGGCCGTCCGCGTAGGACAGGACGGTGGAGGCGTGGCTGTTCTCGATGGTGTCGTGCTCGGACTCCGCCCGGCAGGGGTAGCCGGACAGGCCGCCCTTCTGCCGGAGCCGGTCGAAACCCTCCCGGCGGCCGGTGAGGATCTTGTGTACGTACGCCTGGTGCCCGGTGTCCCACAGGATGCGGTCCCGCGGGGAGTCGAACACGCGGTGCAGCGCGATGGTGAGTTCGACGGTGCCCAGGTTGGGCCCCAGGTGCCCGCCGGTCCGCAGCACCTTGTCGATGAGGAAGTGCCTGATCTCACTCGCGAGATCGGTCAGTTGGCTCGCGTTCAGGTGCTTGATGTCGGCGGGACCGTGGATGGTCTCCAGCAGTGTCATCCGGGCTCTTTCCCTCCGCGTCGGTGCCGCCACCGGGTGCGGTCGCTGTCGGTGCCCATCGGCCGTCCTCACGCGTTTCGGTAGGCGACCTCGTGGGCCATGGCGGCCAGTTCCTCCCGCCACTCCGGCTCCAGCGGGGCGGCGGCGATGGCACGGCAGGCCCGCTCCACGAGCCCGTCGATATGCTTCTCGACGTCGTCGCGCACACCCGTCTTGATCAGCAGCTCCCGCAGGTGGTCGGCGCCCCGTAGCTGAGCGGGCACCAGCTCCCGGATGTGCGCGTTGCGCTGGATGGCCAGGGCCATCAGCAGCGTCATCTTGTGCTGCTCGAAGTCCAGACCGCTCGGCTTGCCGGTGACCTCGGAGTCCCCGAAGGCGTCCAGGAGGTCGTCGCGCAGCTGAAACGCCTCGCCGAGCGCGGCCCCGTACTCCTCGAAGGCCGGTGCCGCGTCGGGGCGGCCGGCCACCGCGGCGCCCAGGACCAGTGGGCGGTGGATGGTGTAGCGGCCGGACTTGGCGATGGCGATCCACCGCGAGGTCTCCGGGTCGGGCTCGAACTCCACGGACGCCGCGACGTCCATGTACTGGCCGATGATCAGCTCCGAGCGCAGCAGATGCCACTCGGCGGCGACCGCGGGCTCCACTTCGGCCATGATCTCGTCGGAGTAGACCAGGGCCAGATCGCCCGCGAGGATCGCGACGTTCTCCCCGTAGCGGCCCGCCGCGCCCCGCCAGCCGCGCTCGCGGTGCAGCGCGGCCTGGCTGGTGTGCACGGTCGGCGCGCCACGGCGCACCGGGGACTCGTCCATCACATCGTCATGGATCAGCGCGCAGGCGTGGAGCAGTTCCAGCGCGGCGGCGACGGGGATGACGCGGTGGTCCTCCGGATCGCCGCCGACGGCCAGATAGCCGCTCAGGCAGAACGTGGGGCGCATGCGCTTGCCGCCCGCGTTGACCAGGTCGGCGATCCCGTCGATGGGGACGCTGGAGCGTGGGTCCAGCGCATGCCACCGGTCGTACTCGGCGGACAGGAAGGCGTGCAGCCGCTCCTCGACCCGGGGCAGCAGGCTCATCAGCGCCCGGCGGGCGGTGGTGGCCGGGGCCGAGGCGGGGCGGGCGGTCGCCATCACATGGGCAGTCACATCGTCCTCCTAGGGGTTCCGGCCGGTGCGTCCGGTGGGACCTTCGACCAGGCGTCGTCGAGCCGTTCCCGGTCGTCGGACCGGATGCCGTCGGTGAGCTGCAGGGGCATGGAGAAGACCACGTCCTCGACGGCCGTGGACTCGATCTCGACCTCGTCATGGCCGAACTCGGCCAGCCGGTCGAGGAGTTGGTGGACGAGGGCGTCCGGGACGCTGGCGCCGGAGCTGACGCCGACGGTGGTCACGCCCTCCAGCCAGCCGCCGTTCAGCCGGGAGACGTCCGGGACCAGCTGGGCGGGGGTTCCGGCCTCCCGGGCGACATCGACCATCCGCTGGGAGTTGCTGGAGTTCTCCGAGCCGACGACCAGCACCAGATCGGCCTGCTGGGCGAGGGACTTGATGCCGTTCTGCCGGTTCTGGCTGGCGTAGCAGATGGTGTCGGTCCCGGGGCCGACGATGTCGTCGAACCGCTCGGTGAGGGCGCGGACGATGTCGGCCGTCTCGTCCACCGACAAGGTGGTCTGGGTCAGATAGGCCACCGGGGTGTCCCGGGGGAGGTCCAGCCGTTCGACGTCCTCGACGGTTTCGACGACCAGGGTCTCGCGCGGTGCCTCGCCCCGGGTGCCTTCCGTTTCCTCGTGTTCCTCGTGCCCCACCAGCAGCAGGACCCGGCCGTCCCGGACCACCCGGCGCGCCTGCTGGTGGACCTTGGCCACCAGTGGGCAGGTGGCGTCGATGACCTGCAGGTTTCTATCGGCGGCACCGGTGCGGACCGCGGGCGAGACGCCGTGTGCGGAAAAGAGGCACACCGCCCCTTCGGGAACTTCGAATTCCGATTCCACAAAGCGTGCGCCCTTGCGCTCCAGGAGGCTGACGACGTAGTGGTTGTGGACGATCTGTTTTCGAACATAAATAGGCGGGCCGTATACCTCAAGCGCCCGCTCCACCATGGAAATGGCGCGGCGGACACCCGCGCAGAAACCGCGGGGTTCGGCGAGGATGACGCGTTTGCGGGGCGCTCTTGTATCGGAGCGCACGGACTTCGTGCTTAAGTGCATGACGTATTGCTCCAACGCCGGCATGCGGCTCGGATGTGAATGGGCGCGTCGCTGTGCGGGCATGCCGCAGCGGGCGGGTATGGCTTTGTCCTGGCGTTTGCGGATGGCTGTCGATGGATCGGCGGCCTACGGGTCAGCAATCGCTCACAAGGGTCTGGCGACCCGTCTGACCTGGGAATATGCCGAAAAAGCCACTGCCAGGAGGCGAGGCGTTATGGACGTTCTCCGGAAGCCGGTGCTCGGAGACGATTCGGTCGAAGAGACATTCACTTACCCCCGTAAGTCTCATTTGACAGCTACGCCATCCGAAGCGGTTTCCCCGTCGGATATGCGCAGGTCGAAAACACTATAGAAGGCGAGACTGAGTGCAAGTCCTACGCATGTGACCCTCGTCACATGCCGAAATATGGGCGGAACTGTCGCTTACGGTTGCGGGCGATTGCTAGGCTCCCTGCCGCGCTGATTCGACCTGTCGTCGGCTTGCGCAACGGGGGCTCTGAGCCGGAAATTCCGGTAGTAACCGCTGGTAAACCCTTTCGAGTGGATGGAGAAATCCACTCGAAGGAGTGACGGACGTATATCCAGCTTTTCTATCTTCGCTGGTCGCGGTTTTGCGGCCGGGAGCGGGTTCGTCTGTTTCCTCGGTTCCGTCGACCCGTCCGGCCTGCCGGTTCGGGGGTCCCCACAGGTGTCCCGCGCCGTCGCGACGCGTCAGCGGAAGTCGCGACGCCGCAGCGGGATGTGTCCGGCTCGACCAGTGGAGGCTTCCTTACATGACCGCTCCCGGCCCGACCGCGGAGAAGGTGACCGCTCAGCAGCCGCCGTGGCCCGACCCGGACCGGCTCGAGGAGGTCCGGCACGCCCTGAGCGGCCGCCCCCCGCTCATCCCCCCAGAGGAGACCGGGGAGCTGACCCGGCGGATGGCCGGGGTGCAGCGCGGGGAGGCGGTGGTCCTCCAGGGCGGCGACTGCGCCGAGCTGTTCGCCGACGCCACGCCCCCCGTGGTGCGGCGCAAGCTGGGGCAGCTACGCGAGCTGTCCGCGGCGATCCGCACCGGGCTGGGCCTTCCGGTGGTGACGATGGGGCGTATCGCCGGCCAGTACGCCAAGCCCAGATCGATGCCGTACGAACCGCTACCCGACGGCACCCGACTGCCCGTCTACCGGGGAGACGCGGTCAACGGCGCCGCCGCCGACCCCCGCGCCCGGATCCCCGACCCGGACCGGCTGCTCACCGCCTACGACCGCGCGGCCGCCGTCCTGTCCACGATGACCGACGAACAGACGTCGCGCGACGCGGCCGAGCGGATCTTCGCCTCCCATGAACTGCTGCTGCTCGCCTATGAGTTACCCCTGCTCCACGCGGTCGACGGCGGCGGCCACGCCTCCTCCGCCCACTTCGGCTGGATCGGCGAGCGGACCAGGGACCCCGGGGGCGCGCACATCCGGCTGGCCGCCTCGATCCGCAACCCGGTCGGCGTCAAGGTCGGGCCGTCCGCGACCCCCGCGGATCTGGTGGAGCTGGCGCGGCTGCTCAACCCCGAGCGCCTGCCCGGCCGGCTGACCTTCATCGTGCGCATGGGCGCGGACCGGATCGAGTGGCTGCTGCCGCCGCTGGTCGAGGCGGTCGCGGAGACCGGGATCCCGGTGGTCTGGCTGACCGACCCCATGCACGGCAACACGATCCGCTCCGCAAGCGGTCACAAGACCAGATGCCTGCGGGCGATCCTCGACGAGGTCGCCGCGTTCCACCGGATCCTGCGGGGCCGCCGTCAGTGGCCCGGCGGGCTGCACCTGGAGATGACACCGGAACCGGTCACCGAGTGCGTCGCCCATCCCGCGGACGCCGGGACCGCCGCGTTCCCCCGGTACCGGTCTCCCTGTGACCCCCGGCTGAACCCCGAGCAGGCCGCCGAAGCGGTCCACGCGTTCACCGCCTTGCTCCGCGCGGCGTGAACCGTGCCCGTCATCCTTAAGTTCCGATAGGTTCGAGGTTTCGATGCGCACGCTGCTGGTAGACAACTACGACTCGTTCACCTACAACCTGTTCCACTACCTGGCCGAGGTCAACGGCCAGGAGCCCGAGGTGATCCGGCACGACGACCCCGGCTGGAAGCCCGAGATGCTGCGGGACTTCGACAACGTCGTCATCTCTCCCGGACCCGGCAGCCCCGAGCGCCCGGCCGACTTCGGCGTCTGCCGCGACATCATCCTCGACGGCGCCCTGCCGCTGCTCGGTGTCTGCCTGGGCCACCAGGGGGTGGGCCTGCTCAGCGGCGCCCGGGTGGTCCGGGCCCCGGAGCCCCGGCACGGCCGGCTGTCCCGGGTGGCGCACGACGGCTCCGGCCTCTTCACCGGGCTGCCCAGCCCCTTCGACGTCGTCCGCTACCACTCGCTCACCGTCACCGACCTGCCCGAGGAGCTGCGGGCCACCGCATGGACCGAGGACGGTGTGCTGATGGGGATCGCCCACCGGGAACGGCCCCTGTGGGGCGTCCAGTTCCACCCCGAGTCCATCTGCACCGAGCACGGCCGGCTGCTGCTGAGCAACTTCGCCGACCTCACCCGCTCCTGGCAGACCGGGCACGGCGTGGCACCGGCGCGACGGCGCGGCCCGCGCTCCCCGCGCGGCGTCGCCGAACCCACCGCCGCGCCGCGCGCCACGCCGCGATCCCTGCGGGTGCTGGTGGAGACCCTGCCCACCCGCTGGTCGGACGAGGTCGTCTTCGACCGGCTCTTCCGCGCCGACCGGCACGCCTTCTGGCTGGACAGCAGCGCCGTCGGGGGCGAGCGCGGGCGGTTCTCGATGATGGGGGACGCCTCGGGGCCGCTGGCCCGGGTCGCCACCGCCGACACCTGGGCGGGCACGGTCACCGTCACCGCGGACGGCTCCCGCGAGGTCCTGCACGAGGAGTTCCTGTCCTGGCTGGAGCGCGATCTGCGCGCCGCCCGGGTCGAACTCCCCTCGCTGCCCTTCGACTTCGCCCTCGGCTGGACCGGATACCTCGGGTATGAGCTCAAGGCCGAGTGCGGCGGTGAGCGGACCCACCGCTCCCCGGAGCCCGACGCCGCGATGATCTTCGCGGACCGCGCCGTGGTGTTCGACCACGAGACCTCGGCCACCTATCTCCTCGCCCTCGCGGAGGAGGGCGCTGAGCGGGGCGGCGAGGAACCGGCCCGGGCATGGCTGCGGGAGACCGCCGCCCGGCTGGCGGAGCTGACCGGTCACAAGCCCCGTCGCACCCCGCTCAACGGCGGCCCGGGTCAGGTGCGGCTGCGCCACGGCCGCGAGCGGTACCTGGAGATGATCGCCGCCTGCCAGGAGCTGATCACCGCGGGGGAGACCTATGAGGTGTGCCTGACGAACATGGCCGAGGCCGACGGGCCGGTGGACCCATGGGCCGCCTACCAGTACCTGCGCCGGCTCAGCCCCGCGCCCTTCGCCGCCCTGCTCCGCTTCGGCCCGCTGTCCGTGCTGAGCACCTCGCCCGAGCGCTTTCTGCGGGTCTTCGGGGACGGCACCGTCGAGTCCCAGCCGATCAAGGGCACCCGGCCGCGCGGAAGCTCCCCGGCCGAGGACGAGTTGCTCCGCGTCGACCTGGCGACCAGCGAGAAGGACCGCTCCGAGAACCTGATGATCGTCGACCTGGTGCGCAACGACCTCGGCCGCACCGCGGAGGTCGGATCGGTGCGGGTGCCGGGGATCTTCGACGTGGAGACGTATGCGACGGTGCATCAGCTGGTCAGCACGGTGCGCGCCACCCTGCGGCCGTCCAGCTCCGCGGTCGAGAGCGTGCGCGCCGCCTTCCCCGGCGGATCGATGACCGGCGCGCCCAAGATCCGCACTATGCAGATCATCGACGATCTGGAGGAGGGCCCGCGCGGCGTGTACTCGGGCGCCATCGGCTACTTCTCGTTGTCCGGGGCCTGCGATCTGAGCATCGTGATCCGCACGCTGGTGGTGACCCCGGACCGGATCCGGTACGGGGTGGGCGGGGCGATCGTGGCGCTGTCCGACCCGGACGAGGAGTTCGAGGAGACGGCCGTGAAGGCGACCCCGCTGCTGCGGCTGCTGGGCGCGGAGTTCCCCGGCCGGGTGGGCACGGAGACGGCGGCCGCGCGCTGAGCGGGCACTGACGTCGAGCGGCCACTGACGTCGAGCGGGCACTGACGTCGAGCGGGCACGGCCGTCCGTTGTGGCCCTGCGGGGACCCCGGGGACCTCTAAGCGCTTGCTCACTCTCCGTGTAGGGTGTCCGCCATGGACGCGGAGCCGAAGAACAGCGGGGGCGGGATCGAGCCCTGGGGCGACATCACCCCCGACGCCGCCCGGCGGCTGGTGAGCGCCGCCGTGCACGCCTTCGCGGAGCGCGGCTACCACGCCACCACCACCCGGGACATCGCGAGCCGCGCCGGAATGAGCCCGGCCGCCCTCTACATCCACTACAAGACCAAGGAAGAGCTGCTCTACCAGATCAGCAAGGTCGGCCATGAGCGGGCCCTGGAGATCGTGGAGCGGGCGCGGGACAGCGCGGGCACGCCCGCCGAGCGGCTGGCCCGTGCCGTCCACGCCTTCGTCCGCTGGCACGCCGAGCACCATATGACCGCGCGGGTGGTGCAGTACGAGCTCGGCGCGCTCGCCGAGGAGCACCACGCCGAGGTCATCGCCGTCCGCAAGGCCACGGACGGGGCGGTGCGCTCGATCATCGAGGACGGGGTGAAGGCGGGCGCCTTCGACGTCCCGGACGTCCGCGGCGCCACGGTCGCGGTGCTGTCCCTGTGCATCGACGTCGCCCGCTGGTTCAACGCCCGCGGGCGCAGCACCCCCGACGAGGTCGGCGACCTCTACGCGGGTCTGGTGCTGCGCATGGTGGGCGCCGACGGCGGTCAGGACCGGCGGACGTCATCGTAAGGACGACGGCCGGTCAGGACCTGCCGTAGGAGCGACGGCCGTCGTCAGGCGTAGTAGCGCACGACGCACTCCGCCACGCACACCGGCTTGGTCCCGCCCTCCCGCTCGAGGGTGACCGCCAGCGTCATCTGCAGCCCGTCCTTGACCTCGGCCACCTCCACGATCCGGCCGGTGGCGCGCAGCCGGGAGCCGACCGGGACGGGGGAGGGGAAACGGACCTTGTTCACGCCGTAGTTGATGCCCATCCGCACGCCCTCGACCCGCAGTAGCTGCGGGGTGAACGACGGCAGCAGGGACAGCGTCAGATAGCCGTGCGCGATCGTGGTGCCGAACGGACCGGCGGCGGCCTTGTCCGGGTCCACATGGATCCACTGGTGGTCGCCGGTCGCGTCGGCGAACAGATCGATGCGCTTCTGGTCGATCTCCAGCCAGTCACTGGGGCCGAGTTCCTCGCCGACCGCGGACCGCAGGTCATCGGGCGAGGTGAAGATCCTGGGCTCTGCCATGCGTGCCTCCCGGGCAACCACTCACTAAGCGACTGCTCAGCATGGTTGGCCGACCCGGATCCTGTCAACGCGCGCCGCGCCCCCGTACGCGGGCTCCGCGCCGACGCGGCCACCGGCGGACGTCAGCGTTCGCCGGTCCTCGTCAAGGGGTTCCCGCGCGCTCGCCGGCCACCCCGTGCGGGGACTGCGGCGAGCGCGCTCCCGGCCAGAGGCGGCCGGGCGCCATACGGTGGCGCGTCATACGGTCGCGTAACGGCCCAGCCGGACCGTGCCCCGGGACGCTGCCAGGGCCTCGGTGGTCAGCAGCGGCAGCGGCACCACGATGCCGCAGTCCGCGCAGACCGGCCCGGCCGATGGATAGCGGTCCAGGTCCTCGCGCCAGACCAGGCCCCGTCGCGCACATACGGGGCAGGCCGACCCCGGTCCCGACTCCATCGCCGCGATCAGCCGTCGCAGTACGTCCGCGAGGCGGTCGCCGGGATGGGCCGAGGGGCTCTCGCAGGGAATGATGTCGCATCCGCCCCAGGTGTTCAGATGCCAGTCGTCGACGGTGCTCGGCTGCCGGATGCCGAGAAGTTTCTCCTGCCTGCGCCGGGCGGCGAAGTCCGCCTCGTACGCGAGCCACAGCGTGCGGGCCTCCTCGAGCTCTTCCAAAGCGGTGAGCAGTCGTAGGGGGTCCGGCCTGCGGTCCTCCGGGGGGATCCCGGAGCGGGTGCACAGATGGTGCCAGGTCGCCCGGTGCCCGTACGGCGCGAACCGTTCAAGGCATTTGCGCAGCGATGTGCGCCGAGCAGTGATGTGTCTGCGTGGATTGCGAACTTCTCGTGCCAGTGCTCTGAAACCGGCCACTTCATACCACCTCCGCGAGTGCGGACCCGACTCGTTGTCGAATGGACGTAACGCAGTGCGATCCGGATCCATCGAATTCCCCGGACTTTCTCCGGCAGTCCTCATTGGGCCTCTTGCGTCACGAAGTTGACGTCCGCTCATCTTCCGGGCTGGTAATACCGCCGGTAACCTCCGTCGCGACGGCAATCGGGAGGAGCGCACATGCGACGACGAACCCCCAGGCCCACCAGGACCCGCAAGCTCACCAATACCGTGCTCGCCGTGGCCGCCGCGCTGGGCCTCGGCGTCGCCCTCGCGGCCCCGGTGCCCCAGCCGGCCCGGGCCGAGCCGGCCGCGGCGGCCACCGACTACTGCCGGGGCCAGTGCTCCGACATCCTCCCGCCGGGCGCGACCGGCAACGCCACCCTCGCCGACATCCTCGCCAACCGGGTGCTGGGCACCCACCCCGAGCACAGCGCCGACCAGCTCGGCCCGTACGGCGACCTGGCGAGCGGCTACCCCACCCTCACCGACGACAAGCTGACGAACTTCTTCAACGACTCCTCCTTCGGAGTCCCCGCCGACCAGGTCGCCTCCGTGACCAAGCCGCGCGGCGACGTCACGATCACCCGCGACAAGAAGACCGGCGTCCCGCACATCCAGGGCACCACCCGCGAGGGCACCGAGTTCGGCGCCGGATACGCCGCCGCCCAGGACCGGCTGTGGCTGATGGACCTCTTCCGCCACGTGGGCCGCGGCGAGCTGACCTCCTTCGCCGGCGGCGCCCCCGCCAACCAGGGGCTGGAACAGGACTTCTTCCGCCAGGCGCCGTACACCGAGGACGACTACCAGGCGCAGGTCGACTACATCCTCGCCCACGGTGGCGAGCGCGGCCGCCAGGCACTGGCCGACGCCCAGGCGTACATCGACGGCATCAACGCCTACGCCAAGAAGGCCAAGGACGGCCGCTACTTCCCCGGTGAGTACGTGCTCACCGGCCATATCGACGCGATCACCAACGCCGGTGAGATCCAGCCCTTCAAGCTCACCGACCTGATCGCCCTCGCCTCCGTCGTCGGCGCCCTCTTCGGCAACGGCGGGGGCGGCGAGGTGGAGGGCGCGCTCTCGCTGCTCGCCGCCCAGCAGAAGTACGGCCTGACCGAGGGCGCGAAGGTGTGGGAGTCCTTCCGCGAGCGCAACGACCCGGAGGCGGCGCTGACCGTACGCGACGGCAGCTTCCCGTACGCCGGAAAGCCCGCGACGCCCAAGGGCGGCGCGCTGCCCGACGCCGGGTCGGTCACCCCGGAACAGCTCGTCTACGACCGCGAGGGCGGCGCCACCAAGTCCGGCGCCACGGCCCGCACCAAGGTCAAGGCCCCGAAGGCAGCACTGGAGCCGCTGCGCGGCATCTACGACGACGGGGTGCTGCCCCGCGATCTGTTCAGCCGCAAGAAGGGCATGTCCAACGCGCTCGTGGTCTCCGGCAAGTACACCGCGAGCGGCCACCCGGTGGCCGTCTTCGGCCCGCAGACCGGCTACTTCGCCCCGCAGCTCCTGATGCTCCAGGAGATCCAGGGCCCGGGGATCAGCGCCCGCGGCGCCTCCTTCGCGGGGGTCGGGATGTACATCCAGCTCGGCCGGGGCCAGGACTACGCCTGGAGCGCCACCACCTCCGGCCAGGACATCACCGACACCTACGCGGTCGAGCTGTGCTCCCCGGACGGCTCCACCCCGTCCAAGGACTCCACGTACTACCGCTACCACGGCGACTGCGTGCCGATGGACAAGCTGGAGCGGCGCAACGCCTGGAAGCCCACCCTCGCCGACTCCACCGCCGCGGGCTCGTACCGGATGCAGGTCTACCGCACCAAGTACGGGCTGGTGACCCATCGCGCGACCGTCGACGGCAAACCGGTGGCCTACACCATGCTGCGCTCCACCTACCGCCACGAGGCCGACTCCATCATCGGCTTCCAGATGCTCAACGACCCGGACTATGTGAAGGACGCCAAGTCCTTCCAGAGCGCGGCGCAGAACATCAACTACACCTTCAACTGGTTCTACGCCGACTCCCGGCAGACCGGCTACTACAACAGCGGGCTCAACCCGGTGCGCGCCGCGGACGTCGACGCCTCGCTGCCGGTGAAGGGTGAAGCCGCCTACGAGTGGCGGGACTTCGATCCCAAGGACAACACCGCCGCCTCCACACCGCCCGCCGAACACCCCCAGTCCATCGACCAGGACTACTACATCAGCTGGAACAACAAGCTGGCCAAGGACTACAGCGTGGCCGGTTTCGGCAACGGCTCGGTGCACCGCGGCAACCTCCTCGACGACCGGGTGCGCGCCCTGGTCGACAAGGGCGGTGTCACCCGCTCCGCGCTCACCCGCGCCATGGCCGAGGCCGCCGTCACCGATCTGCGCGGCGAGGACGTGCTGCCGGAGCTGCTGAAGGTGCTGCGCTCGGGGCCCATCGACGACCCCCAGCTCGCCACGGCCGCACAGCAGCTCGACTCCTGGCAGTCGGCGGGCTCACAGCGCCATGAGACCAGCGCAGGCTCGCACACCTACGGGCACGCCGACGCGGTACGGATCATGGACGCCTGGTGGCCGCTGCTGGTCGAGGCCGAGTTCAAATCCGGACTGGGCGACGGCCTCTACGACGCCCTGCGCGCCAATCTCACGGTCGACGAAGCGCCCTCGGCCGGACACGGCCCCACCGGCTCGCACGCCGGGTCCTCGTTCCAGTACGGCTGGTGGTCCTATGTCGACAAGGATCTGCGCACGGTCCTCGGCGAGGACGTCAAGGGGCCGCTGGCCCGCCCGTACTGCGGCGGCGGACAGCTCAGCGCCTGCCGTGACGCCCTGCTGACCAGCCTGAAGACGGCCGTGGGCAAGACCGCCGCCCAGGTCTACCCGGGGGACGACAACTGCTCCGCGGGCGACCAGTGGTGCGCCGACGCCATCATCCACCGGGCGGTCGGCGGGCTGACCCACGACAAGATGAGCTGGCAGAACCGGCCCACCTTCCAGCAGGTCGTGGAGTTCCCGGCCCACCGCTGAGGCCACCGGGGCGGGGCCTCGCACCCGGCGAGGCCCCGCCCCCGGCCTGCTGCCCGACTCGCTACTTTGCCCCGATGCGGCCCGCGCGCAGCACCACCCGGGCCAGCTCCGCATGGCAGATGTCGCTGTGTGCCCCGACCGGCGGCACACCGTGCCGTACGACCTCCGAGACATCGACGCTCACACAGCCCTCCGCCGGGAACGGGCCCTCCAGCGCCTCGGCCAGGTCCAGGCGCGGGCACCCCTCCACCGCCTGGACGCCGTCGTACCCGATCGCCCCCCAGCGGGTGTCGCCAGGCAGCAGCGAGGCATCGTCCCCGGAGACCCGTGACGCCACCGGGTACAGCAGCCCGAGCGCGGTGTCATGGTGCGAATGGCAGGACACCACGGGCCCGCGGACCCGGTGGGCGGCGGAGTGCAGGGCGCCGCCGCGGCCGGCGGCGTGCGGCAGCCGCTCGGCGAACGCGTAGTGCGAGAACGCCCCCTGGAGCAGGGTCACCGACGCCACCGTGGCGCCCTCCGGCAGCCCGGTCAGCGCGTACGACACCAGCCGGCCGCCGAAGCTGTGGCCCACCAGATGGAGCCGCGGGGCGGGCCGGACGGCCGCGAGAGCGCCCAGCACCGGTCCGAGGCCCTCGCGCCCGATCGCGCCGGCCCGCCGCTTCATCACGTAGTACGTCCCCTGGCGGAGCAGCTCGTGCGCCCCGTCCCAGAGGCCGCCGAGCCCGCTGTCGGGAAGGGCGCGGTCCTCCGTGTCGGTCTTGCCGCGCGCCTCGGTGAGCGCGGCGGCGAACCGCTCACAGACCTCCGTCACGTCCGACCCGAACATCGCCGGTACGCCGTCTTCGTCGGCGTCCGCCGTGTCCCCGGCCACGCCGGACTCCCCGTGTACCCGGACCAGCCCGCGCACCAGCACCCCGAACTCGTCCAGCGCCGCCAGCCGTTCGGGCCGCTCGGCCAGCAGCTCGGCCAAGCGCGCCACGATCTGCCGCCGCCCCGGGAAGACCATGTCCAGCGCCCGGTGGGTCTCCGCGTCGAGCCCCGGGCGCGGGGTGTCCGCGTCGAGGCCCGGTGGCGCGCCGGGCGCCGGGTCCGGGGTTGAGCCCGCGAGCGACTCGTCCGCGAACCGCATCGACGGCCACACCAACCCCACATAGCCGGGCCGCGCCGGGCCCGCCTCGCCGAGCAGCTCTGGAAAGGGCGCGAAGAAGCGGTCATAGAGCCGTGTGGCCATCGTCCGGGTGTTGTTCCAGCCGTGCGCGAACACCACCAGATCCGTGAGGTCTTGCTGGGCGGCCTGTTCCAGCAGCCGGTCCCGCTGCCGGAGGTCGACGTCCCCGTAGGCGTCGAATCTCAGCTCCCAGTACGGCCGTACGCTCATCCCCGTCATCGCTGCTCCCCCTTGGATGGCCCGATGTGCGTGCATCGTCCCAACTGCCCCGTCCGCTGACCATACGTCACGCATACGGTGGCCGTCGGACAATCGGCCAGCCGTTCGACTTACCCGGAATGACGCGGGCGGAACCTGGAATGCCGGACTCCGCGGCCATCCGGAGATAGGGAATTCCCGAATATCCATCGGAAGGATATCCCCGCTGTTCTCGGGATCAGTTCATCCGGAAGTCGCTGCACTATGCTGCGAACGGAAACGTCATTGGGGTGCCGAATACTCTTCGAGCGGAAGGCCGGAATGCCCTTAAAGGATCGATGGCAGTACCCGGCGGCGCTGCTGGACACCACGATGGACCAGCTCAGAACGTTGCTCGCGGTCCATGAGGCGGGCACCGCACTGGGCGCCGCCCGGCTGCTGGGGCGGGAGCAGTCCAGTGTGCAGAAACAACTGGACACCCTGAACCGGAACTTCGGCGCACTGTGCGGAGAGCCGCTGGTGGTCAAACGGGGACGCAGTCAGAATGTGCTCTTCACCGCGACCGGGGAGTCGCTCGCCGGACTCGCGCGCGGCACCCTGGAGGACTGGCTGGAGGGGCTGCACGACAGCCGCCGCCGTCTCGGCAGCCGGCTCTGTGTCGGCTCCACCCGTTACACCCTCGGCTTTCTGCTGAATGCCGTGGAGTTGGTCACCGGGGAATTCGATCGCCGGGGTGTCGAGCTCAAGGTCGAGCATGTGCGCACCCGGGATCTGCTGGAGCGGCTCGACGCAAAGCAGCTCGACCTGGTATGCGGCAGCGTCCTCACCACGGCGGGCCATGACAGCCGGCTCGACGGCTTCGAGGTGATGGAGTGGCGGCGCAGCGGGCTGTCCCTGGTCACCAACCTCGACGCCGAGGAGCTGCCCGGGCCCTCGGTCCCGGTGAGCGAGCTGCCCCGGCTGCCGCTCGCGGTCTCGGCCGACGGGCTCATACCCGGCTTTCTGCGTGGCTGGTTCGGCGCCCGCTACCGCCAGGAGCTGCATATCGCGGCCGAGATCGACACCGTGCAGTACGGGCTGGAGCTGCTCTCCTCGGGGGTGCTGCGCGGCTGTGTGCTGGTCACCGAGGGCATCGGCGACGCGGTGGCCGACGGGCGGATCCGCGCCGGTGCCGGGCTGCGCACCCTGGAGCTGACCGACGGCGTGGGGCCGGAGCTGGAAGTGCTGATCGGGGTGTTCGTGCGGGCCGGGGAGCGCACCGCGCAGGACGCCGGCCATCCGCTCAATGTGCTGTGGGACGCGCTCGCTGGGGAGAACGCCCGCTGGCGCGGGGTGATGCGCAAGAAGCGCCCCGGCCGGTAACCCGCCGGCCGTGCGCCGGGAGGTGTGCCTCTTCCGTTTACACATACCGACTGGTTAGTCTGCGCTGCGGGCAGGAGCCGATCCGAGTCGATCCGAGGAGCTGCGAATCGTGGGTACCGTGCGTGGGGCGCGTGTTGTGGTCACCGGGGCGGGGGGTGGCATCGGCGCCGCCCTCGCCCGGCGCTTCGCCGCCGAGGGCGCCCAGGTCGTGGTCAACGACCTCGACGCCGCCAAGGCCGCCGCCGTCGCCGAGGAGATCGGCGCGACCGCCGTGCCCGGCGACGCCTCCGGCATCGTGCCCGCGGCCCGTGAGGCGCTCGGCGGCGCCATCGACATCTTCTGCGCCAACGCGGGCGTCGGCCACGACGGCGGCCCCGAGGCCGACGAGGAGCTGTGGCAGCAGTCCTGGGACGTCAATGTGATGGCCCATGTGCGGGCCGCCCGGGAGCTGCTGCCCGAGTGGCTGGAGCGCGGCAGCGGCCGCTTCGTCGCCACCGTCTCCGCCGCCGGGATACTCACCATGATCGGCTCGGCGCCGTACGCCGTCTCCAAGCACGCCGCGCTCGCCTTCGCCGAATGGCTCTCGGGCACCTACCGCCACCGCGGCATCGGCGTCCACGCCGTCTGCCCGCAGGGGGTGCGCACCGACATGCTGACCGCCACCGGGGCCGCCGGGGACCTGGTGCTGGCGCCCACCGCGATCGAGCCCGAGCAGGTCGCCGACGCCGTCCTCGCGGGCATCGAGGAGGAGCGCTTCCTGATCCTTCCGCACCCCGAGGTGGCCCGCCACTACGCGGCCCGCGCCGGCGACACCGACCGCTGGCTGGGCGGCATCAACAAGCTGCAGCGCAAGCTCGAGGATCTCGAGGCGGCATCCGGGACCTCGGGCTGACCCCACGGGCCGCCGCTCCCCGTACTCTCCGCACCACCACCCTCACCCCCGTCCAGACAGGGCCGCACCCATGACCACGTACCAGGACCAGCCATGGCTCGCCCAGCTCACCGAGGCACAGCGCCGGACGATCACCCCGCGGCCGAGTCCGCTGCACGCGTTCCGGGACGCCGTGCGCACCGCCCCCGGCCATCCGGCGCTCGCCTACTTCGACGGACGGCTGACCTACCGCGAGGTCGACGAGCTCTCCGATGGCATAGCCGGCCATCTCGCCGAGCGTGGCTTCGGGCCCGGCGACCGGATGGCGATCATGCTCCAGAACACCCCGCACTTCGTGATCGCGCTGCTGGCGGCGTGGAAGGCGGGCGGTACGGTCGTCCCGGTCAACCCCATGTACAAGGGCGCGGAGCTCGCGCACATCCTCGGCGACGCCGAGGTGAGCGCCCTGGTCTGCTCCCGCCACGCCTGGGAGGACTACATACGCGAGACGGTCGCCGCGTCCCCGGTGCGCATCGCGTTCACCGCCGACGCCCGTGAGCTCCAGACCCGCGACGACGAGCGGGTGCTGCGCGATGAGCCCCTCCCGGTCCCCGAGGACACCGAGGACCTCCTTACGGCCGCCCGCGCCGGGGCGCGCCCGCCGTCCGTCCCCGCACCGCGCGCCGAGGACATCGCGCTGATCAGCTACACCTCCGGGACCAGCGGCACCCCCAAGGGGGCCACCAACACCCACGGCAACATCTCCTACAACGCCGACCGGCAGCACCTCCTCCACGAGCTGCCCGAAGGCTCGACGCTCTTCGCGCTGGCCCCGCTGTTCCACATCACCGGCATGGTCTGCGAGCTGTGTGCGTGCATATCCGGAGCGGGCACCCTGGCCCTGGCCTACCGCTTCGAGACCGGCGTCGTCCTCGACGCCTTCGCCGAGCACCGCCCCGCCTACACCGTGGGCCCCTCCACCGCCTTCATGGCGCTGATGGCCCACCCCCAGGCCACCCGCGACCACTTCGCGTCCTTCCGGATCATCTCCTCCGGCGGCGCCCCGCTGCCGCCCGCGCTGGTCGAGCGGTTCCAGTCGGCCCTCGGCCCGTATCTGCACAACGGCTACGGGCTCACCGAGTGCACCGCGCCCTGCGCCAGCGTCCCGCCCGGCGTCCGCGCCCCGGTCGACCCGGTCTCCGGCACCCTCGCCGTCGGCGTCCCCGGCGCCGACACGGTCGTACGCATCGTGGACGACGCCGGGCAGGACGTGCCGTTCGGCCAGCAGGGCGAGATCGTCGTCCGCGGCCCGATGGTGGTGCCCGGCTACTGGCGGCGCCCGGAGGCCACCGCGGCCGCCCTCCCGGACGGGGAACTGCGCACCGGCGACATCGGCTTCATGGACGAGGGCGGCTGGCTGTACGTGGTCGACCGCAAGAAGGACATGATCAACGCCTCGGGGTTCAAGGTATGGCCGCGCGAGGTCGAGGATGTGCTCTACACTCACCCCGCCGTGCGGGAGGCGGCGGTCGTCGGCAAACCCGACGCGTACCGCGGCGAGACGGTCAAGGCGTATGTGAGCCTCCGACCGGAGGCCGAGGCCACACCGGACGAGCTGTCCGCGTACTGTGCGGAGCGCCTCGCCGCGTACAAGTACCCGCGCGAGGTGGAGATCCTGCCCGAGTTGCCCAAGACGACGAGTGGCAAGATCCTCCGGCGGGAACTGCGAGGATGAAAGAGAAGAGGAAGAGAACGGGTGGCGACCATGGCCAAAACGACGGACGGTGACGGACAGCCGGTGCCACAGCGGCTGCTGGCGGCTGCCACCCGCCTGTTCGCCGAGCGCGGATACGACCGGACGTCCGTACAGGAGATCGTCGAGGCGGCGGGCGTCACCAAGGGCGCGCTCTACCACTACTTCGGCTCCAAGGACGATCTGCTCCATGAGATCTACGGCCGGGTGCTCCGGCTCCAGCAGGAGCGCCTGGACGCCTTCGCGGACGCCGACGCTCCGGTGGAGCGGCGGCTGCGGGACGCGGCGGCCGATGTCGTGGTGACCACCATCGAGAACCTCGACGACGCCACCATCTTCTTCCGGTCGATGCACCAACTCAGCCCGGAGAAGCACAAGCAGGTGCGCGCCGAGCGGCGCCGCTACCACGAGCGGTTCCGCGCGCTGATCGAGGAGGGGCAGCGGACCGGGGTGTTCAGCTCCCGGACCCCGGCCGATCTGGTGGTGGACTACCACTTCGGCTCCGTCCACCACCTGGGCACCTGGTAACGGCCCGGCGGCCCGCTGGGCCCCCTGGAGGTCGCCGACCACCTGGCCGACCTGCTGCTGCGCGCGCTGCGGCCGTAAATGTCCTCAAGCGCCGGACGGGCTGGATTTTCCAGCCCGTCCGGCGCTTGAGGACCGGGGTCCGGGGCGGAGCCCCGGTTGAGGGAAGGGGCGGGGTGGGGAACAAACCCCGCCCCGCACCGCTCCAGCTACACGTACCGCTTCAACTCACGCCGCGCCAACGACCGTTGATGCACCTCGTCCGGCCCGTCAGCCAGTTGCAGCGTGCGGGCCGCCGCCCACAGCTCGGCCAGCGGGAAGTCCTGGCTCACCCCGCCCGCGCCGTGCAACTGCACCGCCCGGTCCAAAATCTGCACCACCGTGCGCGGCGTCGCGATCTTGATGGCCTGGATCTCGGTGTGCGCCTCGCGGTTGCCCACCGTGTCCATCAGCCAGGCCGTCTTCAGCACCAGCAGCCGAAGCTGCTCGACCGCCACCCGCGCGTCCGCGATCCACTCATGGACCTGGCCCTGCTGGGCGAGCGCCTTGCCGAAGGCCGTACGGTCCACGGCCCGTCGGCACATCAGCTCGATACCGCGCTCGGCCATGCCGATCAGCCGCATGCAGTGGTGGATCCGGCCGGGGCCGAGCCGGGCCTGGGCGATGGCGAAACCGCCGCCCTCCTCGCCGATGAGGTTGCTCACCGGCACCCGCGCCCGGTCGAAGACCACCTCGGCGTGGCCGCCGTGGTAGTGGTCCTCGTAGCCGTACACCCGCATGGCCCGCCGCACCTCGACGCCCGGGGTGTCGCGCGGCACCAGCACCATCGACTGCTGACGGCGCACATCGGCGCCGTCGGGGTCGGTCTTGCCCATCACGATGAAGATCTTGCAGTCGGGGTTCATCGCCCCGGAGATGTACCACTTGCGCCCGGTGATGACGTAGTCGTCGCCGTCGTGCTCGATCCGGGTCTCGATATTGGTCGCGTCGGACGAGGCGACCTCCGGCTCGGTCATCGCGAAGGCCGACCGGATCTCCCCCGCGAGCAGCGGCTCCAGCCACTGCTTGCGCTGCCGCTCGTCGCCGAACTGGGCGAGCACCTCCATATTGCCGGTGTCGGGGGCGGCGCAGTTCAGGGCGGTGGGGGCCAACTGGGGGCTGTGGCCGGTGATCTCCGCGAGCGGGGCGTACTGCAGATTGGTCAGCCCCGCGCCGTACTCCTCGTCGGGCAGGAAGAGGTTCCACAGCCCCTGCCGGCGGGCCTCGGCCTTGAGCTCGCCGACGACCGCCGGGGTCAGCCACGGGGAGTCCAGGGCCGCGCGCTGCTCCTCCGCGACCGCCTCGGCCGGATGGACATGCTCGTCCATGAAGGCGAGCAGCTTGGCGCGCAGCTCTTCGGTCCGGGCGTCGAATGCGAAGTCCATGACGGGATCAGCTCTCCTCGAGGGTGGTGAGGCCGTGGTCGATGAAGGCGGGGACGATGTCGCCGATGCGGTCGAAGCCCGCGCCGACGGTCTGGCCGAGGGTGTAGCGGTAGTGGATGCCCTCGAGGATCACCGCGAGCTTGAAGTAGGCGAAGGCGGTGTACCAGGACACGCCGCTCACATCGCGCCCCGAACCCTCGGCATAGCGCTGGATCAGCTCGTCCGTGGTGGGGTGGCCGGGGGCGCCCTGGGTGGAGGAGATGGGGGAATCGGCGAGATTCGGATGACCGCTGTACATCACGATCAGCCCGAGGTCCGTCAGCGGATCGCCGAGTGTGGACATCTCCCAGTCGAGGATCGCCGTGATCCGGTCGTCGGCGTTCACCAGGACGTTGTCCAGGCGGTAGTCGCCGTGGACGACCGTGGGAGTGGGGGAGGCCGGCAGCGCCTTGGCGAGCCGGGTGTGCAGCTCGTCGATCCCGGACAGCTCACGGTTGCGCGAGGCCGCCAGCTGCTTGCCCCAGCGGCGAAGCTGCCGCTCCAGGAAACCCTCCGGACGCCCGAAGTCGCCGAGCCCGACCTCGGCCGGGTCCACGGAGTGCAGCGTCACGAGCGTGTCGACGAGGGAGAGGACGACCTCCCGGGTGCGCTCCGGGCCGATGCCGGCGAGCTGCTCGGCGGTGCGGTACGGGGTGCCCTCGACGAACTCCATGACGTAGAAGGGCGATCCGACCACCGACTCGTCCTCGCACAGCAGCACCGGCTCCGGCACCGGCACGGCCGTCGGGTGCAGGGCGCTGATCACCCGGTGTTCCCGCGCCATGTCATGGGCGGTGGCGAGCACATGGCCCAGCGGCGGCCGGCGGACGACCCAGCGGGAGGTGCCGTCGGTGACGGTGTAGGTGAGATTCGAACGGCCGCCTTCGATCAGCTCGGCGCTCAGCGGCCCGCGCACCAGTCCCGCGCGTTCGCGGTCGAGGTGGGCGCGGAGCCGATCGAGGTCGAGCCCTGGGGGATTGCCTGCGTTCATCGAACCTCTTCCTGGGTTTCCTCGGTCCTTCTTGGTACTGCTCACAGCCGCTCGGTCGGGGGAGCGGGCGAACTGTTCCGCATCATGATGCCGACCAGTCGGTATGTAGTCCAGTAGGTGTCCGTTGCCGGACGCATCGGGGCCGCGGCCCGGAGGGCTTGGAACTACCGCCCCCGCCCCCGCTCGGCCCGCGCCTCGGCCCGCGCCTCGGCCCGCTCCTCGGCCCGCTCCTGGGCCTCGACCACCGCGTCCCCGTACTCCACCGACCAGGCACCGAGCGCCTCGACCGGCCCCAGCAGGGTCTCCCCGAGCGGGGTCAGCGCGTACTCGACCCGGGGTGGCGCCTCCGCGTACCGGCGCCGCTCCACCAGCCCGTCGTCCTCCAGGCGGCGCAGGGTGTCGTTGAGCACCTTCGGGCTGATGCCGCCGATCGCCTCGCGCAGCTCGCCGGGGCGGCGCGGCCCCTCCCGCAGCCCGAAGATCACGACGGCGGTCCAGGTGCGGGCCAGCAGATCGAAGCCCAGCCGCGCCCGGCAGTCGGCGATGAACCCCTCCGGTGCGAGGGGCCGCGATGTCGTCGCCGGTTCACTCACAGATGGCCTCCTGACCTGCTGACCGCCGTCCTAGCGCATCCGTCGCACACCGCACGGTGTGCGACGGACTTCCTAGTGTCCTTCCCCATCGGCAGGCGAGAACGAGGAGGAGGCCGCGATGCGGATCGGAGTGCTGGGCACGGGCACGATGGCGGACGCGCTGGGGACCCAGTGGGCGCGGGCGGGGCATGAGCTGTTCATCGGCGGCCGCTCGCGGCCGAAGGCGGCGGCGCTGGCCGCGCGGATCGGCCACGGCGCGCGGGCGGGGAGTCCGCGCGAGGCCGCCGGATTCGGGGATGTGACGCTGCTGGCGGTGGCGTACGACGGCGTCGAGGCGGCCCTGGAGGCGGCGGGCGCGGCCGAGGGCACGCTGAGCGGCCGGGCGCTGATCGACTGCACCAACGCGGTCGTCCCCGGGCGCTTCACCCTGGCCACCGACGGCGGCCCCGGCATGGCCGAGCGGATCGCCGCGCGGGCCGTGGGGGCGCGGGTCGTGAAGGCGTTCTGCCACTGCTCGGACGCGGTATGGCGGATGACCCCGCCGGTCTTCGCCGACGGGCCACTGGCGGTCCCGCTGTGCGGGGACGACGAGAAGGCTCTGGAGGCCGTACGCACGCTGGTGCGCGACATGGGCTGTGTACCGCTGGACGCCGGGGGCCTGGAGCGGGCCGGCCTGCTGGAGTCCACCGTCGCGTTTCTGCTCGGCTTCTGGTTCGGCGGGGTGGAGCCACGGGCCGCGCTGCCGCCGCTGGCGGCGCAGAGCCCGGGGTAGCGGCCGGGGTAGCGGCCGGGGTGGTGCGGATTTGCGCCGGCGGTGGGGGAGCAGGAGCGTCGAAGGAGAGGAGCGGGACAAGGAGAACGTGAGAGCCGCGAGGAGCCGCGAGAACGCACGAGCCGCGAGAGCCGCGAGGAGCGCCACCATGAAGGCCATCACCTACCGCCGCTACGGCGGCCCCGAGATCCTGGAGTACGGGGAGCGGCCGGAGCCGAAGGTCGGCCCCGACTCCGTCCTGATCAGGGTCAGGGCCGCCAGCGTGAACCCCGTCGACTGGAAGGCGCAGGCCGGAAACCTCGAACCGTTCCTGGACGCGGTCTTCCCGGTGATCCCCGGCTGGGACGTCTCCGGGGTCGTGGAGCGGCCCGGCCCCGCGGTGACGGAGTTCCGGCCCGGCGACGAGGTGATCGGATACGTACGGGAGGACTTCCTCTCCCGGGGCACCTGTGCCGAGTATGTGGCGGCGCCCATCCGCACCCTCGCCCGCAAACCGCGGAACCTCTCCTTCACGCAGGCCGCGGGCATCCCGCTGGCGGGCCTGACGGCCTACCAGTCGCTGGTGCGGGCACTGAGGGTCGGCGAGGGTGACACCGTCCTGGTCCACGCGGCGGCGGGCGGGGTCGGCTCGATGGCGGTCCAGCTTGCCCGGCATATGGGCGCCCGGGCGATCGGCACCGCGGGCGAGCGCAACCACGAGTATCTGCGCGCGCTCGGCGCGGAGCCGACCACGTACGGGGAGGGGCTCGCCGAGCGGGTCCGCGCCCTCGCCCCGAACGGCGTGGACGCCGTGCTCGACCCGGTCGGCGGCGACGCGCTCGCCGTCTCCGCCGAACTCCTCGCCCCCGACGGCCGCCTGGCCTCCATCGCCGATCCCGCCGTCCTCGGCCTCGGCGGCCACTACGTCTTCGTCCGCCCCGACCCCGACGACCTCCAGGACCTCACCGACCTCGCCGAGCGCGGCGCCCTCGGCGTCGAGGTCGCCGCGGTCTTCCCCCTCCAGAAGACGGCGGACGCCCAGCGTCTCAGCATGGAGGGCCACGCCAGGGGCAAGATCGCCATCGCGGTGGACTGACCGAGCTATCGATGGAGGTACGGGTCTGCACCCGTCCCGGGACGATTCTCGACGGCCCTGCCGTTACGTGTGAGGTGATGGCTGCTCAGTGGCCGGTGAACTTGGCAGGGCGCTTCTGCTTGAACGCTTCGCGGCCCTCGGCGGCATCTTGGGTTGCGAACGACACGGTCTGCAGGTCGCGTTCGTACTGGATGCAGTTCTCCAGTGGCATGGCGTGCGCGGCGCGGAGGCTGAGCTTGCCGGTCTGGGCTGCGATCGGGGCCCGCTCGGCGATGCGTCCGGCCAGCTCCCGGGCGGCCGGGAGCAGGTCCTCAGATGTGTGCGTAGCGGAGACGAGGCCCCAGGCCAGTGCCTGCTGGGCGCTGATGGGATCGCCGGTGTAGAGCATGAGGGCCGCGTTGGACGGGCCGATGCTGTGGGTGAGGAACGCTGCCATGCCGCCTCCTCCGATCCAGCCGAGCTTGATTTCCGGGGCGGCGAACGATGCGGTGTCGGCGGCGAGCCTGATGTCGCAGGACATGGACATCTCCAGGCCGCCGCCGAAGGCGTAGCCGTTGATGGCGGCGATGACGGGCTTGCGGATGCCGCGGATCGCGTCGCAGTAGTCCGGGCGGTCGCGGAACTCCCAGGCGGTGGGGTAGGTGTCGAGCTCGGCGATGTCGCTGCCCGCGCAGAATGCCTTGCCGCTGCCGGTCAGCACGACCACTCGGATGTCCCGATTGGCGTTGATCTCGTGGGCGGCCTCGCGGATGCGCGTGGTCATGTCGGGAGTGACCGCGTTGAGCTTGTGCGGGCGGGTGAGTGTGAGGGTGGCGATGTGGTGGTCGATGTCGAAAGCAATGTCGTTCATGGATGCGGCTCTCACGAGATCGGGGAAAGGAAACGGGAATACAGGGTGTCGATGCGGTCGGTGATCGCCTCGGAAGGCTGTTTGCCTGCCAGGCCCTCGCGGATGACTTGAGAGGCCGCGTCCTGGAAACTCACCCATCCTGGGCGGCGGGGGCGTACCCATGCCGCGTCCAGCGTGCGGATGGTGTTGCGGTAGAAGCCGCTCCAGTCGTCGTTGATCTGCTCCGAGGCCCAGGCGGCCCGGGAACTGGGTTGCCCGCCTGTCTGCGGCACCAGGTCTTGCTGGACGGAAGGAGACATCAGGCGCCGCACGTGGGAGGCGGCCGCTTCGGGGTGTTCCCGCCGCGCGGAGACGGACACGCCGGTGCCGCCCAGGACACTGCCGATCAGGCCGTCGGGACCGCACGGAGCATCCCGGAACACCAGGCGTGGCTCGCGGCTGTAGGTGACATAGCCGTAGACGAGCGGGCACACCGCGGGGCCGGCACCGGCGGCAACCGATTCCAGCACGGTGATCGGGTTGCCGGCGGCGGTTGCCCGGTCGCAGTGCTGATACAGGCGGGCGAGCAGGTCGAGCGCGGACAGAGCCTGGGCGCGCGGCAGGTATTTCCCTGCCCCACCCGGTGCCGCCCCGTGCGCCAGTGCGATCGAGGTGAAGGTCAGGAAGGCGTGCGGTCCGCCCAGGCACAGCGTGATGCTGTGCCGTACCGCGTGCGTGAGCACGTCGTTCCAGGTGCGCAGCGCCTGAGCCGGTGGCCCGTCGGGGTGGACGGCCGCGACCTGCGCGGCCGCATCCAGCGGTACGGCCCACTGCCGGTTCTGATGCTGGTAGCTGTCGAACGACGCACCCGCGGTGCGGGCTCGCCACCGGTCCAGCTCCGCGGCGTCGACGAGCGTGTCGAGGGGGAGCAGGGCCTGCGCCTCGACCGCGTCGGCGAGGTGGGGGTGGTCGATGACCAGCAGGTCGTAGCGGTCCGCCAGGTCGCTCAGCGGCGTGGACTCGAAGCCCTCCAGGGGCTGGCGTTCCCAGATGAGGGTTCCGGTGGCCTGCCCGTACTGGTGGGCGCCGAGCCGGTCGAGTTCGCTCAGGGTCTCCAGCGGTGCGTAGCCGCGCGGGTGGTTCCAAGTGATGCCGCACAGGCTGACGGGAGAGCCGGTCTGGTCCCCTGTGGCGGTCTGTCGCGTGGTCATCGTCACGCCTGCTCGGATGCCACGGCTCCGGACGCCAGCAGCGCGTCGATGCGCTCCTCGCTGATGCCCGCCTCGCGAAGGACGTCGCGGCTGTGCTGGCCCGCCAGTGGGGTGGGGTGACGCAGTGCGGACGGCGTCCGGGTGAAGTGGATCGGGAAGCCCGGGGTGGTCACCGTTCCTTCGGTTGGATGCTCGTAGCTCAGCAGCGAACCGTTGTGCTTGACCTGCGGGTCCTCGGGGATGTCGGCGTAGCCGTAGACGGGGCCGGCCCAGATGCCGTTGGCGTCGAACAGGTCCAGCCACTCCTGGGCGGTGCGTTCGCGCAGCTTGTCGGCCACCAGACGGAACACCGTATCGCGCTGGGCGAACCCGTCGACCTCGGAGTCCATGCCGAGGAGTTCGGGCAGGTCAAGGAGCGCGCCCAGCTTGGGCAGCTCGGGAAACGCCAGGGTGATCTCTCGGTCCGCTGTCTCGAAGGCGCCGTAGGGAGCGCGGATGTAGGTGTGGGCGTGCGGCTCGTCGGTGCGGGTGGCCTGCACCTTGCCCTGGGTGTAGATGCTCATCTCCTGCAGTTGCAGCGCGATGATCGAGTCCAGCATGTTGACCGTGATCAGCTGGCCCTGGCCGGTGCGCTCCTTGTGCAGCAGGCCGGCCAGGACGGCCTCGAACGCGGTGGAGGCCGTGACCGCGTCCACCACGTACAGCGGCGCCGGGTGCGGGGGGTCACCGACGCGGCCCGCACTCTTCATGAAGCCCGACATGCCCTGCAGCAGCAGGTCCTGTCCCGGCCGCTGGGCGTAGGGGCCGCTCTCGCCGTAGCCGGAGATCGACACGTACACGATCTGCGGATTGACGGCCTTGATGGACTCGTAGTCCACGCCCAGCCGCTCGGCGACGCCGGGGCGATAGTTCTGGAGGAAGACGTCGGCCGTGCGGGCCAGCGCCAGCAGCGCCTCGCGTCCCTCGGGGTCCTTCAGGTTCACCGCGAGGCTGCGCTTGTTGCGGTTGAGGGACAGGAAGCTGACATTGATGCGGTTCCCGGTCGCTCCACCGGCGGAGACATGGCGCTGCCACTCTCCGGTGGTCGGCTCGACCTTGACCACGTCGGCGCCCAGATCGCCCAGGCGTGCCGCGGCGAAGGGCCCGGACATCGCGATCGACAGGTCGAGGACTCGGTAGCCGTCCAGAACGCTCATGGGATGCCTCTCTGAAGTCACCGGCGGCGGTGGCTGCGGATGTGTCGCTTCACCACGCTACGACTTTGTCTGCCTAAGAGTCCAGATTGGTCTTACAAATGCGTCAGATAGATGTGACAAGTCATTGACCTCGGCGTCATACGCGGCCTACGTTCGCGGCATGGCCGAAACAGGCCACACCCGGCGGATGAGCGACGATGCCCCGCCGTCAGGAGGAAATCCCATGTCCAAGACGCACTCCAGCGCACCCGAACCACGCCGCTCCTCCCCCCGAGCCGTCGCAGCCGCGGCACTCGCGGGATCCGCCCTTGAGTGGTACGACTACTTCCTGTACGGAGCTGCGGCCTCACTGGTCTTCAGCAAGATCATTTTTCCTCCGGGGCACGAGCTCATCGGAACCCTCGCGGCCTTCGCGACCCTCGCCCTCGGCTTCCTCGTCCGCCCCCTGGGCGGCATCTACTTCGGTGCCCTGGGCGATCGCGTCGGACGCAAGAAGGTCCTGGTCGTCACCCTGCTGCTGATGGGCGGCGCAACCACCCTCATCGGTGCCGTCCCCAGCTACGAAGCCGCGGGCTTCTGGGCGCCGGTCATGCTGATCCTGCTGCGCCTGGTCCAGGGCTTCGGGGCCGGCGCCGAATTCGGCGGTGCGGCCGTGTTCAGCGCAGAAAACGCACCGCCCAACCGCCGCGGGTTGTTCGGCAGCTTCCCCGGCGTCGGCGTCTACATCGGCCTGCTGCTCTCCTCGGGCATCTTCGCTCTGCTCACCCAGCTACCGGAAGAGCAGTTCCTGGCCTGGGGGTGGCGCATCCCCTTCTTTGCCAGCGTCCTCATGATCGCCGTAGCCCTCATCATCCGGCTGCGTATCGACGAGACCCCCGCCTTCCAGGAACTGCAGTCCCGGGAAGCCGTCTCGGCCTCGCCCCTGAAGGACCTGCTGCGCCAGCAGCGCAAGCCCGTCCTGATCGTCATGGGCTCCCAGGTGGCCCAGAGCGGCGTGAGCTACATCTACCAGACCTTCGTCATCACCTACATCGCCGGCACTCTCGCCATGGCGTCCAGTGTCGGCCCCGTCGGTGTGGCCTGCGCGGCCGCCGTCGCCGTCGTCACCACCCCGCTGTTCGGCGCTCTCACCGACCGCATCGGCCGCAAGCCCGTCTACCTCTTCGGCGCAGCCTTCTCCGCGGTGTTCGCGTTCCCGTTCTTCGCCCTGGTGAACACCCGCTCGGAAGGGCTGGTCATCATCGCCATGGTGCTCGGCATCGGTGTGGGCATCGCGGCCATGCTCGGCGCGCAGGGAGCCTTCTTCGCCGAACTGTTCTCCTCGCAGGTCCGCTTCAGCGGGCTGGTCTTCGGCCGTGAGATCAGCGCCGCGATCTTCGGCGGCTTCGCCCCCTTGGCGGCCGTCGCCATCTCCGCCGCAGCCGACGACGCCACCTGGCCCGTTGCCCTGCTGGCCATCACCCTCAGCGCCATCACCTTCATCGCGCTGCTGTACGCACCCGAAACCCGCCACGTCGACATCGAGGCCACGACCGCCGGCGAAGCCGCCGCACCACCGGAGCAGGTGATTCCGTCAACGGGGCCTGTCTCGCCGCGAGGCTGAAAGGGCATTCACCGGCGGAGGCCGCCGCTCAAGCGGCACGGTGCGCTGCCCATGCCATCGGCCACCAAGGGGCGATCGTGCCGCGAGCCGGCACCGTCCACACGGAACCTGTCCGGAGGGTCTCCGCATAGTGGCGGACGTCGGCTTACCGCGGTCTTCGCCAACGCTCACGCGGATCGACAGCGATGCGACAATAGCGACCATGAACGCTGCGAGCGAACGGCTGTACCCGTCCGAAGGCTCCCACGGGGCAGTCGTTCACGCGCTGGGCTCCGCCATCGTCTCCGGCGAGTACCCGCCCGGATCGGCGATCCCCACCGAGGAACGGCTGACCACCAAGTTCGGCGTCAGCCGTCCCGTCGTGCGTGAAGCCACCCGTGTGCTGCGGGGGAAGGGCCTGGTGAAGTCCACCGTCGGGCGTGGCACCATCGTGCAGCGGCCTTCGCAGTGGAACCTTCTCGACCCCGATGTCCTCGTCTGGCGTTATACCGACACCACATCGGCCTCAGCCATGGACGACCTCACCGGCCTGCGTCTCTTCCTCGAACCCGCGGCCGCCCGACAAGCCGCTCACAACCCCAGCCGCCGCATCATCGATCCCATCGAGGACGCCTTCCAGCGGATGAAGCACGCAGTCGAGGACACCGACGAGTTCGTCGAAGCGGACCTGGCCTTCCACGCGGCCATCGTCGACGCCACCGAGAACGAACTCCTGGTCCACCTCAACTCCATGCTGGCAATCGCCCTTCACGCCCAACGCCGCATGCACACCACGTCGAAAACCCGGCACAGGCGCACCCTGCCCGCCCACAAACGCGTGCTCGATGCCATCCGCGACCACCAGCCGGACCAGGCCGAAACCGAAGCACGCGACATCATCGAACGCGCCCACCAAGACATCCTGTACTACACCGGGCGGGCCAAGAGGTCCGGCGTATCGCGCAAGGCAACAGAATCAGAAACCTGATAGCCGTTGGGGCGACAGCACCAGTGGGGTGATGGCGCTGAGAAGAACGGCGGGGGCGTGGCACCGGCCGCCTCAGCGCAGCATCGCCGCCCCCAGGACGGCCAGGGCGAGGGTGCAGGCCACCGCGGCCACGGCCGCCCGCGGGGACAGGGCGGGCGGACGTGGCATGCGCATGGCCCGGATGCGGCGGTGGGCCAGTGCCAGGAAGGCCAGCCAGGCCACCACCACCAGGGCCAGGACCACGAGCGAGGCCGGGTCGATACCGCTGTGCAGGGTCTGCCGCCCCGCGAGCGAGGCGGCGACCGCGCACGCCAGCGTCGTACGCCGCCAGGCCAGCCGCGTCCGCTCCGGCTGGAGCCCGGGGTCCCGGTCCCGCGTTCGTGGTCCGTGCGTCCCCTTCCCGTCCGGCATCGCCTCACACCTCCCGGGTCAGCCGCCCCACCCGAAGGCGGCCACGATCACCATCAGCAGCGCGACCACCCCGACCGCGAGCCCCAGCACCACCGGGAAGCGGGACATCGGCAGGTCCTCGCCCCGCCGCATGGCCCGCTCGCAGCGCACCCAGTGGCTGATGGCCCGCAGCGCGCACAGCGCGCCGCCCGCCAGCAGGATGAGCGCCAGCGCGAGCCGCAGCGGCCGGGCTGTCTCCGGGAGGAACTGGTCGACCGCGAATCCGCCGCCCACCAGCGCCATCGCGGTGCGCAGCCAGGCGAGAAAGGTCCGTTCGTTGGCGAGTGAGAAGCGGTAGTCGGGGGTGCCGCCCTCTTGCCGCAGCCGCTCGGGCGCGAACCACAGCCGTACGTCCGCCGCCGCCGAGGCGAGACCGCCGCCACGCGGTTCGGCAGGCTGCTCGGGCTCCGAAGGCCGTGGAGGTTCCGAAGGCCCGGGCCCGGAGGATTCGGTCACGTTTCGACCCTCTCACGGCGCCACTCCAGCAGCCGCCGGTACGCCTCCCGCCCGTCCGGCACCCACTCCCACTCGGGCAGCCGCCGGGTCAGCTCCTCCTCGGTGAGAAAGGCGTGCCAGGCGACCTCCTCGGCCTGTGGATCGACCGGCAGCTCGCAGCGCACCTCGTAGACCCGGCTCCACCAGGTGTGCTCGGGCGTCTCGTAGAGGAACGAGAACAGCGGTACGGGCGCGGGCAGCCCCCGCACCCCCAGCTCCTCCTCCGCCTCGCGCAGCGCCGCCTCGTCATAGCCCTCGCCCGCGCCGACGACCCCGCCGACGAACATGTCGTAGAGCGAGGGGAAGACCAGCTTCTCGGTGGTGCGGCGATGGACGAAGACGCGGCCCTGGGCGTCCCGGGCCTGGATGAAGACGCAGCGGTGCCGGAGCCGGTGGGCCATGGCGTCACCGCGTCGGGCTTGGCCCATCACGCGGTCCCGCTCGTCCACGATGTCGAGTAGTTCGTTGGCGGAAAGCGGTTCCTGATCAGGCATACCGCCATACAAGCAGATAGCGGGCGCGGTCAGCGCCGGTGGCCACCGCCGTATCCGCCGCCGTAGTCGCCCCCATGGCCGCCGCCATAGCGGTTTCCATCGCCATAGCCGCCGTCGTACCCGCTGCCGTAGCCGTCCCCGTAGCCGCCACTCTGTCCCTGGCCCTGCCCCGGCGTGTACGGCCCGGAGCCGCCGTTCTCGCCGCGCTGCCGCTCCTGCTGCTGCTCGGCCCAGCGGTCGAACGCCTCCACCGCGTCCTGCCAGTCGTCGTACTGTCCCGGCCCCCGGGACGACCAGTCTGGCCAGGACGGCGTGGAGCGGCCCTTGCCGGACGACGGGGTGCGGGGCTTGTCCGGTGTGGAGTCGGCCGCCGGGGCCTGGGCCACAGGCTGGGCGGCGGGCGGCTGCGGCTTGGGCTTCTCGGCGCGCGCGCCGCGCAGCGGGGTGTCGCCCACCGCGGCCTCGGCGTACGGGACGGCATGGCCCTCCGGCTCGTCCGGGACGGCCGTCGAGGTGTCGTGTCCGGAGGCTGCCGTCGCCTCACGCGCGTCCTTGCCCATGAGCATGAAGAGGGCGGTGGCGGCGCCGGTGGCGGACAGCAGAATCGCCCCGGCGGCTGCCTTACGGCGGTTGTCCATGGGGCGGCGGGCGTGCCGGGGCCCGATCACCTCGCCGCGGAGCACCTGTGCCTCGTCCGCGGGTGGCCCGGACTGGAGGGGCTGCGGGCCGGGGGTGACGAGCGTGGGGTTCACCACGCGACGTTCCACCTCGGGCGTCGGCCCTGAATGCTCAACGGAGCGGTCAGCCATGGTCGATGATGATGCACGGTTGGCCTAACCGTGTCCAATCTCGGTGAACGATTGTGACCTTTTGTTCTACGTCCAGGTTTCGCGGGGGGAGTTGGCGGTCGGGAAGCGGGCCGGAAACCGCTCCCACACCCTGGGTTGACGCCGTACTGGGCGGTAGGCAGGATCGCGGTCATGACGCCGTCGGCGGGCGTCGGCGGGCTCACGAGAACGGACACCACACCATGGCGTACGACGCGGACGTGATCGTGGTCGGCGCGGGGCTCGCGGGCCTCGCCGCCACCGCCGAACTGGCCGACGCCGGCCGTAAGGTGATCCTGCTCGACCAGGAGCCCGAGCAGTCGCTCGGCGGCCAGGCCCACTGGTCCTTCGGCGGTCTCTTCCTCGTCGACTCACCCGAACAGCGCCGCCTGCGCATCCGCGACAGCCATGAACTCGCCTGGCAGGACTGGCTGGGCACGGCCGGGTTCGACCGCGAGGAGGACCGCTGGCCGCGCCGCTGGGCCGAGGCGTACGTGGACTTCGCGGCGGGCGAGAAGCGGTCCTGGCTGCACGCCCAGGGGCTGCGGCTGTTCCCGCTCGTCGGCTGGGCCGAGCGCGGCGGCTACGACGCGACCGGGCACGGCAACTCCGTGCCCCGCTTCCACATCACCTGGGGCACCGGCCCCGGTGTCGTGGCCCCCTTCGAGCGGCGGGTGCGGGCGGCGGCCGCGCGTGGCCTGGTCGAGCTGCGCTTCCGGCACCGGGTGACGGGGCTGGCCCGCAGCGCGGGCACGGTCGACACCGTCACCGGCGACATCCTGGAGCCCAGCGACGCCGAGCGCGGCTCCCCCAGCGGCCGCGAGGTCGCCGGCGCCTTCGAACTGCGCGCCCAAGCCGTGATCATCACCTCGGGTGGGATCGGCGGCAACCACGACCTGGTCCGCGCCAACTGGCCCGAGCGGCTGGGCTCCCCGCCCGAGCGGATGATCTCCGGGGTCCCGGCCCATGTGGACGGCCATATGCTCGGCATCGCCGAGGCGACCGGCGGCCGCATCATCAACCGCGACCGGATGTGGCACTACACCGAGGGCATCGAGAACTGGAACCCCATCTGGCCCCGGCACGGCATCCGCATCCTGCCCGGCCCGTCCTCCCTGTGGTTCGACGCGCGCGGCAAGCGGTTGCCGGTGCCGCTGTTCCCCGGCTTCGACACCCTCGGCACGCTCGAGCACATCATGCGGACCGGCTACGACTACACCTGGTTCGTGCTCACCCGGAAGATCATCGAGAAGGAGTTCGCGCTCTCCGGCTCCGAGCAGAACCCGGACCTCACCGGCAAGAGCGTCCGCGATGTGATCGGCCGAGGCCGGGCCGGTGTCCCGGGCCCGGTCCAGGCGTTCATGGACCACGGCGCGGACTTCATCGTGGAGCGGTCGCTGACGGCGCTGGTCCGGCGGATGAACGAGCTCACCAAGGAGCCGCTCATCGACGAGGAGGGGCTGCGGCGGGAGATCGTCGCCCGGGACCGCGAGATCGCCAACCCCTACACCAAGGACCTCCAGGTCACCGCCCTGCGCGGCACCCGCAAGTATGTGGCCGACCGGCTGATCCGCACCGCCGTCCCGCACCGCATTCTCGACCCCAAGGCGGGTCCGCTGATCGCCGTGCGCCTGAACATCCTGACCCGCAAGACGCTCGGCGGCCTCGAGACGGACCTCTCCTCCCGCGTCCTGACCGAGGGCGGCGAACCGCTGCCCGGCGTCTACGCGGCCGGAGAGGCGGCGGGCTTCGGCGGCGGGGGAGTGCACGGCTACCGCTCCCTGGAGGGCACCTTCCTGGGCGGCTGCCTCTTCTCGGGCCGTACGGCGGGCCGGGCGGCGGCCAAGGCGGTGGGGTAGGCCCGGCGCGTGGCGTGGACCCGGGGTGTGGCGTAGGCCCGGGGCGTGGCGTGGACCTGGCACGTGCCGCAGGCCCCGCACGGCCACCGGGACCCGGAGTCTTACCGAAGTCTGACGAATCCCGGGCGGATCTGGCGCACCACCCCCGCCCGGTGCTCTTATCGACCCATGGACCCCAACACCGGTGCCGGATCCGACGGCCACGGCGCCCCCGTCGGCCGGCGCCTCGTCCTCGGCATGCTCGGCCTCGGCGCGGGCGCGATGGCCGCGGCCCCCTGGCTGCAGGGCCGCCTGGAGACCGCCCTGGGCGCGGTGGCCGACAAGGACCCGACGGGGGTGACCGGACTCCTCCCCAACGGCGGGGGATTCCGCTACTACTCCGTCACCTCCTCCGTGCCCCACAAGGACGCCGGCAACTACCGCCTCACCGTCGACGGACTCGTCGACAAGCCCGCCGAGTACCGCCTCGCCGATCTGCGCGCGCTCCCGCAGACCCGCCTGGTCCGCGATGTCCAGTGCGTCACCGGCTGGCGGGTGCCCGAGACCCCGTTCGAGGGGGTGCGGCTGTCGACGCTGCTCGACGCCGCCGGGGTGGGTCCACGGGCCAAGGCCGTCCGCTTCACCTGCTTCGACGGCGCGTACAGCGAGAGCCTGACCCTCGACCAGGCGCGGCGCGCGGACGTCCTGGTCGCGCTGAAGCTGCGGGACAAGCCGCTGGGACACTCCCACGGCGGGCCGGTGCGGCTGTATGTGGCGCCCATGTACTTCTACAAGTCGGCGAAATGGCTCTCCGGTATCACCGTCACCGACGAGGTGCGACCCGGCTATTGGGAGGACCGGGGCTATGACGTCGACGCCTGGGTCGGTAAATCGAACGGACGCGACGATGACCCCACCGCCTGAGCGGGTGCGCCGGTTCAGCCTCGCCGAGCGCTGGATCCACCGCACCACGGCCCTCCTGCTGGGCGTGTGTGTGGTCAGCGCGGGCTGTCTCTATCTGCCCGAGCTCGCCGAACTCGTCGGCCGGCGCGCCCTCGTCGTCACCGTGCATGAGTGGAGCGGCATCCTGACGCCGCTCCCGGCCCTGCTCGGACTCGCCTCCCGCGCCTTCCGCGCCGATCTCACCCGGCTCAACCGCTTCGGCCCGCACGACCGCCGCTGGCTGCGCGCGGCGCTGCGCCGCGACCACCGGCGACAGGAGCGCCCGGCGGGGAAGTTCAACGCCGGGCAGAAGCTGTACGCGGGGTATATCGCGGGCGCCGTGATGGTGATGGCGGGCACCGGGCTGCTGATGTGGTTCACCGGTCTGGCCCCGCTGGTGTGGCGTACCAGCGCCACCTTCGTCCACGACTGGCTGGCGCTGGCCATCGGCATCGTCCTGATCGGCCATATCGGCAAGGCGTTCGCCGATCCGGAGGCCCGGCGGGGGATGCGTACGGGCAGGGTCGAGCGGGCGTGGGCGGCCCGTGAGCATCCGCTGTGGCGGACGGACGAGGACGCCGCGGACGGCCACCAGGACGCGGGGCACGACATCGGAGACCACGAACACCGTGTCCGCTGAGCCAGTGCGACGCACCCACGTCCGCCGAACCAGCGGCCACGAACGCCGCGTACCGCTGGACCAATAGCCACGCGCCGCATCCGCTGAACCAGTGGCCACGAGCGCCACGTCCGCTGAACCAGTGACACCCGGTGCCATGATGCGTCGCATGCGCGAGAAAGGTGCAACAAAGACCGTTATGCGGCTTGCGATGCATGCCGCCCTGTGCGCCGTGGCGATGCTTCCGCTGAGCGGCTGCCGGATGTTCGATGCCCCGCTGCGGCGGGGCGGGCTCTGGGTGAACCCGGACAGTCCGGCCGCCCGGCAGGTCCGTGAGCGGCAGGACGAGGGAAAGAACCGTGACGCCGCACTCATCCGGCAGATCGCTCAGCAGCCGGTCGCGGAGTGGCTCGGCCCCGCGCCGCCCCGTGAACGGGTCCGCTTCATCACCGAATCCGCGGCGCGGACCGGGTCCACCCCGGTCCTGGTCGCCTATCACATCCCGTACCGCGACTGCGGACGGTACTCGGCGGGCGGAGCGCGGAGCGCCCGGGCGTACCGGCATTGGATCGAGCAGATCACCCTGGGCATCGGCGACCGCAAGGCGATCGTCGTCCTGGAACCCGACGCGGTGGCCCAGCTCGTCGACGGCTGCGTACCGGCCAGGCTGCGCACCGCCCGGCTGGCGATGCTCCGCGACGCGGTCGCCATGTTCGCCGCGCTGCCCCACGTCCAGGTGTACGTGGACGCGGGGAACCCGGGCTGGATCAAGAATCCCGGCCGGCTGGTGCGGTCACTGCGCGAGGGCGGTATCGAGCAGGCGGACGGCTTCGCGCTGAACGTCTCCAACTTCCAGCCGACCCGGCCCACCAAGGCGTACGGCCACCGGCTCTCCGCCGCCCTCGACGGCGCCCACTTCGTCATCGACACCAGCCGGAACGGCAACGGCCCGCTGCGGCTCCGGGGCGCGGCCCGGCACGGTATCCGGGCCCGGGACTCCTGGTGCAACCCGCCGGGGCGGGCGCTGGGCGAGCGGCCCAGCACCACCACCGGGGACCGCCTCGTGGACGCCTATCTGTGGATCAAACGGCCCGGAGAGTCCGACGGAACCTGCAACGGCGGCCCTCCGGCGGGCCGCTGGTGGACCGAGTACGCGCTCGATCTGGCCCGTAACGCCCCCCGCCGCCACTAGCCGCCCAGCCGTCCAGCCGCCGGTCACAGCGCGCAGACCGGCGCCTTTTCCTTGTCCTCGTTCTTGCTCTTGTTCTTCTTGTTCTTCGCTTTCGGGACGGCACAGGGGCTGGCCGCGTCGCGCGCCGTCGGCACCGTTCCGCGCGCCGGGCGCTTCCGGCCGCGGCGCAGCAGCCCCACCGACCAGATCGTCACCGGCGCCAGACACAGGGCGAGGGCGAGCACCGCCCAGGTCCGCATCACCGCATGGGCGTGGCTCAGGAAGAACGAGGCGACCAGAGAGGAGCCGAACACCCCGGCCCACAACAGATGGATACGGAACGTGGAGAGCCGGTCCGGGCTGGACGAGTCGCCCTTGGGCGTGACCACGAACCGGCTGGTGCGGCGCAGCACCGCGTCGCACAGCGACTTGGCGTAGATCGGAGCGGACAGCGCCGAGAGCAGCATCCCGGCCAGCCCGCCGGAGCCCTCCGGCTCATGCGGGGAGACATTGTGCCGCCGGTTCCAGATGTACAGCCCGATCTGCAGCATGGCCGCGTCGCTGTAGAGCATCATCCACATCTCGGCGGGGATGTGGATCCCGGCCGCGCCCAGCACCAGGAACAGCGCACACGACAGCGCGGAGAGGATCCAGTTGAGCGCGGTCATCGGGTAGTACGCGATCATCAGCGAGTAGTTGAGCAGCTTGCCGGGCGACAGGGTGAACGGGCCCTTCCAGAACTGCTTGAGCACGGTCTCGTAGGTGCCGCGGCTCCACCGCATCTGCTGGGTGAAGAAGTCCGTCCAGGTGCTCGGCCCCTCGCCGACCGCGAGCACATCGGGGGTGTAGACCGAGCGCCACTTCTTGCGCGTGGCGGGGTTGCGGTGGCGGTGCAGCTCGAAGCCGGTGGCCATGTCCTCGGTGATCGAGTCGTACAGCCCGCCGATCGAGCGCAGCGCGCTGATCCGCACCGCGTTGTTGGTGCCCACGAACATCGGGCCGCCATAGGCGTTTCCCGCCCGCTGGATCAGCGCGTGGAAAAGGAACTGCTGGCTTTCGGCGGCCTTGGTGACCGGGGTGTCGTAATTCCCGTAGACCTGCGGACCGACAACAAAGGCGATATCCGGATCCCGGAAGTAACCCAGCATGCGCTCCAGGAAGTTGGGCAGCGGCACATGGTCGGTATCCACACACGCCATGAATTCGTACGCGTCGCCATGGGCGTCCAGCCAGGCGTTGTAATTCCCGTGCTTGGTCCTCGCCCGGAAAGCGCCCTTCGGCTGATTCCACTTCTCGATGCCCTTGCGGGAGAAATGCCGTACGCCCAGCCGTGCGCACAGCGCCTTGACCTCCTCGTCGTCCCCCTCGTCCAACAGCCATACGTCCAGCGGCCCGGTGTGCCGGATCCGCACCGCCCCCTCCAGCGTGGCCCGGACCATCGCGATCGGCTCCTTGCCGGGCACGAAGCTGGTCAGGAACGCCACCCGGGTCCCCGGCTCGGCCACCACCGGCACCGGATCCCGCGCCACCAGCGTCGCATGGGCGTTGGAGACGACCGTGAACAGGCGAAAGCCCTCGATCAACGCGATCGAGACCAGCATCGCGAGGTCCGCCGCCCGCTGCCACCACGGCGCATAGGCGCGCTCCAGCCAGTGATCGGGGTGCAGCAGCCACAGCAGCAGCAGCGCCGAGCACACCGGCGCCGCGCACAGCAGCAGCGCGGCACGGATCCGGTGCGGCTCCTGCGCCAGCAGACTCCGGCAGCGCACCCGGTAGGGGCGGTCCGTGGGGGCGTTGGTCAGCGGGCCCGCCAGCTCGCTGTACCGCTTGTACTCGTACACCGAGGCGGAACGGTGGTGCGGGACGCGGGAATCCGACGCGGTACGCGCGGGCGGCATCCCGGCGGATACGGTGTGTGCGGTGGCTTTCCGGGGGGAATCTCTGACGGGGGTCGGTGCAGACATCTGGGCACTCCCGCGGGGCTGGCTCGAACCGAATGGCGCGCCGCGATGACCCATATGGGCCATATTCTTCAGGTCATCGCGCGAGATGAGAAGGTAACAATCCCATGGGGGCTGGCGGTGCACATCGGATATTCGGCGCGCCCTTGTTGACGGCCCGTAAGACATCCACTCCGACGGCCCAGCGGTGCGCGTCTTACGTGATTTACATCCCGCCGTCTGGCAGGGTCGGCACCGATCGAAGCCCATCGGAATACGGAGGATGGGGCGCAGTCGCCCGATGAGAGTCCTGCACATCATCTCCCGCCTCGGGGCCGGAGGAGCCGAACAGCAACTGAGGCTGCTGCTGCGCCATTTGCCGGTGCGCTGTGACGTCATCGCCCTCTCGGGCCCCGGCGCCACCGCGCACGGCATCCGCGCGGACGGCATCCCGGTCACCCATGTGCCCCTGGGCAGCGGGCGCGAGCGGCAGCTCACCACGGTGCCCAGGCTGGTGCGGATCATCCGGTCCGGCGGCTACGACCTGGTGCACACCCATCTGTACCGGGCGTGTGTGCTCGGCCGGATCGCCGCCCGGCTGGCCGGGGTGCGGGCGGTCATCGCCACCGAACACAGCCTGGGCGAGCGGCGGATCGACGGCCGTCCGCTCACGGCCGCCCTCCGCGCCCGCTATCTCGCCGCCGAGCGGCTGGGCTCGGCCACCGTCGCCGTCTCGGCCGCCGTCGCCGACCGGCTGCGCGACTGGGGCGTGCCCAACCCCCGGATCCATCTGGTGCCGAACGGGATCGACGCCCGCCACTTCCGCTTCGAACCGGCCGCCCGGGCGGCCGCCCGCGCCCGTCTCGGCCTCCCCGACCGGGCCTTCGTGGTCGGCGGGGTCGGCCGCCTGGTGGCGGACAAGCGGTTCGACGCGGCGGTACGGGCCATCGCCGAGGTGCCGGACACCCGGCTGCTGCTGGTCGGCGAGGGCCCCGAGCGCCCCGCCCTGGAGGACCTGGCCGCCCGGCTCGGCGTGGCCGACCGGGTGCGGCTGCTGGGGGAGCGCGACGGCGCGGTGGCCCCGCCGGACGACCGGCCCGCGGGGCTGCCCGGACTGCTGGCCGCCATGGACGTCCTGGTCTCGCCGTCCACCGAGGAGGCGTTCGGCCTCGCGGCCCTGGAAGGGCTGGCGGCCGGGCTGCCGGTGCTGCACACCGTCTGCCCCGCCCTCGACGAGCTCCCCGCCGGGGCCGTCCCCGGCGCCCGCCGTATCGCCCCCGGCCCGGCCGCCCTCGCCGACGCCCTGCGCGGGCAGGCCGCCGGGGGCCCGCTGCGCTTCCCGGTCCCGGACGCCATCGACCGCTACGACATCGCCCGCGGCGCCCGCCGCCTGATGGACCTCTACGACCGCGCCACCACCTGCGGGCCGGACGGCTGTCTGCGGGTGTCACCCATCAGCCGCCGCATGCCGCGGCGCGGCGCGCCCGCGGGTTGAGAAGGCTCGCGCGCCGTGCCGACTCCGCCTCCGCCCCTTGCCGTTCAGGGGTCGATCAGGCAGGAAATCAATCGCGTCGCACGGCCTCACCGCGGTCATCGTCAGGCCCCGGGGCCAGATCACGGAGCAGTTTCAGCACCTGCCGCGGGCCGGGGCGGCTGCCGGTGCCCGCACGGCTGACGGTGAAGACGCGAGGCGATACGGGGGAACATGCCTTCAGCGTCCCCGCCCCAAAAGCAAAAATCGAGTTAGCTTTTATTGCCCAAAGCGTTAGCCCCACTTAATGCCGCCTCGCGGTACGCCCGCGGGCTGAGGCCGCGCTCGCGCGTGAAGGCCGCGCTGAGGGCGAACGCACTGCCGTAGCCGACCCGCCGGGCCACCGCCGCCAGGGTGCTCTCCGGGTCCCGGAGCAGATCCGCCGCCAGCGCCAGCCGCCAGCCGGTCAGATACGCCATGGGCGGCTCGCCCACCAGCGCGGTGAAGCGGCGGGCCAGCGCCGCACGCGAGACCCCCGTCTCGGCGGCGAGCCCGGCCACGGTCCACGGATGGGCCGGGTTGTTCTGCAGCAGCCGCAGGGCACGGCCCACCACCGGGTCGCCCAGCGCCCGGTACCAGCCCGGCGCCCGGGCCTCCGGTCGGGAGAACCAGGCCCGCAGCACGGAGATCAGCAGCAGATCCAGCAGCCGGTCCAGGACCGCCTCCTGCCCGGCCTCGTCCCTGACGATCTCCTCGCCGAGCCAGGGCATCAGGGGGCAGTCCCACACCTCGCCGTCCAGCGCCAGCAGCGGGGGCAGCGCGTCCAGCAGCCGTCCGCTGATCTCCCCGTCCAGCTGATAGGTGCCGATGAGCATCGTGGCCGAGCCGTCCGGGCTGTTGCCCCAGGTACGCACCCCCAGCGCCATCGCCTCGGCCAGATCCGCGCCGTCCGCCGTGCGGCACACCTCACCGGGGAGGATCCACGCCTGCGGCGCGGTGGCGGGGTCGTCGGCGACCGTGTACGGGGCGGGGCCGCGCGCGATGGCCACGTCCCCCGGGCGCAGCCGCACCGCCTCGCCCTCGTCCGGCACCACCCATGCCTCGCCGCGCGCCATGGTCATCACGCACAGCGGGGCCCGGTCCTCGATCCGTACCGCCCAGGGCGGCTCCATCACGACCCGCAGCAGAAAGGCCCCCCGGGCCCGCGGGCCGTCCAGCAGACTCGCCAGCGCGTCCATGGCGCACAGCGTAGACGCTCGCTTATGCGGCCGAGCCTCTCGGCCATGGCCCGTCTCACCGCCCGCGAGTTGACTGGCCGTATGACGACACGTAACAGGGAACACCCGACCGTCCTGGTGCTCGGCGGCACCGGCAAGACCGGCCGCCGGGTCGCGGACCGGCTGATCCGGACCGGGCACCCGGCGCGGATCGGCTCCCGGTCCGGCGAGACGCCGTTCGACTGGGAGGATCCGCGCACCTGGGAGCCCGCGCTGGACGGCGCCGTCGCGGCGTACCTCGCCTACTACCCGGACGTCTGCGACCCGGGCGCCGCCGCCACCCTCCGCGCCTTCGCCGAACGGGCGGCCGGGAGCGGCACCCGGCGGCTGGTGCTGCTCTCCGCCCGGGGCGTGGAGGCGGCGCTGCCCGCCGAGGAGGCGGTGCGGGTGCCGGGTGCGGAGTGGACCGTGCTGCGGGCGAGTTGGTTCTGCCAGAACTTCGACGAGGGCATCCTGCGCGACGGGGTGCTCGACGGCGAGTTCGTCTTCCCGGCCGGGGACGTCAAGGAGCCCTTCGTGGACGCCGACGACATCGCCGAGGTCGCGGTCGCGGCGCTGACCGGGGAGGGACACGCGGGCCGGATCTACGAGATCACCGGGCCGAGGCTGCTGACTTTCGCCGAGGCGGCCGCGGAGATCGCCGGGGCGACGGGCCGCGCGGTGCGCTATGCGCCGGTCCCCGCCGAGGAGTACGGGGCCGCGCTGGTGCGCGACCACGGGCTGCCGGACGAGCTGGGGTCGTTTCTGACCGGCCTGTTCGCCACCTTGCTGGACGGGCGCAACGCGCGGCTGGGGGACGGCGTTCACCGCGTTCTGGGCCGGGCGCCCCGGGACTTCGCCGACTACGTCCGCGAGACCGCCGGGAGCGGCGCCTGGGCCGACTGAAGCGCGACGGACATCGCCGCCTCCCGCCGGGGCGTCAGGGGAGTGGCTGGGCGGTCCAGATGCACTTGCCGGTGGACGTGTAGCGGGTGCCCCAGCGCTGGGAGAGGGCCGAGACCAGTTGGAGCCCGCGTCCGCCCTCGTCGGTCTCCGAGGCATGGCGGATCCGGGGTGTGGTCAAAGAGCCGTCGGTCACCTCGCAGATCAGCTCCTCGCTGCGCAGCAGCCGCAGTCCGATCGGGCCCCTGCCGTGCCGGATCGCGTTCGCGACCAGCTCGCTGACCAGCAGCTCCGCGATGGGGGTGAGCGGGGCCAGTTCCCAGCGGGTGAGCTGGTCCCGGACGTGATCGCGGGCCTCGCCCGCGGCGATCGGCCCTTCGGACAGCGGCCATGCGGCGATGTGGTCGGAGGCGAGCGCATGGGTGCGGGCGATGAGCAGCGCCGCGTCATCGGCGGTGAGCTGCTTCTCCGGTAGCAACTCGGCCAGCACCTCGTCGCACAGCCGCTCCAGCGACGCGTGCTCGCCCCGGTCTCCGTCGCCCCGGTCTCCGTCGCGCCGGGCGTCCTCCGGGCCGGGCGCGCGGGCCGCGCCGGCCAGCGCGCTCGCCAGGTGCCGCATTCCGCGGTCGATGTCCCGGGCGGCGGATTCCACCAGACCGTCGGTGTACAGCACCAGCAGACTGCCCTCCTCCAGAGCCACCTCGGTGGTCTCGAACGGCGGCCGGGCCGCGCCCAGCGGCGGATCGGGGGCGCCGCCGGCGAAGCGGACCGGGTGGCCGGGGCGTACGACGGCCGGTGGTGGATGTCCGGCGCTGGCGAAGACGCAGGTGGCGTTGGCCGGGTCGTACACGGCGTACAGGCAGGTCGCGTAGAGATTGTCCCCCAGGTCGCTCACCAGGTCGTTGAGGCGGGTGAGCAACTCGGCGGGCGGAAACTCCAGCTCGGCCAGGGTGCTCACGGCGGTGCGCAGCCGGCCCATGGTGGCCGCCTCGGACAGCCCGTGACCCATCACATCGCCGATGACCAGGGCCACCCGGGCGCCGGAGAGCGGGATCACGTCGTACCAGTCACCGCCCACGTCGATGCCCTCGCTGGCGGGCAGATAGCGTGCGGCGGTGGTGACCGAGGGCAGCGTCGGCAGAGCACGGGGCAGCAGCCCGCGCTGGAGCTCCTTGGCCCGGGTGTGCTCCATGTCGTACAGCCGGGCGCGCTCGATGGCCTGCCCCATCAGTCCGCTGAGTGCGGTGAGCAGGGCCCGCTCCTCCGCGTCGAGCCGGCGCGGCTCGGCGAAGGCGACCACGGTGCAACCGATGTTCCGGCCGGAGACGATCAACGGCAGAAAGGCCCATGCCTGCTTCTGCGCCGCGGCGGGCCGCCCGCCCATGCCGGGATAGCGCGCGGTGTACGCCTCGACCGACTCGACGAAGGCCGGCGCCCCGGTCCGGTACACCTCCGAGACCGGCGACACATCATGGATCGGGGCCCCGTCGATCGACTCCAGGAAGGGCTGCGGATAGCCGACGGCCCCGGCGATCCGGATCACGTCGCTCTCGATGAGCTGCACCACCATCCCCGAGGCGCCGAACGGCGGCAGCACCCGGTCGGCGATGGCGTTCACCACGTCGCGCATCGTCAGGGCCTGCGCGAGGGCGTCGGTCAGCTCGCCGATCCGCGCGGTGCGCTCGGCCGCCGCGTGCTCGGCCGCGGCCCGCTCCGCCTCCCGCGCCCGGCTCGCGGTGATATCGGCGGCGTAGACCGTGAGCCCGTTCGGCACCGGGACCAGCCGCATGGAGTACCAGCGCTGATTGGTGGGCCAGCGCACGTCGAACCCGACCGGGGTGCCGCTCTCGGCGGCCCGCCGGTAGCGGTTCCGCAGGTCCGGCTCGGCGTCGTCGACGCTCAACCGCGTGAAGGCGTCCCACAGTGTCCGGCCGAGAGTCGTCCGCGCGGCGCCGAGCAGCCGCTCCGCCTCGCCGTTGACGAAGGTGATGCGCCAGTCGCCGTCGACCGCGAAGAACGCGTCGCTCATATGCCAGAGCGCCTGGCTCACCTGGTCGTCCGCCAGCATATTGCCGGTGCCGCCCCGGTCCCGGCCCCGGCCCCGGCCCCGGCCGGGAGGGTTCTCCCGGAGCCGCGGGGCGGCCCACGCCGCCAGCGCCTCGACGGCCGCCCGCCGCTCCGGTGTGGGCCGCTCGGCCGGGGCCATCAGCACCGACAGCGCGCCGGTGACCTTCTCCGGAGTGATCAGTGGCACCGACAGCAGCCCGCTTCCGGTGGGCAGCGCCGGGCCCGTGCCGCACCCGGCGCCGAGGGCCGGCGCCCACACCGGCGCGCCCTGGGCCACCGCGCGGGCCGGGACGCTGGTGCCGGCCGCCTCGACCGCATCCCAGTCCCGGGCGACCGTACGGATCAGCCCGTGCACCGCCGCGAGCCGCAGCGACCGGCTGCCGGGGCCGCGCAGATGCACCATGCCGCCGAGACCGCCGGTCTCCGTCACGGCGTGGTCGAGCGCGAATCCGAGCAGATCGGGGCCGCTCAGCCCGTCACCCGCCTCGGTGATCATGCGTATCCGCGCGGCGATGGCCTCGTCCATGCCCATGGAGAAAATTTACTCCCTTGGCGGTGTATTCCAGGGAATGTGTTACCCCGTCGGGCGACGGTCGACCGGGGTCAGTGAGGACCAGACGGACAGGGTGCTGCGGCGGGAGCCCGACCAGGGGGCCGGGACCGCGTCGATGTCCTGGGCCAGGCGGTAGGCGAGCGTCTCGTAGTTCACCCGCCAGCCGCGGAAGTGCGGCCACGCCTCCTCCGCGGTGCGCTCCATCGGATAGCCGTAGGTGCGCATCCGTTCCACCCCGCGCAGGAAGTCCTCGTAGCCGAGCCGCACCGGATCCTCCGGGCGCGGGTCGGCGTCGTACGGGATGCCGCGGATATCGGCGATGTCGCGCAGGCGCACGAAGCCCGCCCGCAGCGCCAGCCGGGTCCGGGCCTGCGGCTGGGAACGGTTGAAGGCCAGCCGTGGCGCGGCCGCGTCGAGTACCGCCGGCAGGTGACGAAGCCGGTGAAACCGGCGGGGGTCGGCCGGGGAATGACCAGGGTGCGCAGCACCGAGGCGAAGATTCCCGGCACGATGACGGCGCCGATGATGCCCAGCGGTACCCGCACCGCGAATCCGTTCCGCCCACGTCATTTCGTGAACATCTCGGGGTGCTCATGGACGTAGTCCCGCACCCCGGTCGCGGGCCTCCCGGTGATCGTCTCGATGTCGTCGGTCCGGCGGTCGTAGCGGTTCTCCGCGTGCAGCCGGGCCATGGTCGCCAGATGCTGGAAGACGTGGTCGGGCAGGCCCAGGGCCCGCAGGTCGTGGTTGACCCAGGCTTCGTAGGAGACGTCCACATAGCTGACCGGCCGGCCGAGCGCGTCGGCGAACTCCCCGGCCATGGTGGTCATGTCGACCGAGGCTGGGCCGGTCAGATGGTAGGTCTTCCCGATGTGCGAGGAGGGGTCCACCAGGATCTCCGTCACCACCGCGGCGACGTCCCGCGCCGCGACCGGGGAGGTGCGCCCGGTGCCGAACGGCAGCCGGATCGTGCCCTCCTGCGCGATGGAGGAGTAGACGAAGACCGAGAAGAGCGGATTCTCCATGAAGACCGTGGGCCTGAGGTGGGTGACGGGCAACCCGGACCAGTCGAGGGCCTGTTCGCCCAGCCACTGCAGCCGGTGCTGATCGGACTCCGTGGTGCTGGTGAGGTCCATCTGGGAGACCGTCATCTGCGACATGTTGACCAGCACCTCCAGCCGCGCGTATTCGCGGGCGACCGCCGCCGTCGTCACCGTGGCCTCCAGATACCGCGACGAGACGCTCATGCCGAAGTACATCCGTCCGCAGCCCTCCATCGCGCGGACCACGTCCGGGGCGCGGGCCAGATCGCCCGCCACCACCTCCGCGCCCGTCGCGCGCAGCGCGTCGGCCCGCTCGTCCTCCCGGTGGACCATGGCCCGCACCGGCAGATCGCGTCGGCGCAGCTCCTCCACGACGGTGCGGCCGATGCCTCCGACGCTCCCCGCGGCGCCGGTCACCAGGATGGGTGCCGGGGCCATGGCTAGGACACCAGCTTGTCGAGGGTGATGGGGAGTTCGCGGACCCGGACCCCGGTGGCGTGGTGCACGGCGTTGCCGATGGCCGCGGCGGTGCCCACGATGCCCACCTCGCCGAGGCCCTTGGCCCCCATGGGGTTGGTGTACGGATCGGGCTCGTCCAGCCAGTGGGCCTCGATCGCGTGGACATCGGCGTGGGAGGCGATGTGGTATTGGGCGAAGTCGTGGTTGACCACATGGCCGAACCGCGGGTCGAGCACACTGTGTTCGTACAGCGCCATCGACATCCCCTGGGTCATCCCGCCGATGAGCTGCGAGCGGGCCGTCTTGGGATTGATGACCCGGCCCACGTCGAACATCCCCAGCAGCCGCGTCACCCGCAGCTCACCGGTGTCCTCGTCGACCCGTACCTCGGCGAACTGGGCGCCGAAGCTGTGCATCGCGTAGCGCTCGGCCTCCGGGTTGCCGCCGGGCATCTCCGCGGTGACTTCCAGCCCCTCCGGCGGCGCGATACCGCCGTGTTCGGCCCGCAGCCGGTCCCGCAGCCGGTCCGCCGCCTCCCAGATCGCGGTGCCCCAGCTGTTGATGCCGGCCGAGAACCCGGCGACCGACGCGGCCGGCAGCGCCGTGTCCCCGATCCGCATCTCCACCTGTCCGACCGGGACGCTCAGCGCGTCCGCGGCGATCTGGGTGAGTGCCGTCCAGGTGCCGGTGCCCAGGTCGGCGGCGGCGATCCGCACCGTGTAGCGGCCGTCCGGGCCGACCCGGATGGTGGCCGCGTTGCCGGGGAAGCGGGGGGAGGGATACGTCGAGACGGCCACGCCGGTGCCCACCAGCCAGCGCCCCTCGCGGTGCGCCCGGGGGGCCGGGTCACGGTGCTCCCATCCGGACCTTCGGGCGCCCTCGCGCAGACAGTCGGTCAGATGGCGGCTGGAGAACGGCAGTCCGGACTCCGGATGCACCTCCGGCTCATTGCGGATCCGGAACTCCACCGGGTCAAGACCGCAGGCGAGCGCCATCTCGTCCATGGCCGACTCCAGCGCGTACATCCCCTGCGCCTCGCCCGGCGCCCGCATGATCGTCGGCACCGGGATGTCCAGCGGGGCCAGCCGGTGGGTGGTGCGCCGGTGCGGCGCCGCGTACATCAGCCGGGAGCAGACGCCCACCTGCTCCGCGTACCCCTTGGCCTTGGCGGTCTGCTCGATCACATCGTGGGCCAGCGCGGTGAGCCTGCCGTCCCGGCCGGCGCCCAGCCGGATCCGCTGGATCGACGCCGGACGGTAGCCGACCAGGGCGAACATCTGCTGCCGGGTGAGGGTGAACTTGACCGGCCGCCGGACGATCCGGGCGGCCATCGCGGCGAGGACGGCGTACGCGTGGGGGTAGACCTTCGAGCCGAACGCGCCCCCGACATGCGGGGAGACCACCCGCACCCGCCCCGGCTCCAGCCCCAGCACCCCGGAGATCAGGGCCTGGCTCATGGAGACGCCCTGGGTGGAGCAGCGCACCAGCAGCTCGCCGTTCAGCCAGGTGACCACGGCGGTGTGCGGCTCCATCGGGTTGTTGTGGTACATCGGCGTGGCGTACGTGGTGTCCACCATGGTCGGCGACGCCGCCAGCGCCGTATCGACGTCCCCCAGCAGACTGTCGGCGGGCGAGCCGTCCTGCAGCTCTCCACCGCCCGTGCCGAAGGCGGCGGCGTGCACCGGGGAGTAGAGGTCGTCGCGGTCGGCGCGCAGCACCACATCGGGGGGCCGGCTCTCGTAGTCGACGCGGACGAGCCCCGCCGCGCGGCGCGCGGTCTCCAACGACTCGGCGACCACCGCCCCGATGAACTGGCCGCGCCAGGCGACCTCGTCGGACTGCAGGACCGCGAGCTCCGGATCGTCGGGCCGGGTCAGGGTGGGCGCGTTGAGATGGCTGAGCACGGCCAGCACCCCCGGCTCCGCCTCCGCGAGCGCGCTGTCCATCCCGGTGACCCGGCCGGAGGCGATCGTGGACTGCAGCGGATACAGATAGACGGGCTGGTCGAGGGGCCATTCATAGGCGTAGGTGGCGGTGCCGGTGACCTTCTGCGCGCCGTCGATACGGTCCATCGGGAGGCCGATGGCGTGGGGGCGGGCTGTGACGTGGCTCATCGCGCCTCCTCCAGCAGCTCCAGCAGGGTGGCGACCATCGTGTTGCGGGCGAGCGGGACCTTGAAGGCGTTGCCCGGCAGCGGTCGCGCCGCGGACAGCTCGGCCGCGGCCGCGTCCACGAAGCTCTCCCGGGTCGCGGGCGCACCGCGCAGCACCGCCTCGGCCGTGGTGGCCCGCCAGGGCTTGTGCGCCACCCCGCCCAGCGCGATGCGCGCGTCCCGTACCGCCCCGTCGGTGACCTCCAGCGCGGCGGCGACGGAGACCAGCGCGAAGGCGTACGAGGCGCGGTCGCGCACCTTGCGGTAGCGCGAGCGGACCGCGGAATGCGGGGGCGGCAGCTCCACCCCGGTGATCAGCTCACCGCGCGCCAGGACGGTGTCGCGCTCGGGGGTGGCCTCCGGCAGCCGGTGCAGCTCGGTCAGCCGGATCCGGCGCTCGGAGGCCGGGCCGGTCACCGTCACCACCGCGTCCAGCGCGGCCAGCGCGACGGCCATGTCGGAGGGGTGGGTGGCCACACAGGTGGGGGAGGCGCCCAGGATCGCCATATCGCGCTGATAGCCCTCCATGGCCGAGCAGCCCGCGCCCGGTGTGCGCTTGTTGCAGGCGGTGGTGACGTTCTGGAAGTACGGGCAGCGGGTGCGCTGCAGCAGATTCCCGCCGGTGGTGGCGAGGTTGCGCAGCTGGCCAGAGGCGCCCGAGAGCAGCGCCTGAGAGAGCACGGGATAGCGCCGCCGGACCCGGGGGTCGGCGGCCAGATCGCTGTTGGGCACGGCCGCGCCGATCCGCAGCCCGCCGTCGGGCAGCTCCTCGATCCGGTCGGAGGTGAGCCGCCGGACGTCGATCAGCAGCTCCGGGGTCGCCACCTCCAGCCGCATCAGATCGACCAGATTGGTCCCCCCGGCCAGGTAGGCCGCATCCGGCTCCTGGACCAGGGTGGTGACGGCCGCCGACACCTCATCGGCGCGCTCGTAGCGAAAGGGCCTCATCGGTGTGCCACCTCCGCGATCGCCGGGACGATATTCGCGTACGCGGCGCAGCGGCACAGGTTGCCGCTCATCCGCTCGGCGATCTCCTCGTCGTCCAGCACCACATCGGTGGCGCCCAGGTCCTTGCTCGCGGCGCTCGGCCAGCCCTCCCCGGCCTCCTGCAGCATTCCGGCCGCCGAGACGATCTGACCGGGTGTGCAGTAGCCGCACTGGAAGGCGTCATGGGCGATGAACGACTGCTGGAGCGGATGCAGCTCACCGTTGGTGAGCCCCGCCGCCGTGACGATGTCCGCGCCCTGGTGGGCGACGGCCAGCGCGAGGCAGCCGAGGACCCGGCGGCCGTCGAGCAGCAGGGTGCAGGCGCCGCACTGTCCGTGGTCGCAGCCCTTCTTGGGGCTGGTGTTCCCCAGTTGCTCGCGCAGGGCGTCCAGCAGCGTCGTACGGGTGTCGACGGTGAGGCGGTGCTCGGTCCCGTCCACCCGGAGCTCGATCTCCAGGTCCATGGTCCCTACCCTTGATCGTCGTCCGTCGGAACGTCACGCGGCACCCCCATTCTCGGACATATGGGCACTGATCGCCCGTTCGGCGGTATGGCCACACCGATGGCGGGCCGCGGCTCGCGCCCGGTCGACGCCGGTGGACGGGGCCGCGGCCCCCGGCCGGGCTCTCCTTCAGGTGCGCTGGATCACGGCTTCCAGATGGGGCAGATAGTGGTCCATACGATCCCGCTTGGTGAGCAGATACGGGAGGTTCTCCTTGTGCGGAGTCATCAGCAGCGGCACCTGCTCGCTGACCCTGACGCCATGCCGCAGCAGCGCGTCCCGCTTCTGGGGGTTGTTGGACAGCAGCCGCACGGAGCGCACCTTGAGGTCGTGCAGGACATCCGCCGCCACCTTGTAGTCCCGGGCGTCCGCCGGCAGGCCGAGGGCGAGGTTGGCCTCGACCGTGTCCAGCCCCTCCGCCTGGAGCTTCATCGCCTGGAGCTTGGCGAGCAGCCCGATCCCTCGTCCCTCATGACCCCTCAGATAGACGAGAATGCCCCGGCCTTCGGCCACGATCGCCTTCAGCGCCGCGGAGAGCTGGTCGCCGCACTCGCAGTGACGGGAGCCGAACGCGTCTCCGGTGAGGCACTCCGAATGCAGGCGGGTAAGCGCTTCCTCACCGGTGACATCGCCGTATACCAGCGCCATTTGTTCATCACCGCGAACGAGGTCCCGATAGCCGATCGCGAGAAAGTCGCCATGCTTCGTGGACAGCCGGACATTCACCACTCGTTCGACACCCGAGGGGCGGGCGTCGACATCGAACACGCCATCACTTTCTGTCATGTCCCGATCTTATCTGGAAAACCACCGCCCTTGTACAGGAGAATGACAAAGCCGCGGCAACAAGCTGTCCGGTCGACACATGAAAGGTCCACGATATGAGTGGTTCGGGAACGCGCCCGCAGGTCGGCATGGTCTTGCCGACACAGACGACGGAGGAAGTGCGGGCCGACCGGGCCGATGTCGCCGTGCTTCCCGTAGGCAGCTTCGAACAACACGGCGCATTTCTCCCACTGGCGACCGACACGGTCATCGCCGGCACGATCGCAGGCGAGATCGCGGCCGCGTATCCGGTGCTTCACCTGCCCCCGGTGACGATCTCCTGCTCCCATGAACATGCGGCCTGGCCAGGGACGATCTCCCTGTCCGCGGCCACCCTCTACGCCGTGGTCCGCGATATCGCCGACTCGCTACGGCGCTCGGGTATACGCGGTCTGATTCTGGTGAACGGACACGGCGGAAATTACGTACTGCGCAACATCGTTCAGGAATCCGCCGGGGGTGACTTCGGTATGGCGCTATTCCCCGGATCGGCGGACTGGGACGCCGCCAGAACCCGCGCCGGAGTACGCACCCCGTCGAACAGCGATATGCATGCGGGGGAACTGGAGACATCCATACTCCTGCATGCCCATCCAGAACTCGTCCGGCCCGGTCATGAAACCTCCGACTGGATATCCGACGATCGGAAACATCTGCTCACTCTCGGTATGTCCGCCTATACGGAGTCCGGCGTCATCGGCCGGCCGTCCAGGGCGTCCGCGCATAAGGGAAAGGAACTGCTGGCCGGGCTCGTCGATTCCTTCGCCGAGTATCTTTCCCTGGTCGGTGCCGAGAAGGAGGCGTGATGACCTTTCTGGAAACGGAAGAGGCATGGGAGCGGCTGCGCTCCGTCCGGAGCGAGGCGGACACCGGGGCCGCCGGTCTGGTGCGGGGCCCGGACGGCAGGCGGCGGTGGAGTGAGCCCGCCTCGCCGGAGGCCCGGCTCCTGGCCGACCGCTATCTCCCGCTGTGCCTGGCCGGGCCGCGGCTGACGATCGCTCAGCTCGGTCAGAGCCTGGACGGATTCATCGCCACCCGCACCGGCGACGCCGACTACGTCACCGGCGAGGAGGACCGCCGCCATCTCCACCGGCTGCGCGCCCTGGCCGACGCGGTGGTCGTCGGGGCCGGTACCGCCGTCGCGGACGACCCCCAGCTCACCGTCCGCGCCTGCGCGGGCACCCACCCGGTACGGGTCGTCCTCGATCCCCGTGGACGGGTGCCGCTCGACCGACGCGTGTTCACCGATGGCTCAGCTCCGACCCTGTGGGTGGTGGGCGCCACCGGCGAGCGCCGGCCGGCGCCGCCGGACGGGGTGGAGCTGCTGACGCTCACGGAGCCCGACGCCTTTGCCCCCCACCGGCTGGTGCGGGCGCTCGCGCGGCGCGGACTGGGCCGGGTGCTCATCGAGGGCGGCGGCGTCACCGTGTCCCGCTTTCTGCACGCGAGGGCGCTGCACCGGCTCTATGTCACCGTGGCCCCGGTCCTGCTCGGCGACGGCATCCCCGGGCTGCGCTTCGACGGGACGCCGGTCATGCGGGACGCGCTGCGCCCGCCCGTCCGCCGCTCCACCCTCGGCGAGGACACCCTCTTCGAACTCGACCTGTCGGCCCCGCAGCCGGGCGCACCACTGGACGGCCAGCACCGCGACACCGGGGAGGCTCGCGGCGAAGGTGAGCACCCCGTAGACCACGGCCACGGTCAGCCCCTGGCCCGCGCCCAGGCCCGCGGCGCCGAAGGCCCAGGCGGTGACGCCCTCGCGGGGGCCCCAGCCGCCGACGTTCAGCGGCAGCGCCATGGCGATCAGGGCGAGCACCATCAGGGGCAGCAGCTCGGTCAGCGGAGCGTGTGACCCCGCGGCCCGCGCGGCGAGGACGAACGTCGTCAGATGCCCGGCCAGCACCACGACCGAGGAGACCACCACCCCCGGCCAGCTCCCCCGGGCCAGCAGTCCGCGGCGCGCCTCGGTCAGCGCGCCGCGGACCGCGCCCCGCCGCCGCGTGGCCACCGGCGCCGCGCGGCGGCGGCGCCGTACGGCCACGGTGACGAGCAGCGCGAGACACCCCGCGAGCACCGCCGCCCCGGCCATCGGGCCGCCGAGACCGCCGACCAGCCGCCCCAACTGCGCCAGGGCCAGCGAGGGGTGGGCCAGCAGGATCGCCACCCCGACCGCGATCAGCACCACCTGGCCCGCGACCCGCTCCAGCACCACCGCGCGTACGCCCCGGCCGACATCCCCCGCGTCCCGCCCGTGCCGCACCGCGCGATGCACATCGCCGAGGACCCCACCGGGCAGCGCGGCGTTGAGGAACAGCGCGCGGTAGTAGTCGGCGACGGCCGGGCCCAGCGGCAGCCGGATCCGCAGCCCCCGCGCCACCAGACACCAGCGCCATGCGCTGAAGACCGTGGTGAGCAGGCCGAGCCCGAGCGCCGCCAGCAGCGTGAGGCCGTCGATGGTGCGCAGACCGTCCACAAAGGCCCCGGTGCCCAGCCGCCACAGCACCACCCCGAGGATGGCGACGCCCGCGGCCGCCCCGAGCCGGGCCCGCAGCGCGCCGGTCACGCGGCCGCCCCCATCGTGCGGGACGCGGGCAGCGCCAGCAGATCCCGGTGATGCACCACCACCCGCAGCGCGCCCGTCGCGGCGATCGCCAGCCGGCGGCGCAGATACGCCTCGGCGCGCCCGGCCAGCTCCGGCCGGTGCTCCACGGCAGCGCCCACCCAGCCCCGCAGCCATTCGGCCGTCAGCGCGGCGTGGTCGGCGCCGAGCGTCCAGGGGCTGGCGTGGGTCCGTACCGTCGCGCCGTACCGGGCGAACGTCTCGGAGGCCACCGCCATCGCGTCGGGGCCCACCAGATCGCCGCGCCGCTGATGGGCGTTGAACGCCTCGGCGATCTCCGCGTCCAGCGGATCGGCCGGGGTGATCTCGACCCGCCCCACCACGGACAGCGCCAGCAGCGCCGGGCACTGGGCCGCGGCGCAGGCCGCGGCGATCCCGTCCACCTCCTCGGCGGTGAGCACGTCCAGCAGCGCGGACGCCGTCACCAGCGAGGCGCCGTCCAGCGTGCTCGCGGTCAGCCGGGCGAGGTCGCCACGCGCCGTCGCGATGGCGATGCGGCTGCCGTCGGTGGCCGCCCGGGGCATCCGCAGGGCCGCCCGGTCCAGCAGATCGGGGTCGCGGTCGTGCAGGATCCACAGTTGCGGGCCGCTCAGCCGGGGCGCCAGCCAGCGCCCCATGGAGCCGGTGCCGCAGCCCAGATCGTGAATCACCAGCGGCGGGCCGGACAGCCGGGGGCGGAGCTCCTCGATGAGTTCGGGGGAGCGGGCCGCCGCGTCGGCGCTCTCCCGCAGCTCCAGCCAGTCTGGGGTGTAACGCGGTACGTCGGTCGTCTTCACGCGGCCCTCCGCGGTTCGTCTCGGAGCTCTTCCAGCGCACCGGCCAGGTTCCGGGTGGTGTTCTCCCACCCGGCCAGCGCGGTGCGCCGCTCGCGCGCGGCGGTGGTCAGCCGGCGGCGTATACCGGGGTCGCTCAGCCAGCGGCGCAACGCCGCCGTGAGCGCCCCGGGGTCGTCCGGGTCGATGAGCATGCCCGGCACCCTGCCGTCGGGTGCCTGCCCGATGGCCTCCGGAACCCCGCCGACGGCCGTGGCCAGCACCGGGATCCCCCGGGCGAGCGCCTCGGTCACCGCCATGCCATAGGTCTCGGCGTACGAGGCGAGCACCATCGCGTCGGCACCCGCGTAATCGGCGGCCAGCTCGGCGCCGGTCCTCGGGCCGAGCAGCCGCACCCGGTCGCCCACGCCCAGCTTCTCGATCAGCTCCCGGAGCCGGGCGGTGTACTCCGGGTCCTGGTCCAGGGCTCCCGCGCAGTCGCAGGCCCAGGGCAGATCCGGGATGTCCGCGAGCGCCTCCACCAGCCGTAGCTGCCCCTTGCGCGGGGTCACCGAGGCCACGCACAGCAGCCGTGAGCCCTCGCCGCCCGAGGTGGCGAGGGGCGCGATATCGGCGCCGGGCGCCGCCACATGGACCCGGTCGGGCACCAGCCCGTGCAGATCCACCAGCCGACCGGCCGCCCATGCGCTGGTGGCCACCACCGCCCGCACCGAGCGCAGCGTCCGGCCCTCCAGCGCCGTCAGCTCCGAGGCCCGGCCGGGGGTGAGCCCCGTCTCGTCGCCCAGCGGCAGATGCACCAGCACCGCCAGCCGCAGCCGCTGGGCCTGCGGGACGACGATGGCGGGGAGCACACAGGCGACCAGCCCGTCGAGCAGGACGGCCGTGCCGTCCGCCAGCCCGGCCAGGATCCGGGTCAGCTCGGCGCGGGCGGCGGGGCCGGGCCGGGGCCAGTCACCCTCGACCGCGTGCTCCTCGACCCGCCAGCCGGCGCCGGGCAGATCCCGGCAGATCCGCCGGTCGTAGACGTTGCCGCCGCTCGGCGCGGCCGGGTCGGCCACGGCGCCGGGCATCACGATGTGCACCGTGCGCGGTGCGGCCGGGCTCATAGGCCGCGCTCGTAACTCGCCCAGGCGACATGCGACTCATGCAGGGTGACGGCGATTGCGGACAGCCCGCGGGCGCCCTCGCCCAGCGCTCCGGAGTGGACCCGCTCGGCAAGGCGGTCGGCGATCACCTTGGCGAGGAACTCGGTGGAGGTGTTGATCCCCTCGAAATCGGGTTCGTCGTCGAGATTGCGATAGCTGAGCGCGCCGCACACCTCCCCCAGCTCACGGGTGGCCAGGCCGATGTCGACGACGATGTTGTCGTCGTCCAACTCGGCACGGCGGAAGGTGGCGTCCACGAGGAACGTCGCCCCGTGCAACCGCTGCGCGGGTCCGAAGACGTCCCCGCGGAAACTGTGAGCGATCATGATGTGATCGCGGACGGTGATGCTGAACAACGGATGACCCTCCAGATACGGCGCGTCGGGCCCTCAGCCGGGGCACGCCCTCTAGTACGGCCGTCACGTTCCCCGTGTTCAGACGGATGACACGGCAGATTCCGCGCCGTAGCGAACCCGGTGGCACAGCCCCGGAATCTCCCCGGACGCGAGCCCCGGCAGCACCTGAGGAAGCTCCTCGAAAGCGCATTCGCCGGTGACAAGGGCGTCGAAGGCCGGATCGGCGAGCAGTTCGAGCGCCAGCGCCATCCGGTCGCCGTAACCGCGGCGGGTGCCCCGGGCCGGTGAGACCGTCCCCACCTGGCTGGCGCGCACCGTCAGCCGGCGGGAGTGGAAGGCTTCCCCCAGCGGCAGGCTGATCCGCCGGTCCCCGTACCAGCTCAGCTCCAGCACGGTGCCCTCCGGGGCGAGGAGCTCCAGCGAGCGCGCGAGCCCCTGTTCGGTGGCGCTGGCGTGGACGACCAGATCGAGGTCGCCCGCCGCCTCCTCGGGGAGCGCGAAGTCCACCCCGAGCGCCCGCGCGACCTCGGCGCGCGCCGGCTCGGCGTCCACCAGTTGCACCCGTACGGCGGGGAACCGGGCCAGCACCGCCGCCACGGAGGCGCCCACCATCCCCGCGCCCACCACGGCGATCCGGTCGCCCAGCAGGGGCGCGGCGTCCCACGCCGCGTTCACCGCGGTCTCCACCGTCCCCGCCAGCACGGCGCGTGGGGCGGGCACGCCCTCCGGCACCGGGGTCACCGCGCTCGCCGGGACCACATAGCGGGTCTGATGCGGATACAGACAGAAGACGGTGCGCCCCAGCAGGGACGCCGGCCCCTCCTCGACCAGACCCACATTGAGATAGCCGTACTTGACCGGCCCGGGGAACTCACCGTCCTGGAACGGCGCGCGCATCGCGGTGTGCTGACTCTCCGGTACGCCACCGCGGAAGACCAGGGTCTCCGTACCGCGGCTCACCCCCGAGCACAGCGTGCGCACCACCACGTCCTCGGGCCCCGGGTCGGGCAGGGCCACCTCCCGTATCTCGCCACGGCCGGGGGAGCGGAGCCAGAAGGCGCGGGCGGTGCGCGTCATACGACGTTCTCCAAAGGGGCTGAACAATCGGGCGGTGGCTCACGTACCGATGACCATGAAGCCGCGAACACGGTACGCGGCACCCATCCACTCCGCCACACAGCCCGGAGGGTGCACGGTGGCCCTGAACAATCCCTACAACACGACGCTGGTGCGGAACGAGACGGCCGCGGGCGCCGCCGCGCAGCTGCTGCTGCTCGTGCTGCTCGGCACGGCGCTCGACCTGGGACCCGCGGGCTGGCTGACCGGCCTGGCCTTCGCGGTCGCCACCTGGGCGGTGCTCACCCGCGCCCTGTCGCGGCACTGGCTCGCCTCCTTCGGTGCGGCCAACCGCGTCACCCTGGCGCGGGCCACGCTCGTCGGCGGGGTGACCGCGCTGGTCGCGGACTCCTTCGAGAGCCCGCCGCCGGTCACCGTCCTGGTGGCCCTCACCGCGGTCGCGCTGCTCCTGGACGCGGTCGACGGCCAGGTGGCCCGCCGCACCGGCACCTCGTCCTCCCTGGGCGCGCGGTTCGACATGGAGGTCGACGCCGTCCTCATCCTGGTGCTCAGCGTCTATGTGGCCACCTCGCTCGGCCCGTGGGTGCTGCTGATCGGCGCCATGCGCTACGTCTTCGTCGCCGCGGCCCGGGTGCTGCCCTGGCTGAACGGCCAGTTGCCCCCGAGCACGGCCCGCAAGACGGTGGCCGCGCTCCAGGGTGTGCTGCTGCTGGTCGTCGGCGCCGACGTCCTGCCCTACGCGCCGGCCTTCGGCGCCGCCCTGCTCGCCCTGACCCTGCTCAGCTGGTCCTTCGCCCGCGACATCAGGTGGCTGTGGCGCACCCGGGACAGCCGGGCCGAGGTGAGTGCGGGGGCCCGGTGAGGGCGGCGTCGAAGGCCGCCGGCCCGCTGCTCTACCAGGGGAGAGTGCCCTCGATGTCGAAGTACCCTCCCGTCGGGCCGTCGGGCCCCACCTGGGCCATCCGGACGATGATCTCGGCGCCCTCCTCGACGGTCTGGTGGCCGGTGTGCGCGTTGAGGTCCGTCGCGGTGTAGCCGGGCTCGACGGCGTTGATCCGCATCTGCGGGAACGCCTTCGCGTACTGCACGGTGACCATGTTGACCGTGGCCTTCGACGCCGGATAGGTGACCCCCGGATAGGCGTGCGCCGGGTCGTCCGGGGTGGAGACCCGCTCCAGCGAGGCCAGGCCGCTGCTGACATTGACCACGACCGGAGCGGCGGACCTCCGCAGCAGCGGCAAAAAGGCGTGGGTGACCCGCACCACGCCGAAGACGTTGGTCTCGAACACCGTCCGCATCATGTCGGCGGTGACCTCGGCGGCGCCGATCACCCCGCCGTCCGGCGTCCGCGCCTCGATACCGGCGTTGTTGATCAGCACATCCAGCCCGCCGTCGGCCTCGATGGTCTTGGCGGCGGCGGCCACGGACGCGTCATCGGTGACATCGAGGACGACCAGCCGCGCCCCCAGCCGCTCGGCGGCCCGGCGTCCGCGGTCGGCGTCCCGGCTGCCGAGGTAGACGGTGTGGCCCGCGGCGATCAGTCGGCGGGCGGTCTCGAAGCCGAGACCCTTGTTGGCTCCGGTGATAAGTGTTGTCGTCATGTCTCCAGGCTGCGCCCGGGGCGTGGGGGCAGCCAGCTGCCCCGTCTTCCTGGGACCGCGAGTACCAGGAAGGGTCCTGGCCCGCGGTGCACACTGGTGGTCATGGCGACCACGGAGTTCGGGCAGGCGGTACGGCGCTGGCGGGACCGGGTCCCGCCGGAGGCCGCCGGGCTGGCGTCCGGCGGGCAGCGGCGCGCGGCCGGGCTGCGCCGCGAGGAGCTGGCGATGCTGGCCGGGATCTCCGTCGACTACGTCACCCGCCTCGAACAGGGCCGGGCCGCCCATCCCTCGTCCCAGGTCGTCGAGGCGCTGGCCAGGGCGCTGCGGCTGTCGGGGGCCGAGCGTGCCCATCTCTTCCGGCTGACCGGGCTGGCGCCACCGGGTCCGGAGACGGTGCCGGCGTACATCACCCCGAGCGTCCAGCGGCTGCTGGACCGGCTGACCGGAACACCGGTCGCCGTGAGCGACGCGTCCTGGACGCTGCTCATGGCCAATCCGCCGTACGTGGCCCTGAGGGGCGATCCGTCCCGGTGGCGCGGCAACGAGCGCAACGGAGTCTGGCGCCACTTCGTCGGCGAGGACAGCGGATCCCGGCAGACGCATGAGGCCCGCGGCGAGTTCCAGGCCGCGCTGGTCGCCGATCTCCGCACGGCCGCCGCCCGCTACCCGGCCGACCAGCGGCTGCGGCAGCTGGTCGCGGAGCTGCGCGCGAACAGCGAGCGGTTCGCCGAGCTGTGGGACTCCGGCACCGTCGGCCGCCATGAGGCATCGCGCAAGACCATCGACCATCCGCGGGTGGGCTCGCTGACGCTGGACTGTGACGTGCTCACCGTGGCGGGCAGCGATCTGCGCATCGTGGTGTACACCGCCGAGCCCGGCACCGAGGACGCCGAACGCCTCGCCCTGCTCACCGTGCTCGGCACCCAGACGCTCACCGGCTAGCCCGCCCCCGCACGGCGGCGCGATCGGGGCCGGATCAGCGGACCAGGTCCATATGTTTTTCATATTTGCGTAATTGGATCGATGCGTTCCGTAAGATTTTAAGCTCATCCGATGCACGAACCGGCGTCCGTGAGCGCTATCTGAAACAGAGAGCGCAACACCGCGCACTCGCGGGGCGTGTGGGGGCCACCCCTCGTACAACGAACAGAAGGACAACGAAGTCCGTGAATCTTCAAACCGTGGTGAACGTCGTCACCGCCGTACTCGTCGCGCGGGTATTCGGCAGTGACGCCATCGCCCTCCTGCGCCGCGCGGCCGCGATGGGAGTCCGCGTCGGCGTATCGGAACTGCATCGCAGCGACCGGGAGGGAGGGGAGCGGTGACCAACGAATTCCTGCGCTCGCGCGAAACCACCTCGATGACCACCGGACTCCCCGCGGACTTCCGTGCCTTCCACCAGCTCCACCGGAAGGCGTACATCGACCGGGCCGTGGTCTACCTCGGCAACCACGCGGACGCCGAAGAGGCCGTCGACGCCGCCTTCGAACAACTCCTGCGCTGCTGGCCCAAGGTGCTGAGCATGGAGAATCCGGCAGCCTACGCCTGGAAGGTCATGAAGAACCGGGCCATCGACCTCGCCCGCGCCCGCAACCGCGGCCCCGCCCTCCTGGACAACGCGACCTTCGAGACCGCGATGCTCAGGGACGCGGTCGACCCCATCGCCGTACTCGAGGAGAGCCTGAACCTCTACCAGGCCATCAAGAAACTCCCCGAGCGCCAGCAGGACGTGGTCATCCTGCTCCACTGCCGCGGCTACAGCGTCGCCGAGACCGCCACCCACCTCGGCATCACCGAGGCCGGAGTCCGCTCCACCGCCCGCTACGCCCGCCGCCGTCTGCAACAACTCCTGGCCAAGGAGGACCGATGACCTCAGCCATTGACCGCATCCTCGCGCGGGCCCTGCTCAACCCCACCCCTCCCATCGACTTCGAGGCCGCCGAGGCCCGGCTCGCCATCCGCCACGCCGACCCCGGCGGCGCCCCACCCCAGGAGCGCCCTCCGCAGCACGCTCAGCGGACATCCGCGGCCGCGGGGGCCGCGGCGCAGGGCGTGGACGAACGGATGGCGCAGGACCTGCACACGCTGTGTGAGGCGATCATCGCCCGCCCCGATGCCCTGACCCAGCTTCGGGACTTCCTCACCCGCCGCATCCTCGAACCGCCCGGCTCCCGTGTCCTCGGGTGTGTTCTGCAACTGGCCGGCCATGAGGACCACGCCCAGTTCTGGTGGCAGTTCGCCGCCGGCGCCGGTGACCCCGCCGCCGCGTACTGCCTCTACCTCCACCACATGGCCCTGGGCGAGGACGGCCAGGCGCACGCCTGGCTCGAGTGGTGGCACGAGCAGGCGGGCAACGAGATCCCGCCGGTCACCGACACCGTGGAGGACTGGGCCGCCACCGACCATGAGATGGCCGCCGCCCTCCGCATCCTGCACGGCCTGAAAAGGGAGCAAGAGGTGCCGCCCGCCACCACGGCCGTCATCCACTACGTCGCCCGGGCCGTCGACTTCACCGACGACCCCGACATCGATCTCCCCCTGCCCGAACCGGGGTTCGCCGACCGCATCGAAGACCTCACCACCACCGTGACCACCACGGCAACCGCGCCCTCGCCGGACCGGGCCGTGCTGCCCGAGCGGCCGCGCAGCGGTTCCCCCGCGTAGCGGCTCACCCGCGTATCACCAGGTGAAGGCGAGTGGCCTTCCCGGCCGGCCGGGGGCCGGTACCGGGCCGGTGTGCCGGACGAATCCCTTGCCGGGCGAGCCGACCTCCTCCGCCGGCCAGTTGGCGGCGTCGATGAGCCGGGTCAGGTCGATTCCGGTGCGCACCCCGGCCAGTTCCAGAAGCTGCACCGCGTCCTCGGTGCACATACCGCCGCCGTGGGTTCCGGGCATGGCGGGATGGCCGCCGCTGCCGGCGAGCGAGGTGTCGATGGTACGGACGCCCAGCTCCAGCAGGGGGAGCAGGGCCGCCAGACCCATCCCGCGCCCGTCGTGGATCTGCACGGTGAGGCGGTCGGCGGGCACCTGCGCGAGCGGGGCGGTGACGAGTTCACGGATCTGCGGCGGCGCCGCGTAGCCGACGGAGTCCGCGAGGATCCAGTGGTCCACTTCGGTCCTCGGGACATGACGACGGGAGTCGGCGGCCGGAGAATGTCTCCGGCCGCCGGCTCCCGCTTCTCGGGGCGCTCGGGGCGCGTAACGCCGTCAGTGCTCGGCCACGAGGTCCTTGAGCGCGATGTTGAGTGCGAGGACGTTCACCCGCGGCTCGCCGATGAAGCCGATCGTGCGGCCCTCGGTCTTGTCCTCGACCAGCTTCTCGACCTGGGCGACGGACAGCCCGTTCTGCTCCGCGACCCGGTGGACCTGGATCTCGGCGTAGCGCGGGGAGATGTCCGGGTCCAGGCCGGAGCCGGAGGACGTCACCGCGTCGGCGGGGACCTGGGACGGCCTGACGGTGTAGCCGGGCACCGAGTTGTTCTTGACGACCGCGGCCTTGGCGTCCTTGACCTGCTGGAGGAGGTCCTTGCTGTCGGCGGAGAGGTTGGTGGCTCCGGACAGCAGCAGCGTGTACTGGGTGTTGAAGCTGTTGGTGCCGAGGCCGTTCGCCGGGCGCCCCTGGAACCACTTCAGATCGGGGTCCGGGGTCTCCTGACCCTTCTTCAGCGGCAGGTTGTACGGCTGCCCGATCAGGGAGGAGCCGACGACCTTGCCGTCCGCCTTCATCTCGGAGCCGTTCGCCTTGTCGTGGAACAGTCCCTGGGCGATGCCGGTGACCACCAGCGGATAGATGACGCCCGTGACCAGGGTCAGCACGAGGAGGGCCCGCAGGCCGGCCCCGAACAGCCGGGCGGTGTTCATGACGGAATGGTTCATGGCGGTCAGCCGATCCCGGGAATGAGGGAGATGAGCAGGTCGATGATCTTGATGCCGATGAAGGGCGCTATCAGGCCGCCGAGGCCGTAGATCCCGAGGTTGCGCCGCAGCATCCTGTCCGCGCTCATCGGCCGGTAGCGCACGCCCCGCAGGGCCAGCGGCACCAGCGCGATGATGATCAGCGCGTTGAAGATCACCGCGGACAGGATCGCCGAGTCCGGCGAGGACAGCTGCATGATGTTCAGCTTGTCCAGGCCCGGGTAGACCGCCGCGAACAGCGCCGGGATGATCGCGAAGTATTTCGCGACATCGTTGGCGATGGAGAAGGTGGTCAGCGCGCCACGGGTGATCAGCAACTGCTTGCCGATCTCCACGATCTCGATGAGCTTGGTCGGGTTGGAGTCGAGGTCGACCATGTTGCCGGCCTCCTTGGCGGCCGACGTACCGGTGTTCATCGCCACCCCGACGTCCGCCTGGGCCAGCGCCGGGGCGTCGTTGGTGCCGTCGCCGGTCATCGCGACCAGCTTGCCGCCCGCCTGCTCCCGCTTGATCAGGGCCATCTTGTCCTCGGGAGTGGCCTCGGCGAGGAAGTCGTCGACGCCCGCCTCCTCGGCGATGGCCTTGGCCGTCAGCGGGTTGTCACCCGTGATCATGACGGTCTTGATGCCCATGCGGCGCAGCTCGTCGAACCGCTCCCGCATGCCCTCCTTGACGACGTCCTTGAGGTGGATGACGCCCAGCACCCGCGCCCCGTCGGCGTCCTGGACCGCCACCAGCAGCGGGGTGCCGCCGGCCTCGGAGATCCGGTGGGCGATCCGGTCCGCGTCCTCGGCGACCGTGCCGCCCCGCTCCTGGACCCAGGCGATGACCGAACCGGCCGCGCCCTTGCGGATCTTCCGCTCGCCGACGTCCACTCCCGACATCCGGGTCTGCGCGGTGAACTCGATCCACTCGGCGCCCACCAGTTCGCCCTGGTGGCGCTCGCGCAGCCCGTACTTCTCCTTCGCCAGGACGACGATGGACCGGCCCTCGGGGGTCTCGTCGGCCAGTGAGGAGAGCTGGGCGGCGTCGGCGACCTCGGCCTCGGTGGTGCCGCGCACCGGCGCGAACTCCGCTGCCTGCCGGTTGCCCAGGGTGATCGTGCCGGTCTTGTCCAGCAGCAGTGTGGAGACATCACCGGCGGCCTCGACCGCCCGGCCCGACATCGCCAGGACGTTCCGCTGGACGAGGCGGTCCATGCCCGCGATGCCGATCGCGGAGAGCAGCGCGCCGATCGTCGTCGGGATCAGACAGACCAGCAGCGCCACCAGCACCACCATCGTCAGATGCGTGCCCGCGTAATCGGCGAACGGCGGCAGCGTGACACAGGCGAGCAGGAACACGATCGTCAACGAGGCGAGCAGGATGTTCAGCGCGATCTCGTTCGGCGTCTTCTGCCGCGCGGCGCCCTCCACCAGGTTGATCATCCGGTCGATGAAGGTCTCGCCCGGCTTGGTGGTGATCCTGATGACGATGCGGTCGGACAGCACCTTGGTGCCGCCGGTCACGGCCGAACGGTCGCCGCCGGACTCGCGGATCACCGGCGCCGACTCGCCGGTGATCGCCGACTCGTCGACCGAGGCGACGCCCTCGACCACATCGCCGTCGCCGGGGATGACATCGCCGGCCTCGCAGACCACCAGGTCACCGATCTTCAGCTCGGTGCCGGGGATCCGCTCCTCGGCCGTGCCGTCCGCCGCCAGCCGCCGGGCCACCGTGTCGGTCTTGGCCTTGCGCAGGGTGTCGGCCTGCGCCTTGCCACGGCCCTCGGCGACCGCCTCCGCCAGATTGGCGAAGATCACGGTCAGCCACAGCCAGGCGCTGATCGCCCAGCCGAACCAGTCGCCCGGATCCTGACACGAGAACACGGTGGTCAGCACGGACCCGACCAGCACGACGAACATCACGGGCGACTTCACCATCACCCGCGGGTCCAGCTTGCGGAAGGCGTCCGGCAGCGATTTCAGCAGCTGTCCGGGATCGAAGAGGCCCGCGCCGACACGGTCCTCGGCCGGGCTGTGCCCGGTGGGAACGCCGCCCCGCGGCGCCCTGGTCGGAGTGGCAGTGGACATGGAGTCCTCGTGGTTTTCTGTGCGGGTGGTCATCACGCCAGCCCCTCGGCCAGCGGCCCCAGCGCCAGCGCCGGGAAGTACGTCAGACCGGTAATGATCAGGATCGCGCCCACCAGCAACCCCGTGAACAGCGGCTTCTCGGTGCGCAGCGTCCCCGCGGTGGCCGGCACCGGCTTCTGCTCGGCGAGCGAGCCCGCGAGCGCCAGGACGAAGACCATGGGCACGAAGCGGCCGAGCAGCATCGCGAGACCGGTCGTGGTGTTGAACCAGTCGGTGTTCGCGTTCAGGCCCGCGAAGGCGGAGCCGTTGTTGTTCGAGGCGGAGGTGAACGCGTACAGCACCTCGGAGAAGCCGTGCGCACCGGAGTTGAGCATCGAGTTCGGCGGCGTCCGCAGGGCCATGGAGGCGGCGGTGAAGATCAGCACCAGCGCCGGGGTGACCAGGATGTAGCAGGCCGCCAGCTTCATCTCGCGGGCGCCGATCTTCTTGCCCAGATACTCGGGCGTACGGCCGACCATCAGCCCGGCGATGAACACCGCGATGATCGCCATGATCAGCATGCCGTAAAGACCGGATCCGGTACCACCGGGTGCGATCTCGCCCAGCATCATGCCGAGCATGGTGATGCCGCCGCCCAGGCCCGTGAAGGAGGAGTGGAAGGAGTCCACCGCTCCGGTCGAGGTGAGCGTGGTCGACACCCCGAAGAGCGCCGAGGCGCCGACACCGAAGCGGGCCTCCTTGCCCTCCATCGCGCCACCGGCGGCCTGAAGGGCCGGGCCGTGGTGGGCGAACTCGGTCCACATCATCAGGGCGACGAAGCCGACCCAGATGGTGACCATGGTCGCCAGGATCGCGTAACCCTGCTTGACCGAGCCGACCATGATGCCGAAGGTGCGGGTCAGCGCCAGCGGGATGACCAGGATCAGGAAGATCTCGAAGAGGTTGGTGAACGGGGTCGGGTTCTCGAACGGGTGGGCGCTGTTGGCGTTGAAGTAACCGCCGCCGTTGGTGCCCAGCTCCTTGATGGCCTCCTGCGAGGCCACGGCCCCGCCGTTCCACTGCTGCGAGCCGCCCATGAACTGGCCCACCTCGTGGATGCCCGAGAAGTTCTGCAGGGCACCGCAGGCGACCAGCACGACGGCGGCGATCGCCGCGGCCGGCACCAGGACGCGGACCGTGCCGCGCACCAGATCGGCCCAGAAGTTGCCGAGCTCACCGGTGCGCGAGCGCGCGAAGCCGCGCACCAGCGCCACCGCGACGGCGATACCGACGGCGGCCGAGACGAAGTTCTGCACGGCCAGACCGGCGGTCTGCACGACGTGGCCCATGGCCTGCTCGCCGTAGTACGACTGCCAGTTGGTGTTCGAGACGAAGGACGCGGCCGTGTCGAACGCCTGCGCCGGCTCGATCGAGGAGAACCCGAGCGAACCGGGCAGGCTGCCCTGCAGCCGCTGCAGCAGATACAGGAAGAGCACACCGGCCGCCGAGAAGGCCAGCACCCCGCGCAGGTACGAGGCCCAGCGCATCTCGGTGTCGGGGTTGGCACCGATCCCCTTGTAGATCCACTTCTCCACACGCCAGTGCTTCTCGGAGGAGTAGACCTTGGCCATGTGGTTGCCGAGGGGGACGTAGGCGAGCGCCAGCGCCCCTATGAGGGCGAGCAGCTGGAGCACGCCCGCGAGTACGGGACCCATGCCTCCCGCCGCGGTAGCAGCTGATGTCACCGTCAGAACCTCTCCGGGAAGATCAGGGCGAGGACGAGATAGCCCAACAGGGCGACGGCGACGACGAGGCCGACGACGTTTTCGACGGTCACAGCTTCGCCACCCCTTTGGCGACAAAGGCCACCAGCGCGAACACCGCGAGCGTGGTGACGACGAAGGCCACATCGGCCATCGCGAACTCCTGGAAAGAGGTCGGGGGAATCCGCAAGCGGCGGATCGGACGGGTTATCGATAGAAGAAAACCCCGCCCATGGCCGGATCCAAGCGTCGTTGACGGGTCCCATACGCCGATCCGCACCCCCTTGACGCGACCCTTACGGGCGCTGGGGCGAGGGATGCGGGTGTTGGCCATGCCCGTGCCGAGGTCCTCGGGTGCGCGTCGAGGACCGGGTCATGATCACTTCATGACACGACGCCAGATCTCGACGGTGGTCGCGGTCGCCTCGGCGAGATCTTCCCCGGGCGAGCAGGCGGCGCGGTAGAAGGTCCGTTCCGTCATCCAGCACAGTGCGCGGGCCAGCGCGGCGGCTCCGCCGGGCCCGTCCTCATCGGGGATCCCCGCCCGCCCCAGCACCTGGGTCATGGCCTGGGCGAAGGCGTCGACCGTGTCGTTCCAGGCGGATCCGACCACCGGATGCAGCGCGGAGTAGTCCACAGCCGCCCGCATGACGGTGCCGTGCTCACGCCAGACCCGCTCCACCCCGTGGACGGCCCGTTCCATGACATCGACGGGCGGGGATGCCGCGTCCTGCGCCGTGCTGTCGGCCGCGGCCCGGATGGTGCGCATGGTGCGCTCGACGAGAGCGGCGAGGACCTCGTGCTTGTTGCCGAAGTAGAAGTAGAGGGAGCCGCGTGAGATCCCGGCGCCTTTGGCGATCGCCTCGACCGTGAGCTCCTCGAGACTCGTGTGCTCGAGCAGCGCTTCGGCGGCGTCCAGAAGGGCCTGCTCGCGCAGGTCTCCCTTCCTCGGGGCGGCACTGCGCCTTCCCACTGCGGTCTCCCCTGATCGACTCTTCCGAGCACTGTACTTCCGCCGGACAAGGGCCCACGGCAGGGCCGTTGTCCGGCAGAGGAGCCACGCGCTCGCCACGGCCTTCAGCGGCCGCGTCCCGGCACGGTGATCAGCTGTTGAGCTGAGCTCCGTCGGGGAAGTCGGTGGTCCGCGACAGCTTCTCCCAGGTGCGGATGTCGTCGTCCACCGCCTGCCGGGCCGCCGTGATCAGGCGCAGCGCGTCCGAGCCCAGCACCAGGTGGGCAGGGGGCTCGGGAACGTCGAGGATGTGCAGCATCGCTTCGGCGGCGCTCCGCGGATTGCCGAGCTGGTTGCCACTGGCCTTGACCCGCGCCTCGCGGATCGGTGTGAACAACGCGTCGTAGTCGGCGATGGCACGTTCGGCACGCGTCATCGACCGGCCGGCCCAGTCCGTACGGAACGAACCGGGCTCGATGGCCGTGACGTGGATGCCGAACGCGGCGACCTCCTTGCGGATGCTCTCGAGCATGCCCTCCAGCGCGAACTTGCTCCCGCAGTAGGCCGACATACCGGGCACCGCCATCAGGCCGCCCATGGAGGTCACCGCCATCAGGTGGCCCGCGCGCCGCTTGCGCATATGGGGGAGGACGGCCTGCAGGGTCGCCGCGGCACCGAAGACGTTGGTCGCGAACTGCGCACGGACCGCCGACAGCGGTGTCTCCTCGAAGATCCCCTCCAAGCCGTAACCGGCGTTGGCGATCGCCACATCGAGTGGACCGACAGTCGACTCGACCTCGTCGACCACGGCGCATACGGCCTCGTCATCGGTGACATCCAGCAGCCGCGCACGGGCACGTCCCGGCGCCAGGGCCTCGAACGCCGCCATATCGGCTTCCCGGCGAACGGTGCCGACCACCGTGTGCCCCGACGCGAGGGCCCCCTTGGCGAACGCCTGCCCCAGCCCGCTGCTCACACCGGTGATCAGGAAGGTCTTCATATCCAACTCACATCCTTCGGCCGCGGCAGCCGCGCCGCGGGTACGCTCCGGCCTCTCTCACCTGAAAATCTACACCGCGTCGATTTTTTTCGCCACGACGTAGAAAAGGTGGTGCGGGCGCGGGCCGGGCCGGGAACCGGGCCGTGTCCGCTACCGCAGAGATTCACCGGCCTCGGCTCCCAGCACATTCAGAAGAGCCAGAGCCTCGGCGCCAGGGGATCCCGGCGGCGCGCTGTAGAGCACGAGGTGCTGGTCGCGGTCGGTGAGCGCGAGTGAGTCGCAGTCGACGGTGATCTCCCCGACGACCGGGTGGCGGAAGGTCTTCGTGAGCATCGGCGCGGCCTGCACGTCGTGCCGCTCCCAGAGCCGGGCGAAGTCGGGACTGGCGTCGCGGAGCTCGTCGACGAGGCCGGTCACCGCGGGATCCGTCGGGTAGCGGGCGAGGGTGGCACGGAGCTCCATGACGACGTGGTGCCGGAACTCGGCGGCGTCGGAGATCCCGTACAGCGGCGTGTCAGGTGGCACCGGCCCGAGGAATGCCCGGCGCGCGAGATTGCGGTCCTCTGGGGCGAGCCCGGCGAAGTTCTCCATGAGCGCGGCCGCGAGGTCGTTCCACGCGAGCACCTCGAACGCGGCGGACACCACGAAAGCGGCCGTCTGCGGCAGCCGTTCGAGGAGCGCGAGGATGCTCGGGCGGACGTCGCGCCGGTGCACCCGGGTACGAGTCGGCGCGGTACCCGCGAGGACGTGGAGGTGGTCGGACTCGGCGTCGGTGAGCCGCAGCGCGCCCGCGATCCCGGCGAGGACCTCGCCCGACGGCCGCGGCGCCCTGCCCTGCTCGAGCCGGACGTAGTACTCCGTGGAGATGTGCGCGAGGACCGCTGCCTCCTCGCGGCGCAGACCCGGTGTCCGGCGTCGCGGTCCGGAGGGAAGGCCGACATCCTGCGGCCGCAGCCGCTCGCGCCGGCTACGGAGGAACGCCCCGAGCTCCTGCCTGTTCATACCCCAAGTCTGCCCGCCGCGCGGCCACGGATCCTGGTACCGCCTGTGCCTGCATCCGGCCCGAGGCCGGCCTGACACTGTCGTCATGACGAACAACATCGACATCGCACCCATCGGCCTGCTCACCGGCAAGGTCGTGTTCATCACCGGCGCCAGCCGCGGCATCGGAGCGGCCGCGGCCCGGCTCTTCGCCGCCGAGGGCGCCGCCGTCGTGCTCGCCGCCCGCAGCACGGACGCGCTCGACCGCATCGTCACCGAGGTCCGCGCCGACGGAGGCGTCGCCGACGCCGTCACCCTCGACCTCGCCGACCGTGCGAGCGTCCGCGCGGCGGTCGACCGCGTCGAGGAGCTGCACGGACGGCTCGACGGCGCGTTCAACAACGGTGCGGCGATCCAGCAGCCCGGCCCGCTCGAGACCACGAGTGACGAGGACATCGACGAGCAGTTCGCCGTGAATTTCCGCTCGCACTGGACCGCCATGACCGCCGAGGCCGCACTCATGCGACAAAACGGTGGCGGGGCGATCGTCAACACCTCGAGCATCGGCAGCCGCCGCGCGAACCCCGCCCTCCCCGCATACGGCGCCATGAAGCGCGCCCTCAACAGCATCACCGAGACCGCGGCCGTGACCTGGGGCCCTCAGGGGATCCGAGTGAACGGCATCACCCCCGGCGGCACCGCCACGGAGATGATCGACGCGTGGGAGGCGGCATCCCCGGGCGTCAGCGAGCGCATTAACGCGGCGACCCCGCTCGGCCGCATGGCCGAGCCCCGCGAGGTGGCCGAGGTGGCCGCGTGGCTGCTCAGCGACCGTGCCTCGATGGTGACCGGCGCGATCGTGCCGGTCGACGGGGGCGCGGGCGCCTGAACATGGGGGTACGCCAGGCTGTTGGACACGTGGTTGGTCACGCCACCGTCCCGGAAAGCAGAAAACCCCACATGAAGTGGGGTATTAGCTGGTGTCCGAGGGGGGACTTGAACCCCCACGCCCGATAAAGGGCACTAGCACCTCAAGCTAGCGCGTCTGCCATTCCGCCACCCGGACCAGGTGTCTGCCGGTCGGCCCGCGGCCGTTCCGACGTGGAAAACCATAGCAAACATCGGGACGTGCTCGATCACAGCCGGTCGCGCCTCCGCGGCCGCGCTGTGTGACGGGGGCGTGACGGCGGTATTGAAGCCTTGGGCTGGGCGGGCGAGCGGAGGAGGATGGGCGGGTGACCCCTGCCGCGGGGGTCCGTACCTGGGCGTCCCGCGGCAGCGCAACGACGAGGAGGCATCGTGAGTGAGTCGCTTTCGGGCGCGACGACGACCGGAACGGTCAGGGGCGAGGACGAGGTGGTCGACCTCTGCCGTGACCTGATCCGGATCGACACCAGTAACTATGGCGACCACTCCGGCCCCGGTGAGCGCGCGGCCGCCGAGTACGTCGCAGAGAAGCTCGCCGAGGTGGGGCTCGAACCGAAGATCTTCGAGTCGCACAAGGGCAGGGCGTCGACCGTGGCACGGATCGAGGGGGAGGATCCGTCCCGTCCGGCGCTGCTCATCCACGGCCACACCGACGTCGTACCGGCCAACGCCGAGGACTGGACCCACCACCCCTTCTCCGGCGAGATCGTGGACGACTGCGTCTGGGGCCGGGGCGCGGTGGACATGAAGGACATGGACGCGATGACGCTCGCGGTCGTCCGGGACCGGCTGCGCAGCGGCCGCAAGCCCCCGCGCGACATCGTGCTGGCCTTCCTCGCCGATGAGGAGGCGGGCGGGGTCTACGGGGCCAAGCACCTGGTCAACAACCACCCCGACCTCTTCGAGGGCGTGACGGAGGCGATCGGCGAGGTCGGCGGCTTCTCCTTCACCGTCAACGAGGATCTGCGGCTCTATCTGATCGAGACCGCGCAGAAGGGCATGCACTGGATGCGGCTCACGGTGGACGGCACCGCGGGGCACGGCTCGATGACCAACAACGACAACGCCATCACGGAGCTCACGGAGGCGGTCGGGCGGCTCGGGCGGCACAAGTTCCCGGTGCGGGTCACCAAGACCGTACGGTCCTTCCTGGACGAGCTGTCCGATGCGCTCGGCACCCCGCTCGACCCGGAGAACATGGACGAGACGCTCGCCAAGCTGGGCGGCATCGCGAAGATCATCGGGGCCACGCTCCAGAACACCGCCGCCCCGACCATGCTCAGCGCCGGCTACAAGGTCAACGTCATTCCGGGGCAGGCCACGGCGCATGTGGACGGGCGCTTCCTGCCGGGGTTCGAGGAGGAGTTCCTGGCCGACCTCGACCGCATCCTCGGCCCGCGGGTCAAGCGGGAGGACGTGCACGCGGACAAGGCGCTGGAGACCAACTTCGACGGGGCGCTGGTCGACGCCATGCAGTCGGCGCTGAAGGCCGAGGACCCGATCGCCCGCGCCGTGCCGTACTGCCTCTCGGGCGGTACGGACGCGAAGTCCTTCGACGACCTCGGCATCCGCTGCTTCGGATTCGCGCCCCTGCGGCTGCCCCCCGAGCTGGACTTCGCCGGGATGTTCCACGGGGTCGACGAGCGGGTGCCGGTGGACGGTCTGAAGTTTGGTGTGAGGGTGCTGGACCGGTTCCTGGACGCCTGCTGAGGGCTGCACGAACGGCCTAATCGATCACACATACCGAAGGAACCAAAAAGGGTGAATGGTGTCGTAGCTTGATAGCTTGATTGCTCCCTTCTCGTTACATGGTGTGTGCGGCCCGTAACCGGGCCGCGGTGCCGACAAGGGGTGGTGCTGTACCCCGCCTTCGGCAACTACCGCATCGATCACGTGACATCGGGTCACGGTCCACCGGAGTGTGAGCCCCGGGTGGTTTCGGAGTGTGCGTGCTCCGGGGCGCCCGGGGATGGGGGTGCGGGCGAAATCGCCCGCGCGCACTCCGGCCGGGACAGAAGCTAGGGGAGCAGAAAGTTATGCGACAGGTTGCGAAAAAGGGCCTGATCACCGTAGCCGCGGCGAGCGGCGTTCTCGCCGTGACCGGCGGCTACGCCCAGGCGGCGGGTCCGGGGGCCGATGGTGGCGCCGCGTACTCGCCGGGCGTCGTCTCGGGCAACAACATCCAGGCCCCGGTGCATGTGCCGGTGAATCTGTGCGGAAACACGGTGAGCGTCATCGGCGTCTTCAACGGTGCCGGTGGGGGGCGGTGCGGCGGCGGTTCGGACGACTCGTCCGGCGGTGGCGGTACCCAGGCCGGCGGTCCGCAGGCGCAGGGCAGCGCCAGTGACTCGTCGGGGATCGGTTCCGGCAACAACATCCAGGCCCCGATCGGCGTTCCGGTCAATGTGTGCGGGAACAACATCAGCGCGGTCGGGTTCGGCAACACCGGCGACGGCGGCGACTGCGCTGAGACGGTCCCGGCGGTACCGGAGAACCCTGGGAACCCGGGTAACCCTGGGAACCCGGGTAACCCCGGTAACCCTGGGAACCCCGGCAACCCGGGTAACCCTGGGAACCCCGGCAACCCTGGCAACCCCGGCAACCCTGGGAACCCCGGGAACCCGGGTCAGCCCGGCAATCCTGGCAACCCCGGGCAGCCCGGTGAGCCGGGCAACCCCGGCAATCCTGGCAACCCCAGTAACCCCGGGGGCTCGAACCCCGGTGGCGGTGACTCGGATGACCCCGCTGAGCAGGCGGGAAACCACGGCCTCGACCCGTCCGCGAACCTCGGCGGCAAGGAGCAGCTGGCGCACACCGGTGCCGGCCCCGTCGAGCTGGCCATTCCGGCCGCCGCGGGCCTGCTGCTGGCGGGCACGGTGCTCTACCGACGGGCCCGCGCCGCGCAGCGCTGATCACGCATCGCGCTGCCAGGTGCGACGGGTGGGACAGGTGCTGATCGTGCCGTGCGGTGGTCGTAACGCGACACCCGCCGGGCACCGCACACCGCGCACCGCACCTCGCACGTCACGCATCACACACCGGATCTCCTACGCCGGGTGACCGTGGCGTCACTCACGGCGGGCCCCGCACCAAGCGGGGCCCGCACCGTCTTGTCCCGGCCCGCTACCAGGTGGCCCGGAGTTGGCGGATGATCCGGCGCCGCAATCGCACTCTGCGGCTGCCGTCGGGGTTGAGTCTCAGGCGATCCAACTCCCAGTGTCCGTACTCAGCATGGTCGGTGAGCAGGCGGGTAGTGGCCTTGCGGGAAACCCCGCGCGGCACATACACATCACAGAATTCGTATTCCGGCATCGCATCTATTGTGCGGGAACTGCCCTGCTACGGATAGCGTCTGCACTATGTCTGATGCTGCGCAGCCATCCGCTGCCGAGGTACGCGCCGCTGCCGAAGCGGTGAAAGCCGCACTGGATCGTCACCTCGACGCTGTCGAACGCCGGTCGGGGGAAGGCGATCCGGCCGTCTACGCCGCGTTCAACGAACTGGCCGCGGCAGCCGAGGTCTACGACGAGCTGCTCTATGACGCCTACGACGAGGTGACGCCCTTCGAGATCCCTGGTGACGACCGCCTCCCCGCCTACGCCGGGCCGGAGGAGCCGAGCGCGCTGAGCGTGCTGATCCGCAGGGACTACGTCGTCGTCGAACCGCAGCGGCTGCTCTCGCAGGCGCAGCGGATCGCTGACCTGGATCCGGACATCGACACAGGGAGCGACAGGCAGGGCGGCGGCGCGGCCGCCGGGGAGAGTGTGCACACCGCCTTGGGCGTGGTCTTCGGCGAGTTCGAGGCGGATGAGATCGCCTCTCGCCACAAGGAGTTCGGCCTCGAGGAGGGCGACTCCACGCTCTGGGTGGTGGCGGCCGAGGAGCCCCCGGAGCCGGGGGAGTGGCTCTCGGCCCCCTTCGACCAGGCGGATCCGCATATGGTCGTGTGCCGCTTCGACATGAGTTCGGTCTTCGACGAGGAGCTTGAGGACGAAGAGCTCGAGGACGAGGACGAGCTGGAGGTGCTGGAACCGGGTAGCTGAGCACCGCGGCTCCGGACCGATCGCCCGGCCCCGGATCGCCCCGCCTCAGGCTGGGCGATCCGGGGCCATGGTGTTCCCGGGGGCCTGTCGCGGGCCGCGGCCGGGCCGCCGGTCAGCCCGCGGACCCGGCCGGGACCTGGGCCTGGAGCAGGGCGCGCAGCCGTGTGGTGCGCTCCTTGAAGGGGATCTCCGCCACTGCCCGGGGCAGCGCCGCGTCCGCGCCGTGGACCACCGACAGATGGCGCTCAGCGCGGCTGAAGGCCGTGTAGATCCAGGCGCGGGTCAGCCCCGCCGTGGCGTCGCCCGGCAGCACCACCACGGCCGCGGGCCAGCGCGCTCCGGCCGCCTGGTGCGCGGTGAGGGCCCAGCCGTGCCGCACCAGCTCGCCGACCTCCGTGCGTGGCACCACGACGGGGCTGCCCGCGCAGTCCAGACGCAGCCCCTCGGCGTCCGCCGAGACCACGGTGCCCGGCACCGTACGGCCCGGGGCCGGGGTGTACGCCACGCGGTCGCCCGGGTCGAAGCCGCCGAACCGGCCGGGGCCGGGGTTGAGCCGGGTCTTCAGTGCGGCGTTGAGCGCGCGGGTGCCGGCCGCGCCACCGTGGCCCGGGGTGATCACCTGGGTCTGCTCGGCCGGGATGCCGATCGCACGGGGCACCGAGTCGGCCACGAGCTGCACGGTGCGGTGCACCGCCTCGCCCGCGTCCCGCACGGGCACGATCACGACCTCCTTGCCGGGCGCCTCCACCTGGTTGAGCTCGCCGATCCCGATGCCCGAGACCAGCTCGCCGATCGGGCCCGGGTCGGGGGTGCGGGAGACGACCTGCGGGCAGCGGCGGGCCGCCACCAGATCCGCGAAGACCCGGCCGGGGCCGGCCGACCACAGCACTCCGGGATCCCCGCTCAGCACCAGACGGGCGCCGTCCGGCAGCGACTCGACGAGCATCGCGGCCGTCTCCACATCGAGCCGCGGGGCGTCCAGCACGGCGAGCAGATCGAGCGCGAGCGCGCCCTCCTCGTCGCGTCCGGGACCCTCGGCGTCGGCCAGCAGCCCGGCAATGGTGACGGCCGCAGAGGCGGCCTCCGGATCCGCAGAGGTGGCCTCCGGGCCGGTGCCCGGGGCCTCGCTCAGCGCGGCGGCCAGCCGCCGCCTGCCGTCCTCGCTGTGCGCGGCCGCGTAGGCCCGCAGGCCCAGGGCGCGGGCGGCGGCGACCAGTGCCGCCGGTTCGGCGCGCGCCGCCTCGCCACCGCTGTGGGCGACCAGGCCGTGGGCCGCGACCGTACGGATGAGCTCCGCGGCGGAGGCGGTCGGCGCGGCGCCGGCCGCGCTCTCCCACTCGGGCGCGCCGGGGGCGCCCGCGGGCGCCTCGCCGTCTGCCGCGCCGCCCTGTGACGGGGCGAAGGTGCTCGCCAGCCGGGCGAGAGCGTCGGCCAGGCTCTCCTCCGCCAGGGCATAGCGGTCCAGCCCCAGCAGCACCCGCACCGGCTGCTCGGCGTCCTCGTCGTCGGCCGCCTGGGGACGCGCCCCCGGCGGGGCGTCGAGCGCGTCCTGGAAGACCAGCACCGCGCCCTCCGCGATCGCGGTGCGCAGTGCCTCGTCCGGGTCCGGCACGGATACCTTGGCGAGCGCGTCGCGCAGCGTGGACGACTCCAGCGCGGTGTGTCCTTCGAGGGCGGCGCGCTCGAGCAGCCAGCCGGTGAGCGCCAGAGCACGCCGCTCGTCGCCGGGCTCGCAGGCCGGGCCGAGGAGGGAGCGGGCGAAGCCGTCCGCCTGTTCGGGGCGCACGCCGGGCACGGCCAGCAGTTGCCAGGGGTCCTCGCGCAGCGCCTCGGCGGCACGCTCCCCGAGCGTTTCGGCGACCGGCCCCGCCAGGGTCTCGGGGGCTCCACCCGCCGCGAGCACCTGCCGGACGTCGCTGCTGCCGGCGACCTCGCCCCCTGGCCCGGACGCCGGACGGGCCGACGGCGGGCGCACGGGAGCGGGCGCGGGGGCCGCCGCACGGGGCTGCTCGCGCACGGGTGCGGCTGGGGCGGCAGGCGCCGCCGGACGGCGCGCGGGGGCGTCGTTGAAGAACGACGCCGCCGACCGCTCACCGCTCTCCACGGCCCGCACAGCGGCGGCCAACGCCTCAGCCGCCGCCGACCGCCGCCCCTTCCCGCCGACCCCGTCCCCGGGGGCAGCCGGGGTCGGCTCGCGGTCGGCGCTCCCGCCGTGGGTGCCGCCCGTTCCGGCGGCGGGAGCCTCGGCAGCGTCGGCCCCGCCCCGTCGGGCGGGCCCGGCGGCCGCGGTTCCCGCGTCGTTCCGGTCCGCCCCCGCCAGGGCGTCCGCGCCGCCGGGCTCGCTGTGGTCGCCCGGGGCGTGGTCCGGGTCCGTCCCGGCGGCGTCGGGACCTCCGGGCCCACCCGGCTCCGGGGCCCCGGGCCCGCCCGGCTCCGCCGGCTCGGCGGGATTGGGCTCGGCCTCCTCGGGCGCGGATGCGGCCTCGCCGGCGAGGCGGTCGGTACTCACAGCGTGCTCCAGTCCTGATCGGGATAGCGGTGCACGGGCGCCGACACATCGTCGAGCGCCTGGCAGATCTCGTCCGGAAGACTAAGGCTCTCCGCCGACAACGCCGCTCTCAGCTGCTGTGCGTTGCGCGCGCCGACGATCGGCGCGGTGACCCCCGGGCGGTCGCGGACCCAGGCGAGCGCCACATTGAGCGCGGTGGTCGCCAGGCCGTCCGCGGCTATGGCGACCGCCTCGACGATCCGGCTCGCCTCCTCGTCCAGATACGGGGCGACGAAGGCCGCGAGCTCGGAGGCGCCGCGCGAGTCGGCGGGCGTCGTATGGCGGTACTTGCCGGTGAGCACACCGCGGCCGAGCGGCGAGGACGGCAGCAGCCCGACGCCGAGGTCGAGGGCGGCGGGCAGCACCTCGCGCTCCACACCGCGCTGGAGCAGTGAATACTCCATCTGCGTGCTGGCCAGCCGGGTGTGCGCACCGGAGGCGGCTAGCTGCCAGGTGGCGGCCTTCGCGAGCTGCCAGCCGCTGAAGTTGGACACCCCCGCATAGCGGGCCCGGCCGCTGCTGACCGCGATGTCGAGCGCCTGCAAGGTCTCCTCGAGCGGGGTGAACGGATCGAAGGCGTGCACCTGCCACAGGTCGACATAGTCCGTGCCCAGCCGCTCCAGGGAGGCGTCCAGCGCGCCCAGCAGATGGCCGCGCGAACCGTCGAAGCGGCGGTCGGGATCGGGCACGCTGCCGGCCTTGGTGGCGATCTGCAGATCGCGCCGCGGCAACAGCCCTTCCAGTAACTGCCCCAGGAGGTATTCGGCGCCGCCGTCCGCGTAGACATCGGCGGTGTCGACCAGTGTCCCGCCCGCCTCCCAGAACGCCTTGAGCTGATCCGCGGCGTCGTGCTCGTCTGTGTCCCGCCCCCAAGTGAGCGTGCCGAGCCCGAGCCGGGAGACGCGCAGGCCCGTGCGGCCGAGGTGCCTTAGCTCCATGAACGTCGAGATTACTGTCCGGAAAGCGCCTCGTGGCAGCCTGTGGATAACCCACCCCTGACGTATCCCGGCCATGCGCGCTAGAGTCCCCGGAACAGCGACGTTACTGATCAGTAAGGGGTGCGGTATGAGGCTCGGCATCAACCTCGGCTACTGGGGCGCCGGAATGGACGCGGACAACCTCGAGGTCGCCCGCGAGGCCGACCGGCTCGGCTACGCCGTGTGCTGGGCCGCCGAAGCCTACGGTTCGGACGCGGCCACGGTCCTCGCGTGGGTCGCCGCGCAGACCGAACGCATCGATGTCGGCTCCGCCATCTTCCAGATCCCGGCCCGTACCCCGGCCATGACGGCCATGACGGCCGCCACTCTCGACACCCTCTCCGGTGGCCGCTTCCGCCTCGGGCTCGGCGTCTCGGGGCCCCAGGTGTCCGAGGGCTGGTACGGGACGCGGTTCGACAAGCCGCTCGCCCGCACCCGCGAGTACGTGGAGATCATCCGCAAGGCGATGTCACGCGAGCGGCTGACGCACGAGGGCCAGAACTGGACGCTGCCGCTGCCCGACGGCCCCGGCAAGCCCCTCAAGCTCACCGTGCACCCGGTGCGGGAGTACATCCCGCTGTACATCGCGGCCATCGGCCCGAAGAACCTGGAGCAGACCGGCGAGATCGCCGACGGCGCCCTGGTTCTCTTCTACGCGCCCGAGCACGCCGAGGCGACCACCCTCAGCTCGCTGCGTGCGGGCCGGGAGAAGGCGGGCAAGGACCTCGAGGGCTTCGACGTGGTGCCCACCGTTCCCATGGCCCTCGGCGACGACGTCCGCGCCCTCGCCGACCAGTTCCGCCCGTACACGGCGCTCTACGTGGGCGGCATGGGCAGCGCCAAGCAGAACTTCTACAACAAGCTCGCGCAGCGCATGGGGTACGAGAAGGAGGCCGCCGAGATCCAGGAGAAGTACCTCTCCGGGGACAAGGAGGGTGCCGCCGCGGCCGTCCCCCACGAGCTGATCGACTCCACCTCGCTGCTCGGCCCCGTCGAGCGCATCGCGGACCGCATGCAGGCGTACGCGGAGGCCGGGGTCACCACCCTGTCGCTCACACCCTCGGGCTTCACGCTGGAGGAGCGCCTCGCCGGGCTGCGGGCGGGCGTGGAGGCCCTGGAGCGGGCCGGAGTCGCGTAAAGGCCGGCGACGAGCGCCAAGGGCCGCCATCGGGCGCTGAGGGGACGACGAGCGCCAGGGGCGGCCCTGCTCGCCGTAAGGCCGCGATGGCGCACGCGAGGCCGTGGCAAGCCGCACAGCGGCCGTCGAAGGCCCTTGGGGAGTCGGCTCGGCCGGGGAGTCGGCTCGGCCGGGGAGTCGGCTCGGCGCCGCGCCGGGAGAGTTCTGCGGCCGTGGTGGGGGCTCGGGGGTCTCCCCGCCACGGCCGTCATCCAGCACAACGCCTACGCCGCCCAGCAGTTACGGGGACGCGGCGCCCGCGCCGTCCTCCGTTCGGCCGAGCCGTGAGCCTGAGCTGTTGCCGCCGCGCCCACCGGGCCGTTGACTTTTTCTGCGCAGCCCCTGCGTGGATGTCGGCACGGCGGCGCACGACAAGCGCACGGAGGTGGCGGCGATGCTCTCGGCGAAAAGCGTGTTCCAGGAGATCCTCGACGACGACGAGTCGTTCCGGCTCTTCTGCTCCGTCGCGGCCAGCGGGGAGGCCCAGGGAGGCTGGGAGAACGGCCGGATCGCCGCCCTCGTGCCCGAGAGCCTGCGCGACCTCGCCCCCAAGATCGCCCGCCATGGCGCCGACGAGGACAAACACGGCCGGATCTTCAACGCCCTGCTGAGCAAGCGCGATCTGGAGCCCATGGAGGTGCCGCGCGAGGCCGACTACACGATGCTCCTGGAGGCGCGCGGCATCGGCCTCGCCCATGACAAGCTGCGCCGCGATGAGCCGCTCACCGAGCACGACATTGTGATCTACCTCGCACACAGCCGGGTCACCGAACAGCGCGCCTCCGCGCAGATGGTGATGTTGCGCAGGTACTTCGGCGATCACCCCGACCTCGGCCGTGCCGTGCGCATGATCGCCGAGGACGAGGACAACCACCTCGCCTACTGCCACGAGGAGCTGCTGCGCCTGGCCGCCGCCGGATACGGCCGGACCATCCAGCGGGCCCTGCGGGAGACCGCGCTCGTCGAGATGGAGGTCTACCGGGACGTCAGCCTGGCCGTGATGGCCCACATGGGGTGCGTTCTCGGCTGGCCCGAGCCGAAGTCCGCGCTGTTCGCGGCCGGGATCCACGCCCTGCACATGTACGAGCGGCTGGGGGGCTGGCGGCGCATGGTGTCCCTGCGGATGCCCGAGCGGCGCAACGCGCTCGGCGGGCCCGCCCAGAGCGCTTCCGGGGCACCCGAGGCGCCCGAGTTCGTCTGAGCCCGACTATGGCTTCGGCAGCGCCACCGGCTCAGAGCCACCCGCGGCGCTTGAACCAGCGGTACAGCACGGCGATCACACCGGCCATGAGCGCGACCACCCCCGGGTATCCCCAGGGCTGCTTCAGCTCGGGCATATGGTCGAAATTCATGCCGTAGATCCCGGCGATCATCGTCGGCACCGCGGCCATCGCCGCCCACGCCGAAATCTTCCGCATGTCGTCGTTCTGCCGCACGCCCATCTGCGCGAGATGGGCGGAGAGGATGTCCGACAGCAGCCGGTCCAACCCCTCCACATGTTCGTTCACCCGGGTCAGATGGTCGCTGACATCGCGGAAGAACGGCCGGGAGCCCTCGTGCACGAACGGCACCCCGGCGCCGGTGAGCCGCTCCATCGGCTCCCCCAACGGCCCGGCCGACCGGCGGAATTCCATCACCTCGCGCTTGAAGGCGTAGATCCGCCCGGCGGTGTTCTGCCCGGCGCCCGCGTTCGGGGCGAACACCTCCGTCTCCAGCCCCTCCAGGTCCCCGTGCAGCGCGTCGGCCACGTCCAGGTAGTGGTCCACGACCGCGTCCGAGACCGCGTACATCACCGCCGTCGGACCGTGCTGCAGGACCTCCGGCATCTTCTCCAGCCGGTCCCGCACCGCGCCGAGCGGATTCGCCTCGCCGTGCCTTACGGTCACCACGAAGGAGTCACCGACGAAGACCATCAGCTCACCCGCGGTGACGGTGCCGGCCTTGTCGTCGTACTGGATCGGCTTGAGCACCAGGAACAGCGAGTCGTCATAGACCTCCAGCTTCGGCCTCTGGTGGGCGCACAGGGCGTCCTCCACGGCCAGCGGATGAAGTCCGAACTCGCTGGTGACCAGCTCGAACTCCTTCTCGGTCGGCTCATGCAGGCCGATCCACAAGAAGGCGTCCCCGCTCGCGCGCGCCTCGTCGAGGGCGTCGGAGAAGTCGGCGGGGCCCTCGGTGCGGCACCCGTCCCGGTAGATGGCACAATCCACGATCACGCAGCGCATTCTGCCTCGCGTGATGCCGGTACGCACAGGGGGGCCCTTGTGCGGGATCGGAGCGCACCCCCGCTGAGCGGCGCCGGAAGGGTCGTAGGGTGGCAGGCATGCCCATGCTGATCCTCGTACGGCACGGCCGGTCCACCGCCAACACCGCGGGCGTCCTGGCGGGCTGGACCCCCGGTGTCGCCCTCGACGAGCGCGGTACGGCCCAGGCCGCGGCGCTGCCCGGCAGGCTGGCCGGGCTGCCCCTGGCCGCCGCCGTCACCAGCCCCCTGCAGCGCTGCCGGGAGACGCTGGCCCCGCTGCTCGCCGCCCGCCCCGAACTGCCGCTGCACCCCGACGACCGGATCGGGGAGTGCCACTACGGCGACTGGTCGGGCCGTAAGCTCGCCGAGCTCGCCGATGAACCACTGATGAACGTCGTCCAGCAGCATCCGTCCGCCGCCGCCTTCCCCGGTGGCGAGTCCATGCGCGCCATGCACACGCGCGCGGTCGAGGCGGTGCGCGACTGGAACGCCCGGATCGAGCAGGAGCACGGCGCCAACGCGGTCTATCTGATGTGCTCCCACGGGGACGTCATCAAGGCACTGGTCGCGGACGCCCTCGGACTGCATCTCGATCTCTTCCAGCGGATCTCGGTCGAGCCCTGCTCGGTCACCGCGATCCGGTACACCCCGACCCGGCCCTTCGTCGTCCGGCTCGGCGACACCGGCGACTTCGCGGGACTGGCGCCGCGCGAGGAGACCACCGGGGACCGGGGCGGGGACGCGGCGGTGGGCGGCGACGCGGGAGCACCGTGATCTCCGTGCGCAGTAGGGTGGTGCCGCGGTGCGAGGGCGCCGTGACAGCCCTGACCGGGCGGTCGTGGCACCCAGCGGTCAGCAGTCAGTCAGCCGAGCAGTCGAACCAAAATGGAGCAGGACGTTGTCCCGTCAGGTGTTCCTCTATGACCCGCCGGACCGTTTCGTCGCCGGTACGGTCGGGCTGCCTGGTCGCCGTACCTTTTTCCTGCAGGCGTCCGCCAGTGGCCGGACCACCAGTGTCGCCTTGGAGAAGACGCAGGTCGCCGCGTTGGCCGAGCGGATAGACGAGCTGCTGGACGAGGTGGTGCGGCGCACCGGCGGAAACGCCCCGGTCCCCGCCGTCGCACCGACCGAACTCACCGACACCGCACCGCTGGAAGCCCCCGTGGAGGAGGAGTTCCGGGTCGGCACCATGGCACTCGCCTGGGATGGCGAGGAACAGCGGATGATCGTCGAGGCGCAGGCCCTGGTCGAGCTGGAGGCCGAGTCCGAGGAGGATCTGGCCGAGGCCGAGGAGCGGCTGCTCCAGGACGATGTGAACGGCCCGCCCATGCTGCGGGTGCGGCTCACCGGGACGCAGGCGCGCGCGTTCGCCAAGCGCGCCCTGGAGGTCGTCAACGCCGGCCGGCCGCCCTGCCCGCTGTGCAGTCTGCCGCTCGACCCGGAGGGACACGTATGTCCGCGCCAGAACGGATACCGCCGCGGAGCCTGACGCCGCCCACCCGTCTCCCACCACCACCCTCAACGGAGGCTTCGCGCCTCTTGCCCCCGTCCGAGCTGCTGGCTCTCGGTGAGCTGACGGTGCGCGGACAGGTCCGGGAGGCGTCCAACGCGGTGCTGTACTGCACGGTCGAGTACGACGGCCACAGCGCCCCCTGCGTCTACAAGCCGGTGGCCGGGGAACGGCCGCTGTGGGACTTCCCGGACGGCACGCTCGCCCAGCGCGAGGTCGCCGCGTACGAGATCTCCGAGGCCACCGGCTGGGGCCTGGTGCCGCCCACTGTGCTGCGCGACGGGCCGTACGGGCAGGGGATGTGCCAGCTCTGGATAGAGGTCGAGGTGGCCTCCGACGGGGCGGACGGCGACGCCGACGGCGATGGATCCGGGGAGACCGGGGGAGGGGAGCTGCTCGCGCTCGTCGAGGGCGACGAACCGGGCCCCGGCTGGAAGGCGATCGGCTACGCCGAGGTGGGCGAGGGCCGTACGGCGCTGCTGGTCCACGCCGACGACGTACGGCTGCGCCGGCTGGCCGTCCTCGACGCGGTGATCAACAACGGCGACCGTAAGGGCGGCCATCTGCTGCCCGCGGCCGGTGGCCGGCTCTATGCGATTGATCACGGAGTGACCTTCAACGCCGACGACAAGCTGCGCACGCTGCTGTGGGGCTGGGCCGGGGAGCCGCTGCCGGACGATGTGCTGGAGGTGCTGCGCCGGTTGGCGGACCAGCTCGCCGACGGCGGCCCGCTCTGCGCCCGGCTGGCGGAGCTGATCACCGGGGCCGAGATCGAGGCCCTGAGGGCCCGTGTGGCCACGCTGCTGCGGACCGGGAAGCACCCCGAGCCCAGCGGCCAGTGGCCCGCCATCCCCTGGCCGCCGGTCTGAGGCGGCCGGGTCCGCTCCGGGCTCGGTGGCCGCGGGTCTGAGGCGGCCGGGTCCCCTGGCCGCCGGTCGGAGCGGACCGGCCCGTTCCGTCTCCGGGCGGCGCTCCGCCGCGTCCCCGCCCGGCAGCCGTGGAACGCAGCTCAGAGGGCTCATGCAGCTCACGGGCGCATCCACAAGACCGCCCATCCGGCCAACACCGCTGGTCCGGTTCGTATGCGGACGCTGCATCCGGTTACGCTCATTGCATGTATGCCTGGCCCGCTTCTGAGGTTCCCGCCCTGCCCGGCAGTGGCCGGGACCTGAGCATTCACGACACCGCGACCGGGGGACGGATCACTCTGACCCCCGGTCCCGTCGCGCGCATCTACGTCTGCGGGATCACCCCGTACGACGCGACCCACATGGGTCATGCCGCGACCTACAACGCGTTCGACCTCGTTCAGCGCGTATGGCTCGACACCAAGCGCCAGGTTCACTACGTCCAGAACGTCACGGATGTCGACGACCCCCTGCTGGAGCGGGCCCAGCGGAACGGCGACGACTGGACGGCCCTCGCCGAGCGCGAGACCGCCCTCTTCCGCGAGGACATGACGGCCCTGCGGATGCTGCCCCCGCGCCACTACATCGGCGCCGTCGAGTCGATACCGGGCATCGTGCCGCTCGTGGAGCGGCTGCGCGACCTGGGCGCCGCCTATGAACTCGAAGGCGACATCTACTTTTCCGTGGAGTCCGACCCCTCCTTCGGGTCCGTCAGCCGGCTCGACGCCGAGGCCATGCGGCTGCTGTCCGCCGAGCGCGGCGGCGACCCGGAGCGCCCCGGCAAGAAGAACCCCCTCGACCCGATGCTGTGGATGGCCGCCCGTGACGGCGAGCCGAGTTGGGACGGCGGATCGCTCGGCTCCGGCCGCCCCGGCTGGCACATCGAGTGCGTGGCCATCGCCCTGGACCACCTCGGCATGGGCTTCGATGTGCAGGGCGGCGGATCCGATCTCGCCTTCCCGCACCATGAGATGGGTGCCTCGCACGCCCAGGTCCTCACCGGTGAGCGGCCGTTCGCCAAAACGTATGTGCACGCCGGAATGGTGGCTCTGGACGGCGAGAAGATGTCCAAGTCCAAGGGCAACCTGGTCTTCGTCTCGGCGCTGCGCCGCGACGGTGTGGACCCGGCCGCCATACGGCTCGCGCTGCTGGCCCACCACTACCGCTCGGACTGGGAGTGGACGGACGGGGTGCTGCGGGAGGCCGAGGAGCGCCTCGGACGCTGGCGTGCGGCCGTCTCGCGGCCGGACGGGCCCTCGGCCGCCGCGCTGGTGGAGGAGGTCCGCGAGGCGCTCGCGAACGACCTGGACTCCCCGGCCGCCCTGGCCGCCGTCGACCGCTGGGCGGCCGCGCAGACGGCCACCGGCGGTACGGACGAGGGGGCGCCCGGGCTGGTCTCGCGCACCGTGGACGCGCTGCTGGGCGTGGCCCTCTGACGCGGCGTCGTATCGCCGCACCGTGATGACGGTGAACGCATGAGCCCGCGCCGGGGTCCTCCCGGCGCGGGCTCGTCGCTGCTTCCCGTGTGCCGTGCCACGCGGCTGACGTGGGGGCGTGCGGCCCCGTGGAGCGTGGCGTACGCGCGCGGCGGCGCGGTTGTGGGTTACCGGTCTACCGGCCTACCGGCCGGAGCCGGACCCCTCGTCCCCGTCGCCGCCCCGCTCCGTGCCGCTCTCGTCGCGGCGGGAGACGTCCTGGCCCTCGCCACCCTGAGCGCCCTGGGCGCCGTCCGGATCCTTGGCGTCGTCCTCGGCGCCGCCAGTGTCCTCGCCGTCGTTGGCCACCTCGTCCTTGGCCACCTCGTCCTTGGCCACCTCGTCCTTGGTCACCTCGTCCTTGGTCACCTCGTCCTTGGGGGACGGCCTGCGCGGCCGCCCATGGCCGGTGGCGGGATCCCGTAGATAGGGCGCGCCCGGGCCGCCTGTGCCGCCCTCCCGGCCCTCCGCGAGGCCGCCGCTCTCGGTCGCGTGGCCGCCGGGGCCGGGCTGGCCGTCGCGCCGCCGCAGATAGCGCTCGAATTCGCGGGCGATGGCCTCGCCCGACGCCTCCGGCAGCTCGGCGGTGTCCCGCGCCTCCTCCAGCGACTGGACGTACTCGGCGACCTCGCTGTCCTCGGCGGCCAGCTGGTCCACGCCAAGCTGCCAGGCCCGTGAGTCCTCGGTCAGCTCGCCGAGGGGGATACGCACCGAGATGAGGTCCTCGAGGCGGTTGAGCAGCGCCAGGGTGGCCTTCGGGTTCGGCGGTTGCGAGACGTAGTGCGGCACGGCCGCCCACAGGCTCACCGCCGGGACGCCGGCGTGGGCGCAGGCCTCCTGGAGAACTCCGACGATCCCGGTCGGGCCCTCGTAGCGGGTCTCCTCCAGATCGAGGCTGCGGGCCAGGTCCGGATCGGAGGTGACCCCGCTGACCGGCACCGGCCGGGTGTGCGGGGTGTCACCGAGCAGTGCGCCGAGGATGACGACCATCTCCACGCCCAACTCATGGGCGTAGCCGAGGATCTCGTTGCAGAACGACCGCCAGCGCATGCTCGGCTCGATGCCGCGCACCAGCACCAGGTCCCGGGACTTCTCCCCGGTGTCCGCCCGGACCACCGAGAGCCGGGTCGTCGGCCAAGTGATCTTGCGCACGCCGCCCTCCAGGGCCACGGTGGGCCGGTTCACCTGGAAGTCGTAGTAGTCCTCGGCGTCGAGCGAGGCGAAGACCTCGCCCTTCCACTCCCGGTCCAGGTGCCCGACCGCGGTCGAGGCGGCGTCTCCGGCGTCGTTCCAGCCCTCGAAGGCACAGATCATGACCGGGTCGATCAGCTCGGGAACCCCCTCAAGCTCGATCACCCAGCGCCTCCTTCCGACCGGGGCGGACGGATCGGTGCCGCCACCAGCTGCAGTTCCCATTGCGTGCCACCCAAGCCTACGGCTTTCCGGTGCTCCGGCCGCAGCCCCCGTCCAGGGGCACTAAGAGATTCATCCGATCTGTCCTCCGAAAGTTCCGACGTACCTCTGGACGAAACCCGTGGAGCAGCGCTATACATCGGATCACCGCGAAAGGTCCGATGTTCTCTCTCGCGCATCGTTTCAGGGAGCACCCATTGAGTCTGCGTCCATCCGTCACCGAGCTCGAGGTCCATGACATCCGGTTTCCCACCTCGGAGCAGCTCGACGGCTCGGACGCCATGAACCCGGACCCCGACTACTCCGCCGCCTACGTCGTGCTGCGCACGGACGCGGAGGAGGGGGCGGCGTCCGAGGGACACGGCTTCGTCTTCACCATTGGCCGCGGCAACGATGTCACCGCGGCCGCCATCCGCTCGCTCCGCCCCCATGTGGTGGGCCGCCCCGCGCCGCTGACGGCGGCCGATCTGGCCGCCCTGCACCGTGAGCTGACCCATGACTCGCAGCTGCGCTGGCTCGGGCCGGAGAAGGGCGTCATGCATATGGCGGCGGGCGCGGTGGTCAACGCCGCCTGGGACCTCGCCGCCCGGCAGGCCGGCCGGCCGCTGTGGCAGTTCCTCGCCGAGATGTCGCCCGAGGAGCTGGTCGAGCTGGTCGACTTCCGCTACCTCACCGACGCGCTCACCCGTGACGAGGCGCTCGCCATCCTGCGCGCCGCCGAGCCCGGCCGCGCCGAGCGCGCCGCGCTGTTGCGCGAGCGGGGCTACCCCGCCTACACCACCTCGCCCGGCTGGCTCGGCTACTCCGACGAGAAAATGATCAAGCTGGCGCAGGAGGCCGTCGCCGACGGCTTCGGCCAGATCAAGCTCAAGGTCGGCGCCGATCTCGACGAGGACCTCAGGCGCATGCGGCTCGCGCGCGAGGCGGTCGGCCCCGATGTGCGCATCGCCGTGGACGCCAACCAGCGCTGGGACGTGGCGGAGGCGGTGCGCTGGATGAGCGCCCTGGCGCCGTACGATCCGCACTGGATCGAGGAGCCCACCAGCCCGGACGACGTCCTCGCCCACGCCGCCATCCGCGCCGGACAGCCGGTCAAGGTCGCCACCGGTGAGCATGTCGCCAACCGTGTGGTCTTCAAGCAGCTGCTCCAGGCCGAGGCGGTCGACTTCGTCCAGATCGACGCGGCACGGGTCGCCGGGGTCAACGAGAACCTCACGATCCTGCTGCTCGCCGCCAAGTACGGACTTCCGGTGTGCCCGCACGCGGGCGGCGTCGGGCTGTGCGAACTCGTCCAGCATCTGGCCATGTTCGACTTCGTGGCCGTATCGGGCAGCTGGGACGACCGGGTCATCGAGTATGTCGACCACCTCCACGAGCACTTCGCCGATCCCGTGGTCATCGAGTCGGGCCGCTACCGCGCCCCGACCGCGCCGGGCTTCTCCGCCCGTATGTACCCCGAGTCGATCGCCGCCTACCGCTATCCGGACGGGCCCGAATGGCGGGCCCGCCTCGCAGGGCCCGAACCGGCACCGCCCGCACCGGCAACGCCCGCACCCGCACAGCCCGTACGACAGGAGGACAACCAGTGACCACCGGCGACTTCGAAGGGCTGGCCGCGCTCGTCACCGGGGGCGCCTCCGGTATCGGCGCCGCGATCGCCGCCACGCTGCGCGACCGGGGAGCGCGGGTCGCCGTGCTCGACCGCGATCCGTCGGGCGCCCCGGACGGCACGCTGCCGCTGAAGGCCGACGTCACCTCCGACGAGGCGATCAGGACCGCGGTGGACGCGGCGGTGACCGAGTTCGGCGCCCTGCACACCCTCGTCGGCAACGCGGGCATCGGCGCGATCGGCAGCGTCGAGGACAACTCCGACGAGGAGTGGCACCGGCTGCTGGACATCAATGTGCTGGGCCTGGTCCGCACCGCGCGGGCCGCGCTGCCCCATCTGCGCGCCGCCGCGGCCGACCGGCCCGGCGCCGTCTCCATCACCCACACCTGCTCGATCGCCGCCACCGCCGGACTGCCGCAGCGCGCCGCCTACAGCGCCAGCAAGGGCGCGGTGCTGTCGCTGACCCTCGCCATGGCCGCGGACCACATCCGCGAGGGGGTCCGCGTCAACTGCGTCAACCCCGGCACCGCGGACACCCCGTGGGTCGGCCGGCTGCTCGACCAGGCCCCCGATCCGGCGGCCGAGCGCGCCGCCCTGGAGGCCCGTCAGCCCACCGGACGGCTGGTCTCCGCCGACGAGGTGGCCGCCGCCGTCGCGTATCTCGCCAGCCCCGCCGCCGCGGCCGTCACCGGCACCGCGCTGGCCGTCGACGGAGGGATGCAGGGACTGCGGCTGCGCCCCGCATCCTCCTGAGACGCCGCCTCCACCCCGGACAACGCCGCAACTCTGGACAACGGCTTCGCCCGACGCTACGCCCGAGACCAGCACCACCCGCACCACTCGACCCAGAACGACCAAGGACGGGACTCGATGACGAGACTCCGCACCACTGGCACCGCCGCCTGCGCCGTGCTGCTGGCCGTCGCAGCGCTCACCGGCTGCAACCGCGAGAGCAATGGCGCCGGCGGCGGCAAGGTCGGCATCGACATGCCGCGGACGGACACCGACTTCTGGAACTCCTACCAGCAGTACCTGGAGAAGGGTGTCGACAAGGGCACCGTCTCCGCGCTGCCGCTGTCCAACTCGCAGAACGACATCTCCAAGCTGGTCGCCAACGTCCAGGCGTTCACCGACCAGGGCGCCAAGGCGATCGTCATGGCCCCGCAGGACACCGGCGCCATCTCCTCCACCCTGGAACAGCTGGAGGAGAAGAAGATCCCCGTGGTGAGCGTGGACACCCGGCCCGACTCCGGCAAGATTTACATGGTGGTACGGGCCGACAACCGGGCGTACGGCACCAAGGCGTGCGAGTACCTCGGCGAGAAGCTGGGCGGCAAGGGCCGGGTCGCCGAGCTCCAGGGCGACCTCAGCTCCATCAACGGCCGGGACCGCTCGCAGGCGTTCGCCTCCTGCATGAAGAAGAAGTACCCCGGCATCAAGGTGCATGAGCTGCCCACCGACTGGAAGGGCGATGTGGCCTCCGCCAAGCTGCAGAGCCTGCTGGCCCAGCACAAGGACATCAACGGCATCTACATGCAGGCGGGCGGCGTCTTCCTGCAGCCCACGCTCGCGCTGCTGGAGCAGAAGAGGCTGCTGAAGCCGGCCGGTTCGGACAAGCACATCACGATCATCTCCAACGACGGGATACCCGAGGAGCTGGACGCGATCCGCTCCGGGAAGATCGACGCCACGCTCTCCCAGCCCGCCGACCTCTACGCCCAGTGGGCCCTGAACTACGCGAAGGCCGCTCTGGACGGCAAGACGTTCAAACCCGGCCCCACCGATCACGGCTCCAACATCGTCAAGATCGAGAACGGCCTGGAGGACCAGCTCCCGGCGCCGCTGGTCACCAAGGAGAACGTCGACGACAAGAAGCTGTGGGCCAACCAGCTCGAGAAGAAGTGACCATGGGCGCGGTCGAGCAGCCCGCCGTGGTGCGGGCCCAGGGCATCGTCAAACGGTTCGGGCCCACCGTCGCCCTGGACCACGCCCGGCTGGCCGTCCGGCCCGGGGAGGCCCATGCGCTCGTCGGACGCAACGGGGCGGGCAAGTCCACGCTGGTGTCCGTCCTGACCGGGATGGAGCGCCCGGACGAGGGCGAGGTGACCTTCGGGGACGAGCCCGCCCCCGGCTACGGCGACACCGCCGCCTGGCAGCGCAGGGTGGCCTGTGTCTACCAGAAGTCGATGGTGGTCCCGGACCTGACGGTCGCCGAGAACCTCTACCTCAACCGCTTCCCGGGGGCGCGCCACATCCGCTGGCGCGCCCTGCGCGAGGACGCCCGCGCGCTGCTGGCCGAGTACGGCGTGGAAGTGGATCCGCAGACGCGCGCGAAGGACCTCAGCGTCGAACAGCGGCAGTTCGTGGAGATCGCCCGCGCCCTCTCCTTCGGCGCCCGGCTGATCATCCTCGACGAGCCCACCGCCCAGCTCGACGCGGGTGGTATCGACCGGCTCTTCGCCAAGCTGCTCGAGCTGCGCCGGCAGGGGGTCGCCTTCCTGTTCATCTCGCACCATCTGCAGGAGGTCTACGAACTCTGCGACACCGTCACCGTCTTCCGCGACGCCCGGCATGTGCTCACCGCCCCGGTCGCCGACCTCCCCAAGGAGGAGCTGGTGGCGGCGATGACCGGGGACGACGGCACGGCGCCCGGGGGCGACTCCCGGGCGGCCGTCCGCGCCCCCGTCGCCCGTAAGGCGGCCGACCCGGGCGGGGAGCCGGTGCTGCGCACCGAAGGGCTCACCCTGGAGGGCGAGTTCGACCCGCTGGACCTGGTGGTGCGCCCCGGCGAGGTGCTCGGCCTGGCCGGGGCCACGGCCAGCGGCAACACGGCGGTCGGCGAGACCCTGGTGGGTTTGCGCAAACCGGCCGGCGGGCAGCTGTCGGTGCGCGGCCGCCCGGTGCGCCCGGGCAGCGTGCCGCACGCCATCGACGCGGGCATCGGCTACGTCCCGGAGGACCGGCACGACCAGGGCCTGGTCCTGGGCCGCAGCGTCGCCGAGAACGCCACCTTGACCGTCACCGACCAACTGGGGCCCTACGGCACGGTGCTGCCCTCCCGGACCCGCGCCTTCGCCCAGCGGATGATCACCTCCCTGGACATCAAGACCTCGGGCCCCTCGCAGCCCGTTTCGGGTTTGTCCGGCGGAAATCAGCAGAAGGTCGTCATCGCGCGGGCGCTGGCCCGTGAGCCCAGCCTCCTGGTCGCGATCCGCCCGACCGCCGGGGTGGACGTGAAGTCCAAGGACGCGCTGCTCGGCGTCGTACGGGACGTCGCCGCGGCCGGGAGCGGCGCGGTCATCGTCTCCGACGAACTGGACGATCTGCGGGTCTGCGACCGGATCCTGGCGTTCTTCCACGGGCGGGTGGTCGCGGAGTTCGACAGCGGCTGGAGCGACCGTCAGCTCGTCGCCGCCATGGAGGGCATGACGGAGCCGGGCACCAACGGCACGTCGGGGGACACAGAAGACCGCACAGAAGGAAGGCAGTCATGACCGATACGGCACGCCAGCGGACCGCCGAGGCGGTGGCTGACGGCCCGGTGGGGCGGGGCCGGCCGCGGATCGACATCGCGCGCTGGCGCGATCTGTCACTGGTCCCCGTGATCTTCGTCCTCGGGGTCATCGGCTTCATCGTCTCGCCCGCCTTCCTCACCGAGGACAACCTGATAGGCGTCGTCCAGCAGTCCACCGAGCTGGGGCTGCTGGTGCTGGGCGAGGCGCTGATCCTGATCAGCGGGCGGATGGACCTCTCCCTGGAGTCGACCATCGCCGTGGCGCCGGTGATCGCCCTGTGGCTCGTCCTGCCCGATCACGGGGCGCGGTTCGAGGGCCTGGGGCTGCTGCCGGTGTGGACCGCCATACCGCTGTGTCTGGCGGTCGGGGCGCTGATCGGTGCGGCCAACGGCTTCCTGATGCTCAAGCTGCGCGTCAACGGCTTCATCGCGACCCTGGGCATGCTCACCATGCTGCGCGGACTGCAGGTCGGCGTCGCCGAGGGCCAGTCGATCGTCAACGTCCCCGAGTCGTTCCGCTACCTCGGCAAGGCCGAGTGGCTGGGCGTGCCCGCCGCCGTGTGGATCTGCCTGGGGCTGTACGCCCTCGGCGGCCTGGCGCTGGGCTATCTGCGGCACGGGCGCGCGCTGTACGCGATCGGCGGCAACCCCGAGGCCGCGAGGGCGGCGGGCATCCGGGTGGACCGGATCACCTGGATCGTGCTGAGCGTCGGCGGACTCCTCGCCGCCTTCGCGGGCATCCTCTACACCGGCCACTACGGCTCGGTCGCCGCGACCCAGGGCAACGGCTGGATCTTCCAGGTCTTCGCCGCCGCGGTCATCGGCGGAATCAGCCTCAAGGGCGGCCGTGGCACGCTCTTCGGAGCGCTCACGGGCGTGCTGACGCTGCAACTGGTCGTCAATGTGATGACCCTGGGCGGGGTACCGCCCCTGTGGAACCAGTTCATCAACGGCTCGATCATCATCGTCGCGCTGATCATCTCCCGCTACGCCAGCGGCGAGAAGCAGGACTGAGAGCCGGTCGGGAGGAAGCCATGGTGGACGACGGAGGACGGGCGCCGAGCGGCCCGCGCGAACTGGGGCGCTCGGGGGTACGCGTACCACCCCTGGGCCTTGGCTGCGCGCCGCTGGGCAATCTCTACGAGGCAGTGCCGGAGGAGCGCGCGCGGGACACCGTAAGAGCGGCGTTCGACACCGGCCTCACCTATATGGACACCGCGCCGCACTACGGCGTCGGTCTCTCCGAGGAGCGGCTGGGGCGGGTGCTGGCCGGGCGCGAGCGCGCCTCGTACACCCTCTCCACCAAGGTGGGGCGGCGGCTGCGGCCGCGCGCCCCCGGGGAGCCGGTCCAGGCGGAGGGGTTCGCCGACACCCCCGACCGGGTCCGCGAGTGGGACTTCACCCGGGACGGCATCCGCGCCACCCTTGAGTCCTCCCTGGAGCGGCTCGGGGTCGACGCCCTGGACATCGTCTACGTTCACGATCCGGAAGACCACATCCGTGAGGTCTATGAGACGGGCTTCGCGGCGCTGGCCGAGCTGAAGCAGGAGAAGCTCGTCCGGGCCATCGGCTTCGGCATGAACCACAGCGACCTCCTCGCCCGGTTCGTCGCCGACTTCGATGTGGACGTCGTGCTGTGCGCCGGGCGCTGGACGCTGCTGGACCGCACCGCCCACGACGATCTGCTGCCGGTGTGCGAGCGGCGCGGCACCTCCGTGGTGGTCGGCGGGGTCTACAACTCCGGGCTGCTCGCCGACCCCGCCCCCGGGGCCCGCTACAACTACCAGCAGGCACCGCCCGAGCTCTTGGCGCGGGCCCGGCGGCTGGCCGAGGTGTGCGCCGAGTACGAGGTGCCGCTGCGGGCCGCCGCGCTGCGCTTCCCCTTCGGCCATCCCGCGGTGGCCGCGGCGGTGGTCGGCTGCGTCACCCCGGCCGAAGTCCGGGACAACGCCGAGCTGTTCACCCACGACATCCCCGATGAGCTGTGGCAGGCTCTGGTGGCGCGCGGGCTGCTCGACGAGGACATCCCGCTGCCGGTCCCAACCCCCGAGGAGTGACCTTGCCTCGCCGTATCGACGCCCACCATCATCTGTGGGACCTGACCCGCCGCGAGCAGCCCTGGATGGACGGCCCGTGGGCCGAACCCATCCGCCGCACCTTCACCCCGGACGACCTCATTCCGCATCTGGCCGCCCATGGGATCGACGCCACCGTCGTCGTCCAGTCCAGCTCCTCCGTCGAGGAGACCCGGGAACTCCTGGCCCTGGCCGGCGGGTCGGACCGGATCGCGGGCGTCGTCGGCTGGGCCGACCTCACCGATCCCGGGGTGGGCGAGGTGCTCGCGGAGCTGGCCGCCGGACCCGGCGGCGACCGGCTGGTGGGCCTGCGCCACCAGGTGCAGGACGAGCCGGATCCGCGCTGGCTGGACCGCGACGACGCCCGCCGGGGGCTCGCCGCCGTGGCCGACGCGGGGCTGGTCTACGACCTGCTGGTCACCCCGCGCGAGCTTCCCGCGGCCATCGACGCCGTCCGCGAGCTGCCGCAGGTGCGCTTCGTCCTCGACCACGCGGCCAAACCGCCCGTGGCCAGTGGCGAGCGCGACCTCTGGGCCCGGCAGCTCACCTCGCTCGCGGCCCTGCCCAACGTCGACTGCAAGCTGTCCGGACTGGTCACCGAGGCCGACTGGGATGGCTGGAAGCCGGAGCAGGTGCTGCCGTACGCGCGGCACGTCCTGGACGCCTTCGGGCCCGGCCGGGTGCTGTTCGGCTCCGACTGGCCGGTGTGCGTCCTGGCCGCGACCTACGACGAGGTGGTGGCCCTCGCGGAGCGGGCCACCCGCCAACTCGGCGAGGACGAGCGCGCCGCCGTCTTCGGCGGCAACGCGGCCCGCGCCTACGGCCTCCAGCCGTAAGACGCGCGCCGCCTGCCGACGCTCACAGCGTGGAGCGCAGCCACTGCTCCACGCTCGCGATGTGCACCGTCGCCCAGGACCGTGCCGCCTCCGCGTCGCGGTCCCGCAGCGCGGAGAGGATCGCCCGGTGCTCATGGAGGGTGCGGCTGACCGCGTCCTCCTGGGTCAGACCGCGCCACACCCGGGCCCGGGTGGTGGGGCCGGAGAGCCCGTCGAGCAGTGAGCAGAGCACCGAGTTGCCCGAGCACTGGACGATGCCGCGATGGAATTCCAGGTCGCAGGCGACCAGTTCCTCCACCGACGGCGTCTGCCCGAGCGCGTCCAGCTGCGCCTGGAGCCGGTCCAGGTCGGCCTCGCTGATCCGGGTGGAGGCCAGCGCCGTGGCCGCGGGCTCCAGAATCCGCCGTACCGCCAGGAACTCCAGTACGGTGTCATCGCGGTGGAAGTCCACGACGAAGCTCAGCGCCTCCAGCAGCAACTGGGGGTCGAGGCTGGTCACATAGGTGCCGTCGCCCTGCCGTACGTCGAGGATCCGGATCAGCGACAGGGCCCGCACGGCCTCGCGCAGCGAGTTGCGGGACAGCCCGAGATCGGCGGCCAGCTCACTCTCCTTGGGGAGCCGGTCACCGGGGCGCAGCGCGCCCGAGACGATCATGCCCTTGATTTTCTCGATCGCCTCGTCGGTGACCGCCATGGTGGACCTCCCCGGAGCAAAACATCCGATGTATCAGAGGTCCATTATGACTTATGGCGTGCGCGAAACCGGCGGCGTCTGCCGGGGACGCCGCCGGTCCGCTGGGACCTGCTGCCGGGAGGGCCCGAAGACGGGCTCAGAGCAGGTTCATCGGATGGCTCAGAAGGTGAACGGCCCCGGGGTCTGGGGCGAGGTGGCCGTGCAGTTCACCGTGATCAGGCCGAAGATGACCAGCTTGAGCGACTTGGCCTCCAGGACGTCGCCCGCGGCCACCGTGCCCTTGAGCGGGCCGGTGGTCACGTCGGAGCCGGTCGGGATGGCCGGGTTGGCGTTGCCGGTGAAGGTGGTGGTCCCGGAGCCGTTCTTCGACAGCGTCAGCGTCGAGCTCACCGAGCCCGCCGGAACGTCGATCGGAGCCTTGATCGCTCCCGAGGACAGGGTGATGGTCGCGGCCGTCCCGCTCTGCGTGGCCGTGAGGGTGGCCAGGCCCGACCCGTAGGTCCCGCAATCGGCGGTCAGGGTCGCGGTCGTGGGGTCGACCGCGGAGGCGGTCGGCGCCAGCGCCAGCGCGCCGGCGGCCAGTGCTGCTGTTCCCATTGCCGTGCTGATCCCGAGCTTGAAGCGTCTCATGGGACTGCCTTCCGGAGTGGGGGAGTGCGCTGATGTGTGGGGGTTCCCGCCCGTCATCCACGGGCGATGTCATTGATGCGCGCACCGCCGAAGAAGGCAAGAGCGATACAGCAGATTTTTAACGCGCGAGTAGGTCTGCGGCCGCCCCACGGGATCACCACCAACTGCCGTACAAGCGACGGAACTTGGGGAAGTCTCAGGTCAGCTCCGCGGCGTGCTGGGCGCCCCCCGGCGCACCACCGGGGCGATCCGGCCGGGGCCTGAACCGAGTCCGGGCGGCCGGGTGAGAAGACGTTTCTTCTCACCCGGCCGCCCGGATCTGGGGAGGCGGCCCCGCGGGGGTCAGGGTCGCTTGGCCAGCAGGTCCTCGACCCGGCTCCGGATGTCCTCGGAGTCCAGGCCGCGGATGGTCAGGGTGGTGCGGCGGCGCAGTACGTCGTCCGCCGTGCGCGCCCACTCGTAGTCCCGGGCGTAGACGACCTGCGCCCAGATCTCCGGGGCGTCCGGGTGGACGCGCTCCGCGAGCGCCGGGTCGCCGCTGGCCAGCCGGGCGATGTCGAAGGAGAGCGAGCCGTAGTGGGTCGCCAGGTGACGGGCGGTGTCGGCGGCCATGCGCGGGCCGGGGGTGCCGCCGTCCACCAGCAGCCGGTGCTCGACGGCGTGCGGATTGGCCAGGCCCGGCAGCGGCATGTGCTTGGGCAGCTGCTTGACCGGCTCCATGTCGTCGGCGAGCGGACGGCCCGGCAGCTCGGCCAGCTTGTGCATCACGGTGCGGCCGATGTGGCGGAAGGTGGTCCACTTGCCGCCGGCTATGGAGAGCATTCCGCCCTTGCCCTCGGTGACCACGGTCTCGCGCTTGGCCTTGGCGGTGTCGCCGGGGCCGCCGGGCAGCACCCGGAGCCCCGCGAAGGAGTAGGTGATCAGGTCGCGGGAGAGCTGCTGGTCGCGGATGGAGAAGGCCGCCTCGTCCAGGATCTGGGCGACGTCCTTGTCGTTGACCGCGACATCGGCCGGGTCGCCCTCGAACTCCTCGTCCGTGGTGCCCAGCAGCAGCATGTCCTCCCAGGGGAGGGCGAAGGTGATGCGGTACTTGTCGATCGGGGTCGCCAGCGCCGCCCGCCAGGGGGAGGTGCGCTTGAGGACCAGATGCGCGCCCTTGGACAGCCGGATCGACGGCGCCGCGTTCGGGTCCTCCATCCGGCGCAGATGGTCCACCCAGGGGCCGGTGGCGTTGAGCACCAGACGGGCGTTCACCCCGAACTCGGTGCCGTCGGTGCGGTCCTTGAGCTCGGCGCCGGTGACCCGGCCGTCGCTCTTGCGCAGGCCGATGACCTCGGCGTGGTTGAGGACGGTGGCACCCGCCTCCACGGCCGCCCGGACCGTCATCAGGGCCATGCGGCTGTCGTTCATCTGGCCATCGCCGTAGACCGCGACCGCCTTGAGGTTCTCGGTGCGCAGCTCCGGGACGTCGCGCGCGGCCCGCTCGGCGCCGATCACATGGCCGACGCCGTCCCGGAACGCGGAGAGCGCCGAGTAGGCGAAGACACCCGCGCCCAGCTTGGCCGCGCCGTGCGGGCCGCCCTTGTAGACCGGCAGATAGAAGGTGAGCGGGTTGGCCAGGTGCGGGGCGACGGTACGGGAGACCGCGCGCCGCTCGAAGTGGTTCTCGGCGACCAGCTTGACCGCGCCGGTCTGGAGATAGCGCAGGCCGCCGTGGAGCAGCTTGGAAGAGGCGGAGGAGGTGGCGCCGGCGAAGTCACCGGCATCCACCATCGCCACCCGCAGCCCGGACTGCGCGGCGTGCCAGGCAGTGGTGATGCCCAGAATGCCGCCGCCGATCACCAGGAGGTCGTACGTCGCCTTGGAAAGCTGTTCCCGGGTTTCGGCTCGGCTCGGGTTCGAACCGGCAGCCGGGTGCGTTCCGAGGGACGGAACGCTCTGCAGGGTGGTCATTGATTACTCCTCGTCTTCGATCCAGCCCATGGTCCGCTGCACGGCCTTGAGCCAGTTCTTGTACTCGCGGTCGCGGACGTCCGCGTCCATTCGGGGGGTCCATTCGGCCGCCCGGCGCCAGTTGGCGCGCAGGGCGTCGGTGTCCGGCCAGAAGCCGACGGCCAGACCGGCGGCGTAGGCCGCGCCGAGGCAGGTGGTCTCGGCGACCATCGGGCGCACCACGGGTGCGTCCAGGGCGTCCGAGAGGGTCTGCATCAGAAGGTTGTTGGAGGTCATGCCGCCGTCGACCTTGAGCGCGGTGAGCTCGACCCCGGAGTCCTTGGTCATCGCGTCGACGATCTCGCGGGTCTGCCAGGCGGTGGCCTCGAGCACGGCGCGCGCGATGTGCGCCTTGGTGACATAGCGGGTCAGGCCCGCGATCACACCGCGCGCGTCGTCCCGCCAGTACGGGGCGAACAGGCCGGAGAAGGCGGGCACGAAGTACGCGCCGCCGTTGTCCTCGACGGAGCTGGCGAGGGTCTCGATCTCGGCGGCGCTGTTGATCAGGCCCATCTGGTCCCGCATCCACTGCACCAGCGAACCGGTGACCGCGATGGAGCCCTCCAGGGCGTAGACCGGCTTCTCGTCGCCGATCCGGTAGCCGACGGTGGTCAGCAGCCCGTTGTAGGAGTTGACCGGCTTCTCGCCGGTGTTCATCAGCAGGAAGGTGCCGGTGCCGTAGGTCGACTTGGCCTCGCCCTCGGCGTAGCAGGTCTGGCCGAAGAGGGCCGCCTGCTGGTCGCCGAGCGCCGAGGCGACCGGCACGCCCGCCAGGACGCCCTCGGCCGTGTGGCCGTAGACCTCGGCGGAGGAGCGGATCCGCGGCAGCAGGGCGGCCGGGATGTCGATCGACGTGAGGATCTTCTCGTCCCAGTCGAGGGTGTGGAGGTTCATCAAGAGGGTGCGCGAGGCGTTGGTGACGTCGGTGACGTGCACGCCGCCGTTGACGCCGCCGGTCAGGTTCCAGATGACCCAGGAGTCCATGGTGCCGAAGAGGATGTCGCCCGCCTCGGCCCGCTCCCGCAGCCCCTCGACGTTGTCGAGCAGCCAGCGGATCTTGGGACCGGCGAAGTAGGAGGCCAGCGGAAGGCCGGTCTCGCGGCGGAAGCGGTCCTGGCCGACGTTGCGGCCGAGCTCGCGGCAGAGGGCGTCGGTGCGGGTGTCCTGCCAGACGATGGCGTTGTGCACCGGCTCACCGGTCTTGCGGTCCCACAGCAGGGTGGTCTCGCGCTGGTTGGTGATGCCGATCGCCTTGACGTCGATGGCGGTGATGCCGGCCTTGCTGATGGCGCCGGCGACGACCTCCTTGACGTTCTCCCAGATCTCGGTGGCGTTGTGCTCCACCCAGCCGGGCTTGGGGAAGATCTGCTCGTGTTCCTTCTGGTCCACCGAGACGATGCGGCCGTCGCGGTCGAAGACGATGCAGCGGCTGGAGGTGGTGCCCTGGTCGATGGCCGCGATGAACGGGCCCTGGCCGTGGGACGAGGCGCTCGTGGTGTGGGTGTCGGTCATGATCTGCTGCTCTCCTGCGGGTGGTGGGGTGGGCTAGGCGAAGGCGATCTCGTAGATCCCGCCGGCGATGGCGCCGCCGATGAGCGGGCCGACGACCGGGATCCAGGCATAGCCCCAGTCCGAGCCGCCCTTGTTGGGCAGCGGCAGGAGGGCGTGGGCGATACGGGGGCCGAGGTCACGCGCCGGGTTGATGGCGTAACCGGTCGGGCCGCCGAGCGAGAGGCCGATGCCGACCACCACGAAGGCGGTGATCATGACGCCGATGACGCCCAGGCCCTTGCCGTCGCCGTTGAGCCCCTGGGTGAGGATGGCGAGCACCAGCACGGCCGTGGCGATGATCTCGGTGGCCAGGTTCTGCGCGACGTTCCGGATCTCGGGGCCGGTGGAGAAGACACCCAGCACCGGGCCGGCGTCGGTGGCCTGCTGCTTGTCCGCCGCCACCGTGTCCTGGGCGCCCGGGCCGCCGACGATCTCGCGGTCGGTGAGATGGGCGTGGAAGTGGCCGAGGTAGGCGAGCCACACCAGCGACGCGCCGATCACCGCGCCGAGCATCTGCCCGAGGAAGTAGACCGGCACATCGCTCCACTCGATGCCGCCGTTGATGGCGAGGCCGAGCGTCACCGCCGGGTTGAGATGGGCCCCCGAGAGAGGCGCCGAGATATACGCGCCGGTGAGCACGGCGAAGCCCCACCCGAGGGTGATGGCGACCCACCCCGCCTCGAACGCCTTGGATCGCTTCAAGATCACGCCGGCGACGACACCGCAGCCGAGCAGAGTGAGTACGGCGGTACCGATGGTCTCGCCGATGAAGATGTCGGAGCTGGACACCCGCGACTCCTTTGTCCTTCGTCCAGGGGAAGGCGAACCCCCGGGTTCTCACCGGTGGTCCGCGCCCTCGTGGGAGGGCGTTGGTCGGCCCGCGGCGAGTCCACCATAGCGAATATTGTCGTCAGGTGTTCGACAATGCCGACCGATGAACGGCAGTTTTCTTCACGGCGAAGACCCCGTCAAGGGTCGTGTGAAGGAAAAATCGCGCGTATGTGAAACCGTGATGAAGCAGGTCATGCCGGGATATGGGGGCAGATCCGCGCGGGTTGCCACGATTCAGAAACGGAGGGCGCCCAGGTCCCGGGAGACGGCGCGGGCGCAGTCCCGTACGGCGGCCACGAGCTCCGAGCGCAGCTCCCCGCCGTCGCACACTCGCTCGACCGCGCCCGTGATCCCCACCGCGCCCACGGGCAGCCGGCGCCGGTCGTGGATGGGCGCCGCGACCGACGCCACGCCCTCCCAGGTCTCCTCCACATCGGAGCCCCAGCCGCGCGCCCGGATCAGGTCCAGCACGCCCTCGAACTCCCGCTCCCCGGTCACCGTGCGGGGGGTGAACGCCTTACGGTCGGCCTCGGTCACCTCGCTGTGGGCGACCGGGTCGTACGCGGAGAGCACCTTGCCCAGGGCCGTGGAGTGCAGCGGGTGCATCGCGCCGACCTCCAGCACCTGGCGGCTGTCGTCCGGCCGGAAGACATGGTGGACGATCAGCACACCCTGCTGGTGCACCACGCCCAGGTACACGCTCTCGCCGCTGGAGCGGGCCAGGTCGTCCGTCCACACCAGGGCCCGGGCGCGCAGCTCGTGCACGTCCAGATAGCTGTTGCCCAGGCGCAGCAGCTCCGCGCCGAGCTGATAGCGGCCGGACGCCTCGTCCTGCTCGACGAAGCCCTCCTGCTGCAGCGTGCGCAATATGCCGTGCGCGGTGCCCTTGGCCAGCCCCAGAGTGGAGGCGATGTCGGACAGTCCCAGACGTCGCTCACCACCGGCGAGCAGGCGTAGCATCGCGGCGGCGCGCTCCAACGACTGGATGTTCCGGGCCATCGCCAACCTCCTGACTGCGGTTCGACAATGCTGAACACTATCGGTCCATGTCGACCCCGCGGTACCGCAAGGTCATGTGTCGACGATCAAGGGCCCGCCGAGGGCCGGCCGGCCGCGCCCCATCCCGGCTGATGGAACGACCATCGTCAAATGACCACTGGCAGCTACCCTGGCGTGGTGCGCCGTCCCCAGAGGAGGGCGCAAAGCCGACAGCCGTCGCACTCCAGGGAGCACATCCATGGCCTCGCATACGCCATCGCCCACATCCGCCGCCCGAGCCGAAGCGCTCCGCGAAGCACTGGCCACCCGCGTGGTGGTCGCCGACGGCGCGATGGGGACGATGCTCCAGGCGCAGGACCCCAGTCTCGACGACTTCCAGCAGCTCGAGGGCTGCAACGAGATCCTCAACATCACCCGCCCGGACATCGTCCGCTCGGTCCACGAGGAGTACTACGCCGCCGGGGTGGACTGCGTCGAGACCAACACCTTCGGCGCCAACCACGCGGCGCTCGGTGAGTACGACATCCCCGACCGCGTCCACGAGCTCTCCGAGGCCGGCGCCCGGATCGCCCGTGAGGTCGCCGACGAGTTCGCCGCCGACGGACGCCAGCGCTGGGTGCTGGGCTCCATGGGCCCCGGCACCAAGCTGCCCACCCTCGGCCACGCCCCCTATGTCACCCTCCGCGACGCCTACCAGGCCAATGCCGAGGGCATGATCGCCGGTGGCGCGGACGCCCTCCTGGTGGAGACCACCCAGGACCTGCTGCAGACCAAGGCCGCGATCCTCGGCGCCCGCCGCGCCCTGGACGCCACCGGTGCCAACCTCCCCCTGATCTGCTCGGTCACCGTCGAGACCACCGGCACCATGCTGCTCGGCTCCGAGATCGGCGCGGCGCTCACCGCCCTCGAGCCGCTCGGCATCGACATGATCGGCCTCAACTGCGCCACCGGCCCCGCCGAGATGAGCGAGCATCTGCGCCATCTCGCCCGCCACTCCCGTATCCCGCTGTCCTGCATGCCCAACGCCGGCCTTCCGGTGCTGGGCAAGGACGGCGCCCACTACCCCCTCACCCCCGGCGAGCTGGCCGACGCCCAGGAGACCTTCGTCCGCGAGTACGGGCTCTCGCTGGTCGGCGGCTGCTGTGGCACCACGCCCGAGCATCTGCGCCAGGTCGTCGAGCGGGTCCGCGATCTGACCCCCACCGAGCGCTCCCCGCGCCCGGAGCCCGGCGCCGCCTCGCTCTACCAGACCGTGCCGTTCCGCCAGGACACCTCGTATCTGGCGATCGGCGAGCGCACCAACGCCAACGGCTCCAAAAAGTTCCGCGAGGCCATGCTGGAGGCTCGCTGGGACGACTGTGTGGAGATCGCCCGGGAGCAGATCCGCGAGGGCGCCCATCTGCTCGACCTGTGCGTCGACTACGTCGGCCGGGACGGTGTCGCGGACATGGAGGAGCTGGCCGGGCGGTTCGCCACCGCCTCCACCCTGCCCATCGTCCTGGACTCCACCGAGGTCGACGTCATCCGGGCCGGGCTGGAGAAGCTCGGCGGACGCGCCGTCATCAACTCCGTCAACTACGAGGACGGGGACGGCCCCGAGTCGCGGTTCGCCAAGGTCACCCGGCTCGCCCAGGAGCACGGCGCCGCCCTGATCGCGCTGACCATCGACGAGGAGGGCCAGGCCCGCACGCCGGAGCACAAGGTGGAGATCGCCGAGCGGCTGATCGACGACCTGACCGGCAACTGGGGCATCCACGAGTCGGACATCCTCATCGACACCCTGACCTTCACCATCTGCACCGGTCAGGAGGAGTCCCGTAAGGACGGCATCGCCACCATCGAGGCGATCCGCGAGCTCAAGCGGCGCCACCCGGACGTCCAGACCACGCTGGGCCTGTCGAACATCTCCTTCGGCCTGAACCCGGCCGCCCGGATCGTGCTCAACTCCGTCTTCCTCGACGAATGCGTCAAGGCGGGCCTGGACTCGGCGATTGTGCACGCCTCCAAGATCCTGCCGATCGCGCGGTTCGAGGAGGAGCAGGTCAAGACCGCCCTGGACCTGATCTACGACCGCCGCGCCGAGGGCTATGACCCGCTGCAGAAGCTGATGGGGCTCTTCGAGGGCGCCACCGCCAAGTCCCTCAAGGCGGGCAAGGCCGAGGAGCTGGCCGCGCTGCCCCTGGACGAGCGTCTCAAGCGGCGCATCATCGACGGTGAGCGCAACGGCCTGGAGGCCGACCTCGACGAGGCGCTCCAGGAGCGCCCCGCCCTGGAGATCGTCAACGAGACGCTGCTGGACGGCATGAAGGTGGTCGGCGAGCTCTTCGGCTCCGGCCAGATGCAGCTTCCGTTCGTGCTCCAGTCCGCAGAGGTCATGAAGACCGCGGTGGCGCATCTGGAGCCGCATATGGAGAAGTCGGACGACGAGGGCAAGGGCACCATCGTGCTCGCCACCGTCCGCGGCGACGTCCATGACATCGGTAAGAACCTCGTGGACATCATCCTGTCCAACAACGGCTACAACGTGGTCAACCTGGGCATCAAGCAGCCGGTCTCCGCGATCCTGGAGGCCGCCGAGGAGCACCGCGCCGATGTGATCGGCATGTCCGGGCTGCTGGTGAAGTCCACGGTGATCATGAAGGAGAACCTGGAGGAGCTCAACCAGCGCAAGCTGGCCGCCCAGTTCCCCGTCATCCTCGGCGGCGCCGCCCTCACCCGCGCGTACGTCGAGCAGGATCTGCACGAGATCTACGAGGGCGAGGTGCGCTACGCCCGCGACGCCTTCGAGGGCCTGCGGCTCATGGACGCCCTGATCGCCGTCAAGCGCGGTGTGCCCGGCGCCGCGCTCCCCGAGCTCCGGCAGCGCCGCGTCCCCCAGCGCGCCGCCCAGGTGCGGGAGCCGGAGCCGGACGAGGGCCCCGCGCGCTCGGACGTGTCCACCGACAACCCCCTCCCCACCCCGCCCTTCTGGGGCACCCGCGTCGTCAAGGGCATCCAGCAGGCCGACTACGCCTCCTGGCTGGACGAGGGGGCGCTCTTCAAGGGCCAGTGGGGGCTCAAGCAGGCCCGCACCGGAGAGGGGCCCGGCTACGAGGAGCTGGTGGAGAGCGAGGGGCGGCCCCGGCTGCGCGGCTGGCTGGACCGGCTGCACACGGGGAACCTGCTGGAGGCGGCCGTCGTCTACGGCTACTTCCCGTGCGTCTCCAAGGGCGACGACCTGGTCCTGCTGAACGAGGACGGCAGCGAGCGGACCCGCTTCACCTTCCCGCGCCAGCGCCGGGGCCGCCGGCTGTGCCTGGCCGACTTCTTCCGGCCCGAGGAGTCGGGTGAGACCGATGTCGTCGGGCTGCAGGTGGTGACCGTCGGCTCGAAGATCGGCGAGGCCACCGCCGAGCTGTTCGCCGCCGACTCCTACCGCGACTATCTGGAGCTGCACGGCCTCTCCGTGCAACTGGCGGAGGCGCTGGCCGAGTACTGGCACGCGCGGGTCCGCGCCGAGCTGGGCTTCGCCGGTGAGGACCCGAACGAGATGGAGGACATGTTCGCGCTGAAGTACCGCGGCGCGCGCTTCTCGCTGGGTTACGGCGCCTGCCCCGATCTGGAGGACCGCGCGAAGATCGCCGATCTGCTGCGGCCCGAGCGGATCGGGGTGAAGCTCTCGGAGGAGTTCCAGCTTCACCCCGAGCAGTCCACGGACGCCATCGTGATCCACCACCCGGAGGCCAAGTACTTCAACGCGCGGTAGTCCTCCGGCGGCTGTTCGTGACCGCCTTACGGTGCTCACGAGGCGCGTCGGCGCGGCGCGACGTAGACTGGTCGATCCGGTAGAGGCCGGTCGCCTTCCCGTCAGTGGAAGGGGGCCGGCCTTCGTGCCCCTTATCCGGAGGTGTTTGGATGACCAGCAGCATCCCCGCCGTCGATACCCGTACGGCCGAAGGCTCGGCACTGCAAGCCGTTCTGCTCGACATGGACGGCACCCTGGTCGACACCGAGGGCATCTGGTGGGACGCGGAGGTCGCAATCTTCGCCGAGCTCGGTCACGCTCTCGCCGAGGAGTACCGCCAGATCGTCGTCGGCGGCCCGATGTCGCGCAGCGCCCAGTTCCTGATCGAGGCCACCGGCGCCGAGATCGCCCTCGCCGAGCTCACCGGCCTGCTCAACAGCCGCTTCACCGAGCTGATCGACGGCAGTGTGCCGATGCTGCCCGGCGCCCGCCGGCTGCTCACCGAGCTGGCCGCGCAGGGCATCCCCACCGCCCTGGTCTCCGCCTCCCACCGGCGGGTGATGGACCGGGTCCTGCGCTCGCTCGGCCCGGAGCACTTCGCCCTGACGGTCGCGGGCGACGAGGTCGAGCGGACCAAGCCGCATCCGGACCCGTATCTGTTCGCCGCGGCCGGACTGGCCGCCGAGCCGGGGCGGTGCGTGGTCATCGAGGACACCGACACGGGCGTACGGGCCGCGGAGGCGGCCGGGTGCCGGGTGGTCGCGGTGCCGTCCGTGGTGCCGATCGAGCCCGCCGCGGGGCGTACGGTCGTCGGTTCGCTCGAAGAAGTCGATCTTTCATTTCTGCGCACTCTGGTCACCGCAATGCACTGAACGTGCACCGAGCGTATTTCTGTAAATTGCAAACTGAATAGCGCGGGCGCACTTTTCACGTTCCGTTGGCGACAAGGGAACGTGATGTTTATCACTGCACATGCGGTGAGCGGATCGGACGGTTGTCTGTCGCACGTCCTGTCTGATGCGATTTGGGTGAACCCATGTGTCCGGATTGGTGGCATGCCGTACGAATCGTGGCAGCGTCCGGATATCGGTCGATGGCCGCTCGTTATCGGGGCGTGATATCGCCTCAACTTCGTTGTGTCTGAGCATGGTCGGCGCCGCGGACTAATCTCGTCGCGAGTAGTTGATCGATGGCAGGGAGACTCCCGACAATGACGCGCAAGTCGCTGGTGCTGCCGGCTGTGGCCGGCCTCCTGATCTCCACGCTCGCCGCGTGCGGTGGTACCGACGGCTCGGGGTCGGACGGTGAGGCGATCGTCCTGGGCAGCACGGACCGCATTGAGGCGTCGAAGGCGGCGCCCGCTCCGCTGGACCCGGCCCTGGCCTATGACTTCGCCTCCTGGAGCGTGCTGCACAACGCCTTCCAGACGCTGATGAGACTGCCCCGCTCCGGAACCGAGCCGATACCCGACGCCGCCGAGAAGTGCGGCTTCCAGGACCGGCAGAGCGAGCAGTACCGCTGCACGCTGCGCAGCGGGCTGAAGTTCTCCAACGGTCACGATCTGACGTCCGAGGACGTCAAGTTCTCCCTCGAGCGCGTGCTGCGCATCGACGACCCCAACGGCACCAAGTCGCTGCTGTCCAACGTGGACAAGATCGAAACCCCCAGCGACCGCGAGATCGTCATCCACCTCTCGCAGTCGGACGCGACCTTCCCGTCGAAGCTCACCACTCCGGCCGCCGCGATCCTGGACAGCGAGGTCTACAAGCCCGACGCGCTGCGCGATGGCTTCGAGATGACGGGCTCGGGCCCGTACAGCGCGAAGACCGAGGTGCGCGACAACCGGCTGGTCAAGGTCGTCTTCACCAAGAACTCCCACTACAAGGGCGATGTCCAGCTCAAGGCCGACAAGGCGGAGATGCGTTTCTACGACTCCGCCTCGACCATGGAGAAGGCGCTGGTCAAGGGCGACATCGACGTGGTCCACCGCGGCTTCTCGCCCGATCAGATCGACAAGCTCAACAAGGGCGACGTCAAGGGCGTGCGCCTCTTCGAGTCCTCCGGGCAGGGCATCCGCTATCTGGTCTTCAACACCTCGGACCCGGCGGTCAAGAACAAGGCGGTCCGGCAGGCCATCGCCCATCTCGTGGACCGCCAGGCGCTGGTGCGCGATGTGTACAAGCGGACCGCCGAGCCGCTCTACTCGATGATCCCCACCAGCATCTCCTCGCATATCAACTCGTTCCACAACGAGTACGGCGACCCGGACCCCGCGGTCGCCAAGAGCGTGCTGCGCGACGCCGGTATCAACACCCCGGTGAAGCTGACGCTGACCTACACCACCGACCACTACGGTCCGGAGACGGCCGGGGAGTTCAAGGAGCTGAAGAAGCAGCTCAACCGCAGCGGCCTCTTCTCCGTCACGATCAAGGGCTACCCGTGGCGGGATTTCCGCCCCGCGCTCATCAAGCGCCAGTTCTCCGCCTCCGGGATGGGCTGGCTGCCCGACTTCCCGGACCCCGACAGCTACACCGCGCCGTTCCTCACCACGGACAACTTCCTCAACTCGCCCTACCGCAACAGCACCATCCAGGACGAGCTGATCCCCAAGACCCGGCAGGAGGCCCAGCGCAGCCTCGCCGACAAGGACTTCCAGTCGATCCAGAACGCTGTCGCCAGCGACGTGCCCTATCTCCCGCTGTGGCAGGGCAACACCTATGTGGCCGCCCGCGAGAACGTCATCGGCGCCGAGTACGCCTTCGACTCCTCGACCATGCTCCAGCTGTGGGAGCTCGGGAAGGGCGACTGAGAACGACCCACGGGGGTCAGGCACGGAACGACGAATGTGTGAGGAAGACCGTTGAGGAAACGTGATCAGTGGCTGGCAGCTCCCCTCGGCGCGGGACTGGCCGCCGCCCTGCTCACCGGATGCGGCAGTGAGGACGGGGACGCGGCGGGCAGCGGCGAGCACGTGGTCATGGGGATGTCGGACGAGGTGCTCGCCACCGACCCGGCATCCGGCTACGACCCGGGCTCCTGGCTGCTGTTCAACAACGTCTTCCAGTCCCTGCTGAGCTTCCCGAAGGGCAGCACCACACCGCAGCCGGAGGCGGCGGAGAAGTGCTCCTTCAAGGACAACGCCAGCCGGGTCTACTCCTGCACGCTGCAGAACGACCTGACGTTCTCAGGCGGCCACCCGCTCACCTCCGAGGACGTCAAGTTCTCCTTCGAGCGCACCAAGCGGATCAATGACGCGAACGGTCCGGCGCTGATGCTCACCTCCATCGGGAGCATCGACACCCCGGACAAGCGGACCGTCGTCTTCCATCTGAAGAACTCCGACGCGACCTTCCCGCAGAAGATCGCCTCCGGCGCCGGGTCCATCGTCGACCACCGGGAATACCCCGCCGACAAGCTGCGCACGGACCACAAGGCGGTCGGCTCCGGCGTCTACAAGCTGGACTCCTTCACCAAGGACGAGGCCGACTTCTCCGTCAACGGCGGCTACCAGGGGCCCGCCCGGCCGAAGAACTCCGGGCTGAACCTGAAGTTCTTCCACGGCGGGCAGGCACGGCTGAAGTCCGCCGTGCAGAAGGGCGATGTGGACCTCGCCTACCGCGGGCTGGCCATGCGGGACCTCGCCGACCTCCAGGCGCAGAGCCTCGGCGGCGGCAAGAGCCTGAACGTGGTCGAGGGCACCGGCGCCGAGGTCCAGCACCTGGTCTTCAACATGAAGAACCCGGTGGCGGGCAAGCTCGGCGTGCGCAAGGCCATGGCGTACCTCATCGACCGCTCCACCCTGGTGCGGGACGTCTACAAGCGCACCGCCGAACCGCTGTACTCGGTGGTCCCGGCCGGGATCACCGGCCACAACACCGCCTTCTACGACAAGTACGGCGACCGCCCGCAGCCCGAGAAGGCCAAGCAGGCGCTGCGGGACGAGGGCATCTCCGGCAAGGTCAAGCTGACGCTGTGGGGCACCCCGATCCGCTACGGCCCCGGCACCGTCCCGGGCCTGCGCCAGATCGCCGAGCAGCTCAACGCCAGTGGGCTGTTCGACGTCGATGTGAAGAGCGCGGACGTCGCCGCGTACGAGAAGGGCGTCGCCGGCGGGAAGTACGGCGTCTATGTGAAGGGCTGGGTGCCCGACTACCCGGACCCGGACAACTTCGTCGCCCCGTTCTTCGGCGCCGGCAACGTCCTGGCCAACCACTACACCTCGCCGCGGCTGTCCGCGCAGCTCATCCCCGCCACCGCCGAGCAGCCCAGCCGCGAGGCCACGGTCGGCGACTTCCAGCGGATCCAGGACATCGTCGCCGACGAGGTGCCGATGCTCCCGCTGTGGCAGGGCAAGCAGTACGCGGTGGCCCAGGACGACATCTCCGGGCTGCAGTGGACCCTCGACTCCTCGACGGTCTTCCGCTTCTGGGAGATCGGCAAGTCGTCCGACGGCTGACGGGGACAGGCGGCCTTACGGCGGTACGGCAGGAGGCCCGGGGCGCGCGCCCCGGGCCTCCTGCCGTACCGCCACCGTCCGGGTGCCGCTACTGCGCGCCGGGGCGGACCAGGCCGCTCTCGTAGGCGTACACGGCGGCCTGCACCCGGTCGCGCAGCCCCAGCTTGGTCAGCACATGGCCCACATGCGTCTTGACCGTGGTCTCGCTGACGAACAGATCCGCGGCGATCTCCGCGTTGGACAGCCCCCGGGCCACCAGCTTCAGCACCTCGACCTCGCGCTCGGTCAGGGTGTGCAGGGTGTCCGGCACCGGCTCCTCGCCCGACGGGAGATGCCCGGCGTACTTGTCGAGCAGCCTGCGGGTGATGCTGGGCGCCAGCATCGCCTCGCCCGCCGCCACCACGCGGATGGCCTGCACCAGCTCGGTGGCGGGCGCGTCCTTCAGCAGAAAGCCGCTGGCCCCGGCGCGCAGCGCCTCCACCACGTACTCGTCCAGGTCGAAGGTGGTCAGCACCAGCACCTTGGCCGGGCCGTCCCGCCCCGGACCGGTGATCTGGCGGGTCGCCTCCACGCCGTCCATCCGCGGCATCCGGATGTCCATCAGGACCACATCGGGCTGCAGCGCCCGCACCTGGTCGAGGGCCTGCAGACCGTCCCCTGCCTCGCCGACGACCGCCAGATCCTGCTCCGCCTCGAGGATCATCCGGAAGCCGGTGCGCAGCAGCGGTTGGTCATCGACCAGTAGGACGCGGATCGCCACGGGAACTCCTTCGTTAGACCGCGTCCATTCTGCCGGACTGGACGGGCACGACCGCCAGGGGATACGGCGGCGGCGTACCCCCGAACTCCGGACAGTGCGCCTGGTGATCGCACCAGCCGCACAGCCTGGTCTGGCGGGGTACGAACGCACCGGTCTCCGTGGCCAGCCGGATCGCCTCCCACAGGGCCAGCACCTTGCGCTCCACCGCCAGCAGATCCCGCTCGTCCGGGTCGTACGTCCGCACGTCGCCGCTGCCCAGATAGACCAGCTGCAGCCGCCGCGGGATGACCCCGCGCAGCCGCCACAGCACCAGCGCGTAGAACTTCATCTGGAAGAGGGCCTCGCCCGCGTACTGCGGCGCGGGGGCCTTTCCCGTCTTGTAGTCCACGATCCGCACATCACCCGTGGGAGCGATGTCGATCCGGTCGATGATTCCGCGCAGCCGCAGCCCGGATTCGAGCTCCGTCTCGACGAACAGCTCCCGCTCCGCGGGCTCCAGACGCGTCGGGTCCTCCAGCGAGAACCACTGGTCCACCAGCGTCTGAGCCCCCGTCAGCCACTCGGCCAGCCGGTCCGGCGCCGGGGCGCCGTCCTCCTCCTGGAACAGCTCCGCCAGCTCCGGCTTGGCCGCCAGCAGCCGATCCCACTCGCCCGGCACCATCGCCCGGGCCCGCGGCGAGGTGCGCTCGGCGGCCGGGGTGTCGAAGAGCCGCTCCAGCACCGCGTGGACCACCGTGCCGCGGGTGGCCGCCGCGCTGGGCTTCTCCGGCAATTTGTCGATTACTCGGAAGCGGTACAGCAACGGGCACCGCATGAAATCGGCCGCCCGTGACGGTGACAACGAGGCGGCTGGAGCGGACCTCGGCGGCCCGTCCGGCGGTTCGGCCTTCCCGGTGGTGGTTCCCGTGGTGGTTCCCATGGCGAAGACCCTACGACCCGCCACTGACAGCCGGACGCATACCATCGACGTCCGAGCCCCTCGCACTGCATGATCGTGGGGACCGTATCAAAAGAGGGGTGCGACCGAGCATCCGACGAGGGGACACCGTGGACAACAGCGGGCAGCGGCAGTCCGACAACGGGGAATCGGACCGCACGACCGAGCCCGAGGGCGGCAAACAGCCGCGCCCACGCGAGACGGGCGGCGGCATTCTCATGGGCCGCCCGTTCGGCGTGCCCGTGTACGTCTCGCCCAGCTGGTTCCTGGTCGCCGCCCTCATCACCTGGGTCTTCGGCGGTCAGCTCGACCGGGTGCTGCCCGAGCTCGGCGCCGCCCGCTATCTGGTCTCGCTCTTCTTCGCGGTGGCCTTCTACGCCTCGGTGCTGGTGCACGAGCTCGCCCACACCGTGGCCGCGCTCCGCTTCAAGCTGCCGGTGCGCCGGATCCAGCTCCAGTTCTTCGGCGGTGTCTCGGAGATCGAGAAGGAGACCGAGACCCCCGGCCGGGAGTTCGTGCTCGCCTTCGTCGGCCCGCTGCTCTCCCTGGTCCTCTCGGGCGTGTTCTACCTGGGCATGCTGGTCGTGGAGCCCGGCACGGTGCCCGGGGTGCTGCTCGCCGGGCTGATGATCTCCAACCTGATCGTGGCCGCGTTCAACCTGCTGCCCGGGCTGCCGCTGGACGGCGGGCGGATGCTGCGCGCCGTCGTCTGGAAGATCAGCGGCAGGCCCATGACCGGCACCGTCGCCGCCGCCTGGAGCGGCCGCGCGCTGGCCGTCGCGGTGCTCGTCGGACTGCCGCTGCTCACCCAGGCGGGCGGGCTCGGCGACGAGCCCGAGAGCTTCGGCAGCGTCGACTCGCTCACCGACGCGCTGCTGGCCGCCATACTCGCCGCGATCATCTGGACCGGCGCGGGCAACAGCCTGCGCATGGCCCGGCTGCGGGAGCGGCTGCCGGACCTGCGCGCCCGTACGCTCACCCGGCGAGCCGTCCCCGTGGCGGCCGACACCCCGCTCTCCGAGGCGCTGCGGCGGGCGAACGAGGCCGGGGCCCGTGCCCTGGTCGTGGTGGACGGCCACGGCACCCCCACCGCCGTGGTGCGCGAGGCCGCCATCGTGGGGATCCCCGAGCACCGCCGCCCCTGGGTCGCGGTCAGCGGTCTCGCCCAGGATCTCAAGGACGGTATGCGGGTCTCCGCCGAGCTCACCGGCGAGGAGCTGCTGGACACCCTGCGGGCCACCCCCGCCACCGAGTACCTGGTGGTGGAGGAGAGCGGCCAGATCTACGGAGTGCTCTCCACGGCCGATGTCGAGCGTGCCTTCGTGGCGGCCATGGCCAGGACACCCGCGGGCCCCTCCTGAGGCCCCCGGTGTGGTCCGGGCAGGGTGAAGTGCCCGGTAGGCTGTTCACATGTCCGAACCGACCGGTGCCGCCCGCCGTCGCGGGCCCTTCCAGGTCGGGGACCAGGTCCAGCTCACCGACCCCAAGGGACGCCACTACACCTTCACGCTCGAGGCCGGGAAGAACTTCCACACCCACAAGGGATCCTTCCCCCATGACGAGCTGATCGGTGCCCCTGAGGGAACCGTCGTGCGTACCACGGGAAACGTCGCGTATCTCGCGCTGCGCCCCCTGCTCCCCGACTATGTCCTGTCCATGCCACGCGGTGCCGCCGTGGTCTACCCCAAGGACGCGGGGCAGATCCTGGCGATGGCCGACATCTTCCCCGGCGCACGTGTCGTCGAGGCGGGCGTCGGCTCCGGCTCGCTCTCCATGTTTCTGCTGCGGGCCATCGGCGACCAGGGCATGCTGCACTCCTACGAGCGCCGGGCCGACTTCGCCGAGATCGCCGCCCAGAACGTCGAGCGCTACTTCGGCGCCCCGCACCCCGCCTGGCGGCTCACCGTCGGCGACCTCCAGGACAACCTCAGCGACACCGAGGTGGACCGCGTGATCCTGGACATGCTCGCCCCCTGGGAGTGCCTGGAGCCGGTGTCCAAGGCGCTCGTCCCCGGCGGCATCCTGTGTGCGTACGTCGCCACCACCACCCAGCTCGCCCGCACCGTGGAGTGCATCCGCGAGCACGGCACCTTCAACGAGCCGTCGGCCTGGGAGACCATGGTCCGCACCTGGCATGTCGAGGGCCTGGCCGTACGGCCCGACCACCGCATGATCGGCCACACCGGCTTCCTGCTCACCGCCCGCCGGCTCGCGGACGGTGTGGAGCCCCCGATGCGCCGCCGCAGGCCCGCCAAGGGCGCCTACGGCGAGGACTACGTGGGCTGGGGCACCGCGAAGGACACCGGAGCCGCCGACGCCCGAGGAGGCGGCCGGAGCGCTTCCGGCGGCCAGGACACCCCGTCCGGCGACGCCTGACGGCCGCCTGACGGACACCGGCGCCACAACGGCTCGGCGCGGCCACCGAATTCCCCGTGTGCGGGCGGTGGCCGCGCCCCTGTGAGATGTGGCACGATGCGGGGCATCTCCCGCCTCAGCCCTTACATGGAGTCATCCCGCGTGCAGCCTCTGGGCCCGGATCTCGCGCACACCCATCCCCGTCCGGTGCACTGGGTCGCGACCGCGGCCGCCGTGGCCGCCGTCATCGCCGGGGGGTCGTTCTTCCAGCCCTCCGACGCCAAGGCCACCACGTCCACCGCCGCCTCCGCCCCGCGTGCCGGGGGGCTTCCGGCGGCCAAGGCCCCCGATCCCCGCGCCGCGGACTATCCGATGGACTGCGGACGGGCCAGGCCCGACGTCATCGACCGGGCCTCGGCGGACCTGGACGGCGACGGGCGGCCGGAGACCGCCGTCGTGGTGCGCTGCGCGACGGCCTTCGGCACCCCGCCCAGTGGCGTGTATGTGCTCTCCCAGCCGGCCCGCGCGGGCGCCGCGCCCCGCGTGGTGGCCACGTTCGTGGACCCGAAGGAAGGGATGAGCGTCAGCGATTTCGCGGTGCGCGGAAAGACGGTTTCGGCCACCTTGCTCGGATACTCGTCGGCCAAGGTGCCGCGGTGCTGCCCGGATCAGCAGCGCAAGGTCAACTGGCGGTGGCGGGGCGGCAGGTTCGTCCTGAAGGCGCTGCCGGTTCCGGGGAGTGTGTGAGCGGTCGCTCGCGGAGTGTCACTCCGCGTCGGGGCCGTAGACCTCGATCCGGTCCGTGACGCGGCGTACATGGATGCAGTCGCCGGGGCACTCCTTGGCGGAATCCTTGACCTCGGTGAGCAGGGTCAGGGGGACCGGAGTGGTGGCACCCTTCTCCTGTAGCAGCTCATCGTCGGCGCTCTTGACGTAGGCTAGACCGTCGATGTCGAGTTCGAAGACCTCGGGAGCGTACTGGGCGCAGATGCCGTCGCCGGTGCACAGGTCCTGGTCAATCCACACTTCAAGATCGCCGAGCTCCTCGTTCCGCACGGTGTGCCCCCTGTTGTTCCTTCGATACGCCATTCAACAGTGTCTAAATATCGCCAGCCCTGACGGGTGTTGACCGTGTCGACGATACAACCGCTCGCTTTCCGATGTTGTTGGGTGGGTATTCGGCTGGTGTGAGGGAGTGCGCAAGGGTGAAGATCGGACACACGCCGACCGGGTTTGTGATCTAGGGGTTTCAACCCGCACCGGCCCAGGTAGGGTCAGGAAGCGTCCAGCTCCCCTTGGAGGAGGTGAGGACCGTGGCAGCCCACGACGACGACATCAACCGCGGCATCCGGCCGGGGCGGGGGTCTGATGACCCTGCCGGCCAGGTTGCCTATCTCGAGCAGGAAATCGCCGTCCTGCGCCGCAAGCTCGCCGACTCTCCGCGTCATACGAGGATTCTCGAAGAGCGGATCGTCGAGCTGCAGACCAATCTGGCGGGAGTCTCCGCACAGAACGAGCGGCTCGCGAACACACTCCGTGAGGCCCGCGACCAGATCGTGGCCCTCAAGGAGGAGGTCGACCGGCTTGCCCAGCCGCCGGCCGGTTTCGGAGCCTTTCTGCAGGCGAACGAAGACGGTACGGCCGACATCTTTACCGGGGGCCGCAAACTCCGGGTGAATGTCAGCCCAAGCGTCGAGCTCGACGACCTCAAGCGCGGCCAGGAGGTCATGCTCAACGAGGCGCTCAATGTGGTCGAGGCCATGGAGTTCGAGCGCGCCGGGGACATCGTCACCCTCAAGGAGATCCTTGAGGACGGCGAGCGTGCCCTGGTGATCGGGCACACCGACGAGGAGCGGGTGGTGCGGCTGGCAGAGCCGCTGCTGCACACCACCATCCGTCCCGGTGACGCCCTGCTGCTCGAGTCCCGGTCCGGCTATGTCTACGAAGTCGTTCCGAAGAGCGAGGTCGAGGAGCTCGTCCTCGAAGAGGTTCCGGACATCGACTACACCAAGATCGGCGGTCTGGGAAACCAGATCGAGCTGATCCGCGACGCGGTCGAGCTCCCCTACCTCTACCCCGACCTCTTCAAGGAGCACGAACTGCGGCCGCCCAAGGGTGTGCTGCTGTACGGCCCGCCCGGCTGCGGCAAGACGCTCATCGCCAAGGCCGTGGCCAACTCCCTTGCCAAGAAGGTCGCCGAGGTGACCGGCAAGCCCGCGGGGAAGAGCTTCTTCCTCAACATCAAGGGTCCCGAGCTGCTCAACAAGTACGTCGGTGAGACGGAGCGGCACATCCGGCTGGTCTTCCAGCGGGCTCGGGAGAAGGCCAGCGAGGGCACGCCCGTCATCGTCTTCTTCGACGAGATGGACTCCCTCTTCCGCACCCGTGGCTCCGGGGTCAGCTCGGACGTGGAGAACACCATCGTCCCCCAGCTGCTCTCCGAGATCGACGGCGTGGAGGGCCTGGAGAACGTGATCGTGATCGGTGCCTCCAACCGTGAGGACATGATCGACCCGGCGATCCTGCGCCCCGGCCGCCTCGATGTGAAGATCAAGATCGAGCGTCCGGACGCCGAGGCCGCCAAGGACATCTTCTCGAAGTACCTCACGGAGTCCCTGCCGATCCACATGGACGACCTCACCGAGCACGGCCAGTCGCCCAAGGCCGCGATCGGCGGAATGATCCAGTCGGTGGTCGAGCAGATGTACACCGAGTCCGAGGAGAACCGCTTCCTGGAGGTCACCTACGCCAATGGCGACAAGGAAGTCCTCTACTTCAAGGACTTCAACTCCGGCGCCATGATCCAGAACATTGTGGACCGCGCCAAGAAGATGGCGATCAAGGACTTCCTGGACCACAACCAGAAGGGCCTTCGCGTCTCCCATCTGCTCGCCGCCTGCGTGGACGAGTTCAAGGAGAACGAGGACCTGCCGAACACCACGAACCCGGACGACTGGGCCCGGATCTCCGGCAAGAAGGGCGAGCGGATCGTCTACATCCGCACCCTGGTCACCGGAAAGCAGGGCGCGGACACCGGACGCTCCATCGACACGGTGGCGAACACCGGTCAGTACCTGTAACACCGCAGTCCGGCTGCGGATGTCCTGGACGGGGCATCCGCAGCCGGATGCGCTTTTCGGACCGCATTCTTCGTATGAGTCCTACGAGCCCGACCGGAGCAATGACTGAAATGATCTCCGCAGCACCGCTTGGCCGTTCTAGGCTCTTCGGTACCGCACGATCGCGGCACGGGGGATCGGGGGCCGCATATGGACCGGGAGCGCAGCGGTACTTGAGCGCCGACCTCAGCCGGGGGCGGCGCCGGGCAAGGAGGGCCGCATGACCGTACGGCGCGTAATGGGTATCGAGACGGAGTACGGGATCTCCGTCCCCGGGCACCCGAACGCCAATGCCATGCTCACCTCATCCCAGGTCGTCAACGCCTACGCGGCGGCGATGCACCGGGCGCGTCGCGCCCGCTGGGACTTCGAGGAGGAGAACCCGCTGCGGGACGCCCGCGGCTTCGACCTCGCGCGCGAATCCGCCGACTCCAGCCAGCTCACGGACGAGGACATCGGCCTGGCCAATGTGATCCTCACCAACGGCGCACGGCTCTATGTGGACCACGCCCACCCCGAGTACTCCGCCCCCGAGGTCACCAACCCCCGGGACGCGGTGCTCTGGGACAAGGCGGGCGAGCGCATCATGGCCGAGGCCGCGCTCCGCGCCGCCGAGCTGCCCGGCGGACAGTCGATTCACCTCTACAAGAACAACACCGACAACAAGGGCGCCTCCTACGGCACGCATGAGAACTACCTGATGAAGCGGGAGACCGCCTTCTCGGACATCGTGCGCCACCTGACGCCCTTCTTCGTCTCCCGCCAGGTCGTCACCGGCGCCGGCCGCGTCGGCATCGGCCAGGACGGCCATGAGCACGGCTTCCAGATCAGCCAGCGGGCCGACTACTTCGAGGTCGAGGTCGGCCTGGAGACCACGCTCAAGCGCCCGATCATCAACACCCGCGACGAGCCGCACGCCGACGCCGAGAAGTACCGCCGGCTCCACGTGATCATCGGGGACGCCAACCTCTCCGAGCTCTCGACCTACCTCAAGCTGGGCACCACCGCCCTGGTGCTGTCGATGATCGAGGACGGCTTCATCGCCGTGGACCTCGCGGTGGACCAGCCGGTGCGCACCCTGCACCAGGTCTCGCACGACCCGACACTGCGCCGTCTGATCACGCTGCGCAGCGGCCGCACACTGACCGCGGTGCAGCTCCAGATGGAGTACTTCGAGCTCGCCCGCAAGTACGTCGAGGACCGCTACGGAGCGGACGCCGACGAGCAGACCCGGGACGTCCTGACCCGCTGGGAGGACGTGCTGAACCGGCTGGAGCGCGATCCCATGAGCCTGTCCGGCGAGCTGGACTGGATCGCCAAGCGGGAGCTGCTGGAGGGCTACCGCCGCCGCGACACCCTGGAGTGGGACGCGGCCCGGCTGCATCTGGTGGACCTGCAGTACGCCGACGTACGCCCCGACAAGGGCCTGTACAACCGGCTGGCGGCGCGCGGCAAGATGAAGCGGCTGCTGGACGACCAGGAGGTCGCCCGCGCCCAGAACAAGCCCCCGGAGGACACCCGCGCCTACTTCCGCGGCCGCTGCCTGGAGCAGTACGCGGACGACGTCGCCGCGGCCTCCTGGGACTCGGTGATCTTCGATCTGCCGGGTCGTGACTCTCTGCAACGGGTCCCCACGCTGGAGCCGCTGCGCGGCACCCGCAACCACGTCAAGGAGTTGCTGGACCGCTGCCGCACGGCCGAGGACCTGGTCCGGGTGCTGTCCGGCGGCTGAAATGCCCCCCAGCCGGGAATCATCGAGGTGGCCTCCGTACGTTGTAGCGAGTGGGAGGCCGATGTCGGACCCGGCTTGTAGGGTCTGATCTTGAGACCGATCGAATCAGCGGGCGAACCGAGCGGGGTGAGGGACATGGCGACCAAGGACACCGGCGGCGGTCAGCAGAAGGCGTCGCGCTCGACCGAAGAGGTCGAGGAGCAGGCGCAGGACGCGCAGGCCGCGGACGACCTGAAGGAGCGGCAGGAGAAGCTCTCCGACGACGTCGACTCCGTGCTGGACGAGATCGACGACGTGCTCGAGGAGAACGCGGAGGACTTCGTGAGGTCGTTCGTCCAGAAGGGCGGGCAGTAAAGCGCGTCTTCTCCGTCCTGCGTCCCCGCGAAGGGGGCGCAGGACGGATGACTTCCATGGCCAGGGGTATGGTCCGTGCAGTATTTCAAGATCTGGTGGAAGGAAACGTGTGGAAGCCAACACTCGTAGCACAGGGCGTCTGCCGGCTGCCTTCCTGACGCCCGGCTCCTCGTCGTTCATGGACTTCCTGGGCGAGCACTCGCCCGAGCTGCTTCCGGGGAACCGTCCGCTGCCCCCGGTGCAGGGCGCCATCGAGGCCCCCCACGGCACCACCATCGTGGCGGTGAGCTTCCCCGGCGGCGTGGTGCTCGCCGGTGACCGCCGCGCCACCATGGGCAATGTCATCGCGCAGCGCGACATCGAGAAGGTCTTCCCCGCCGACGAGTACTCGGCCGTCGGGATCGCGGGGACCGCCGGTATCGCCGTGGAGATGGTCAAGCTCTTCCAGCTCGAGCTGGAGCACTTCGAGAAGGTCGAGGGCACCGTCCTCTCGCTCGAGGGCAAGGCGAACAGGCTCTCGACCATGATCCGCGGCAACCTCGGCATGGCGATGCAGGGCCTTGCCGTGGTCCCGCTCTTCGCGGGGTGGGACGTCGACCGGGAGAAGGGCCGCATCTTCTCTTACGACGTGACCGGCGGGCGTTCGGAGGAGCGCGGCTTCGCCGCCACCGGCTCGGGCTCGATGTTCGCCCGGGGCGCGCTCAAGAAGCTCTATCGCCAGGACCTGACCGAGGAGCAGGCCGCCACTGCCGTGCTCCAGGCGCTCTATGACGCCGCCGACGACGATTCGGCCACCGGAGGGCCGGATCTCGCCCGCCGTATTTACCCGATCATCACCTCCCTCACCGAGGACGGTTTCAAGAGGTTCAGCGAGGACGAGGTGTCCGAGCTCGCCCGTGCCATCTATGAACGGCGCCTCGAAGAGCCGGACGGCCCCCGCGCCGCCCTTCTCTGAGAGGACGGTCCAGCCGGAATGCATTCGCCATTGACAGAAGGGACGGACAGCCGGTGACGACGCCGTTCTATGTTTCTCCTCAGCAGGCCATGGCCGACCGCGCCGAATACGCCCGTAAGGGCATCGCACGCGGCCGCAGCGTGGTCGTGCTGCAGTACGCCGACGGCATCGTCTTCGTTGCGGAGAACCCGTCCCGCGCGCTGCACAAGGTCAGCGAGATCTATGACCGGATCGCCTTCGCGGCGGTCGGTAAGTACAACGAATTCGAGAATCTGCGCATCGGCGGTGTCCGTTACGCCGATCTGCGTGGCTATACCTATGACCGTGAGGATGTCACGGCCCGCGGACTGGCGAATGTCTACGCCCAGACCCTGGGCACGATCTTCTCCAGTGCCGCTGAGAAGCCGTACGAGGTCGAGCTGATCGTCGCCGAGGTCGGGGAGGGCCCCGAGGACGACCAGATCTACCGCCTCCCACACGACGGCTCCATCGTGGACGAGCACGGCTCGGTCGCCGTCGGTGGCAACGCCGACCAGATCAGCACCTATCTCGACCAGCGCCATCGGGACGGCATGACCCTCGCCGAGGCCCTCAAGCTGGCCGTCGACTCGCTCTCCCGCGACAACAACGGCGGGGAGCGCAGCCTCACCGCCGAGCAGCTCGAGGTCGCGGTCCTGGACCGCAACCGGCCCCAGAAGCGCAAGTTCAAGCGCGTCCTCGGCGGCCAGCTCTCCCGGCTCCTGGAGTCGGGAGAGGGCGCGGCGGACTCGGAGGAGTCGGCCGAATCCGACGGGGCCGAGGAGTCCACCTCGGAGTCCGAGGACTGACCCAGCCGCTGCCGTTCGTTTCTCCGTCGCCGCCGCCCCGGGCCCACCCGGGGCGGCGGCGACGTTGTGGCGGCGACGAGCCCACACGGCCCCCGCACCCAGGCCGCGCAACGACCGGAGCGGTAGCCCCGAGGCCGGTCAGGACCGTGGGGGAGGGGCCGTGGAGCCCCGGGGGATCAGCTCGACGGGCAGCACGGTGTCCCGGGGCGTCTCGCCCTCCATGAGCGTCATCAGGGCTCGCATACCGGCCGCACCCACCGCCTCCGCCGGGAGCCGCACCGTCGTCAGCTCCGGTTCCACCGCCGTGGCCAGCGCCAGATCGTCGAAGCCGGTCACCGAGATGTCGTCCGGGATCCGCAGCCCCAGTCGCCGGGCCGCCTTGCAGGCGCCCGCGGCCAGGATGTCGTCGTCGCAGACGAGCGCGGTCGGCCGGGGCCCGGGGCGGGCCAGGACGCGTTCGGCGGCCCGGCGGCCCTCCTCGACGGTCAGCCCCGCCGGTTCGGTGCCCAACGCGGTGCCCGGGACCTCGTCCATCGCCTCCGCCAGGGCCCGGGCACGGACCTGGAAGGTCCAGGAGTCCACCGCCGCCGCGAGATGGGCCACCCGGCGGTGCCCGAGCGCCAGCAGATGCCCCGCCGCCTGCCGCGCCCCGTCCGCGATGTCGAGGTTGACGGTGGCCGCCGCGGCCGCGTCGTCCGGGTCGCTGTCGAGCATCACCAGCGGCAGTCCGCCGCCGCGCACCGCGGCCAGCGCGTCGGCCGCCATGGAGGAGGCGATCACCCCGTCGAGCGAGGCGCGCGCCGAGTCGAACGGGTCCCGGGCCGGGCCCACGCCCTCGGGGGACGGATAGAGCACCACCCCGAAGCCATGGTCGGCGGCGACCCGCTCGGCGCCGGTGTAGACACGGGCGAAGAACTCGGTCGTCAGGGCGGGCACCACCATGAGCACGGTCCTGGTGCGGCCCAGGCGGAGGCTGCGGGCCGCGAGGTTGGGGCGGTAGCCGAGATCGCGTGCGGCGGCCCGTACGGCCTCCACGGTGCGCTCGGAGACCCGTCCGGACCACTTCTCGCCGAGCACCAGGGACACGGTCGCCTGGGACACGCCCGCCAGCCGTGCCACATCCCGGCTCGTCGCCCGTCCCGCGAGCGGCCGTCCTGCGCCCGCCCCGGCCCCCGGTCCAGCGCCCGCCCCGGCCCCCGGTCCAGCGGCAGCCGTGTCCGCCGGGCGAGCGGCCGTCCCGCCGCCGCCCGGGCCCTCGCGCCGCGCGGACTCACCCGTCCGGCCGGTTCCCCGGGAACCTTTCCCGGCGGCCCCGTCCGCCGCGTGGGCGCGGTCCGCGCTCGCCACCATCGCCTCCGCTCCCTCCGCCGCCACGCGTCTCGCAGCCGGCTGCTCATTTCGGCCCGCGAGTGGACCCGCGGTGGCGGCCATGGTACGTATGACGCTGGCAGTTATACGTACAACGTCACACACGACCCGCGACGCACCCGCGACGCACTCGCGACAACCCACAGAAACCCGCAGGACCTGAAGCAGGACCTGAAGCGGACCTGGCAAGGAAGGGGCAGGCAATGGCGGCTGGCTACGGGGAACTGCTGCGCACCCCGCACGCGGCACGGCTGCTCATCGGCACGCTGCTGGGACGGCTTCCGAACGCCACCGCCGCCCTGGCCGTGCTGCTCTTCTCCCGCGCCGAGGGCGGCAGCTACGCCCTCGCCGGGGGGCTGTCGGCCGTCTACGGCGTGGCCAACGCGGTGGGCCAGCCGCTGCTGGGCCGGGCCGTGGACCGCTTCGGCCAGCCCTGGGTGATGCTGCCCGCCGCCGTGGCCTCCGCGCTCGGGATGGTCCTGTTCGCCGTCGTCGGGCTCGACCCGCTGCCCGTGGCGTACGCCGCGATGCTGATCGCCGGGCTGTTCACCCCGCCGCTGGAGGGCGGGTTGCGGGCGCTGTGGCCCTCGGTGCTGCGGCGCGAGGACCAGGTGCACGCGGCGTACGCGCTGGACGCCGTGGCCCAGGAGGTGATGTTCGCCGTCGGCCCGCTGCTGGTCACCCTGAGCGTGGCCGTGTGGTCCGAGGCGGCCGCGCTGCTGGTCATCAACGCCATCGGGGTCGCGGGCGCGCTCTGGGTCGTGGTCTCGCGGCCGTCGCGGCAGTGGCGCTCGGCGCCGCGCGAGGCGCACTGGCTGGGCGCGCTGCGCTCGCCCGGGCTGCTGGTGCTGCTCGGCTCGTTCTTCTTCATCGGGCTCGCCCTCGGCGCGATCGCGGTGGCCGCGGTGGCGTACGCCGACGAGCACGGCGGCGGCGCGGTCTCCAGCGCGCTGCTCTCCGCCCTCGGCGTGGGCGCGCTGGCCGGCGGCATCGTCTACGGCGGCCGCACCTGGCCCGGCGCGCCCGAACGGCGGCTGCGGCTGCTGGTGGCCGCACTGGCGCTCGGCTATCTGCCGCTGATGCTGGTGCCTGGCGTCGTCATGATGACCGTCCTCGCCGGGGTGGCGGGGGTGTTCCTGGCCCCGGCGCTGGCCTGCGCGTTCGTCGTCGTGGACCGCCACGCGCCCACCGGCACGGTCACCGAGGCGTTCTCCTGGCTGGTGACCACGTTCGTGGTGGGCAACGCGGTCGGCACCGCCGTGGCGGGACCGGCGGTCCAGCTCGGCGGAGTGGCCCCCGGATTCGCGGTGCCCGCGGCCGGTGGAGTGGCCGCGCTGGCGGTGCTGCTGGCCGCCCAGCGGTTCCTCCTGGACCGGCCACGCCCCGTCGTCCGGCCGACCGTTCACCCAACTCCGGATGAACCCTGCGCGGAAAATGATCGCAACCGTGCCGTCGAACCCGGTTTCAGAGCACGCCATCAGGCGTAATGTTCAGGCATGGACCGCCGCATTTTCGGGCTGGAGAACGAGTACGGCGTCACGTGCACATTCAGGGGACAGCGCCGGTTGTCTCCTGACGAAGTGGCGCGCTACCTCTTCCGCCGTGTCGTCTCCTGGGGCCGCAGCAGCAATGTCTTCCTGCGCAACGGCGCCCGCCTCTATCTCGACGTGGGCTCGCACCCGGAATACGCAACCCCCGAGTGTGACAACGTGACCGAGCTGGTCACCCACGACAAGGCAGGCGAGCGCATTCTCGAGGGTCTGCTCGTGGACGCGGAGCGTCGCCTGCACGAGGAGGGAATCGCGGGCGACGTCTATCTCTTCAAGAACAACACCGACTCCGCGGGCAACTCCTACGGCTGCCACGAGAACTATCTGGTGGCACGGCACGGCGAGTTCTCCCGGCTCGCCGACATTCTCATTCCGTTCCTGGTGACGCGGCAGCTGCTGTGCGGTGCGGGCAAGGTGCTCCAGACCCCGCGTGGCGCCGTCTACTGCGTCAGCCAGCGCGCCGAGCACATCTGGGAGGGCGTCAGCTCCGCGACGACCCGCTCCCGGCCGATCATCAACACCCGCGACGAACCCCACGCCGACGCCGAGCGCTACCGCCGGCTGCATGTCATCGTGGGCGACTCCAACATGTCCGAGACCACCATGCTGCTCAAGGTCGGCGCCACCGATCTGGTGCTCCGCATGATCGAGGCGGGCACCGTGATGCGTGACCTGACCCTGGAGAACCCCATCCGGGCGATCCGCGAGGTCAGCCATGACATCACCGGGCAGCGCAAGGTGCGGCTCGCCAGCGGGCGCGAGGCGTCCGCCCTGGAAGTGCAGCAGGAGTACTACGAGAAGGCCGTCGACTTCTGCGAGCGCCGCGGCATCCGCACCGGCATGGTCGAGCGCGTCCTCGAGCTGTGGGGCCGCACCCTGGACGCGATCCGCACCGAGGATCTCGACCGGATCGGCACCGAGATCGACTGGGTGATGAAGTACAAGCTCATCGAGCGGTACCGAGCCAAGAACAACATCACCATGTCCCATCCGCGGATCGCCCAGATAGACCTCGCCTACCACGACATCCATCGCCGCCGCGGCCTCTACTACCTGCTGGAGAAGCGCGGTCAGGCGGCCCGGGTCTGCAACGACTTGAAAATCTTCGAGGGCAAGTCGGTGCCACCGCAGACCACCCGCGCCCGGCTGCGCGGCGACTTCATCCGCCGGGCTCAGGAGCAGCGCCGCGATTTCACCGTCGACTGGGTACATCTGAAGCTCAATGACCAGGCACAGCGCACCGTGCTGTGCAAGGACCCGTTCCGTTCGGTCGACGACCGGGTGGAGAAACTCATCGCCGGTATGTGACCGGCGTACGGCTTACCTTGCCCTCGGGCCCCGTGCGTTCTCCGGACGGGGCCCGAGTCACGTCGTAGAGTGGCGCGCATTGGCCATCGCAAGATCTACCTAACGAGGACTCCGTGCGCCGACGCTCCGTACTCCTTGCCGTGCCCGCGGGCCTGCTGACACTCGCCGGCTGTGGTGATGACGAATCAGGGTCCGACAAGACCAAGCCGTCACAGGAGCCGACGAACCAGAGTCCCTCACCGGCCCCCAGCGGCAAGATCGTCTCCGGACCGGTGCCGCCCATTACCGCCGGTAAGAAGTTCGGTGAGAAGCCGAAGGTGGCCAAGGGCACGGGTAAGCCGCCGCACGATCTCGCGGTCAAGACGATCAGCCAAGGGGACGGCAGGAAGACGGTCAAGGGGGATTGGGTCCAGATCAACTACCTGGCGCAGATCTGGGACACCGGTAAGGCGATCGACAACACCTTCGACAAGAAGAAGACTGCCGCCTTCCCGATCGGCAAGGGCCAGGTCCTCCCGGGCTGGGACCAGGGACTGCTGGGCCGGAACCTCGGCAGCCGGCTCGAGCTGGCCGTCCCGCCCGCGTACGCCTACGGCAAGCAGGGCCAGCCGCAGGCCGGTATCAAGGGGACCGACACGCTGGTCTTCGTCATCGACCTCGTGGGTGCCTTCAACGCCAAGAGCTCGGCCAAGGGCAGCAAGGTGGAGCAGACCGACGCCGACCTGCCCAAGGTGTCCGCCAACACCGACGGCAAGGCGCCCACCATCACCCTTCCCAAGAAGGCCGCGCCGAAGAAGCTGGTCTCCGACTACGTCATCGAGGGTGACGGCCAGGAGGTCAAGAAGACCGATGCCCTGCTCGTCCAGTACAAGGGCGTGCTGTGGGACGGCGGCAAGGAGTTCGACTCCACCTACAAGCGCGGTGAGCTCGCCCAGTTCTCGCTGCAGCAGGTCGTCAAGGGCTGGTCGCAGGGGCTCACCGGCAAGAAGGTGGGCAGCCGGGTGCTGGTCGTCGTGCCCCCGGACCTGGGCTACGGCAAGGCGGCCCAGAAGGGCATCCCCGCCAACTCCACGCTGGTGTTCTCCGTGGACATCCTGGCGGTTCTGTAACCTGTGCGGGTTGCCCACAACGTCACAAGGAGCAATTTCGTGAGCATCGAGAAGCCCGAGGTCGACTTCCCGGGCGGCGAGCCGCCGGCCGAGCTGGAGATCAAGGAGATCTGGGAGGGCGACGGGCCCACGGCCAAGGCCGGCGACAACATCGCCGTGCACTATGTGGGCGTCTCCTTCAGCACAGGTGAGGAGTTCGACGCGAGCTACAACCGCGGCACCCCGCTGCGGATCCAGCTCGGGGTCGGCCAGGTCATCTCCGGCTGGGACCAGGGACTCCAGGGGATGAAGGTCGGCGGTCGCCGGCAGCTCATCGTCCCGCCGCACCTCGGTTACGGGGACCGGGGCGCCGGCGGTGGCCGGATCAAGCCGGGCGAGACGCTGATCTTCGTCTGCGATCTGGTCTCCGTCTGAGACGGCGGTCCGTCGCGCCGGGGGCTCCTGCCAATGGGCAGGGGCCCTCGGCTTTTGCCGCGCGTCCCCGTAGCGGTACGGTCACGTGCGTAAGGTCACGAAGAAAGGGCGTCGATGGCGATTGCCAAGGCCGAGCGGCTGATGAACCTGGCCCTGTGCCTGCTGGGAACGCGGCGTCCGCTGACCAAACGGGAGTTGCGGGGCTCCATAGAGGCGTACCTCCAGACCGACGCGGCGAACGATGAAGCGTTCAACCGCATGTTCGAACGCGACAAGGACGACCTGCGCGAACTCGGCCTGATCATCGAGACGGTGGAGGGCCTCGACGGCGAGATCGGCTATCTCGCCCGCCGGGACAGCAACCGCCTCCCGCCGATCACCCTCGACGCCGAGGAGGCCGCCGCGCTCGGCCTCGCCGCCAAGGTCTGGCAGCAGGCCCGGCTCGCGGGCGCCGCCAGCGGCGCGCTGCAGAAGCTGCGCGCCGCCGGGATGCCGGTCGCCGAGGATCCGTACGACACGCCGGGGCACAGCGCGCTGGAGCCGCGCATCCCGGTCCACGAGGCCGCCTTCGAGCCGCTGATGCTCGCCTGCCGCGACCGCCGCCCCGTTCTCTTCGACTACCGCAAGTCGAACGCCGCGCGCCCCGAGCAGCGGCAGGTCGAGCCCTGGACCCTGGAGTCCTGGCGCGGCCACTGGTATCTCGCCGGATGGGACCGTGAGCGCGCCGCCGAGCGGGTCTTCCGGCTCTCCCGGATCACCGGACGGGTCCGGCTGCGGTCCGACGCGTTCACCGCCGAGGTGCCCGACCACGTCACCGTCCGGGAGACCGTGGAGACCTGGGCGGGCGAGACCGCCACCGGCACCGCCCGGATCAGGCTGCGCTCGGGCCACGGCTATCCGCTGCGGGCGAGGGCGCTGTCCACCCGGGCGGCCGACGACGGCTGGGACGAGCTGGAGATTCCCTACGGGCACGGCCTGGACGCCTGGCTCGTGGAGTTCGGTCCGGACGTCGTCGTATTGGGGCCCGACGAGCTGCGGGCGGATGTCGTGGACCGGCTGCGCGCGGTCGCCAAGGGCTGAGGGGACGGATCACTTCATCATGGCCGGAAACGCCATTGACCAGACCCGGCGGATGCTCTCCCTGGTGACATATCTGCGCGAGCGCCCCGGCGCCCGCGTCGCCGATGTCGCCCGGGCCTTCGGCATCAGCGAGGACGAGCTGATCGCCGACCTCGATGTGCTGCCGCTGTGCGGCACCAGCTTCCGCGGCGGCGATCTGCTGGACATCGACACCGACGGGGAGCGGATCTGGTGGCATAACCCCGACGACGTCGCCGAGCCGCTGCGGCTGGCGGCCGACGAGGCCACCGCGCTGCTGGTCGCCGCCCGCGCCGTCGCCACCCTTCCCGGGCTGCGCGAGGGCGACCGGGAGGCGCTGCTGCGGGCCACCGCCAAGCTGGAGGCCGCCGCGGGCGAGGTGGCGGGCGCCAGCTCCCGGCTCTCGGTGATCTTCGAGTCGGAGGGCGGCGTCTTCGCCGACGTCGACCGCGCCATCTCCGAGCGCCGCAGGCTGTGGCTGCGCTACTACTCACCCGCGCGCGACGAGATCACCGAGCGCGAGGTCGACCCGATCCGGCTCTTCGCCGTCGGCCGCACCTATATGGAGGCGTGGTGCCGCCTCTCCGAGGCGCGGCGGACCTTCCGGCTCGACCGGGTCGTCGAGATCAAGCTGCTCGACGAGGCGTCCGATCCGCCGCCCATCGAGCTGCGCGATCTGTCGGACCTGTCCTCCGCGCTGGTGCAGACCGGTGCCGAGGACCCCGAGGTGGTCGTCGAGGTCGGCCCCGGCGGGCGCTGGGTCGCCGAGTACTACCCGCACGACAGCGCGGAGGAGCTGCCCGACGGCGGCCTCCGGATCACCCTGCGCGCGCCCGACCCCGGCTCGCTGCGGCGCCTGGCGCTGCGGCTGGGCAGGGACGGCCGGATCGTCTCGCCGCAGGGTCTCGCGGACAGTGCCCGGGACGCGGCGCGGCAGGCGCTCGCGGCGTACGGTGAGTGAAGGGACACACACGGTGACCGCACGGGGGAGTGCCGCTTCGGTGGTTTTCAAGGCAGCCTGTCCGGAGTGCCGGGGCAGGTTCGAGCTGGCCGCAGGTGCGCTGCGGCTGGCCATCGGGGCCAGCGACCGCACCACCTTCTACTCCTTCACCTGCCCCGACTGCGGAACCATGGTGCGCAAACCGGCGGGGGAGCGGATCGTGGAGCTGCTCACCGGTGGCGGGGTGCGCACGCTGCGGCTGCACTCCACCGTCTAGGCTCTGCCGCATGCTCTGGCCGATGCTCGCCCTCGCCCTCGCCTTCTGCGGAATCGCCGTACTCGCCGTGCTCTCGGTGCGGGTCTACGCGGAGGTCCGCAGGCTGGCCCGGCAGGTGTCGGACAGCTCGCAGCGGATCACCCGGGCCGCCGAGGACCTGGAGCGGGCCTCGGTTCCGCTGGGATCAACGGTGGACGCTCTGCGTCGCGAGTGAGAGCCCGGTCCGCTCCAGGAGCACGGACCGCAGGTGATGGGCGCTCTGCTGCGCCACAGCCAAGCGGGGTACGCTGAGATTTCGCGGCCCTGGTAGCGAGGCGGAGGGTCGCAACCCGGAGTCCGCACGGGGATTGCCTCCGGTTTACCCCTGCGCGCTACGATCGCTGACAGCACGGCTGCCGGACACCTGTCCGACCGGTCGGGCAGCCCCACCCCCAGCCGCCTCGGTGAGAAGGAAGACGCTTATGCTGTTCGGAAAGATCGGCGTTCCCGAGATTCTCCTCATCCTTGTCGTCGTGCTGCTGCTGTTCGGTGCCAAGAAGCTTCCGGACATGGCCCGCTCGCTGGGCAAGTCGGCCCGGATCCTCAAGAGCGAGGCGAAGGCCATGAAGTCGGATGGTCAGCAGCAGCAGACCACGCCGGCCGACCCGCCCCAGCCCGGCCAGGACGAGTCCACCCATCGTACGATCCAGGCCGCGCCCGGAGACGTGACCAGCTCGCGTCCGGTGTCGGAGCCGAGCGACACCACCAAGCGCTGACCCAGGGCCACTTGAAGGCGGCATTGGAAGGCCGCCACCGGACGCACGAGATGAGGACGTGGGTTGCTCAAGTCTGCCCGCACGAAGGAGAAGGACCCCGAGGGGCGGATGCCCCTGGCTGAGCACCTGCGTGAGCTGCGCAACCGGTTGCTCAAGTCGGTCCTGGCGATCTGCGTGGTCACGATCGTCGCGATGTTCTTCTACATGGACATCGCCAAATTCCTGATGCAGCCGGTGCTGGACGCCGTCGGCTGTGGCGGGGTCTCGCTGTCCGATCTCTCCGGCAAGGGGAGCAAGGGGCACGACTGCGCCTACTTCACCGTGAACGGTCTGCTGTCGCCGTTCACGATCATGCTGAAGGTCTCCTTCACGACCGGGCTGGTGGTGGCCACCCCGATCTGGCTCTACCAGCTCTGGGCCTTCCTCGCGCCCGGGCTGCACCGCAACGAGAAGAAGTACGGCCTGTTCTTCGTCGGGCTCGGCGTACCGCTCTTCGTCTGTGGCGCGTACTTCGCGTACATGATCCTTCCGACCAGCGCCAAGGTCCTCATCGGCTTCACCCCCGAGGGGGCCAACAACCTCCTCCCGCTGGACGACTTCCTCGATCTGCTCGCCCGGATGATCGTCGTCTTCGGGCTCGCCTTCGAGCTTCCGCTGCTGCTGATCCTGCTGAACTTCACCGGCGTCCTCACCGGACGCCGGATGCTCGGCTGGTGGCGCGCCATGATCATGGGCATCACGGTCTTCGGCGCCATCGCCACCCCCAGCACCGATCCGATCGGCATGTTCGCCCTGGCCGGACCGGTCGTCGTGCTCTACTTCGGCGCCGTCGGCGTCTCCCTGCTCAACGACCGGCGCAAGGCGCGCCGCCGGGCCGCCGACCCGGACTTCGGCCTGAGCGACGACGAGGCGTCCGAGCTGGATCTGACCCCCGAGGCCGTCGCCGCGCCCAGCGCCAGGCCGGAGCTCACCGACGGGGATGACTCCGGCGGCACCACCCGGCGCAACGGCTACGACGACGTCACCTAGCCGTCCGTAACCGCTCCGGGCACGGGCAGGGCAGCCTTCCAGGGCCCCGTCCCGGCCCGGCGGACCGAACGAAGCTGCGGCGGGCCGAACAAAGCCCCGATAAAGATCGCGTGCGCTGTCGGAGGTGGCCGGTAGGCTCGTAGATACGATGACCGACGAGCTATCTCCCGCCGAGCGCTATGCGGCGTCCCGCGCCCGGGCCGCCGAGCAGGCCACCGCGCTGGCCCCCTTCCGCGAGATGTACGACTTCGAGCTGGATCCCTTCCAGATCGAGGCGTGCAAGGCCCTGGAGTCCGGCAAGGGCGTGCTGGTCGCCGCCCCCACCGGCTCGGGCAAGACCATCGTGGGCGAGTTCGCCGTCCACCTGGCGCTGACCCAGGGCCGCAAGTGCTTCTACACCACGCCCATCAAGGCGCTGTCCAACCAGAAGTACACCGACCTGGTGAGGCGCTACGGCGCCGACAAGGTCGGTCTCCTCACCGGGGACAACAGCGTCAATTCCGATGCCCCGGTGGTCGTGATGACCACCGAGGTGCTGCGGAACATGCTCTATGCCGGTTCCCAGTCGCTGCTCGGCCTCGGCCATGTGGTGATGGACGAGGTCCACTATCTCTCCGACCGGTTCCGCGGCGCCGTCTGGGAGGAGGTCATCATCCACCTCCCCGAGTCGGTGACGCTGGTGTCACTCTCCGCGACGGTTTCCAATGCCGAGGAGTTCGGCGACTGGCTCGACACCGTCCGCGGTGACACCGAGGTCATCGTCTCCGAGCACCGCCCCGTGCCGCTGTGGCAGCACGTGCTGGCCGGGCGCCGGATGTACGACCTGTTCGAGGAGAAGAGCGGCCAGGACGGCGACCAGAGCGGGCGCCGCGAGGTCAACCCCGATCTCGTCCGGCTGGCCCGGATGGAGAGCAGCCGCCCCACCTTCGGCCGCGACAAGCGCCGCGGCCGCAATATGCGCGAGGCCGACCGGGAGCGCGAGCGCCGTCAGCGCAGCCGGATCTGGACCCCCGGCCGGGCCGAGGTGATCGACCGGCTCGACTCCGAGGGGCTGCTCCCCGCCATCACCTTCATCTTCAGCCGGGCCGGCTGCCAGGCCGCCGTCCAGCAGTGTCTCCACGCGGGGCTGCGGCTCAACGACGAGGCGGCGCGCGCCCGGGTGCGGGCCCTCGTCGAGGAGCGCACCGCCGGGATCCCCGACGAAGACCTCCATGTGCTGGGGTACTTCGAATGGCTGGAGGGGCTGGAGCGGGGCATCGCGGCCCACCACGCCGGAATGCTCCCCACCTTCAAGGAAGTTGTCGAGGAGCTCTTCGTCCGCGGCCTGGTCAAGGCCGTCTTCGCCACCGAGACCCTCGCGCTCGGCATCAACATGCCCGCCCGTTCGGTGGTGTTGGAGAAGCTCGTCAAGTGGAACGGCGAGCAGCACGCGGACATCACCCCCGGTGAGTACACCCAGTTGACCGGCCGGGCCGGGCGGCGCGGTATCGATGTCGAGGGCCATGCGGTGGTGCTGTGGCAGCGCACTATGGACCCCGCGGCGCTCGCCGGACTGGCCGGCACCCGGACGTATCCGCTGCGCTCCTCCTTCAAGCCGTCGTACAACATGGCGGTCAACCTCGTCTCCCAGTTCGGGCGGCACCGCTCGCGCGAGCTGCTGGAGACCTCCTTCGCGCAGTTCCAGGCCGACAAGGCGGTCGTCGGCATCACCCGTCAGGTGCAGCGCAACGAGGAGGGGCTGGAGGGCTATCGCGCCTCCATGACCTGCCATCTCGGCGACTTCGAGGAGTACGCGCGGCTGCGCCGCGAGCTCAAGGACCGCGAGACCGAGCTGGCCAAGCAGGGCGCGGCCCAGCGGCGTGCGGCCGCCGCGGTCGCCCTGGAGAAGCTCCGCCCCGGCGATGTCATCCATGTGCCCACCGGCAAGTTCGCCGGGCTCGCGCTGGTGCTGGATCCCGGGCTGCCCGCCGGGCGGGTCGGCGGCCACCGCGGCATGGAGTACCACGACGGGCCGCGGCCCCTGGTGCTCACCGCCGAGCGGCAGGTCAAGCGGCTGGCGTCGATCGACTTCCCCGTCCCGGTCGAGCCGCTGGACCGGATGCGGATCCCCAAGTCGTTCAATCCGCGCAGCCCCCAGTCCCGCCGCGATCTGGCGTCCGCGCTGCGCACCAAGGCCGGTCACCACGATGTGGGGCGCCGCCGTAAGGAGCGCTCGGCCGCCGCCGACGACACCGAGATCGCCCGGCTGCGCGCGGCCATCCGCGCCCACCCCTGCCACGGCTGCAGCGACCGCGAGGACCACGCCCGCTGGGGCGAGCGCTACCAGCGGCTGCTGCGCGACACCCGGCAGCTTGAGCGGCGCATCGAGGGCCGCACGAACACCATCGCCCGCACCTTCGACCGGATCTGCTCCCTGCTGAGCGAGCTCGGCTATCTGCGCGGCGACGAGGTCACGGACGTGGGGAGGCGGCTGGCGCGGCTGTACGGCGAGCTGGACCTGCTGGCCAGCGAATGTCTGCGCGAGGGCGTCTGGGAGGGGCTGCCCCCCGCCGAGCTCGCGGCCTGTGCCTCCGCGCTCGTCTACGAGGCGCGGACGGCCGATGACGCGCTGCCGCCCAAACTGCCCCCGGGCCGGGCCAAGGACGCGCTCGGCGAGATGGTCCGCATATGGGGGCGGCTGGACGCTCTCGAGGAGGAGCACAAGATCAACCAGGCGGAGGGCGTCGGTCAGCGCGAGCCCGATCTGGGCTTCGCCTGGGCCGCCTACCGCTGGGCGTCCGGCCACGGGCTCGACGAGGTGCTGCGGGAAATCGACATGCCCGCCGGTGACTTCGTGCGCTGGACCAAGCAACTGATCGATGTGCTCGGCCAGATCGCCGCGGCGGCCCCGGAGGGCACGGTGGCGCGGAACGCCCGCCGCGCGGTCGACGAACTGCTGCGCGGGGTTGTGGCGTACTCCTCGGTCGGCTGAGCCTGTCACTCACTTCGGTGGGCTCAGGCCGGGTCGTAGGTGAAGGGGAGGGTGTTGCTGTTGCCCGCGGGGGTGTGGAGCTGGACATTGACCGTTCCGGCCGCGTGGGTCGGCGTCGTCGCCACGACCAGGGTGTCCGAGAGCACGCTGAAGGAGGCCGGGGTTCCCCCGAAGGTCACGGAGTCGGTGTACGTGAGGTTGGACCCGTTGATCGTGACGGAGTCGCCGCCCAACTCCGAGCCCTGGTTCGGGACAAGCGTATTGATGACCGGAGCACCGAGGTAGGTGTAATACGGGCTGCCGGGGCCCAAAGTGCTGGTGCCGCCCGGTGTGGTTACGGTGACCACGACCGTGCCGGTTCCGGAAGGAGCGGTCGCCGTCAGCTGATTGTCGGAGATCACGGTGAAGCCGGTGGCGGGGGTGGGGCCGAAGTTGACGGCGCTGGCCAGGGCCAGGTTGCTGCCGGTGATGGTGACGGTGTTACCGCCGGTGTCCGGACCGAACTGTGGGCTCACACCGATGACGACCGGGGCGGCGACATAGACGTACGGCAGCGGATTGCTGGTGCCCCCCGGCGTGGTGACGGTCACGTTCACCACGGACGGCGGCCCCGCCGGTGCGGTGGCGGTGATTTGGGTGGCCGTATTGGTGAGGATGGTGGCAGGGGTGGCGCCGAAGAGCACCTGGATGGCACCTGAGAGTCCGGTCCCGGTGATGGTGACGGTGTTGCCGCCGGAGGTGGGGCCGTTGGGTGGGTTGAGGTTGGTGATGGTGGGGGTGGAGATGGTGGTGTAGGTGTAGGCGAGGGGGTTGCTGGTGCCGCCTGGGGTGGTGACGGTGACGTTGGTGGTGCCGGTGCCTGCGGGGGCGGTGGCGGTGATTTGGGTGGGGGTGTTGGTGAGGATGGTGGCGGGGTTGGCGCCGAAGAGGACTTGGGTGGCCCCGGCCAGATTGGTGCCGGTGATGGTGACCGTATTGCCGCCGCTGGTAGGCCCCGAGGCCGGACTGAGCGCGGTGAGCACCGGTGCCGCGACCGTCGTGTAGAGGAAGAACACGTTCTGGGTGCTGGTCCCCGTCGGTCCTGTGACCGTCACTTTCACGGTGCCGCTTCCCGCGGGTGTTCTGGCCGTGATCTGCGTACTGCTCGCGACGACCACATTGGTGGCCAGGTTGGAGCCGAACCTGACCACGATGGCGCCGGTGAAACCGGAACCGTTGATCGTGACGGGGGTGCCCCCCGATGGACTGCCCTGAGAGGGAGTCACGCTGCTCACTACGGGAGCCATGATGCTCGTTCTCCTTCTTGTGCCATGAGGACGACCGCGCCCTGACCGGCGGCTGTCGGCCAGGGCGCGGGGGATCGGCGCTCAGCGTGTGCCGTGCGGCGTTGATCCGAGCGGGGACCGTGCGGGGTGTCGTTCCTACCCGGCCACGGTCGGTGGATCAGGTGACCGTGAAGGCGGCGGGGCCGGATGTGCCACCACATGTGGTGACCGTGAAGGCTCCGGCGCCCGCGGCCGCCGCGGCGGGCACCGCGGTGACGAGGGAGGTGTCGTCGATGGGGGTGAAGAGCAGGCCCGCGAAGACGGTGGCCGCCGAGTCGGTGAACGTGACGTCGGTGACGCCGATGAGGCAGGTGGCGTCGGAGATGGTGGTCTCGGTCCCCGCCGGGCCCGTGGCGGGGGCCAGCGTGGCGGCGGTCAGAGACGGCGCGTTGTAGTAGTCGACCAGCGTGGTGCCCGCGGTGCCCGTGCCGCCGGCCGTGGTGACCGTGACCCCCTGGGAGTCGAAGCAGCCGGCCGGTGCGTGAGCCGGAGCGGTGACGGTGACCGAGGTGTTGCTGCCGCCGGCGGCGAACGCGACTGGTGTGAGGGCGCCCACGTTGACGGTGCCGCCGGCCGCGAAGCCGGTGCCGAAGACCGTGAGCGCACCACCGGCGGCGGGCAGGCACGTTTCGCTCAGCCCTGTGGTCGTCGGCCTCGCGATGACGAAGAACGGCACCGCGTTGGTCCTGGTGCCGTTCGACAGGTTGGTGCTGACCGAGACCTGGCCCGAGCACGGCGCGGTGGAGGGAACCACGAAGGTGACCAGGGTGTTGGAGACCGTCGCCGGACTGACGACGGCGCCGCCGAAGTTCACCGAGACGGTGGTGCCCAGCGCCGTGCCGTTGATGCTGACGCTGGTGCCGACCGCGCCCTGGCTGGGGGTGAGGGAGGTGATGGGCATGAGGTTTCTCCTGTTCGATCGTCCTGCTCTGGTGTGTGGGTGTGCCGGAAGCGGGAGGGATGGGCAACGCGGCCGTTGACCGCACTGGGTTCCGCTGTACAGAGGGGTGGCAGGGAGACGGACCCCACGGCCCGGGACGCCACGGCGTTCAGCGGAGACGGCATGACCGGTGCTGGCGACTTGAGAGTGACTCGTGCCTGGGGCCGGCCGCAGTAGGGCGAGTCGTGCGGAGAACTGGTCGGCGCCGAGATCTACCGCGGTGCCGGAACTCTCGCTCGTTGTGAGTGAACCAAAAGAGCGATAGATGCGGAAGGTGTGAAAAAGGCGTGTGAGGAGCTCATATGACCATATGTCAAGGCTTCGCAGCCATCTCCTGTGAGCCGGAGTGCGCTCTCCGCCGTCGGATCGACGCCGGTACTCTGCCGTGCCTGCTGGGGCCGGAACACGCGCCGGAATACACAACGGCCCCGGCCGGATGCTCCCGGCCGGGGCCTGATGGTCGTACGCGCCGCGTCCCCTACGCCGCGGCCTCCTCGGGCTCCGCCTTCTCCTGCTCCGCCTCGACCTGCTGGTTCCACTCCCGCTTCGACGCCTGCCAGCCGTCCTCGTCATGGCCGCGCCGCCAGTAACCGGAGATGGACAGCCACTCGCGCGGGATCTGGTGCTCGAGGCGCAGATGGCGGCGGATCTCCTTCACGAAGCCCGCCTCGCCGTGGACGAAGGCGTGCACCTGCCCGGGCGGGAACTCCAGCCCCCGGACGGCCGCCACCAGCGCCTCGCCGACCGGTGCGGCGCCCCGGTGCAGCCAGCTCACCCGGGCCCCCTCGGGCACGGTGAGCTTGAGCTCCTCCGTCTCGTCCGCCACCTCGATGAACGCGTGCACCGGCACCTCGGCCGCGCCGCCCGCCCGGCTGTCGGTGAGCCGCTCCAGCGCGGCGGCGATCGCGGGCAGCGCGCTCTCGTCCCCCGCGAGCAGATGCCAGTCGGCCTCGGCGCCCGGGGCGTAGGCGCCGCCCGGCCCCATGAAGTGGATCTCCTCGCCCGGCTGGACCTGGGAGGCCCACGGCCCGGCCAGCCCCTCGTCGCCATGGGTCACGAAGTCCACCGTCAGCTCGCGGGCCGCCGGATCCCAGGCCCGGACCGTGTACGTCCGGGTGACCGGCCACTGCTCGCGCGGGAAGTCGGCGCGGATCCGCTCCAGGTCGAACGGCTCGGGGTAGGTGGCGCCCCCGGTCGGGAAGAGCAGCTTGATGTAGTGATCGGTCCACTCGCCCACGTGGAAGTCGGCGAGGCCGTCGCCGCCCAGGACGACCCGCACCATGTGCGGGGTCAGCCGGTCGGTGCGCACCACCTGTGCGCGATGCGGCGTGCGCGTCTTACGGGCCGGACGGTCCGCCATGGCACCTCCCTGATCAATTAGAGTTAGGTATACCTAACCTAACAGCTCACCCCTCGAGAGCGGACAGCAATCTCCGCAAAGATCCGCCCAAGCCCCACCGTTCCGCCAGCGCCTCCACGGCCCCGGGGTCGCGCGGTGACCGTGGCAGCGCCGGATCGAAGGTCGGCAGCGCCACATCCGAGGCGACCCGCACCACCTTCGGGGCGACCTCGATATACGGCCGCGCCTCGTCCAGCCGCTTGCGCTGGGTCGGGGTCAGCTTGGCGGCGGGGTCGTCGACCGCTGCCATGATCCCGGCCAGGTCGCCATGGGCGGCCAGCAGCTTGGCGGCGGTCTTCTCGCCGACGCCGGGCACCCCCGGCAGCCCGTCGCTGGGGTCGCCGCGCAGCAGCGCCAGATCCACGTACCCCCGGCCGTCGACCCCGTACTTCTCGCGTACGTAGGACTCGTCGATCGGCTGCAGCGTGCCCACGCCCTTGACGGGGTAGAGCACCCGCACTCCGCGCTCGTCGTCCACCAGCTGGAACAGATCGCGGTCGCCGGTGACGATGTCGACCGGGCCGCTCGCCCGGCCCGTGAGCGTGCCGATCACATCGTCGGCCTCGTAGTCCGCGGCGCCCACCCGCGCGATGCCGATCGCGTCGAGCACCTCGTCGATCACCGGGACCTGCGGGGAGAGGGTGTCCGGCACCTCCTCCTGGTCCACCCCGGCGCCCTCCGGGGCCTCCTCGGCGACCCGGTGGGCCTTGTACGTGGGGATCAGCGCGACCCGCCAGGCCGGGCGCCAGTCGAAGTCCATGCAGGCCACCAGGTCGTCCGGGCGGTGGTCCTGGACGAGCCGGGCGATGAAGTCGAGGAGCCCGCGCACGGCGTTCACCGGCGTACCGTCGGGAGCCCGGACCGAATCCGGCACTCCGAAATAGGCCCGGAAGTAGAGGGAGGCGGTGTCGAGGAGCATCAGGCGTCGCGTCACCCCCCGATCATGCACTACCCGACGGACGGAATTCCTGGGATAATGTGATCTGGATCACTGTTTGGTTTACGCCAAACCGATCAGGGCAGGCGCGCCCCCGGAGCGAACCCGTTCAGTACTTCAACTATTGCGGCGGTCCGCGGTCCGATGCCGTGCCGCTCCACGACCCGCCGGCGGGGGTGGCGGGTCGTTTTTTGGTGCGATCTGAGAGGTACATGTGGCCACATTGCGAGCCGAACGCCTATACAAGGTGTTCGGCAGACGACCCGATGAGGCGGTGGCGCAGCTCGAGAGCGGCGCGGACCGTGAAGAGCTCCGCGCGAGCGGGACGACAGCAGCGGTCATCGATGCCTCCTTCACCGTCGAAGAGGGTCAGATCTTCGTCGTCATGGGTCTGTCCGGATCCGGTAAGTCCACGCTGCTGCGCATGCTGAACGGGCTGCTGGAGCCGACCGCGGGACGCGTGCTCTTCGACGACGACGACCTGACCGTGCTCAGCCCCAAGGACCTGCGCGAGGTGCGGTCCCGCAAGATCAGCATGGTCTTCCAGCACTTCGCCCTCTTCCCGCACCGCAGCGTGCTGGAGAACGCCGCCTACGGCCTCGAGGTGCAGGGTGTGCCGCGCGAGGAGCGCATCCGGCGCGCCACCGAGGCGCTGGAGATGGTGGGCCTGGCCGGCTGGGAGAAGTCCTGGCCCGATGAGCTCTCCGGCGGTATGCAGCAGCGCGTCGGCCTCGCCCGCGCCCTGGCCACCGACGCCGACATGCTGCTGATGGACGAGTCCTTCAGCGCGCTCGACCCGCTGATCCGGCGCGATATGCAGGACCAGCTGCTCCAGCTGCAGAAGCGGCTCAAGAAGACGATCGTCTTCATCACCCACGATCTGAACGAGGCCATGCGGCTCGGCGACCGTATCGCCGTGATGCGCGACGGCCACATCGTCCAGATCGGTACCGCCGAGGACATCCTGGTCACCCCGGCCAACGACTACGTCGCCTCCTTCACCCAGGACGTCGACCGCAGCCGGGTGCTCACCGCCGGCGCGATCATGGCCGAACCGAGCGAGGCGCTGGGCAGCAAGACCGACGACGGCACCACGCTCCGCACCGAGCAGGACGTGCTGGCGGCCGCCCCCGCCACCGTCCCCGAGTCCACGCCGATCATCGAGCTGTTCCGGCCCTGTTCGCTCAGCGGGGTCGCGGTCGCCGTCACCGACGACGACGGTGCGCTCGTCGGCGTCGTCACCCGTGCCCGGCTGCTCGCCGTCCTCGGCGAGCCGGACGCCGGACCCGACGGCGCGCAGCCGCCGACCGACACCCCGGACGCGCCCGAGGCCGTCAAGAAGGTGATCACCGGTGCCTAGACTTCAGCTCGGCGACTGGATCAACTCCGGCGTCAACTGGCTCCGAGACAATCTGAGCTGGCTCTTCGATTTCATCTCCAGCGTCGTCCAGGGCATGTACGACGGGCTGAACACCGTGTTCAGCGGCCCCGAGCCGCTGCTGTTCGCGGGCATCCTGGCGCTGCTCGCCTGGTGGCTGCGCGGGCTGCTGCCCGCCGTGCTCGCCTTCCTGGGATTCGCCCTCATCGACTCGATCGAGTTGTGGGGCGAGGCGATGAACACCCTCGCACTGGTGCTGGTCGCCGGTGTGATCACCATCGTGTTCGCGGTGCCGCTGGGCATCTGGGCCTCGCGCAACCGCGCGGTGAGTGCCGTGATCCGTCCGGTGCTGGACTTCATGCAGACGATGCCCGCCTTCGTCTACCTGATCCCCGGCATCTTCTTCTTCGGCCTCGGGGTGGTCCCCGGCGTCGTCGCCACCGTCATCTTCTCGATGCCCCCGGGCGTCCGCATGACGGAACTGGGCATCCGGCAGGTGGATGCGGAGCTGGTCGAGGCGGCCGACGCCTTCGGCACCCATCCGCGCCGCACCCTCCTGCGCGTCCAGCTCCCGCTGGCCCTGCCCACCATCATGGCGGGCGTCAACCAGGTGATCATGCTGGCGCTGTCCATGGTCGTCATCGCCGGCATGGTCGGCGCCGAGGGCCTGGGCTCCACCGTCTTCCAGGCGATCAGCTCCGTCGACGTCGCCATGGGCTTCGAGGGCGGTATCGCGGTGGTCATCCTGGCCATGTACCTGGACCGGATGACCAGCGCGCTCAACCAGCGCGTCTCCCCGCTGGCCCGCCGTGCGCTGGCCAAGGAGAAGGCCAAGGCGCTCAGCGGCCTCAAGGTGCTGCACTGGCGCCCCGCGACCTCCGTCGCCATGGTCGGCGTCGTCGTCCTGGCACTCGTCGCCGGCGGCATGAGCATGTTCGGCGACGACGAAAAGGGACCCGAGGTCTCCGCCAACGTCGGCAAGGGCCAGTCGGTCAACATCGGTTACATCAACTGGGACGAGGGCGTCGCCTCCACCTTCCTGTGGAAGGAGCTCCTGGAGCAGCGCGGCTTCAAGCCCAAGGTCCAGTCGTACGACGTCGGCGCGCTGTACACCGGTATGGCCGCGGGCAACATCGACTTCGAGACGGACTCCTGGCTGCCCACCACCCACGCCTCGTACTGGGCGAAGTACAAGGACAAGCTGGAGAACCTCGGCTCCTGGTACGGCCCCACCTCCCTGGAGGTCGCGGTGCCCTCGTACGTCAAGGGCGTCAAGACCCTGGAGGACCTCGAGAAGAAGTCCGGCACCTTCAAGAAGAAGATCGTCGGCATCGAGCCCGGTGCCGGTGAGATGAAGCTGATGCAGGACAAGGTCATGCCGGGCTACGGCCTGAACAAGAACTTCTCCCTGGTCAAGGGCTCCACCGCGGCTATGCTCTCCCAGCTGGACCGCTCCTACGCCAAGCAGGAGCCGATCGCGGTCACCCTGTGGTCCCCGCACTGGGCGTACAACAAGTACAACCTCATCAAGCTGAAGGACCCCAAGGGCGCCTTCGGCAAGGGCGACCGCATCGACTCCCTCGCGCGCAAGGGCTTCTCCAAGGACAACCCGCAGGTCGCCAAGTGGATCAAGAACTTCAAGCTGGACGAGAAGCAGCTCACCAGCCTGGAGGCGGCGATCCAGGACGCCGGTAAGGGCAAGGAGCAGGAGGGCGTACGCGCCTGGCTCAAGAAGAACCCCAGCCTGGTCAACAAGCTGGCCCCGGTGCCCGGCGGCGAGCAGAAGGGCAAGGACGCCGGAGCCGCGCCGAAGATCGGCTACTTCCCGTGGGACGAGGACGTCGCCACCACCTACCTGTGGAAGAACGTCCTCGAGCGGCGTGGCTACAAGCCGTCGATCAAGCAGTACGACGTCGGCTCCATGTTCACCGGAATGAGCACCGGGCAGGTCGATGTCGAGTTCGACGGCTGGCTACCGGTCGCCCAGAAACAGTACTGGGACAGATACAAGAAGAATCTGGTCGACGTCGGGTCGTGGTACGACAAGACCTCCCTGGAGATCGCGGTGCCGTCCTACGTGAAGGACGTGAAGTCGCTGGCGGACCTGAAGGGCAAGTCGTCCACCTTCAAGGGGAAGATCATCGGCATCGAGCCGGGCACCGGCGAGATGAAGATACTTAAGAGCAAGGTGCTGAAGGCATACGGCCTGGACAAGGAGTACCAGGTCAGCGACGGTTCCTCGCCCGCGATGCTGGCGCAGCTGGAGCGCTCGTACGCCAAGCAGGAGCCGGTGGCCGTCGTCCTGTGGTCCCCGCACTGGGCGTACAGCAAGTACAAGCTCACCAAGCTGGCCGACCCGAAGCAGTCGTTCGGGGCCAGCAACCAGCTCCACACGCTCGCCAACAAGTCCTTCCCGGAGAAGTTCCCCGAGTTCAACGGGTGGCTCAAGAAGTGGCACATGACCGAGAAGGAACTCGGGAGCCTGGAGGCGGCCATCCAGGACGCCGGTAAGGGCAACGAGGAGGAGGGCGTTCAGAAGTGGATGGACGCTCACCCCGGCATCGTCGACAAGATGGCGCCGGTGGCTTCCTGACCTGCCACCAGGTGGTCTGCTGACCCACCGCGGACACCACGCACACACCGCGGCCCGGAGCACCCGCTCCGGGCCGCGGTGTTGTGGTCTGCGGTCCTCCGGGCGGAGAAAACCGGATGACGGCCGAGGAGCCGGCCCCCTACTGTCGTAGCCGTGAACGCACCTCCCGGTGCGAAGACGACGGTTACTTCGGTCGATTTGGGTTCGATTCCTGAAACACCCCGCCGGCGCGGGGTGGGAAACGTACCGTCGTCGACTCTGATCTCGGGAGGCGCGCGCACGGCATCGGAGCGCCTGGTGCGCGGGCCGCGGTTACTTCCTTTCCCAGAACAGTCCGCCGCCCACTTTCGACCTCAGGCGCTGCCGACGCACCGGTGCGCCGCCTCCCTCCTATGCCCACTCGGGGGAGAGGCATGACCGCATGACGAAGTTCAACCGCGCCATCCGGCGCGCCACGGCCACGACGACCACCATGGTCACGACGACCACCACGACCACCTATGAGGGCGGCGCCGCCGTCACCCGCGACAGCAAGTCCGAACTGGTGCTGCTGGCCGTGGTGAACATGGTCGGCGAGCAGACCTTCTACGAGTCCTCCGGTGACCGCGACGACCGCTTCCGCACCCTCGTCCGCACCGTCGCTGTCGAGGACGCCGACTGGACCGCGCGCTTCATCACCTGGCTGCGCGGCGAGGCCCAGATGCGCACCGCGTCGCTGGTCGCCGCCGCCGAGGCCGTCGCGGCACGTCTCGCGGCCGGGCTGCACGGCGGCAACCGCCGTATCGTCGACGCCGCGTGTCTGCGTGCCGACGAGCCCGGTGAGTTCCTCGCCTACTGGACCGCCCACCACGGCCGCGCCCTGCCCAAGCCGGTCAAGCGCGGCCTCGCCGACGCCGCCCGCCGCCTCTATACCGAGCGCTCGCTGCTCAAGCACGACACCGAAAGCGACGGCTTCCGCTTCGCCGATGTCCTGGAACTGGTGCACGCCGCCCCGGACCCCGAAAAGCCGTGGCAGAGCGAGCTGTTCCGGCACGCCATCGACCGCCGCCACCACCGGGACGCCGCGCCCCCGGTTTCGCTGCGCATCCTGCGCGCCCGCGCCCGGCTGACGGCCCTGCCGCAGTGGGAGCGACGTGCCGTGCTGGAGCGGCCGGACGCCGCCGACGCGCTCCATTCCGCCGGGATGACCTGGGAGGCGCTCGCGGGCTGGCTGCAGGGGCCGATGGACGCGGTGGCCTGGCAGGCCGTGCTGCCCTCGATGGGCTACATGGCGCTGCTGCGCAACCTGCGCAACCTGGACGAGGCCGGGCTGCCGGACGCGGTCGCCGAGCGGGTCGCGGCGCGGCTGGCGGACCCGGCGGAGGTGGCCCGCTCCCGTCAGTTCCCGTACCGCTTCCTGTCCGCGTACCGGGCCGCGCCGTCCCTGCGCTGGGGCCACGCCCTGGACCGGGCGCTGACCGCGGCCACGGCGGCCGTCCCGGCGCTGCCGGGCCGCACGCTCGTGCTCGTGGACACCTCCGGCTCCATGCAGGCGCCGGTCTCGGGCCGCTCCCAGGTGCGCCATGTGGACATCGGCGCGCTCTTCGGGGTCGCGCTCGCGCACCGCGGCTGCCAGGTGGACCTGGTCGGCTTCGCCTCCGGGCACTTCGGCCACCGGCTGACCCCGGGTGGTTCGGTGCTCCGCGACGTCGAGGGATTCTGCGCGCGGATCGGCGAGGTCGGGCACGGCACGGAGACGGGGGCGGCGCTGCGGGCGGCCTACCGCGGCCACGACCGGGTGGTGATCGTCTCGGATATGCAGGCGGTCGCCCCTGCGCGCGGCGGCCGGTCCGCACCGGTCTCGGAGGCCGTTCCGGCGCGGGTGCCGGTTTTCGGCGTCAACACCACCGGCTACGCGGCCACCTCCATCGACACCGGCCGGCCGAACCGGTACGAGATCGGCGGCTTCAGCGACAAGCTGTTCACGATGGTCGGGCTGCTGTCGGAGGGCGACCGCGGCAGTGGCGGCGACCGTGGTGGCCGGACCGTCTGGCCGTGGGAGGCGCTGGGGGAGGCGGCGTAGGTGCGGGCCTTACGGCTCGTGCGGGGGCCGTACGGGTATGTGGCGGGGCCGGTAAGGCTCGTACGCGGGCCTTACGGCTCGCATCCGGCGTTGCCGGAACCGCCCGACCGGTCGCGTCGTACGGTGGAGCGGGTCGCGTCGTACGGTGGAGCGATGAGCCCTCGCACCCCCGTACGAAGCGTGGTGTCACTCGTGCCCTCGCTCACCGAGGCCGTCGCCGCCACCGCGCCGGAGCTGCTGGCCGGGGTGACCGACTGGTGCACCCATCCACCCGGCCTCGCCGCGGAGCGCATCGGCGGCACCAAGAACCCCGACACCGCCCGGATCGCCGCCCTCGCACCGGATCTCGTGATCGCCAACGAGGAGGAGAACCGCCCCTCCGACCTCGCCGCGCTGCGCGCCGCCGGTCTCGAGGTCCTGGTGACCGAAGTGCGCACCCTGGACCAGGCGTTCACCGAGCTGGAGCGGGTCCTGGTGCGCGGCTGCGGACTGGCCCGGCCCGGCTGGCTGGACGCGGCCGAGGCCGCCTGGGCGGACGTAACGGCCAGTGGCCCGGCGCGGCAGGCCGTCGTACCGGTGTGGCGGCGTCCGTGGATGGTGCTGGGCCGGGACACCTTCGCCGGTGACGTCCTGGCCCGGCTGGGCGTACGGCACCTCTACAGCGCGCATCCCGAGCGCTATCCCCGCATCCCGATCCAGGAGTTGACGGCGCGGGACGCGGATCTGGTGGTGCTGCCCGACGAGCCGTACCGCTTCACGGCCGACGACGGCCCCGAGGCGTTCCCCGGCCTCCCGGCGGCCTTGGTCAGCGGCCGTCACCTCACCTGGTACGGCCCCTCGCTGGCGGAGGCGCCCGCCGCCCTTACGGCCGCGTTGACGGCGGCGCGCTGACGGCGACGCGCTCACGTCCTGGGGGTATGGCTGAGGGCGACGGCCAGGGCCTCCTCGCGCTGGTCGTGCATAGTAATTTCCGCTACGGGAGTTGATCTCGACCCTCGCGAGTCCCGACCACCCCACGACGGAGGACCCTTGCTGAACGTCATCACCGTACCCGCGGAGCCCGAGGCGGTCCAAGCGGTCCGCGACCGCGCCGACGCGCTGATCGCCGCCCCGCTCCCGGACGACGCCGAGGTGCGCGGCGACTGGGTACGCGCGCCCGGCGCCCGGGGCGGCGCGGTGATCTATGTGCACGGCGGCGGGTTCGCCCACACCATGCCCGAGGCCGAGCGGGTGATGGCCTATCGGCTGTCGAAGGCCACCGGACGCCCCGCCCTGCGGGTGGACTACCGGCTGGCACCCGAACACCCCTATCCCGCGGCGCTCGAAGACGTCCTGGCCGCCTGGCGAAGCGTGCTGGACGAGGGCGTCCCCGCCGCCGAGGTCGTACTTGCCGGTGAGTCGGCCGGGGCCACGCTGGTGCTGTCCGCCCTGCTGGAGATCGGGCGGACCAGCGGCCCGCGGCCCGGTGCCGCGGTCGTGGTCTCACCCGTCACCGACTTCGCCCTTACCGGTGCGTCGCTTGCCGCCAACGACGGTAAGGACGTCATGAACCAGGCCGCCCTCGGCTCCATACGCGCCCAGTACCTGGCCGGCGCGCCCGCCGACCAGGCCCCGCAGTCGCCGCTGTACGGGGATCCGCGCGGGCTGCCGCCGCTGCTGATCGCCGTCGGCACGGATGAGGTGCTCCTGGACGACGCCCGCCGTTTCGCCGAGGCGGCCGACGCCGCCGGGGTGAGCGTGCGCCTGGAGGAGTACGCGGACATGCCGCACGCCTTCCACCTGTCCGAGCCGGGCGAGGTGCTGCTGGACCGGATCGGCCGGTGGCTCGCCGACCCGGTCCGCGTCTTCACCGTCAGCGAGCCGGACGCGGGGCCCTACGCGCTCACCGGCGGCCCCGACGGAGCCCTGTGGTTCACCCTGGTCCACCAGGGCGCGATCGGCCGCAGGGACGCGGACGGCAGGATCACCGTCCACCCCGTCGGAACCAAGCCGACGATGATCGCCCAAGGGCCCGACGGCGCCCTGTGGTTCACCGAGTACGGCACCCACCGCATCGGCCGGATCACCGTGGGCGGCATGGCCTCCTCCTACGAACCGCCGACCGCCGACGGCGGCCCGTACGGGATCGCCGCGGGCCCGGACGGGGCCATGTGGTTCACCCTGTCGGGCGCCGACCGCATCGGGCGGATCACCATGGACGGCGACATCACCGAGTACCCCGCGCCCGGAGCCTTCCCGTCCGCCCTGACGGCGGGGCCCGACGGCGCGATGTGGTTCACCCTCAACCAGGGCAACGCCATCGGCCGGATCACCATGGACGGCCTGACGACCGTCCACCCCCTGCCGACCGAGGCCGCCGCGCCGGTGGGCATCGCCCAAGGGCCGGACGGCGCCCTGTGGTTCACCGAGATCGGCGCGGGGCAGATCGGCCGCATCACGGTGGACGGCACCGTCACCGAGTACCCGCTGCCCGACCGCGAGGCGCGGCCGCACGCCATCACCCCTGGCCCGGACGGGGCGCTGTGGTTCACCGAATGGGGCCGCGGCGGGATCGGACGCATCACCACCGACGGCCGGATCACGGCGTACGACCTGCCCCGAGCCGACTGCGAACCGCATGGCATCACCCCGTACGACGGCGCGCTGTGGTGCGCCCTGGAAACGGGCTCCCTGGCCAGGCTCGACGTCCCCCGGTGACCGTCTCGGCCCCCGGCTCCGATCCCCGAATCCACCATCCGAACGCCCGACGAGAGGGATTCCCTTGGCCCGGAGCCCCTTCGAGGCGGCTCGCTCGGCGATTCACGGTGCGGCGTGGGGCCTTGGCTCGGGGTGTGGGGGTCCCTTAGGGCAGGCATACGGCGCCACGGGCCAGGGCGAGGCGAGGCCGGAACCGGGGCGAGGCGGGTCGGGAACCGGGCGAGGCGGCCAGGAACCTGGCGGGGTGGGCCGGGGACGAAGCCCCCGCCCCACCCCCAGCACCCTCAGCCCTCCACAGCGCAGCAGGAGTCGCGCCGCAACAGGCGCCCCACCTCCAGCCACTCATCCGCCGACCGCCCGTGCGGTGCCGCCGCGGCACCGGCCCCCGGGAAGGACTCGACCAGCTCGCGCTGCTCGTACGGCACCCCGCCCCGCAGCACCGACACCGTCCTCACCAGCGAGTCGAAGTCCGTGAAGGGATCGCCGTCAACGACCGTCAGATCCGCCAGCTTCCCGACCTCCAGGGTCCCCAGATCGCGATCGGCACCGAAGGCCCGCGCCGGGAGGATGGTCGCCGTCCGCAGCGCCTCCTGCGGCGACAGCCCGAACCGGTGCAGGGCACGCAGGGCCAGATGCAGATGGAGGCCCACCGGCACCAACGGCTGGTCCGTCCCCAGGGCCACCACCCCGCCCCCGGCCAGAATCCGCCGGTAGACCCCGATCTCGGTGCCCAGCGTGGTCAGTTGGTCCGCCGTCGGGGGTGTCCCGGCGAGCTGCCGTACGAGCGCGGAGTCCCACGGCGGCATCAGCCGGGTGACTCGCTCGTCCTCCGCCAGCGAGGGGTCCGCGCCCACCAGGGGCGAGGCCGTGAACGGCGTGGCGATGAGCCGGAAGTCGGAGGTCGCGGTGTAGATCTCCGCCACGTCCTGCTGGGAATGCCCGGACGCCGTCGTGGCGTGCCCGTACTCCAGCCGCTGGGTGGCCTGCAGATGCGTCGTCAGGTCCTGTCCGAGCTGTATGCCCGGTGTGCACAGATGGCTGCCGGTGCGCACCCCGAGCCGCTCATGCGCGAACCGGGCCGCCTCCTCCATGATCCATCCCGGTGCGCGGACATACGTCTTGACGAAGTCCCAGTCGAGCGCGGCAGCGCGCTCCAGAGAGCGCCGCAGACCGTCCCGGGTGCGATGCGCCCGGCCCATGCTGTACGCGACGCGCGGTCCGTCCAGCAGCTCGCCGGTGGCCAGCAGCCGTGGCCCGGCCAAGGCGCCCGCCGCGACGGCCTCCCTGAGGCGCGCCTGCTCATAGGCGAAGCCGCCGAGGGAAACGGCCGTGGTGATGCCGTAGGCGAGCTGCAGGGCGGTCTGACGGCCGCCATAGGTGTACTGCCAGGGGTGGGTGTGGGCGTCCCACAGCCCCGGGATGACGGTGCGGTCGGAGGCGTCGACGCGCCGCTTCGCGGGCCGCCCGGCCCGGTGCGCCACCACGGCCGCGATGCGTCCGCCGCGCACCACGATGTCCACGTCCTCGCGGACCGTGCCGTCCTTACGGCCGTCAACGGCACGACCGCCGCCGCCGCCCTCGCCTCCGGTGCCGTCCCAGAACCGCCCGGCGTGGACGACGGTGTCCGCGGGGCGCGGCCTCCGGTGGTCCAGTGGGACACGGACCGTCCGGGCGGTGCCGCGCTCGACGTCCAGCAGCCGCAGTCGGCCCGCCGACAGATACAGGACGTGGCGGGAGTCGCCGGACCAGGAGGGATGGTCGGCGGCCTCGTCGGTGAGCCGGCGCGGCGCGCCGTCGGGGGTGCCGTCCGCCCTCACCGGCAGCAGCCACAGGGCGGACTCGACGATGAGCGCCATATGGCGGCCATCGGGGGACCAGACGGGGCCGGAGTCATAGCGGTCGGAGAGGGAAGTGTGCGGTGCGACGGCATGCTGCCTGGCCGTACCGGTGTCGGTGTCGATCACCCGGATCAGGTTGTAGCCCTCGCGGAACCGCTGGTTCAGCCGGTTGCGATCGCACAGGGCGACATAGCGCCCGTCGGGCGACCAGCTCGGTCGGCCGGGCAGTCCGCCGGCACCCATCGGCGCGGCGAGCACCCGTTCCGTACCGGCGTCGAGATCGCGTAGAACCAGGTTTCCCGACATGTCGACACAGGCGAGGCGCTTGCCGTCGGGGGAGAGCGCCGGATGCACCTTGCCGCCTGAGGCCAGCACGGTCTCCTTGCCCGAGGCGAGGTCCCGGCGGCGCGCGGCCAGCAGCCCGTCGCGGTCGTCGGCGTACACCAGGGCGCGCCCGTCGGGCGTCCAGGTGGGGGCCAGCAGATACCGGGTGGGGGCCGCCCGTACGACCCGGCGCGGGGCGCGGCCGCCGGAGACATCGGCGACCCAGAGGGAGTTGAGGGCGGCGAAGGCCACCTTACGGCCGTCAGGAGAGAGCGCGGGCAGATGCAGCCCGCGCACCGGCCGCACCCCGCCACCGTCGAAGTCGTACCGCTTGACGCGATACCGGGGCCGGTCGATGGGGAGGGTGGCGGAGAAGGGTATCTCCTCGTATGCAACGCCCTTACGGTCGGATTCCTCACCGCTTCCGGCCGCGCCTGAGCGTACCGCCGGTGACACCCGGAACACCCGGAACCGCCCGTCGACGGTGAGCAGCAGCTCCTCGCGTGACACCCAACGGGGCGGCACGGGCTGCACATCCCCCGTGATCGCCACCGGCTCCCCGGCCACGACCAGCGTGCAGGAGGCGGCGGGAGCGGCTGTGGTCCGCAGATAGGCGAGGTGGCCGTCCGCCGACACGGACGGCGTCATCACCTGGGCGTCGGCGGTGGGATCGGTGTGCTCGGCCGTGACCGGACCGGTGCCGTCGGCCAGTACGGAGGCGACCGTACGGGCGTTGAGCGTCGTCCCGGCGAGCGCACCGCGCACGAACAGCACCCGCTCGCCGTCCGCGGACCAGGTGGGGTCGAAGTCCTCCCAGGCGCCGTCCTGGAGCGGCCCGTCCTGCCCGTCCGCGCCCGTGAGCCGGGTGAGCTCACCGGTGGCCACCTCCAGTACCCAGATCCGGTACGGGCTGCCCGCCACGGGGTCGCCGCCGCGCTCGGAGGCGAAGGCGATCCGGGTGCCGTCGGGCGACCAGGCCGGACCGCGGTCGTCCCACGGGCCGTCCGTTCGCTGCCGCAAACCAGAGCCGTCGGGGCGCAGCGTCCAGATATGGAATCCGCCGCCCCGGTAGGCGCAGACGGCCAGCAGCTTTCCATCGGGGGAGTAGACCGGCCGGGTGGGCTCCAGATCGGCCGGTGTGAGCGATACGGCCTCGCCACCCTTACGGGCGACCGACCACAGGACGTTCTGGACTTCGGCGATCATGCGGTCGCCGGACGGGGAGACGGTCGCGGCGCCGTTCGTGGCGGCGGTGAAGGAGAGCGAGACGGGCCTGCCCGGTGCGGCGGCGGCCGTCTCGAAGGGCAGAGTGGCCGCGGTGGCGGCGGCGGTGCCCGCGGCGGCGGCCTGCAGAAAACGCCGCCGCGACAGGGCGGAGGCAGCAGCCGAGGCAGGGGAGAGCGAAGCGTCGTGCGTGTCCAACGGTCCTCCTGGAGCAAGGGAGTTGCATGGATCAGGAGTCGATACGCGGTACCAAGCCCTTGATCGTTACACCCCCCACGCCCCGGAGGACAAGAGCGCGTCGATGCCCTTGGCTTGCGGGCCCGGCAAAGGGAGAGTGGGCTTCCGTCCGCACCCCTCCACGCCAGACGGATTCACACCAGACCCACTTGCACAGACCGACCAACACGAGACCGACCAGCACGAGACCGGCTGACACCAGGCCGACCAGCACCAAATCGATGTGCACCAGATCGATGAGCACCAGGAGATGAGACGGCATGCCCGACGGCGGTATCACCCACCGCACCGACCATCTGCCCACGCCCGACGGTGTGCGGGTCGCGACCTACACCTGGCTGCCGGAGAACGGCGCCCCGCGCGCGATCGTCCAGATCGCCCACGGCGCCGCCGAACACGCCCGGCGCTACGACCGGTTCGCCCGCTTCCTCGCCGCGCACGGCTATGCGGTGGTCGCCTCGGACCACCGCGGCCACGGAGCCACCGCCGAGTCGACGGGCGGCTTCGGCGTCGTGGGCGAGGAGGGCGACAGCTGGCGGGCGATCGTCTCGGACCTGCGCGCCATCGGCGACCGCGCCCGGGCCGCGCACCCCCGTGCGCCCCTGGTCCTGCTCGGCCACAGCATGGGTTCGATGCTGGCCCGCGACTGCGCCCAGGAGTACGGCGAGGAGCTGGCCGGGCTGATCCTCTCCGGGACCTTCCGCTCCCTGCCGGGAACCGAGACCGAGGAGGCGCTGGAGGGCATCGCCCAGGAGATCGCGGAACGGGGCCGGACCGCCCCGTCCACCTTCACCCCGACCCTCTTCGCCTCGTTCAACGACCCGTACGAGTCCCTTCAGGACCGGACGGGCTTCGAGTGGCTTTCGCGCGACGCGGCGGAGGTGGCCGCGTATGCGGCGGACGAGCGGTGCGGCTTCGCGTTCAGCGCCGGGCTGTCCCTGGACTGGGTCCATGGCGTCCGTAAGATCAACGACCCGCGCCACCAGGCCCGCATCCCGGCCGCGCTGCCGGTGCATCTGGCGGTGGGCACCGTGGACCCGTGCAACCAGGGGATGACGCTCGTCTACGAACTCCTGGAGGACTTCCGCTACGGCGGCACGCGGGAGCTGAGCTGGAAGGGATACCAGGGGGCCCGGCACGAGATCCTCAACGAGACGAACCGGGACGATGTCCAGCAGGACCTGCTGACCTGGCTGGAAAAACACCTCTGAACCGTGGGCCGCCCGGCCCCGGCGGAGCCACCGCCTCAGCGCAGGAAGCCGGAGACGCGCTCGCGCAACGACGCCGGGTCCAGCCCCTGGCCCGCGAGATGCTCGTCGATCGTGCCGTAGCGGCGCAGCTCGCGCCGGGGGATGCCCAGGCCGAGCACCCGATGCGGCCGGTCGGCGAGCGCGTCGTTGACGGCGGCGGTCGAGGTGCCCGCGAGATACGGCTCGACAAGCACGACATCGACTGCCGCCCCGGCACCCGCTCCCGCCCTGGCCGTCGCACGCAACGTCCGCTCGTCGAAGGGCCGCACCGTAGTGGCGTACAACACGGCCACATCCAGCCCCTCGACGGCCGTGAGCACGCTGTCGAGCATCGGCCCGACCGCGATCACCACGCCGCCGCGCCCCTCCCGTACGGTCAGGAAGCGGCCGGGGGCGATGTCCCGCGGGGCGGAGTTGGAGTGTGCCGACAGCCGTACGTACACCGAGTCGTCACCGGCCGCGGCCGCGTCCCGCAGCAGCGTCTCGGCCTCGTCCGGGTGGCCGGGCACATGCACGGTCCAGCCGTCGAGCGTGTCCAGCAGGGCCACATCGCCGGGGGCCATATGGGTGTAGCCGCCCGCGGGCCAGTCGTACGAACCGGCCGCGCTCACCAGCACGCCGCCCACGCCCTGATGCCCGAAGTCCAGCTTGACCTGCTCAAAGGGCCGCTCGACCAGAAAGCTGGCGAAGGTGTGCAGAAGCGGCCGCATCCCGGTCAGGGCCAGCCCACCGCCCACGCCGACCAGCAACTGCTCGCGGATGCCGACATTGATCACCCGGTCGGGATGCGCCCGGGCCGCGTCCGTGAAGCCGTCCTTACCGATCTCCGCCAGCACGACGGCCAGCCGGGGGGCGTCGTCGAGAAGACGGGAGACGGTGGCGGCGAAACGCTCACGCATGGTGTCCATTGAAGACAGTTCCTCTCACCCTGGAAACGAATCAGACCTTGGCCTCGACCCGGGCCACCACGGCATGCGGCCGCCCCAGGTGCGGCGCGGTGTACGCCTCGTACAGCGCCTGGTGATCACGCCCGTCCACGGTCGCCGTGGACCACCCCGCGGCCTCGAAGCGCGCGGCGATGCCGCCGGGCCGGCCATGGGTGGCGGAGGCGTTGTCGACAACGACCGTGTGCAACCGCTCCAGCCCGACGGCCCCCGCATACGCGATCGCCTCGTGGTTGCTGCCCTCGTCCAACTCGGCGTCGCCGACGAGCACCCACACCGCCGGCCCGGAGAGCCCCTGCGCCCGCAACCCGAGCGCACTCCCCACGGCCAACGGCAGCCCATGCCCGAGTGAGCCACTGCTGATCTCGGCGCCTGGTACGAGCACCCGATCCGGATGGTGTCCCAGCGGCGACTCGTACGCCCCGAACCCCGGCAGCAGCGACTCGGGCAGGAACCCCTTGGCGGCGAGCACGGCGTAGTACGCCATCGGCCCGTGCCCCTTGGACAGCAGAAACCGATCCCGGTCCGGAGCATCCACGGCCTCCGGCGAGACTCGCAGCACGCGGTCGTAGAGCACCCAGACCACGTCAAGCGTCGAGGTCGCGGCCGGCCCGTGCTTCTCGTCCCCGGTCATCAGACTCATCAGCCGAGGAAGATCGTCGTACCCCTGCGCGGTGTGAACGTCGGTGAAGGTCATGGACCGAGCGTGCAACTTAAACCACACTTCAGGTCAAGCACCCATCCTCCCCGCCAACGCCGCAGCCCGCAACCTCCCGCTAACGCTGAGCAACCACTCAATCCCGCTGAGCGAACACCCCAGCTGGTCCCGCCGGACTCCCGATCTTCACCCTGGGGTGGCAGCGGCCACCCCCTGAGGTGCGGTATTGTTCTTCATGCGCGGTCGGCGAGGGGAAAGCCCAAGCCGAACGAGCACCGGGACGTGGCGCAGCTTGGTAGCGCACTTGACTGGGGGTCAAGGGGTCGCAGGTTCAAATCCTGTCGTCCCGACCAGCGTTTTCGCAGGTCGAAGGCCGTTTCTGCGGGTAGCGGAGGCGGCCTTAACCGTTTCCTGAATGGGAGCGATGGGGAGCCCTCTGGGAGCCCTCGTGCTCCCAACTCGCAGACGTGTCAACGGTGCCCGATTCGTCCGTCGCCCGATCCGGTACACCTACAGCGCCGTACCGCGCCCCTGCATGCCGTCGTCAACCGTAGGCCCCTGGCGTCACCCCATTGATTTCGGATGCTCTGTGCATCGAGAGGCATAAGGACCCTTGTCGGCTCTCGACCTCCTTTCGGGGTGGGAGCACGGAGTCGCGCTCCCCATGCGACAGGGATGGGGGGACTGTCGGTGATGTCGCTGAGTCGGTTTTCGCAGGCAGGTCGCACGCGGGCGTCCTGGTCGTTGCGAGCGACCTGCGTCAAGGCGAGGCAAAGCCCCTTGGCGTCCGCCGGCAGATAGGTCACTCCCAGGGCGCGAGTGCCGTATCCGGCTCTGGAGCGCTGTGGTGAGACAGTCGGCGGGGGTTTCTCGGCGAAAAATAGTGTGCCAAGCGGACGAGCGCTTGCCGGAAATCCCATCCGTGCGGGTCATGGGGTATGCCGGTATGTGTGGAGGGTGCCGCCGAGGCGGTCGGGTCTTCGTGGGGTATCGCCGAGATGAGCCCAAAAGCCGCCAGTAGTTGACCTTCAGCGCGTACGCCGCGCAGCTGGGTCCCGCTCGGCGACGTGCTGAGCGACCGCGTCGACGCCGGGGCGGGCGTACCGCTCCAGGGAGCGGACGGAGGCGTGACGGGAGCGGGCCAGCAACATCGGCGTTGAAGTGCCGTCCTCCGCGTCGTGCGTCAGAGCACTGTGGCGGAGCCGATGCAGCGTCCAGCCCTCCAGGTCGTCGAAGTCGTCGGGGCTGGCGAGGGGGTTGGCCAGCAGCCGGGTGCTCTCCTCGAAGATCTCTTCCGCCCGGCGGTAGGACAGCCGTGCGCGGCCAGTAACCGGGCAGACGTCCAGAGTCGGCGTGCGGGCGGGGGCTTTGCGTTCGGTGAGGAAGAGGGGGCCGTGTGTGCGGCCGGCGATGAGGCGGGGCAGGAGCTGGGCGGTGCCGGACTGCCAGTGAATCCACTCCACGGCGCCACCCTTGGAGACGACACGGCCGCGCTTGTCGGCGGGGAAAAGCTCCTGAATGTTCAGGCACAAGATCTCCTCGGCCCGCGCGGCGCTTTCGTAGAGGAGCTTCCAGAACGTCTTGTCCCGCACGGATGGCTCCAGCGCCCACAGAGCGGTGATCTGGGGTTTGGACAGCGCCTTGGTGCGGTCCGGCGGTGCCGGGCGGCGCTCGATCCCGATCGTCGGGTCGCCGATGATCCAGCCTTGGCGCTGCCACCAGCCGATCGCCTTGCGTGCGATGGACAGTTCGCGGTTGACGGTGTCGGCGTCCATCTCGTCCGCCCGCGCGGCGGCGAGCTCGGCGAGCACCGGCGGTAAGCCCGGGTCATCGATGGCTGCCAGGTCGAAGGGGGTGGGCTTGGCGCCACGGCGGGCGGGCCCGGTCGGTGCCGGTTCGCCGCGCAGCATCCATCCCCAGGTGGTGAGCGAGATGCGGTAGATGCGCGCGGAGGACTTCGCGATGCCTGCGCCGGTGAGGTACCGCTCGACCGCCGCAGCGTACGACGGTGGTGGGGCGGACAGCGGCACGACCCGGGCGCGTGGCACCCGTAACGCGCCCCCATTCTCATGTGCGGCCGCCCGTTGGATTTCCACTTGTCCGCCTCTCTCTGATCTGCCGCAGTAAATGCGTACACCTCGCCCCGTGTCGGGGCGAGCGCCCCAGTCGAACGTCCGAGGCCACCGAAGGGGCTCCGGAGTGAGGTTAGTGATCCTGCCGCAGTAAATCCGGTATTTACTGCGGCAGACACCGAACGCTCACGTCAAAGCCCCCCCTTGGCGCACGCGATTGGAGAAGGATCTTAAATGTGCGCTACTTTCTAAAGACTCTTTAGTTCGGGGGTGGTTGGTTCACGCCGAGCTCGCATCTGCGGCGCTTGGGTGCTTCCATCTCCGCGACCGACTTCGCCCTCGGGGGAGAGATGGAAGATCAAAATCTTGGTGAGCAGGCCATCGGGTTCCTGGCAAAGATCTTGCGATCGAGCCATGTACCGGACGCGGCCAGCCGCGAACTCCGCCGACTTGTGACCGACCGGCTTCGCGCCAGCGAGTTCGGCGGTCGGGCGCTGGAGAGATTCCAGGAGAACCCGGAAGACCGACACCGGGCCGCAGCAGCAAGCTCCGTCGTCAACGAGGAGGCCGAGAATGACCCAGGTTTCGCCGAGCAGCTCAAGACTGCTGTCCAGCAGGTCCATCTGAGCCAGGGGCCGGCGGGCGGCTCGAACATCGTGCAGACCTCACATGCGGCTGGCGCGGGCTCGGTCAGCAGCCAGGGCTCCGCCGGCCGCGACCTGAAGATCAACGCAAAGTCGAAGAAAACCCTCTTAGGTATCGGTCTCGCGGCCGTCGCGGTGGTCTCCGTAACGGTTATCGGCGGCGCGGTCAACAACTGGTTCGGGGGGCACAGCGGCGACAGCAACACGAGCACGGGTACAACCGACGGCCAGGGCAAAGGCAAGCCCCTCTCGGAACGCAGTGTGGCGTCCATCGGAGCCGACCCAGGTGAGGCCGGCGTGCGCGAGACATGGGATGCCTTCGCCGACGCGGTGACGAGGGACGACAGCTCCAGGGCATGCGCCTTGATGACGCCCATGCTGCGCAACAGCGGACAAGAGCGTTTGGGAAGGTGCGAATCCTTCATCAGTGAACTCAGAAGGAGTTCTAATAAGCCATATCCCGCCGACGACGACGGCCGCAGACTCGTGCTGCAGAGCGTTCATGTCGAAGGGAGCGAGGCCTGTCTAATCCTTGTCCCACAAGGAAAGCCAGCCGAACCCGCGCCGCCGTGGTCCCTTGACCGCTTCGGCGACAGATGGCGCTTCACCGAGAGCGACCACAGCTCCATGTGCTCAGAGGAATCGAGTCCGGGCGGGGTTAGCTGACCCCCCGACTCGCCGTATGAGTGGAACGCACACCACTGTCGGCAGGCCACGCTGCTTGCCAAGTAAGGAGGAAGACAGATATGGCTCGATGCAAAGCATGTCCTGAACGCAAAGGCGAATGCCGCAAGTGCAAGGGAACGGGCAAAGTGGACGGATTCCCGATGGAGCGCAAATGCGACGCTTGCGGCGGCGACGGCGTATGCAGCGGCTGCAACGGCGAGGGCTACACCTTCGGGTGGTAGCGCCCGACCGGTCCCGCCCGACAGTGCTTTCGGCCAGCGCTGCTTCTGCCCCGTAGGGTAAAGGCTCGAAAGTGCGACGACAGCAGAGGGAGGACGTTTCGGATGGCGGTAGCAGGGCGTCGCGAACGGATGCGGGTCCAGATGTCGGCCGAAGTGCGTGCTGCCGCTCGGCACATCATCTCCAGCAAGGGGACTGAAAACCTCACCCTTGCAGCCATTGCTCGCCGTGTCGGTGTTACCTCTGCTGCCCTCTACCACCACTTTGAGGGCGGACTCCCGGAGATCGTGTACCAGGTCGCCGAGGACATCGTCGACGACCTGGTTCAAGACCTTCAGTTTGCGGCTGATTCGTATCCCGAGGACAACTTCGCGATTCGGATGATCGAACCGGTACGTGCGCTCCGAACCTGGGCAATAACGCACCAGCCCGAATTCAACCTGCTTTTCGGCACACCGTCAGCGGCTGCTGGCGGCGCCCACGGAGAGCTGACCAGCGCCTGGGTGCGGCGACTTGCTGCTGTCTGGGGTCCCATCTTCGTGCAACTGTGGACGGAGCGCCGGTTCCCAGTCCTCGTCGAGGATGAGATGGATCCGCGACTGCGGCAGCAGATGCTGGACTACCGAGCAGACACCGGCGTGGACCTTCCTCCTGGCGCGATGGTGGTGATGCTGAGCTGCTGGCGGTCGCTCTACGGCCAAATCGCGCTGGAAGTCTTCGGGCACTTTGCCCCTCTCTTCTCCGACCAGGAGCCCATGTTCGAGCTGCTGATGCAGGAACTGGTGCGTGGCATGGGCCTCGGAGACCAGTACCAGCCGCCGACCCGTGAGCCGTGCTGATCCTGTAGTTGAAGCCGGTGGGCCGGATCAGGCGGCCTGGCCAAAGCCGACGGCCGTCTGGTCCGGCTCGCGCAGCGGGGCGAAGTCGACGTCAAGTTTCGGGTCGTACGCCTCCGGCTGGATGCCGAGTTCGTGCGTTGAGTACTCGCCGAACCGCTGGATGTGCTCGGTCAGGTACGGGGAGATCTGGGCCAGGTCCTCGGGGTCGATGTCCCATCCCTCTTCCAGGAGCTGGCGGACGATTTGGGCGATGTCCAGGGCGTTGTGGAAGATCACCGCATTCGTGAGCAGAGCGTTGAACTTCATCGTCTTCTCCTGCTCGACGGGGTCGTTGTCGGCGAGGACGCCCTGGTTGCCGAAGCCGACCCACTGGGAGAACCGATTGAACGACTCGACCTTGTTCGTCGCGGCCGTCACCCGCCGGCGCAGCGGCGCATCCGTCAGATAGCGCAGCAGCTGCACGGTACGGACGACGCGGCCCACCTCGCGGAACGCGGTGTAGGTGGCGTTCTTGTGCGACCCGGACCGCAGCCGCTTGAGCAACGTCGCCGAGGAGATGACGCCCTCGCGCACGGAGACGGCCACCCGCATCAGGTGCCGGAACTGGGACTCGATCAGATCCCAGTCGATGACGTTCTTCCCGGGCTCCCCGAACAGGGCGTCGATGTGCACGTACTCGCTCTGCCTGGACGGCCGGTAGAACGTCAGGCCCTTCCAGTTCCTGATCCTGGGCATCAGGTTGAAGCCCAACAGATGCGCCAGCGTAAAGACCGGCAGGGACTGGCCCTGGGTGTCCGCGTGCACGGTCGTGGGCTTGACCTCGGAGGCGTTCCTGAGCAGGCCCTCGATGATGTAGACCGCCTCCCACACCCCGCACGGGATGAAGTGCGTGAACAACGCGATGTAGGTGTCGGAGATGTGGTGGTACGCGATGCCACCCGGCTTGCCGTACCGCACGCTCGTCTCGGCGAGCAGGTTGTCCAGGTAGGTGTCCATGTGGGTGCCGTCCGTGGCCACGGCGGTGCCGTCGCCCCACGCCTGCGAGATATCCAGGCGCGCGTGCGCGTTGACCAGGTCGGCGATGGCCTCGTTGAGCAGCACGAGGGAGAAGTGCCGGTTCGCCGTGTACGCCAGCTCGTGCCCGCTCACGCCGGGGATGTGGCGAGCGGCTTCGTACGGGCCCATGTTGGTGCCCTTCACGAAGGTGCACAGCACGTACCGGCCGAACGGGTCGGCGAGCTTGGGGTCGTTGCCCGAGGGCGGGCCGAAGCGGCGCCACCACTCCACCCAATACGCGGTCCGCGCGAGAATCCCCATCAGCGTGCGCTCCGGCATCCGGGCCTTGATCTCCTGCTCCAGCCGCTTCGCCGACGGCCGCTGTCCCTCGGACCGGTGCTGCTTGAGTGACGGGATGCCGGTGGCCGGGTCGATGACCAGGCTCTCGTTGTCCGGGTAGCCGGCGTCCGCCGCCGCAGCGGCGGCCCGCAGCCGGTCCTCCAGCTGGCGGCGGAAGGAGGCGGTGTCGAAGGCAGCGGCCTGGTCCTCGTCCTCGGCCAGGCCGACCTCCACCAGGTAGGCGGGCAACTTCTCCTCGACCACCCCCCACGGCAGCAGTTGGTCGCTCCAGTCGGCGTACTCCTCCGAACCGACCACCGCGACGTCGCCCGTGCGCAGTTCCTCGGCGAGGTAGGTGAAGACCATCGCCTCGAAGTGCCGGCGGGCGAACTGCCCCGGCCTGCTCTTGTCGACCACCGCCTTCTGCCAGTTCTGCGTGGCGAAGGAGATGGCAACCCGCCTGCCGTCCTCGCCGATCGCGCTGATGTACTCGCCGCGGGCGGCCTCGTTGCGCCGCGCGTGCGCGAGCGCGTCCAGCACCCGCCCGTCCTCCGAGGTGGCGGTGAACTCCAGCTTCTCGGCCAGGTCGAACATCAGCGCCCGGTCCCGGCCGATCTGCCCGTACAGCAGCACCTCCCAGAAGTTGCCGTGGTGGGCGGAGACCTTCTCGATCTGCTCGTACTGCTTGGCGAACCCGCCGAAGCCCTCCACGGTCTTGGTGACCGCGCCGAGCCCGCCGGACTGCACCAGCAGGGCCTTCATCAGGGCCAGGACGGCCGGGGAGACCTCACCGCCCAGGCGCCGGGCGACCTCCGCAGGCGGAGCATTCTCGTCCAGCCCCTGAAGGGCGGCCACGGCCCCGACGGTCATCTCGGCGGCCTTCGCCAGCGCCTCCTGGGCAGGGCCGCCCTCGTCGATATCCTTGAGCACGCTGCGGTAGTTGCCGATCAGCGCCTCGGTCATCTCCCGCTCGGCGAGCCGGATCTCCTCCAGCTCCTCCTTCGCCTTCTTGACCTTCGTCGCCATGCGCTTGCAGAACATGGTCGCCAGATCGTCACGGACCCGCATCCTCGCCTTGTGCACCAGGCACGCCACCAGCGCAACCCGCTTCACCGGGGCGTACGCCTTGAGCTCGGAGGCGTCCGCCGCGTCCGCCTCCCCGGCGAAGTCGGTGATCTTCCGCGAGGCGACGCCGTCCATCCATACCGCGGTGTCGCCCAGGGCATCGACCCAGTCCAGCTGGGTGACCAGCTGCTTGAAGTGCGACCAGCTCGGGGCCTGGGCCTGTTTCTTCACCCGGTTGTACTGCGTGGTGCCGTCCTCGTCCCGCTCCTCCAGCAGCCGCAGCAGACCCGCCCGCTGGACCGCACTCATCCGGTCGTGGATGCCCGCGCAGATCGCGGCGTTCACCTCCTTGCGGATGGTCGAGGCCATCGCGTCGAGGGTGGAGAACGCCGGCAGCTCCAGCCCGGCCCCCACGACCTTCTCCAGCGCGATGTTGATCAGGTCGGCCGGACGGTTCTTCGCCGCGGCCTCCTTCCGGATCGACTCCCTGGCGATCCTGCGGGCTGCGGCCTGGTCGTACGTCGCCCCCACCCAGCGGCGCACTTCCGTACGCTGCCGCTCGGCGGTCCGGCCCGTCGCCCAAAACGGCACGGTGCCCTCCGGTATCTCCACCGCACGGCGGACGAAGTCGACCACTATCTCCGGGTACTCGTCCGGCTTCGGAAACCGGCCCATCCGCTGATAGGACTTCAATGCCAGCAACAGCGCGAGCTGATGGCCATCGGAATCCATCCGCTCAGCCGCCCACGCCGCCTCCTCCCGGGTCGGCGCAAAGAACAGATGCAGCTCATGCGCGGTGATCAGCCGCTTGAACCGCGGATACGCGGTCCGCTCGATCGAGGTCACAATCCCGCCCCGGGCCCAGACGATGGTCAACATCACCACCAACGAGACTGAGCCGAACGGGTGACGGCCGGACCGGCCAGAACCTCAAGATCAACTACTGGCGGCTTTTGGACTCACCTCGGCGATACCCGTTCGTATGTCGGGGCCGGTGTTCTGTTCCGGATCGGTGATCGGCGTGGGCAACGGGTGCGGCGGCCGGGCGTTCGCGATGCCCTGGTGGGCGCGATGAGAGTGATAGAACTGTTCGAACTCCCGCAGAGCGTAGAGCAGTTGCCGCTGATTCCAGATCAACGTCCGGTCCGGCAGTTCACGTCGGCAGGTTTGCATCCGCCGCTCCATGAGGCCGCGATGCTGGCGCAGCACCGTGACGGGGCGTACCACCAGACGCGGCTCGCGCAGCATCTCCCGTGGCGGCCGATGCAGCAGCGCCGCCGGCTAGGAAGGCCCGGTCGCTTGGAGTGCACCGAACCCTGTCCTTGCCGAGGTGCCGCGCCACCACCATGAGCTGGTGGCGCAGGGTCGGGATCTCCACATCCGTGTCTCGGTCGCTCACCGGCAGCGGACGTAGCATCGCGAACGCGTCCGTCATGCCCAGGTAGGCCAGTTGCAGCAGCACGGTCGATCATGATGACGCGCAGACTGTCGGGCGCGCGAGAGCGCCGACTCGAGCCATCGCGACCGATGCACGCCGCACCCCATGCACTGGCCCCATCAGGGCGGATGGCATTCTCGGCAAGCGCAGTGCCCGGTTGACCTCCACGACTCGTCCGAGACGAGGGATCGCCCGTCGTCCCTCCAACAACTGAGCGCGTACATCCATCACTTGCTCCTTGATCGTGGCCTCTTATGCCGTGACCAACGAGGTGAGGATGGTGCAGTTAACAGAGCAGTCCTTCGCCGCAAGCCAGCGGGCAAATCCCGCCCGCTGGTCGGCAGGGCGGCCGGACAGGTCATGAACCACCTGGTGGGAGCACGCGTGCTCCACGGTCCACTGTGTACGGGACTGCGGGGAATTGCGTTGGATGCGTGATCCAGAGTCGGTTGAGCTGGTGTTCTGCGGCTTCATGCCGAGTACCTCTCTTCGAAGTTGAGGCCAGTGGCCTGGGGTGTTGCGCGTGTGAGTGCATCTGATGCATGATTCGTGCGGCTAACGGAGGGGTGGAGGGATGCCCGGAGCGGGATTGCGGGAGGCTTCAGCGCAACTCGTGCTGCTCCAAGGCGTGTCTCTGCTGCATCCCGAGGACGCGGTCTTCGACGCGATGCTCGAAGGTTGGGGACGGCAGCAGCGCGGCGGGCGACGGCTGCAACCGGACACGATCAGCGACCGGCAGAGCGCGGTGCGGCGCTTCGCCGCGTACACCAACGCGTATCCGTGGCAGTGGTCGGCGTCCGATCTCGACGAGTGGATGACGTACCTGATCGCCGAGTTGAAGCGGGCGGAGTCGACGATCCGCGGGTACCAGGGTGCGATCCGGATGTTCTGTGACTACGTCATCTCGCCGCACTATCAGTGGCCGGCCGAGTGCGAGAGGCGCTTCGGGGTCCACCCGGTGCAGATCTGCCACGAGTGGAACACCGTCGCGCACCTGGTCGACTACGAGGGTGGCGCCCAGCGGCGTCCGATGACGCGGGAGGAGATCCAGCTCTTCCTCGATCACGCCGACGCCCAGGTCGACCGGGCGATCCGGCTGGGGCGCAAGGGAGCGCTCGCGGCCTACCGGGACGCCACCGTGTTCAAGCTGATGTACGGCTGGGGCACGCGCTGCACCGAGACCTCGCGGCTGGACGTCACCGACTTCTACCGCAACCCGAAGGCCCCGGAGCTGGGCAACTTCGGTTCGCTGCACGTGCGTTACGGCAAGCGGACCAAGGGGTCGCCGCCGCGCCGACGCACGACGCTGAGCGTAATGCCGTGGGCGGTGGAAGCGGTCGAGGACTATGTGATCAACGCCCGGCCCCGCTACGCGTCGGCGCCCGAGCAGTCGGCGCTGTGGCTGACCGAACGAGGTGGGCGCCTCCAGGCCCGCGAGATCGAGGAACGGTTCGCGGCCTACCGCGACGCGCTGGGCCTGGACAAGGACCTGGTCCCGCACTGCCTTCGGCACAGCCACGTGACCCACCAGATCGAGGACGGCGCAGACCCGGCCTTCGTTCAGCTTCTCTTGAGTCCTCAGCAGTGTGTCCACGACGTGCAGCACGAGCCTGGGACGGGCGGAGAACTGTGTGGTGGAGATGGTTATCTACCGCCGTCCATCACGCAGTCCCCTGGGGGGTTTGATGCTGGTGCAACGGGTGCTGATGCCCGACTCGCCGCTTGAGTCGTGGACGGTCCTCGGCGACGAGGGCGGCATAGTCGAGCCGATCGAGCGATACCTGGCCTACCTGACCGACATCGAGCGGTCACCGAACACGGTCAAGGCATACGCCCATGATCTGAAGGACTGGTTCGTCTTCCTCGACCGACGTGGTCTGGACTGGCGCGAGGTCCGGCTGGAGGACCTGGGCGAGTTCGTCGCCTGGCTCCGGCTGCCGCCCGCGGGCCGCGACGGTGGTGTCACGTTGCTGCCCTCGGCGGCGCATCACTGCGGGGTGACCACGGTCAACCGGAAGCTGTCCGCGGTCAGCGGTCTGTACGTCTTCCACGCACGCCACGGTGTGGATCTCGGCGATCTCGTCACCGAGCTGCAGCCGGTCCGGGCCCGGCGCACGGGCTGGAAGCCGTTCCTCTATCACCTGGCCGGCGGCCAGCCCGAGCGCCGCCGCACGATCAAGCTGAAGACGCCCCGCACGCATCCGACGCTCCTGACCGCCACCCAGGTCCAGGCGATCCTGGACGCCTGCACCCGGTTGCGGGACCGGTTCCTATTCGCGCTGCTGTGGGAGACCGGGATCCGGATCGGCGAAGCCCTGGGCCTGCGCCACGAGGATCTGGCCGTGGCAGAAGGCGAGTTGACCGTGATGCCGCGGGTCAACGACAACCGGGCTCGGGCCAAGTCCGTCTGTCCGCGCACCGTTCCCGTCGGTCCCGAGATCGTGCGGCTCTACGCCGATTACCTGCACGGTGAGTACGGCGACCTGGACAGCGACTACATGTTCGTCAACCTGTGGGGCGGCTCCTACGGGCGCCCGCTGACCTACGCGTCCGTCTATGACCTGGTGCTGCGGCTGCGGCGCGAAACCGGGTTCGACTTCGACCCGCACTGGTTCCGGCACACCCGAGCCACCTTGCTCCTGCGGCAAGGGTTGCCGATCGAAGTGGTCAGCACTTTGCTCGGACATTCCTCGATCGCCACCACGCATGACATTTACGGCCACTTGTCCGTGGAGGACGCCCGCCGAGCTCTGGAGGCCGCAGGATTCCTTACCGGCCGGGAGGTGCGCTGGTGAGCGAAGCGATGTCTGCCGCTCCGGCCCCCGGCGCCGGGCTGCTCGGCAAACTGATGGCCGCCATCCGGCCGGAGTTCCGCGTGGACGTGTTCATCCCCGCCCCCGGGGAACTGATCTTCGATCTGGGTTCCTGTCGGGTCCCCGGATGTCCGCGCCAGCCCCGCACGCGCCAGCTCTGCAAGGGCCACTACTACCGCTGGCAGCGGCGCGGGAAACCGGACGTCGAAGCGTTTATCGCAGACCCCGGGGCCGACCCGGTCGGCCGGTCGGAACTGACGGCATGCGCCGTCGCCGGATGCCGCTTTGGGGCGGCTCGGCAGGGCTTGTGCGTGCGCCACCACGGCTTTTGGGAGCGAGCGGGCAAGCCCCACAAGAGGACGTGGGTTGCCAGCCTGCCGACTGTCGAGGACAGCGACCGCCGGGTCTGTCGGCTGTCGTTCTGCACCCTGTGGGCCCAGGGGAGGTCGCCGTTCTGCCACAACCACAAGTCCCGTTGGTATGCCGTCGGCAGCCCCGAGATCGAGGAGTTCGTGCGCCGCTGCGAGGCCGCCGGGGACGACCGGTTCGACTTCCGGCCGCTGGAGGGGAAACGGCAGCTGCGGCTGGAGCTGCAATACGCCCTCCAGCGCCGTCACGACGAGCGCCAGGTCAACACCCACAGCTCGGCCGTTGCCCCGGTGATCCGGCTGGTCGCTGCCAGCGGCACCGCGTCGTTGCTGGAGTGGTCGATGGAGCGGTGGAGCGAGTACTACGCCGCCGGACGCGGCTCCAGCCACAGCCAGAATGGTCAGCTGGCCTTCCTTCGGTATGCGTACACGCACCTGGAGGACCTCGTCCACGGCAGCGGCTGGGAGAGCGAGTTCCCGCGCGATGTGTGGGAACTGCGTCGGCTCGGGATCGACGGCACCAGGGCCCGGCTGCGGTTCGACCGCATCGCCCAGCCGTGGCTGCGCGAGCTGGCCAAACGGTTCGTGCGCTGGCGGCTGAGCATCGGCCGCAGCGTTAACCAGGCCGTCGTCGACATCCTGGCCCTCAACCGGTTCTCCGGCTTCCTGGCCGATCCGCGCGTCGCCGCCGATGAGCTCGCCCGCGTGGACCGGACCGTGCTGGAACGCTACCTCGCCGACCTGGCCCTGGACCCGCGATCAACTCATTCCCGCAGCCGGGACATCAGCTCGCTCAATGCTTTCTTCCACGCCCTGCGCCGCCACGGCTGGGACCAGAGCCTCCCAGCGAACGCGACCTACTACCCCGACGACTTCCCCCGCCCCGACAAGCGGCTGCCCCGCGCGCTGGCCGAGCACGTGATGGCCCAGGTCGAACAGCCCGCCAACCTCGACCGCTGGCACACTCCCGACGGCCGGGCGCTGACCTTGATCCTCATGCGCTGCGGACTGCGGGTCGGCGACGCCTGCCACCTGTCCTTCGACTGCATCATCCGGGACGGCGACGGCGCCGCCTACCTGCGCTACCTCAACCGGAAGATGAAACGCGAAGCCCTGGTCCCCATCGATGAGGAGGTCGAAGGCGAGATCGCCGCCCAGCAGCAGCGCGTCCTTGAGCGCTGGCCCGGCGGCAGCCGGTGGCTGTTCCCGGCGCCACGGATGAACCCCGACGGCACACGGCCGCTGACCACGCACTCTTACCGAGGCCAGCTCGATCGCTGGCTGGAGCGGTGTGACGTCCGGGACGAACACGGCCGGCCGGTCCATCTGACACCCCATCAATGGCGCCACACTTTTGGAACCAGGCTGATCAACCGGGACGTCCCGCAGGAAGTCGTACGCGTCCTTCTCGATCACTCTTCCGGCGAGATGACTGCCCACTATGCCCGGCTGCACGACTCCACCGTCCGCCGGCACTGGGAGAAGGCCCGCAAGGTCAACATCAAGGGCGAAAGCGTCACCGTCGATCCCGACGGCCCCCTGGCCGAGGCCACCTGGGCCAAGCAGCGGCTCGGGCGCGTGACCCAGGCCCTGCCCAACGGCTACTGCGGCCTGCCGGTGCAACGGACATGCCCGCATGCCAATGCATGCCTGACCTGCCCGATGTTCGTCACGACCCCCGAATTCCTGCCGCAGCACCGCGAGCAACGCCAGCAGCTGCTGCAGATCGTCTCGGCCGCCGAGGCCCGCGGCCAAGCACGCGTGGTCGAGATGAACCGGCAGGTCCTCGGCAACCTGGAGAAGATCATCACCGGTCTGGAAGACGACCCCGGGCGGCCGGAGGTGACCGCCGATGCGAGCTGACAACAGCCAGCACATCGTCCACGCCGCCCGCCGCCGCAGCGAGTACACCCGCGCCAAGGCCATCCAGGCCCTCCGCACCCTCGACGCGGCGGGCGAGCCCGTCACCTTCGAGACCGTCGCCAAGCAGGCCGGAGTTTCCCGGTCGTGGCTCTATGCCCAGCCAGATCTGCGAGCGGAGATCGAGCGACTACGGGCAGCACACCGCCGGGAACCCAGATCACCGGTTCCCGCACGTCAACGCACATCCGACGCGTCCTTGCTGCGACGCCTCGAAGCCGCCAACGCCCGCATCCAGCGGCTCACCGAGGAGAACCAGCAACTTCGCGACCAACTCGCCCGTGCGCTCGGTGAACAACGCGCCGCGACGACCCGCACCAGCCCACCACGGGCGGGCGCAGGCAATCAAAGGTCGGTAACGATCGGCCCGTGCTGAAAGGCCCCTTCAATGCCCTCATCCGCTACGTCACGGACAACGACCGCGACGCAAACGAACAGGTCAACAGCCTGCCGAGTCAGCGAACTCAAGATAATCCAGGGCCAGGTCGGCCACCGCTACGCCTCCACGACCGCCCTCTACACCGGAGTGAGCGGGGACTTCATGAACACGATGATGCGCAAGGTCTTGGACCAGGCCCTGCAGGGCGGACAGTAGGGAGACGATGTGACGCCGAAACTGGACTACCGCTGGCACTTGCGGGAGGTGATGGCCACCCGTGGCATGTTCTCCACCACCGACCTGCGCCCCCTGCTGGCCGAACGCGGCATCGACCTGTCGCCCAGCCAGACCTACCGCCTGGTGGTGGAACGGCCCGAGCGGCTGAGCCTGAAGACCCTGATGGCCCTGCTCGACATCCTGGGCTGCAGCATGGACGAACTCATCGAGCCCGTCGCGGCGGCCGGTTCGGGGCGCCGTCGCAGTGCCGCGGCCGGCGGCGGAACGGAGGCCGGGAAGGACACCAGGCTTGGCGACTTCCGGCCCAAGCGGGCCCGGATCGTGCCCGAGTAGGCGCCGGTCGTGCCCGAAGGCGAGCTGCCGCGTTCCGCTACCGAGCCCGAGATCGTGATCAGCGAGATCGTCCGGTCGGCCGACTCCGCCTGCGAGCGGATCGACGTCACCGCCGTGCTCCGGACGGTCTTCCGCCAGCGACCCCAACTGCGGACGCTCGCCGACGTCCTCCAGGCCAGGCCGGACCTGCTGACGTCCGGTCGTCCCGAGGGACCACGCGCGATCGAACGGCTCGTCCGGGCGCTGCGCGAGGCCGGCGCCGAAAGGCTGGTGCTGCCCCGCTGCGGCGATTGCGGGCGCGAGCGTCCGCTGACCGGTCTCGGTGACGGCGCACGCATCTGCAGCGCCTGCAGCAACCGCCGCCTCGCGCGGACCAACCCCTGCGTGATCTGCGGAAGCACCACCCTTGCCGGGCGTGACCGCGCCGGTCGGCCCCGCTGCCGGGCCCATCCGCCCTGGGGCTCCACAGACCCAGCCGAGGAACTGGCCAAACTGATCGCCGCCAGACCCTTCGGCATCTCGCCCACGACCGCGCAGCAGGCCATCCGCCAGATCGACCCCACCCGCCCCGGCCAGCTCCGGCTGTTGTGGGCGCTGGAAGACACCCCTGACCTGCTGACCGGACGCGGCGCCGAGGGGCCACCCAAGATCTCCGCCCTGGCCCAGGCGCTGATCGATCGCGGAGCCCAGGGCGTGGTCGTCCCCTCGTGTCCGTTCTGCCAGCGTTCCACCGACCTGAAGGAGCGTCGTGACGGCCTGCGTTGCTGCGGGCCGTGCTGGCGTGACTCCAAGATCGTGACCTGCGCGGCCTGCGGACGCTCGCGACCGATCGGCGGCCGCAGGTTCGACGGCCAGCCGGTATGCGGCACCTGCCGCCAGCACGACCCCTTCAACCACAGGCCCTGCAGTGTCTGCGGCGCGCTTCGCTTGAGGAATTCGCGCACTGACGACGGCGGAGTCTGCGCCGCCTGCCGGGAGATCCCCACCGCCCTCTGCGCGACCTGCGGTGAACTCCGCCCCTGCTACTTCGCCGCCACCAACGCCCCCAAGTGCCTGCCCTGCAGCGCCAAGGAGCGCGAGGAAGCCGTATGCGCCAACTGCGGAAAGCACCGACGCGTCAACAACCGCACCGCCACCGGCAAACCACTGTGCGGAAACTGCGGCAACAAGCCCAAGCCCTGCGGCGGCTGCGGCGGAATCTTCCGCACCAGCGGCCGGACCCCCGAGGGCGAGCCCCTGTGCCAGACCTGCTGGGCCAGGCACCCCGCCGCCCACCGTCCCTGCACCCAGTGCGCCTGCGTCGAACGGCTCTACCGGCATGGACGATGCGCCGCCTGCGCGCGTGCCGCTGACCTGCGTGAAGTACTCAGCCCGCCGGGCGGCCTCATGCGCCCGGAGCTGGAACCGGTCTTCCAGGCGCTGCTGACTCCGCCGCCCCGCACCGTGCTGCACTGGATCCACAAGATTCCCGCACGCCGGGCCGTCCTGAAGGCCCTCGCCGTGGAGAACGGACCCGTCACCCACGAGGTCCTTGACCGCTTCGCCGCCGCACCGACCGTGGAGTACCTGCGCGCCGCACTGGTCGCCGCAGGAGCCCTGCCCGCCCGGGACGAGCAACTGGCCCGACTGGAACGCTGGTTGGCCAAGACCATCGCCCGCGTCACGTCCGCCGAGGAACGCAGGATCCTGCGCAACTACACGAACTGGCAGCCCCTGCGCAGACTCCGCCGCCTGCCCGCCGGGCAACTGGTCACCCACGGCCGGGCCGAGACCGTCCGGGTCGAGATCCGTAACGTGGCCCGCCTGCTGGAATGGCTCCACGATGGCAGCACCACCCTGGCCACCTGCAGCCAGGACCAGATCGACGCCTGGCTCAGCGGCGGCCCCATCACCCGCGCCACGGTCCGCGCATTCCTGCACTGGACCAGCAGACGCGGCCACAGTCGACCACTGACCGCGCCGGTCATCGGCAACTACTTCGCCGCGCGCATCATCGGCAAGGACCAACGCTGGGACCTGGTCCGCCGCCTCGTCCACGACGAGCAACTCCAGGTCGCCGACCGGGCCGCTGGCCTGCTCCTGCTGCTGTTCGCCCAGCCCGTGGGCCGCATCAGCCGCCTCACCACCGAGCACATCGTCGACCGCGGCGACACGCTCACTCTGAAGCTCGGCCGAGTCCCGGTCGAGATCCCCGCACCCCTGGACGACCTGATCCGCCAGCTCGCCGAACGACGGAACGGCCGCGCGGCCACCGTCCCGCTCAGGGAACCGAAGTGGCTGTTCCACAGCACCTACCCCGGACAGCCGATCGACCCGCACACCCTGGGCCGGCGCCTGAAGGCGATCGGCGTCCCGCCCCAGCTCGCGCGCCACGCATCGCTGATGGACATCGCCTCGGAGCTGCCCGCCGTCGTCATCAGCCGACTGCTCGGATTTCACCAGTCCACCGGGGACAACTGGACCCGCGAGAGCCAGGGCTTCGGTGCCGACTACGCCACTGAACTGAGCCGCCGCCGCTGACCGGGTGCGCCGTACGGGGTTCTGGTCTGACTTGGCGAAGGTGCCGATGGTGCTGTGTGGAGCGTCCGCCACGAGTACCTCGCTGGAGTGGATGGCATGCGAGGGACGAGGATGGGTGGCGATGCGGTGTTTGGCGGTGCTGGAGATCGGTGCTATGTAACTGCCACCAGACCTGCTGTCCTTCGTCTCCTAAATCCATGCACACGCGCTTTTGTGGTGACATCCTGAGAACCCTCACAGTTGTACTACAGGGGAAGCGCCGCAAGAGCGGCGCAGCGAGCAGGAACAGCGAACCTGGAGATCGCGAATGAGCTCAGACGGATCACCGACGGACGGGTGGGTGCCACCGCCCATGCCGATGTACGCAGTCGTCTTTGAGGAGGGCGAAGATCTCGATGCAAAGACTTACAGCCCCTTCCTCTACCGTCAGTTAGGTGAAGGCGCTAAGGTCACCATTCCGCATGGGTTGTCACGCGCCGCGTCTGCGGCGTTGCCCGGTTTGTGGTATTGCTTGCACCTGCCCAATACGGTGTTCCAACTGGCTGACATCTCGATCACAGCGCTAAAGATGAGTCAAGAACTTAATCTCGGTCACCAAATCTTGCTGGTCCCTATCGAGATTTTTGACCAAGAGCATTGCGCGGGTTTCATGTCTGGCCTCGATCCGGTGCTGACAGTTTGCCCGGACCACCTCGCAGAGGAGTGTGACAGGCGCGCCGAAGCGCTTGGGTTTTCCTTCCCCTCGATCACTTATTCCGAAATGTCAAATGAAAGCATAAGAAGCCACTGGAAACAAATTCGCGAGCGTTACAGACCCGATGTTGAATATTTGGGACGTGAGCCAGAAATGACACGCCGTCTCGACACTGCTCCTATGGATCTACCTCGTCGCTGGCTTGCCCGCCAAATGAACTGGGACTCTACTGAGACACAGATTAATTCGCTCGATGAACTGGATTCTCTAACGGCGCGGACCTTTCACGAACAGGCGGTTCTTTCTGCTTTTGCGCATCTTGAACGAGAAGGCGCGGACGACGAGCAGGCAGAACAAGATTTCCCTCGCGCATACGCCGAGGCGCGGGTGCGCATACCGGTAACACTGGCCCTGCCAGGAGTCGCTCCTGCATACGCACGCATCGCATACGACACTGAGTTGCGTTCGCGTGCACGACCTCTCTCTCCATTGCATGCAGAGGATACTTGGTCGCCAGATATGCATCTGCGATCGGATGAGCTTACTGAGCGTGCTGCCATCGAATTTGTTACCACGCATCATGCTCTCGCCCAAGGCGGTGTTGGTCTCCTGCTCCCGTCTGTCCCTCCAGAAGCTTTTGTTGTCCTAGCAGAACTGGAGCGACATTTCAGTGGAACCGAAAGCGGAGCAAGCGTCAGGCGGTTACTGGAGCGCCTCAATGAAGCTGCCAAGCCCTTGTGGAGCCAAACAGTCGTCGAGATCATCAGACGCGCCCGTGCGCTCACTGTTTTTACAAACTTCCCAATTGGGCTACTGCGAATGCCCGGTGACACTGCCCCTTTGTCTGCACGAATCCCAATCGCCTACCGCCCAATGATGCCACTCCTCAGGACCGTCCAGGACGAGCTCGGCCCCTCGATCCCCATCGAATTGAACCGTAAAATTCGCGTCTTGGTTGCCGAATGCATCCCGGCACACGATCCTGTTGGGCAAATTTCGCGTATCGGGTGGCGTACTGCACGCGAAAATGTGGAGGTTGAGGCAAGCGGCACCACCATGAAAATCGTGGAGACTTTGAGTCTTGATCAGCTACGCCGCGCTGTAGCTGATGAGGCGCCGCACTTCCTGGTCATCAGTGCTCACGGTACGCTGGGCAAGAACAGCGCCGGACTCGTAATCGGGGAAGAAATCTGCATTGAACTTGGACTGGAAAGGCCGCCTCCAGTCGTCATCCTCAGCGCCTGCCATGTTGCCCCGCGTGGCAGGGGCGCCGTCAGCATCACCGATCTTTTGCTACGCGAAGGCGTAAGAGCCGTACTTGGCACCCAAGTACCCGTTGACGTACGGCGAAACGCGATCCTAATGGCACGCTTCTTCGTTAACATCACAGCGGCATTTCAGCAAGGCGCAGAACATGCCACACTGCTGGAGGTCTGGCACTGGGTACAGGCATCGAATGCGGTTAACGACATACTTGGTCCAGGAAATCAGTCCTTGAACGCCTGGAGTCGCAGCATAACCTCTAGTGGCAATACAGTCCTCACTGAGTTTATGTCCAACCGATCGGCAAGGAGGCTCCGTCTGCATCATATTTACGAGGACACTGAGACAATACTTGGCGAGATTGCAGACGACCAAGGCCAAGGAGCTCGCGTGCGAAACTGGTTTCGCAAACCAGGATATGTTCCAGAGTCCCTCTTCTATCTATTTGCAGGGAAGCCGGATCGCATCTTTATCTCTAACTTGCTCGACAGAACGGAGAAAGAATCTGGCCTCCCTTAGAGAGTTTCTCATGTGGTGAGTTCGCGAGCTTCTTGTAGCAGGTTAGGGCGGCGGCCAGGCCGAGGAAGGCGAGAAAGTGGGAGCCCTTTCGGTCGTATCGGACGGTGAGGCGTCGGTAGCCGAATAGCCAGGCGATCGACCTCTCGATCTTCCAGCGGTGCCGGCCGAGTCGTTCGCCGGATTCGATTCCCGGCCGGGCGATGCACGGGACCAGTCCCAGTTCACGCAGTCAGGAGGGGGGTCGGCGGAGAAGTACGCTTTATCGGCGCGGAGTTTGACCGGGCGGCGCCGACGGGGTCCGCGCCGGGACCGGATGGCGGGTATGCCGCGGATCAGTGGTTTGAGGGCGAGGCTGTCGTGGGTGTTCGCGCCGGAGACGGCAACGGCGAGCGGGATGCCCTAGGACTCGGACAGCACGTGCAGCTTGCTGCCCTTCTTGCCGCGATCGACCGGGTTCGGCCCGGTCAGCGCCCCCTCTTTTCGCCCGCACCGATGCGCCATCCACGATCGCCGAGGTGAGCCGATCTCGCCCCGGGCGCCGAGCTCGTCCAGGACCGCCCGGTGCAACCGACGCCACAGCCCCGCCTCGGTCCACGCGGTGAACCGGCGGTCCGCCGTCGTGGGCGACACCCCGAACGTATCCGGCAGATACCGCCAGGCGCACCCGCTGGTCAGCACGTACACCACCGCCGTGAGCACGGCACGCTCGTCCAGCGGCGCGGTCCCGCCGCCCTGCGGACGGGAGTTGAACGACGGCAGCAACGGGGCGGCCAGTTCCCACAGACCGTCAGGAACCAGCCGCTGCGACAGATCGGCACTCACGAAGAGACATCATGCCGCAGCTGACGACATCACCACGTGAGACAACCTCTTACCTTCACGGCAGCAACGTGTGGGGAGTAAGCGCCGTCGTACGGCCAAGGATTCCTCAACTTCCGATAGCCGGGGTTACCAATAACCTACTGGACAAAAACCTGCAGGGGCGCCCTCGGCTGATGTCAAGCCAGCGATGGTCGCGAGATCAGACGGTCAGTGCCCTTACTTCCTTGTCCACAGATTCGGCAGTAGGCGTCAGGTCCCCATCGAGCGAGTCCAGAATCAGTCCAAGGGCAGCCTGCGGGTAATACTCACGCCCGTGCAGTGGCCGGTGACCTGCACTCTTAAGGCGCGCCAGCATCCCCTTTTCCGCCTCTCGGGCGATCCCTGCGGGAAGCCCGGTGAAGAGTCGGTGGCGGGTGGTGTAGCCGTCGCGGGCGTGCCTCGACAGCCGAACCTCCCCGGTCCCGTTGCTAATACCGAATTTAACTCCCGGTTTTCCGGTTTCCAGGTCCGTGCCTGTTACAACGTAAAACACGTCTTTGGGCTTGGTGGCCCGAGCTTGGGCCACCCTCGCTTTCCGTCCCGTAGTAGCGGCAGCGCGCGCTTCTCGCGCACGGGCCGCAGCCTCGTGCTCTTTCTTTATCTTTCGCAGGGCAGCGTCCCTTTTGGCCTGCTCAGCAGCCTCACGCTCAAGACGAAGAGAAGGTTCGCGCGCTTCAGCATAATTCCGCTCGGTCGCGTGTACACGCATCACGTGCATGTAGGCACGGAAGCGGTCGTAGTCGACCCCGGGCTCGAACCGCACGATCGCCTCGGCGATGTGGGCCTCTTCCAATGTGTACTCACCGTCCTGGTGCCGGCCGTCATTCCGGCTCGCGAAGACGACGTCCCAGAGTCTCGATGTCTCGACGCCTCGCAGGCCGGTCAGGTGATAGTTGACTTGGATGAGATACCTGCCGACGGGGTCGTCCCAGAACGGGTCGTAGATGTCAGGGCCGGGTATTCGATGGTCAGCGCTCGACGGAACGGCGCCACGGACGGCCGCTAGACGGTGACGTGAAGCGGCGTAAGTGTCTACGCCGGCCTCGCGCGCGGCGGAGCGTAGGGCAGTTACGGCCCGTGTCAGAGCGGCGCCCGCAGCAGCGACCATCTCCATACACGCGATCACTTCGGCTGATTCACCGACTTCACTCGCGCGCGCCTCAACTGCAGCCGGGTCTGGCCGTGGCACCGTTGCTGGGACGATCGGCGCCACACCCGCAAGCGCGGCTAGCAGGTGATCGGCGTCTGCCCACGGGACCGTAATGTGCACGAATCCTGACGCACCGTCTGGTGCAATACCGGAGTTTGGATCACCGCTGTACTTGGCGTGCTCCCCCTGACAGGCCAGGTCGACACCAACCCGCTCGCCAAGCAGCCGGATTCCCCGAACCGCTCCCTCGACCCAAGTTTTGCGGACGTTCATAGGCGCGCGACCGTAGCGGTCCAGGTCTCCTTGATACGGCGGGGCAGAAACCTCAATGAGCACCCCTTCATCGCCTCGGGCACGAAACGCCTTCGCGTCGGGAGCACCCCCCTCCCGAAGAACCGTCTCAAGGCCCAGCGCAAGCCTCAACTTCTCATCGTCCGTGTACCGAGACCACCTGCGGACCCCCACGTTGGCTCCCCTCCCCGTGACCGCGTCGCTCCACCGAGACTGGGACTCTATGCCGCGCCGCTGACATTTCCCGACGAGTGACCGTTCCCGGCCCTGATCGAGCGCAACGAGACCGTGCGCATCGCCAAGATGCGTGCACCGCCGAGCACCCTTGGCATCGGACACGGCGGGTGGGGGGCCGAGCATTCCGCACCTTGGAACATCTCGGCGTACCAGCAACTCCCGGGGATGACGTGCTCGTTCATGAGATCTGCCGATCCGTATCGACCCAGTCGTCTACGAGATTCAGAATGGTTCCCAACGCGGTTATGTGGAAGTACTCGCGTCCCCGGACGGGTATTTCTCCAGTGCCACGCATTGCGGCTAGACAGACGTTCTCCAGCTCGCGCACTTTGGAATTTCCTTCGATCAAACGAACGATCTGGTCAAGTCCGTGACGCTTATGGTGAGACAGGCGTAGACGTGGATCTCCGGAAGTGATGCCGAACTTGACGATCTCGCTTACGTCATCCGTGACGACGTAGAAGACGTCCCATACCTTCCCTGCGCAGATGCGGCATATGCCGCACCCTGCTCGCACGTTAGACGGGGTGGGTGTTCCCAAATGCCCATTGATGCACCGCACGCGATGCGGCGCGTGATTACCGAGCCACTTCGGCTCAAGGACCGTGCCTCCAAGCTTGTCAACCCTTGCGCGGAAGGCTGTTTCGGCGGTATTTGGGTCCTTTCCGGCGCAGACTCGGCAGATCCCCTGGCCTCGTTGGACAGCTGACGGGTACGGAAAACTCACGTGGCCCTGACCGCATCGGATTCGATGCGGCGTACCCGCTCCTAGCCACCGTGGCTCAAGAACGACGCCTCCCAACTCCGCGATGCGTGCCCTGAACCTCGCTTCTACAACCTTTGGTTCCCTGCCGGTGCAGGTTTGGCAGATGTCTGTGCCAAGTCGCAGCAGGCCCGGTCTGGGAAGGCATTCATGTCCGTTGGAGCAGCGAACCCGGTGCGGCTCGCCTGAGCCTAGGTAAATCGGCTCAAGGAGGGTTGCACCTAATCGTGCAAGAGCGCCCCGGAATGCTTCTTCGGCCACTTGCTTATTGTTTCTAGCGCATGTGGAGCAGATTCCCTCACCTTGCTGTACATGGGCCGGTCGCGGTGCGCATTCGTGCCCCTCGACACAACGAGCTCGGTGAGGCTCGTGGTTGCCAAGCCAACTCTCCTCAAGCACGATCCCGCCAAGTTCAGCCACCCGTGCCCGGAAAGCTGTCTCGGCCGCCTGGGAACGCGCCTGGTTGCTGCAGGTGCGGCAGATGCCCTTGCCAGCCAGGACATTGGTCGGATAGGTCGTGTGCTCGTGTCCCGCCTTGCATCTCACTCGGTGAGGCTTCCGAGTGCCGAGCCACTCGGTTTCGATAACCTTGCCGCCCAGGTCGGCCACACGCGCTCGGAAGAGGGCATTGGCCCGCATGGAGCTCGCCCTCGACGCGCTCATGATCCAGTTTCCCGGTGAGAAGCCAGGATGCAGCCCGCCCAGGAGGAGGGGCCTGTCGTCTGATTTTCGGCAAGGTGATGCTGGCCTACCGGAATGGCTGCTGGCGTCACGCGGCCGGTCGTATCTCCACACCTACATTGCTTCATGACGGGCGATGGTTCCAGAGACCACTGACATCCGAGACTCAGACCGAACTCTCGTCAGCCCTAGACACAGCGCCGAACAGCAACTGCGCAGGCAGGGGGCATTCCGCAAGCTGGAACAGCCCGCTGTACCAGCAACTGCGGCCTGGTTCTCCTGCCCGAACACGGTCCAGACCGCGAGAACGGCTGCCGTTGCGACCTCGACCTGCTCGGCGCTGGGGCAGGAGCGGACATGTCGCCGGTGGCACTACTGAGCGCCACCAAAATTCCGACAATGGGTTTGCTCTAGCCGCCTAGTGTCCTGGCCATGGACTCTGAACGGCTCAAGCTCTCTTCGCGCAAATGGATGATCGCGGCCTTCGCCGCGCTCGCCGAAGGCCCGTCGTCTCATGACCTGGCGGTCCACCACGCCGGGATCGCTGCCGAGCACCTCCTCAAGTCATACCTGGCCAGCCTCCACCCGGCTCTCGTAGTGGAGGGCAAGGATTTCAACTCCTTGCTCCACGCGACGGGTCACGGGGCACACGCTTCGGTTCCCGCGGAGCAGGTCAAGACCATCGGCTTGGCCGAAGCCCATGCCCGAGCGCAGAAGATCTTGCGGAAGAAGATGCCGGTCGATCAGCGGGCGCTTGGACCGCTAGCCAATGCTCGTAACGGCGTCGCACACAGTGGCATGTACGACCGGTCAGAGGTCAATGCCGTCTTCACCACGTGTCTCCGGCTGATCGACCCCTTGCTCGTCGAGCTCAAGATCGACACTTCCTACTGGGGCCGTTACGAGTCCCTGCACGACCGGCTTCTCGAAGAGAACGTGGAAGCTGTCCGTGTCCGGCTGGAGAGCAAACTTGCTCGGGCCAAGGATGTCTTCTCTGAACGTTACGGCCACTTGCCCCAGAAGGAACGCGAGCTCGTCCTCGGCACGATTGCACGAGTCTCTTCTCCCGGCTACATCGAACACGACGAGCCCGCAACCTGCCCGGCATGCGACTCGCAGGGCTGGCTTAGTGGTGACACGCACGTGGACGAGGATGAGTGGGCGGTCATGTTCACCCCGTTCGTCTTCACCTGCCCAGCCTGCGACCTGCGTGTCGAGCACGAGGAACTTGAAGAGCTGGGGGGGCTTGCGGAGGAGGTCAAGCTGGATGAGCCACCAACCGACTTCTACGCGGACTGGGAGCCAAGTGAAGTCCGTGGATCTTCATGGGATGGAGGACCATTCCACAACTTCTGATAGCCGGACTTACCAACAACGGCCATAAATGGATCTCCTCAAAAGGGTTAAAATGTTAAGGGGGTTGCGCCTTGATCAGGGCGTCTTGTGCCGGCCTCGGATCGGGCGGCGGTGACGGCGAGCGCGACGGCGGGGCTGTACTCGGAGGCGAGCGCGGCCACGAGCAGGGGGCCGAGATGTACAGCAGGCCCTGTGTGCCGGTGTCGAGCGCGAGGGCGGCGTGCCGCAGCCTGGGATCGGGCAGCACGCTCGACCACAGCGCCCGGAGCCCGGCCTCCAGGGGCGGCGTGGTCGGGCCGCCGGTGACGACGATGGCCGTGGCGAGGCCCGGTCCGTCGTACAGTCCGGCCCCGGGCAGGGCCACCAGGAGGGCCGAGTTGAGCAGGGCGGCCGGAAGGTGCATTCGCGCTCTGGCCGTGGCGGTCCATGAGGCGTCCCTTGACCGGCTGGGCCAGCGTGGACGACAGCCCGTACAGGGCGCTGAGCAGCCCGCCGAAGGCGATGCTGCTGCCGCTCGTGGTGGCCCACAGAAGGATGGCGACGGGCGCCTTCCCTGTCAAGTAGATGTGTTCAGACCTGGCGGGGAGGCAGGCGAGAGCGTCAACGTAGCTGGGTCGCTTGGGGATGAAGGCTTGCGCCCGGTTCCCGAGCTATCGGCTTGGCTCAGTGCCTGGCGGCCAGTCGGCGCTGCAGTTCTGCGTGGCGAAACTGGTAGACGGCTCCCACTTGACGTAGAACACCTCGTTGTTCATGGGCGTCGGCCAGGAAGCTCATGAGTCGCCATGGCAGTTGGCCGCGCAAGGCCAGCCAGCACCGCACGATGCCGAAGACCCCCCAGGCGGCCTGGGCAAGCCCCAGCGCGAGGCCGGAAACAAGTCCCATCCAGATACCCGGAACGATCCCGGCTGTGAGCAACACAGCAGAGCTCGTAGGCAGTCGCTTCTCCGTGGTGACCGCCAGCCCAGTGACCAATTCGACAATCATCCCAATTGCCAGGGCCGTGGCCAGGGCGATGACCGCGAAGGTGCGGAAATCCCGGTTCAATACCGAGTTCGGATCACCTGCTGCTGTCAGATTCGTCGGCGCCCCTGTGAGCCCTGCGATGAGTGTGCAGACGGCGCCGGTGACGAGGCCGACGACAATGCCTGCGGAGAGTCCGGCGACGATCGCGGCCGCCAAGCCAAGCGCCAGACCGACCGCCAGTCCACCACCGGCGCCGACAGGGGACCAGTGCAGTCGCTGCGCTGGCTCGCTGCGCCCTGCGAGCACAGCGGTGAGCCCGGCTGCCAGGCCGATTCCGACACCGTTGACGATTCCCGAGGGGGCCCCCGGACCAAGTCCGGACATGAGGCCAGCCGCCGTCCCTCCGACGAAACCGCCGGCCACGCTGCCTCTTGGTCCACTCGCGGGACCGACCGCGAGCCCTACTCCAAGTCCGGCCGCGATTCCACCCGCAGGTCCGACGGCGAGGCCGATGCCGATCTGGCTCGCCAGCCCTGCCACCAGCCCGCCAGCGAGTCCGCCCGCCAAACCACCTGCCAGGCCGCTCAAGGGTCCGCGACCTGGCGCACTCACCCTCCGGACCGCAAGCCCAACGCCGAAGCCCAGGAGGATGCCCGTGCCCAGCCCCGCACCGAACCCGATCCCGATCCCTGCCCCAAACCCGGCAACGAGTCCGCCCACCAAGCCGCTCGCGAGACCGAACACAAGGCCGACGAAAGGTGCCGGGGTGGCGTATCGCAGCTGCCACCAGGCCAGGTCAGTCGTTCCCCGCAGGCGGTGTTCCAGATGGGTGCCTAAGAAGGTCAACCAGCGTTGCGCGTCCTCCGCCCGCCAACGGCAGCGCTTCCTGGGATCGGGGTGCGGTCGGTACGCCGCCGGGATGAAGGCATCAAAGAGATGCCTCTCGATCTCTATGGAGGTGCGGAAACGCTCTCGGTCGCATAACTCGACCGGGTCAGGCAACAATCCGCTGTGTTCGCCGGGCCGGGGGTTGTAGATGATGCGGGCCAGAAAGAGCATCAACGGTGTACTGAGGGCCCGGGCGATTGGGGTTTCGCCACGACGCAGTCGCTCAAGCACTGGGGTCCAGCGCGCCGCCGCGGCGGTCATTTCACCGCCGGAATCTCTCCTGAGATATGCAGCGGAAATTTCGGGATCTAGCGGTCGCAGTTCGACTCCCGCCGCCCCGACGAGCCTTGAGGGGATGGAGTTATTGGGGGAAAGCGCCTCACGATACTCCCGGACCCTGCTGGACAGGACCACCCCTTGCCCCAATGGCAGTGCCGCATTGATCCGGTCCAAGGCCGCCGTACGAACGACTGAAGGGATTTCGTCGAAGCCGTCCAGCACCGGAAGAATCAGCCTCTGGGCCAGCAGCGCCTGAGCACAGTTCATCTGTTCTAAGGAGCCGGGGGCCGGTTTCCTCAGTCCCTCGTAGTCTTGGACGAGTTGCTCGCTCAGCCAATCATCCAAATGCTGCTTGGCCGGATTCCAGGAAGACAAGGAGAACAGGACGGGGACAGCACTTCCAGGCGACCGCTGCTCGATCAGTGTCAGCAGCATACGCATCAAGAGCACGGTTTTACCTGAACCCGGGGCACCGAGAACCACCAACCGGCCGGTGGGAACCTTCCGCAGCAGAACCTCGGCGATCTCCGCATCTGTTCCTGCTAGTTCTCCAGGGCCTGCAGCCCATCCAGCCCGATCGGATAGCAGCGTGCTTGGCCAACTGATCGCAGTCGATTTCAGCCGTGCCCAGTCCTCCACTAAGTCTGCATGCGCCGGATCCCAGGACACCGGCAGCGGATATGGATCGTTTAGCCGACGTACGCGTGCCTCGGCCTCCCATTGACCTCGCACGGCGGCGGCCAGATGATCCACGACCTTTCCCAGCTCCCCGCCTGCGGCGGCCTCGGAACGGTCGGATCGGAACGCCACCCAAGCGAGGTACGTGCTGGCCAGCGTCGGCAAGAGGGATACTGCTGTCGCCTTAGCTCCCAGTCCAGCCTCATGGGCGAGCGCCGGCGCACCGGACACCCCCACCAGCGCCAATGACAGGTAGATCAGACCAGCACGCCGCGTTCGCACAGCCGAAACCCCAATCCCCCGCGATTGAACTCACCGTTCCCCCGCCAGAATCCGTCACCGCTCGCCCGCGTTCACACGGTGCTGTCGGGCCGACAAAGAAGAGTGACACAGGCACACTTACGACGTGAAGGGGACGTGGGCCCATCCCACTCAGAGAGGCGCCAGTCAGACAGTCCCGGTTCCAGCCCCTGCACCGCTGTCCTCTGCCGCATCACCTGTCTCGCCCTCTGGGTCCCAGGTGAGGCCGTGGCCCCGGCGATGGAGGAGCACCAGTTCGACCGCACTGAGGACGATGACCACAGCGAGGCCGGTGAGGGCTAGGGGGTCCTTAAGGTTCTCAGGGGTGGCGATGACCCCACCAACGAACCGGTCGGCGACCACCGCCGCCCCCGCTACGAACGGGGCGGCCAGCGATGGCAAGGCCGGGTGAGCGTTGGCCGCGTTGAAGACGGTACCGCTGACGCTGAACGGGACGAGCAGCAGAAACGCCCCGGCTGGCAGCAACACGATGCCGAAACTCACGACACGGATGAAGCCGTTCTCGTACTCCTCAACGGCCTCCATGACCCAGGCGAGGAATGCGGTGGTGGCAAGGAGGAGCAGCATCACCGCGAGAGGCCCGGGGATCTTGGAGCTGTCGGTCCGTACAACAACGAGCCGCCGGAGGCGGGCCCTTCGGGCACCGAGGCGCCCGACTGCCACGTAGACCGCGCCCAGTACCAGCAAGACGACGGTGGCGACGGCGCCCATCACGAGGTACTTGCCGATGATGCCGTCCGCAAAAGAGAGACCGTCGGTGGCAAAGCCGAACCGATGGGCGAGGGTCAGCACCACCCCGGCGGTGACGAGGGAACGGGCCAGGGCGAACTTAGACAAGGAGGTGCGGAGGAAGAGCAGGATAAGACCGGTCCCGACCACGGCCCAGGTTCCCACCATCTGCACCAGCCAGACCACCATGGCCCACAGGAAATCGAGCATGCGTCTCTTCACTCTCCGGACGGGCCCTGAAGGCTTCCGAGGACCTCCTGAGCCAGGCAGAGGCTTCCAGCAGCTCCGCCTGGATCGACTTCTATCACCATGCCCGCCTCTCCGCGGACGCCGCCGGAATCTTCCTCGACCTAAGAACCCCAAAGCGGCCCTCGCGTGGAACCAGCAGGCCGCCGCCATGCCATCCGGGGTCTCCAGCCTGCAACCTCGACCTGGGTAAGCGGTCCGTCGATATCCTCGCCCGCGTCCAGTCCTCCCGGGCCAAGGACTACGTCCGCGAGTTCCTTGGCCCGCGGCGGCGCGAGCCGGCCGTCCGCGAGTTCATCCACGCACCCGCACCGAACTCGGCCGCGCCGCCTGAGCACGATTCCCCGTACTTCCCCCTTCATCGAGAGGGAAGTACGGCTGAACGTCCTCAGTCGCGTACGACTCCGTCGTGCGCCATCACGTACGGATCTATGTGCTCAGATGTCTGTTCGAGCTGGGGCGGCCTCGCAGATCGGCGCCGTCATCTGGTGGTGGGGCGGAACGGGATCACGTTGTCGGGGGCCGGGACGGGGTTGCCGGCAAACACTGTTCCTGGGTGAGGACGGCGCTGGCGAGGGTCAGATTGGTCACCAGCCAGCGGAGCTCTTCGAGCTCCTGGTTCTGGTTGCTGATCCTGAGCTTGGCGACCGTTTCCCGGAGCCGCTTCTCGGGTTCCGGGACCTGCTGTGTTTCCTTGCGGACGCGTCCGTCAGCTTGCGATCGAAGTTTTCGGCGTGATCGAGCAGCAGTTCTCCAGTTCCTGCCAGAGTTGCCTGCCCTGGTTGAAGATGTCCATCTGCGGAGCGGCGTTCGTGTAGTGGAAGGTGTCGCTGTCCGCTGTGGAGGCTTCAGTGCCCCATACCGGGTCAAGTCTGCGGACCAGGTGGCCTTTGTCCAGGGGGTTGTCCTTGTAGACGGGGTGGCCGGCCTGCTGGGCTTCGGGAAGGCCAGGGTCGAAGCGCCAGTCGTCATTGCGTGGCACATCGATGAGGTTCGCGCCGTCGATCGTGACGGCGGTTGCCGCGGCCAGTCGCCGATCCAGGCGGAAGACGACGCTGAAGTTGGTGTACGGGAGGATCACCGTTTCGACGCCCGGATCGGCAGGCACGGGCAGCGGTACAACCGTTCCTAGGAAGCGGTCGTTGTAGCCCTTGCGGTTCGCCAGGGATTCGCGGCTCACGGTCTCAGCGTTCGGCGGGGGATCGGGGTGAGTGGCCATGCCGCTCTACGTACCGCACCGCCCGGGCTCGCACGGGGACGCGCCCTGTCACCTCACCTGAATGGCTGAGGAGCGGCTTCGACCTGGAATGAGCCACGCCACTTCAACAGCGTCGAATGGTTCGCCCGCGCGAACGACATGTGCCGCGCGTTCTCCGGTCTGCGCGCACAGGCCGGTCCCGGCGGCCAGAAGTCCGTCGACACTGCCCTGTCCCTGATGGGCACGCGGCTGGGGCTGGACACGGACGCGTGGCCGACCGGCTGGTCCGAGGGCGGCTCTGAAGCTGGCGTGATCAGGCGTAACTTCATGGCCGACTCCGCTTCGGACAAAACGCTGGCGCTGTTCGCGAGGGTCTTCAAGCTGGCGGACGCAAGATTCGTGTCTGCCGACACCACCAGTGCCCCGGTCGCCAACACGGTCGCGGTCCTGGAGGAGGCCGGCCTCCGGTACTGGGCACACAGCACCCGTTGACTGTTTGTTATCAGTTCTTCACCTTCGGCGCTCTACTCGCATAGATTCCCTCGGGCCAGGATGGGGGCGCTTCTTCACCTCACCCTTCGGCTCAGGAGTCGATACGCCATGCGCAAGAACGCTCGCCGTAGCATCCTCGCCGGCTTTGTGGCCTCCGCGACCGCCGCTCTCGCCTTCCTCGGCACCACTCCTGCCCAGGCCGCACTGCCGACGCCGGTCAGCGCTGCCACCGCCCGCTCCTACCTGGCCTCCCTCACCGTCGCAACCGAGCACTCCAGAACCGGCTACAGCCGGGACCTGTTCCCGCACTGGATCACCATCAGCGGCGCCTGCAACACCCGCGAGACCGTCCTCAAGCGCGACGGCTCCGGCGTCGTCACCGACTCCTCCTGCGCTGCCACCAGCGGCAGCTGGTACTCCCCCTACGACGGCGCCACCTGGTCCGCCGCCTCGGATGTGGATATCGACCACCTCATCCCGCTCGCCGAGGCATGGGACTCCGGCGCCTGGAACTGGACCACCTCCAAGCGGCAGGCCCTCGCCAACGACCTCACCCGCCCGCAGCTGCTCGCCGTCACTGACAACGTCAACCAGTCCAAGGGCGACCAGGACCCCGGTACTTGGTGGCCCTCCCGCACCGCCTACAGGTGCACCTACGCCCGCGCCTGGGTCCAGGTGAAGCACTACTATGGCCTCAGTGTCGACTCCGCCGAGAAGAACTCCCTGTCCTCCGTTCTCAACGGCTGCTGACCCGCCGCCCGAGCGGCACCCCAACCCGGTTCGCAAGTCCGCAATCCGCCTCGCCCGGCGCAGCCGGCCGAGGCGGATTGCCGCCTGTGCGCTGTCCATCTGTCGCCGCTGTCGCCCTGTCCGTCGCCGGCGTTCTCGCCGGGGCGAAGCTCGGGTCGCCTTGCATCGCTCATACTGAGTGCATGTCCGTTATGCCTGCCGCTGAGCCCTCGCCGTCCGCTGGCGAGGCGCTGCGGCAGCGCTACACGCGAAGGCTTCCCGGCGCGCTCGGTGAGGCTGGCCGGGCCGGCACATGGCTCTGTCCGGTTGCCGTTGCATGTGGCGTGGTCGGGTCTGACGCGGTTCGATCTTGACCGGCCGCGGTCGCGGATGAGCTGTACCGCACGGTGCTGGCCGAAGGGCAGCACGATGACCTGATCGCCTTGCTGAACCGGATTCTCTTGGTCGACCAGTGGCCCGTCCTGCGCACGCTGATCAGCCGCACTGTCCGTGACGTATGGGAAGAGGCTTTCTTCGAGCTGGCTTCGGCTCGCCCGGCAGCCGCGGCGTGAACCTCAGCAATCTCCACCGCCGGCTCCTCTCCGACCTCCTGGCCACCGGCACCCCCTACCCCCTGGTCATCACCGGCGGGTACGCCGTCCAGGCGCACGGCCTGGTCGACCGGCTCAGCCAGGACTCAACGTCGCCACAGAGAACCCCGCGCCCATGGAGGAGATCACCCGCACCCTCACCGCCGGGCTGACCGAGCGGTACCTGGCTTCGTTCACTTCCCCAGCGTTTGTCTGTCGGTTTGGACGGCAGTTGCGGATCTTGAGGCTCGATGATGTTTACGAGAAACAGCAGCGCGGGCACCGACGAAATTCGAGTTATGCGACGCGCTGTTGTGCACGGACGGGCTGGTGCGGACGCTGGTCGATCTCGCGCTCGCGCCCGAACACCGCCGCGGCACGGAGCTCTGTACGGCGGGCTCAACCAGGGACAGATCGATGTCGCCCGACTGCGTCGTGCCTTGGTCGGGATGCCGCTGTCGAGGGCGGCGGACGGTCGGCTGGTGTTGGCCGTGGATGTCTCGCCGTGGCTGCGGCCGGACCCTAACGCCTGTGCTGACCGGGCCTTTTGTCACACGTTCGGCCGTGGCGAGGGCAAACACCAGATGGTGCCCGGCTGGCCTTATTCGGTGGTGGCCGCGCTGGAGACCGGCCGCACGTCCTGGACGGCGGTGCTGGACGCGGTCCGCCTGCAGCCCGGCGCCGACGTCGCCGCGGTCACCACGGTCCAGATCCGCGAGGTCGTCGAGCGGCTCATTGCCGCTGGCCAGTGGCAGGAAGGCGACCCGGAGGTCCTGGTCGTGCTCGACGCCGGATACACGCACCGCGCATCGCCCACCTGCTGGCCGGGCTTCCTGTCGAGATCCTCGGCCGGCTCCGCTCGGACAGCGTGATGCGCCGACCCACACCGCCGCGGGTCTACGACCCCAAGGGCGGCCGTCCGCCCAAGCATGGCGGCGAGTTCGTCTTCGGGGACCCCAGCACCTGGGACGTCGAGCAGGCCGTGACGATGACGGACACCCGCCTCTATGGGAAGGCGACCCCGCAGGCGTGGGACCGGCTGCACCCGCGGCTGACCCGCCGGGCGGCCTGGATCGACCACGACGGACCGCTGCCCATCCTCGAGGGCACCGTACTCCGTCTGGTCGTGGAGAAATTGCCCAGCGGCGGGGTGAACAAGCCGGTCTGGCTGTGGTGGTCGGGCAGCGGCGCCACCGAGGCGGACATAGACCGCTGCTGGCAGCCCTTCCTCCGGCGCTTCGATCTGGAGCACACGTTTCGCCTGTTCAAGCAGACGCTCGGCTGGACGAAGCCCCGGCTCCGCAACTCGGAGGCGGCCGATCGGTGGACGTGGCTGGTGGTCGCGGCTTATGCCCAGCTCCGGCTGGCCCGCCCGCTGACCACCGATCTGAGGCGGCCCTGGGAGAAGCCGGCCCCACCGAACAGGCTGACGCCTGCCCGAGTCCGGCGGGGGTTCAGAAACCTCCGCACGAAGACCGGCTCTCCCGCCCCGTGCACCGAAACCGTCCAAGGCCGGGCCCGGCCGACCGCCGGGCTCGAAGAACCGCCGCCCGGCCCTCCGCCATGACGTGGGCCGAATTCTTGCGACCGGCGAGACATACAGCCGCCCCGCTCACCACAAGGTCGGCACCAAACCTCGACGTGTCACCCGGACTGCGAGCTGACGGGAGGCCACCCCTGTCCGATGACGGAGCCATCAAGCAGGATGGCACCGTGGATGCGAACGGGCGCCAACCCCTTGAAGGCCTCGTGCACTGGAACGGTGAGCTCTCCGAACTCATCGAAGCCGCCCGGCACGGCGACCCGACAGCGACCGTCACCCTCCGTCATGATCACACCGCCGCCGTGGAGAAGGTCGCCACTGGACTCGCCAGTCCCAGCGAGCTCATCGACTGGGCCCAAGCGGTGCACTTCGAGGACCGAGTGGACATCGACGAAGGACACCAGGACCTGCTGACCCAGTTCCTCGTCGAAGTCTCGACACCCGAGCTGTTCGAACCCGTCGCCCTTGCCGTCTGCCAGCGATGGTTGCACGCCCTGCGAGCAACGCCGGAACCCCGCACCAAAGCAGACGGACGTTAAACGACAAGTTAAGCGCAAGCGCCAGGCGGTCAGCATGCTCAGCCTGATGGTCACCGACCGGCACGGGATCGCGAAACCCTGCTCGTCGACGGCCTACGAACAGCGATCGGTGGCTGTTCCCTTCGGTGGCTGCACCGAGCCGTCGAATGTCAAGGCCGGCGGCCATGCATGCCCGATCCGTTTCCAGTGCTCAGGGTGCGGTTTCTACCGCCCCGACCCGTCCTACCTTCCCGCGATCGAGGACCACATCAACAGCCTGCGGGCCGATCGTGAGAGGGCGCGGGTGATGGACGCAGCCGGTTTCGTTATCGACAACCTCACCTCCCAGATCAACTCCTACGAAGGGGTAGCGGCGAAAATGCGGGAGCGGATGGCAGGCATGCCCGAGCACGAGCGGACTGAGTTGGAGGAGGCCGCTGCGGTTCTCCGGCGGGTCCGGGCGGGCGGCGATCACAAGCTTCTTCCCATCACCGTCGTCTCGAAGAAGGAAGCGTGAGATGACCGCCCGAACCCCCGCAGAAGTCCTTGCCGAGTCCCGGCGGCAAAGTAGCCTCCTCAAGCGCCAACGCGTGCTCGACACCGTTCGGCGCATGCTGAACGACGGCGAGCCGATCTCCTTCACCGCAGTCGCCAGGGCCGCCAGAGTATCGACCTGGCTGGTCTATGCCGAGGGCGTCCGCGAACACGTCCAGGCGGCCATCCAGCGGCAGGAACAGGCTCCTGCCACCGCAGCCGCCGAAGGCCGCAAAGCAAGCACCGTCAGCCTGCACACGGACCTAGCCATGGCCCGGGAAGAGATCAAGGAACTCCGCGCCGAACGCGATCAGCTCCGGACCGCCATGCGGCAGCAGCTCGGACACCAGCTTGACCAGATCAGCAACCGGAAACTGACCGAGCGGATCAGCGAACTCACCGAAGCCAACAGGAAGCTCGAACACGAACTCACCGGACTCCGACCACTCGCCGATCACGTCCAGGAGCTTGAGCGAGACCTGGCCGCGACCCGCACGAGCCTGCGGCAGATGATCCGCGAGCGTGCTCTCGAACCCGCGCCGAACGGTCCTGAAGGCCATGCCTGATCATTTGAGCGCCTCTGCGGCAGATGAATTCGGTTGCGGCGTGACCGGAGGCCCAGTGAGGTAGCTCCATGGAGGGTGCCACGGAGCAGGAGCAACGAGCGAGGGCAGCAAGGGGCCATAGGGTCACGCGGCAACCGGCTCTATGGCACAGGTCAGCGGTGCTCGCGGTTTTGATGCTCGCCGCCTTCACCTTCAACACAGCGGAGAACCTGCCGATCGGCCTGCTGGAGCTCATCTCCGCAAGCCTTCGGGTGTCAGTGTCAGCGGTCGGTCTCCTGGTCACCGGCTACGCCGTGGCGGTGGCACTTGCGTCTTTGCCGCTCGTCCACCTCACGCGGGCCGTGCCCCGACGCCATGTGCTCACAGGGCTACTGACCGCGCTTGTCGTGTCCAGTCTGATCGCGAGCCTGGCCCCCTCCTACTGGCTTTTGCTCACGGCGCGGCTGCTGACCGCGCTCGCCCAGGCGCTGTTCTGGGCCGTAATGGGACCGGTCGCGGTGGGCCTGTTCGCGCCCGAGGTCCGCGGGCGTGTGGTCGGTGCGCCGTCCGTCGCAGTCGCCCTCGTGTTCGGTGTTCCCGCCGGGACCTGGCTGGGCCGACAGAGCGACTGGCAGATGCCCGTCGCCATGCTGGCGGCTCTGGGACTCGTCTCTCTGGTGACGATCGCCGTTCTGCTGCCGACCTCGCTTCCGGAAGAAGAACCCGCCGCCTACGCAACCAGTCCCGACGTCCGGCGGTTCGCGACCGTGCTGACGGCCGGGACCCTGTCCGCCACCGGGGCCTTCACCGGATACACGTACATCGTGAAGTTCCTGGGCGACGTGAGCGGATTCTCCTCGAGCACGGTCAGCGTCCTGCTCGTGGTTTTCGGTAGGCGGGCGTCCGGTGCCACGGCGCGCGGTGTAGTCCTATTTCTCGGCGATGAACCTGCGGTGCCGGGCGAGCACGGTGCCGGGGGTCACAGGGAAGACCTTGAGCCAGTGGCGTCGGGGTATCAGCCCGGACAGGGCGGCCGATCGGTGGGCTCATAGCGGACCGGTCCGGTCAACTGGCGGCGCAGGACGGCGTTCTCGTGCCGCAGCACCAGCAGTTCCGCGTCCTTCGCCGTCCCACGGCGGAGGAGCACCGATGGAACAGTGAGAAGCTTCCGGGTCACCTTGTACAACAAGGACACGATCACGGAGGACATAATCCCAGCGAACTGACCGCACCCCGCTCAGCTGCGGCGATGACTTTTCGAGCGGCACAGCATCGGCCACGGCCGCTCGGAGATCCGCCGGATCAAGGTTGCCACCGTCAACAGCCCCCTCTTCCCTGGAGCCTGCCAGGCCGTCCAGATCAAGCGCCGGCGCACCGACCGCAAGACCGGCAAGTCCACCGTCAAGACGGTCTTCGCCGTCACCAGCCTGACCGCCGAGCAGGCCACCCCAGCCCATATCACCCAACTCGTTCGCGACCACTGGCAGATCGAGGCCCTGCACCACATCCGCGACACCACCTTCGCCGAGGACGCCTCCCAGCTGCGAACCGGCAACGCGCCCCGCGCGATGGCCACCTGGCGCAACCTCGCCATCGGAACCCTCCGCACGGCCGGAGTGAAGAACATCGCGGCCGGCCTCCGCCGCAATGCCCGCGACCCTCGGCGCTCCCTCGCGCTACTCGGCCTCGGATGATCACGAACCAGACGTCACGGCACTATGCCGAAGCCCTGCCCCCTCATGCTCCTCGGCCTCGCCTGAGTACGAAGTGGACGTCACTCGACTACGGCGAAGCCCTGAGGGCTGTCGCAGAATAACTTCAGGCTTTGATTTTGGTCAGGCGGCTGTCTCGCGAGGTCATCGAGTGGAACGGCGCTTCGTCGTTCGTGAGTTATTTTCCGACGGCTCCCTGGGTCGCTCAGGAGTCGACCGGGTCCGACGCATGCGTTCTCGGCGTTCTCTCAGGGCGAGAACGAGAGGTAACGCCGCCTCATATGGTCGGGGTGTCGTCAACAATCGGCCTGTGAATCTCAATGACCGGCTTCCACCCCGCGGAGAACTCGATGAAGTCTGCACGGGTGGGGTAGGTGTCGAACGCGCGACGGTCACGTTTGGGGCTGTCGGTCCCCTTGCGCCCCCGGGGAATCTGCTCCTCGAAGATGTCGACCTTCACGTCGGGAACCTCCTTGAGGCCCTGGCGCCAGATCTGTACGGTGTCGGCGCCGAAGGCCTGCCGGGCCGCAGCGTAAAGGGCCGTGAGGGCTCCCTTGTCCCCACCAGGGACGAAAAGTGCCAGGTCCAGCACGACACCGGCGGACTGGAGGATCTCGATGGTCACCGAGCCGTTCTCGTCAGCCAAGTAGATTCCGGCTTCATTCTCGTCGTCGGGAAGGCAGGAGACCTCTTCCTGGAATACGGTTCTCGCCGTGATCGAGCCGCCCTCGAAATCCTCACCGGACTTGGTCAGAAAAGCGGGGACATAGCAGTCGGGAAGCTTGAGTTCTGCCGTGTCGGCGGAAATGAAGAGCCTGTCCTTCACGCCGAGCTTCGTCACCTCTTCCAGCGAGAGGCGGCGAGCGGTGATCTTCTCCGTGTTCACGATTTCCCTTTCAGGTTGCACTGTCCCTCCGAACAAGGACGCTACCACGAAACCCTGAGGTCAACTGCCCAGTAATCTTTGGGTAAATGGCCTCCGATGACCTGCGCGGGAGGATGCCGAAGCGAGTGCCACTCGGTCGGGAACACGCGTCCGCCAGGTAGCGTCCCTCGTCATGCTGTTGGGGATCAACTGGCGGTTGCATTTCGGTACGTTGGGTAGCGCGGAGGAACTAAAAGAGAGTTTACGACAGATATCACCCATATCACCTTCGGGGAGGTGGCGGCGAGGTAGGGCGATCCATTCGTCGTGCATCTCGAAGAGCGCAGCGGAAACCAACCGGATGGTCCGACAGCGCAACAACGGAGACCCCCACCGGCAACATCAGGATGGAGCGCGAACCGGAAGTCGCGTACTACCGCGCCCTCTTCGGTCAGGACTTCAGCGTAGTCGGCTGACGCCCGGTTGCTGACGTCTCGGCATGTTGGGCGGGGTTCGGTACACAGCAGGCACGGACGTCCGCGATCATGGAGTTCTCTACGCTCTGTGACCTTGGACTGCCCGTGGCTGCCGACGCATCATCTCTGACCTCCCCTGCCTTTGAACAGCTCAGACCGCATCCGGAAGTGTCCGGGAGCGATCTTCCGGATCTGCTGGAACGCCTCGCACAGGTCCCGGACCCGCGGAATCCGCAGGAGTACGGCACCCTCTCGTGACGCTCCTGGCACTGACGGCCTGCGCGGTCCTCGCCGGAGCGCGACCCCTGCTCGCGGTGAGTGAATGGGTAGCCGACGCACCGCCGGCCCTGCTCGAACGGCTCGGCACGGCCGTCGACCCGCTGGTCCCGAAATGGTCCTGGCCCGCGGAATCCTGTGCCGTTCAGCAACTCATCGCGGCTGGTCAGGCCGCATATCTGTACTCGTTATGATCAGGCCGCCAAGGACGTGAGTCTGCAGTAGTCGTCGCGGGATGCTCGGGTCATCCTGCGGCGTGACCAGGTCGTTGTCGTCAGGCGGCAGTTGCTCTCGAGCTTGATGGGGGCGATGGCCGTTGTAGTGCCGGGCGTAGACATCGAGGATGTTGAAGGGTGTCTTTATTGCCGTACGGTGGTTGACCTGGGGCTTTGCGATCGCCTACATATGGGCATGATCCCTGATCGTGGGTCTGCGACTGCTTTACCTGATCTTCTGCCGACTACTGGGTTGCCTCCTTGTGCTGGGCCGATCGACCGCCGCGAACAACGCCGAGATCCTTGTCCTTCGTCATGAGGTCGCTGTGCTTCGTCGACAGGTCGAGCGGCCGCGGCTTTCATGGGCCGACCGTGCCGTGCTCTCCGCTCTCGCCCGGCGCCTGCCACCTGCCTTACGCCGCCATCGGCTGGTCACGCCGGGCACACTGTTGACCTGGCACCGCCGTCTGGTGCGCTGGAAGTGGCACCAGACGGCTGTCAGGCCCGGCCGACCACCGCTGGCGGAAGAGACAGTCGCGCTCATCCAGCGCCTGGCGAGAGAGAACCCGACCTGGGGATACGTCAGGATCCAGGGTGAACTGCGACGGCTTGGCCATCGGGTCGCAGCCGCCACGGTTCGGCGCGTTCTGCGCCGCAGCGGCCCTGCCCCCCCGCACCGCAGCGCGCCTCCGAGCAGAGCTGGCGCTCCTTCCTCCGTTCACAGGCCCACACGCTGCTCGCTTGCGATTTCATGCACGTGGAGACCGTCTTCCTCCGACGTCTCTATGTCTTCTTCGTCATGGAGATCGCCACCCGGCGCGTTCACGTCCTGGGTGTCACTGCCCACCCGACCGGCGCATGGGTCGCCCAACTCACCCGCAACTTGCTCATGGACATCGTGGAGAGGGCTGGGTGCTTCCGGTTCCTCATCCGTGGCCGGGACAGCAAGTTCACCACGGCATTCGACGCCGTCTTCGCCGGAACGGCACAGCCGTCATCCCGACACCGCCGCAGAGCCCACGGTCCAACGCGTTCGCCGAACGATGGATACGCACAGCCCGCGCCGAATGCACCGACCGACTCCTCATCATCGCGAGCGACATCTGCGTACGGTCCTGACCAGGTACGCCGAGCACTACAACTCCGGACGGGCTCACCGCAGCCTGGACCTACGTGCTCCAGACGACGACCCGAACGTCATCCCACTGCCCGCCGCCACGGTCAGGCGCAAGCAGGTACTCGGCGGACTGCTCAACGAGTGCCACACCACGCCGCCCCGACCGCCTCACCATCCACAGGCAACGCCCAGCTCAGCAGCCTGATTGGAATATTGACGCCCTTCAGGGGCTGACTTTGAGCCCGAGGCGGCGCAGTTCACCGTGCACGCGCCGGAATCCCCATCGGGGGTTCTCGGCGCCGAGACGGATGATCAGCTCGCGGATCTCCTCGGGCAGCGGCGGCCGCCCGGGTAGACGGCGACTGCGTTCACTTCTGCTTCACCAGGCGCCGGTGCCAGGCCAGCAGGGTGCGCGGTGAGACGATCCGGTGTTCACGCAAGGCGCGGGGGAGCAGTCGGGACAGGGCAGCGAGCAGTGCACGGTCCGGCCATCCGGGCTTGGGCGTAGTGACCTGCCGACGCAGAACCGCGAGCTCGTGCCGCAGGATCAGTATCTCCGCATTCTTGGCCCCAGAGGATCGAGTCATCAGGAGCAGCCACGCGAAGATCCGTGTGGCGATCAGGTAGGTAAGTCGTACCAGCACAAGGACTGATCATGCTGGACACCCAGTGGCCACGTACGTTATCCCAGGTCAGGTCCGGTGAAGCGATTCTGGAGCGCTACGGGGCGGCAGGTGCAGTGCGAGAGCACGGCACGATCAGCCCGTGAGAGCCGCTGCCGCTGGACCTGTCGACGAAGCACAGCGACCTCATGACGAAGGGCAAGGATCTCGGCGTTGTTCGCGGCGGTCGATCGGCCCAGCACAAGGAGGCAACCCAGTAGTCGGCAGAAGATCAGGTAAAGCAGTCGCAGACCCACGATCACTGATCACGCCCATGCTCGGGCGATTCGTAAAGCCCCAGGTCAACCACCATGCGCCAATAAAGGCACCGTTCAGGCCCTGGGAAGCGCCTTGATGCGGCGACTGCTGATCTTTCGCTCCGGAGCCGACTGGCTGGATATGGCGGGCTTCACCAAGCACGCCAACACCTACGGGATCCGCCTGACCTTCGCCGGAGCGCGCTGGACGGACCACGACGTGCTCATCGGACACCTCACGCACCCGATCTGCGGGATTGCACTCAAGGAGGACATGCGCACCTGCACCTGCCCGTATGGGGAGCGAGCGTGCCGCCTCTGGTTCGACGGGCCTGAACAGACACACGGACGACTCGATCTGCAGATGCACGAGGCCGGCGCGGACTGCGAGATTGCCGAGTACAACCAGGCACTGACCTTCACGGGCAGCCCGAGCGACGAGATCACACATGTGACCGGTAACCCGCCGGGCATGACCGCCGAGTGCGCCCCGAATTGCCACCGGCGCCACGGCACCCTCGCGCATCTTCAACGGGTAGCCGAGACACGGCGGGAGGAGTACGACCGCCTCCGGCGGAGGGCTCGCTAATGCCGCCGCGGAAGCTTCGCATGGGGCTGGACCGGCAACGCGGAGCCGACGTGCAAGTCCCTCGGGCTTCAAGTGGGTGTGGGGTCGAGGAGTTCTCGGCAAACGCAGCCCTGAAGAGGGCCGCCCGGGGGAGCACGATCTCCGGTGGTGGACCCGCTGTTTGCAGGGATCGAAGTGGCTGAGGCCGTCGGTTCACCCGAACGAGTGGTGAGGCTCGGGCGACGCGCGAGGGATTTTCAGGCCCACCTGACCATTTCCCACCGTGATTGCCAAGTACGGTTCGCTCGTTGTTCATGTGAATGGTCTATTGGGTCGAGAAGTGGTCAACGTCAGCCGTGCGTTATCGCTCTATCAGGAGTGCCCGGTTCCGTTTTCATGTGGATCAGAGGGCCACCGCAAGCGGGTAATGCGACTAGCGTCCGACTGGGCACGGAAAAGGGCCCCGAGGCGACGTCAACCAACTCGGGACCCCTCCCTCGTGCCATCTCAACTACGCATCGAGGAGCGCGAAAATTGATGCAGCACGTCCGCCGGAAGATCGCAACCGTCCTTCCGGTAGCGCCAGAGATTAGCATTCCGCTGTCGGTCCTCCGGCAAACCGCTGGTGTGAGTGTCTTGATGCTCACGCTGCGCTTCAGTTCTCTGCTCTTGACCGGCGTCCTCGCGGCAGCGACCGTCCGTAAGGAGCCCTTCCCGGTGGAAGTGCTGGCGGGCATGATGGCTGCCTCTGTGTCCGACCGTAGCTGTGTCAGCTACCTGAAGGTCCGCCGTACCGTCTGACGATGCGGCCCTGCGTGAAGGAGCCCTCGCCCGCCTAGCGGGCGAGGGCGGCATCGCCGCCACGATGGCGAAGCGGCCGAGCGAGCCGGCCTTGAACCCCTCTACGCGCCCTGGCAGCCGAGATGCCCTCTTGGCCCACTGCGGCTTCTCACTTGCGAGCTGGGTTCCGCTCCGTCCTGCCTGCACCCCCTTGTGAGGTGAAACGTCATGCTGATGCGCTCCAGCCTGCCGGGGCTGCGCGCTGATTCCGAATTCGACGACCGGTACCTCGCCGCGTGGATGGATCCGTTGGCCATCCAGCGATTCCCGGTCTCCTACGCCGTTTTCTGCTGCGACCGCTGGATGGTCTATCGGCGCTTCGGCACGGCCGTTGCGGGCTCCATCCACAGCGGTACGGGTATTGCCCAGGCTGCCCTGCGTGATCTCGGCGAGCAGTGGGAGAGGGCGCTTCGTAGTTCCTCGCCGGCTGCACATGCCTGGGGCCTGCTCTCCCGCAGAGCTTCGGAGCGTCGGACAGCGTCGTTGCGGGGGCTTCATCATCTGCTCGGCCGTGATGAGGCGGACGCGCTGGTCCTGCGTTACAAGCTCGGGCTGTCGCCCGGCCAGGCCGGCTATGCGATGGGCCTGTCCGAGGCCGACTTCGAGCTGCTGCGTCACCGGGCTCTGCGGGATCTGCTCCCTGCCCGAGCGTTTTGAAATATGCCTGTGTCGTATTCCCTCTGAGGGGGTTGGTGTGCGCCGGAGTGTGATGGTCAAGTCGGCGGCTGAAATGCCATCAAAATAGGTGCAGTATTGGGGGGTGCGGGTAGCCCTGCCTCAGCGTGTCCTCCTAGCATGGGACCTCTGCCTTCGGGTACCGGCAGCGTCTCAGGGGGGACGTATGCCTTCCGAGAGTGTGGGGAGCGGGTCATCATTGATGTCAGCAGGCCGAGTGTTGCCAGAATGTACGACCACCTCCTGGGCGGCACGGACAATTATCAGGTTGATCGGGAAGCATGCGAGAAATTACTCCGCCTGGCTCCTAACAGCCGTGAATTAGCGCTGGTCAACCGGGCCTTCCTTGGTAGGGCTGTGCGTTACCTCGCCCGGGAGCAGGGTGTCCGCAGATTTCTCGACCACGGGTCCGGACTTCCGACACGGCCCAACGTGCATCAGCTCGCCCAGGACATCGATCCGGCCAGTGAAGTCGTCTACATCGACAATGACCCCGTAGTCCTCGCCCATGGGGAGATCATGCTGGCCGAGGACCCGAGAACTACCGCCGTCCTCAACGCCGACATCCGCGACACGACGAAGATCTTCGAGAGCGGCGCGGTACGACGGCTGCTGCGCGACGACCAGCCGGTCGCCGCCCTGTTCGTCTCCGTTCTTCACTGCATTCCCGACGTTGACAACCCCTGGGAGCTGGTCCGCCGAGTCTGCCAACAATTGCCACGCGGCAGCTACCTGGTGATCTCGCAGCTGGCCAGTGATGATCCGGAACTCCGCCGCAGCATCACCGATTTCATGCAGGAAATCACCAACAACACCTGGGGAACGGTTCGCTCCTACAGCGAGGTCAACCGGTTCTTCGAGGGTCACGACGTCCTGGTGACCCCCGAGCCGGTCGAGGTCTCGCGCTGGCTGCCGGACAGTGAACTTACTCCGCGGCAGCGGAGTAAGGAGTGGATCGAGTACGGCGGGGTCGCGCGCATCGGGTGACGGGGCCTACTGCGGGGTCTCGTCGGTGAGCCGGTCGATGTAGTACTGAAGCCGATCCATGGTCTCCGCCTTCGACAAGGCGTGTCGCCACCAGTCGTCCATCGACGCCATGAAGGTCTCGATCTGCGCGCTGTCGGTGAGGAGCTGACCGCCGACGTTCTTGTCCTCCAGGTAGACGGCCCGGCCGGCGGTCCCTTCGTGGGGCTTGCACAGGGTTATGGCAGGGTGCAGCGGGGAGCCCTGCCGCATGGCCGACCCGGGCAGGATCCGCAGATGTACGTTGGGCTTGTTCTCCGCGATGGTGAACAAGTGGCGCAGCTGCTCCCGCATGACCGGCACCCCGCCCAGTTCCTTGTCCAGCACGGACTCGGCGATGACGGCCCTGAACATGGGAGCGTTGGGCTGGTCGAGCAGATGCTGTCGCCGGAGCCGCATCTCCAGGCGGCGTTCGATGGCCGCGAGGTACTTGCGCCGCGTCTCGGGGTCGTACTGTGCCCGGGCGAAGTCCGCCATCAAGGCGCGGGCGTAGCCTGCGGTCTGGAGCATCCCGGGGACGTTGTTCTCCTGGTACACCTGGACCACCTTCGAGGTGGACTCCAGGGCGTACAGCGACATGAGCGTGGAGTTCGCGACATCCGCGAAGGAGGACCACCAGGTCCGCTCATGCGGCCACTGCAGGAGCATCTCCGCTTCCCTGACGCAGTCCTCCGGCGCCCGGTAGAAGCGCAGCAGCGCGAAGACGTGTTCCGCCTTGAGTTTGACGACGGCGTTCTCGTAGCGGCTGAGCGTGGGTCCGGACCCGACCTCGGGGACGGCCCGCACGACCTCGCTCTGGATCATCCCGCGCTCCTGGCGCAGATACTGCAGCAGAGCGCCGATGAGCTTCTCCGCTGCTTTCGGTGTGGCTGGCGGTGGCTCTCCCTGCCGCCCGACCAAGGCCAGAATCCGACCCGACATGTGCACTCCTTGGCGCGGGCGGGACTTTCCCGCCCGCGCCAAGAATGAACAGCTCTCCGCCTCACGGGCAACCTGTGGCCGACGTGTTTTAGACAGTCATGGAGGTGAACTCCCCGTGACTCGCGCCGTCGAGGAAGGCGATGATCTCCGCGCGGGTGAATACCAGCGCGGGGCCGTCAGGGAATCGTGAGTTACGGACCGCTACTTCGGTTTCATTCACGCGTGCAAGCTCGACGCAGTCGCCGATTCCATCGCTCGCCGACGCCTTCGTCCACCGTGCGCCGGTGATCGCGCAGGCCGGTGTGCCGTTGGTGATCCTGATCATTTTCGCACCTGTCCTTTGTGTCTGACCAGCACCGCACCCTCGCCGGTACCGGCCGCTTCCCACTTCCCCGCAGCCCCGCTTGCAGCCGCCTCTGAAATTTTCACGGGGCGGTGAAACATATCGGAAGCTTAGCGCTGTCGATCTCCTCGCGGTGTCCCTCGAATGGGCGCTCCCATTGAGCTGGAAAACGTCTTATACGACAAACGGTGGGGGCTTGAGATCTCGAGTTAAGGCGGAGAATGGCTGGAGATGAACCGGTGGCGGAGGGGGCGCGTGCGGTGGCGATTCCCTGGAGGTTGTATGCAGGAAGAATTCGCCGAAGCGGTGCAGCGCCAACGCTGAGTCGCCGCCAGCCTCCGCTGCTCGACGCAGGTGCTGGTGCTGCGGGTCAGAGGGCTAGCGCCGGCCCGACCGCAGAACGACAACGGAGCCACGGTGCTGTCCGCGATGGTCACAGGCTCCGGCCGGACGACTGTGCGAGGGCAGTCGGCATGCGGGGTGGGGTGGGAATCCGCCGTACGGCGCGCCGCGCTGCTCTCCGGCCGTCGCGTGAACGAATTCATGGACGATTGGGCCGGAGAGGAAGCGTGCCCCGGGGTGCCGAGCCGCCCAGGGGTCATGGAACGGGTAGGCGCCATCGAGGAGCGCTTACAGCGTGTGGAGCACGAGCTCTATCCGAACGGCGGCGGTAGCCTTCGGGACGCCGTCGACCTAGCGAACGAGCGCCTTGCCCGCCTGTGCCCCGACCCTGACGAGTGTGCGCCGACCGGCCTGCTGCGCTGGGCCTTTGGCCGTCGTCAGCTGGCTCGCCGGTACCCGTTGATGAGGCTGGCGACGGCCTTGTGGCGTTCAATCCGAGCCGGTGGCAGGGGGATGACAGTGGGGTCGTCGTTCGGGGCGAGCTGGTTTTTGCGTTGGTGGGTGTGGGGACTCTGTTGGTCGATGTGATCTGGGCTTTTGTCGATCAGGCCGCGTGGCTGAGGGCAAGTTGTTCGTAGTGGGAGATTCGTGTCGTGCCCAGCGGGGTTCCGGTCCACCAGGCGTCGAGTCGGTA
>NZ_JAGFNO010000069.1:0-22021 GCF_017592595.1 Streptomyces sp. NEAU-YJ-81 | reverse complement strand
GACGTCGACGCGGTTGAGTGAAGGGGCGTGGGGTGCGCCGGTGATGACGTCGATGAGGTTCCAGTCGGTGTAGGGGGCGAGGGCGTCGGCGCATTCGTGGAGGCGGGTGGCGAAGACGGGTGAGGTGTTGAGGAGTTGGGCTCCCATGCCTTGCCATTGGGCGCCCTGGCCGGGGAAGACGAAGACGGTCTTGCCGTGGGTGGTGGCGTGGCCGGTGGTGAGGCGGGGGTGGGGTTGTCCGGTCGCGAGGGCGGTGAGGGCGGCTGTGGCGTCACCGCCCTCGGCGCTGGTGTCGGTGAGGATGATGGCGCGGTGGTCGTGGAGGGTGCGGGTGGTGGCCAGGGACCAGCCGATGTCGAGGGGGCGGTCGGCCACCCCGGATTCCAGGTGGTCCAGGAGGCGTTGAGCCTGAGCCCGCAGGGCCGTGGGGGTCTTGGCGGACAGCACCCAGGGCACGCTCCCGCCGGTGGCCACGAGCCCTGGGGTGTCCATGCCGTCGTCCGCCTTCGGCGCGGCTTCGGGCTCGGTCTCGGACTGGGGCGCCTGCTCCAGAATGAGGTGGGCGTTGGTGCCGCTGATGCCGAAGGAGGAGATCCCGGCGCGGCGTGGGTGGCCGGTCTCCGGCCAGGGCCGGGCCTCCGTGAGCAGGGACACCGCGCCCTGGGACCAATCCACTTCCGGCGTGGGCTCGTCGGCGTGCAGGGAGCGCGGAAGCGTGCCGTGCCGCATCGCCAGCACCATCTTGATGACGCTGGACACGCCTGCCGCGGCCAGCGTGTGCCCGGTGTTCGACTTCAGCGAGCCGAGCCATACGGGCTCGTCCCCCGGCCGGTCCTGGCCGTAGGTGGCCAGGAGGGCCTGGGCTTCGATGGGGTCGCCGAGGGCGGTGCCGGTGCCGTGTGCTTCGACGGCGTCGATGTCGGTGGCCGACAGCCCGGCGTTCGCGAGTGCTTGCCGTATCACCCGCTGCTGGGAGGGGCCGTTGGGGGCGGTGAGGCCGTTGCTGGCGCCGTCCTGGTTGACCGCCGTACCGCGGATCACGGCCAGCACCTCGTGACCGTTGCGCCGGGCCTCGGAGAGCCGCTCCAGCAGCAGTACCCCGACACCCTCGCTGAAGGTGGTGCCGTCGGCACCCGCGCCGAACGGCTTGCACAGGCCGTCCGGCGCCAGGCCACGCTGGCGCGAGAACTCCACGAACGCCGACGGCCGCCCCATCACCGTGGCACCCCCGGCCAGCGCCATCGAGCACTCGCCCTGGCGCAGCGCCTGTACGGCCCAGTGCATGGCCACCAGTGAGGAGGAGCACGCCGTGTCCACCGTCACCGCCGGGCCCTCCAGGCCCAGCACATAGGCCACCCGGCCGGAGGCGACACTCGTCGCCGAGCCGGTGAGCATATAGCCCTCAAGGTCCTCGGGAGCGGGCCCGCTCCGCACGCCGTAGTCCTGGTTGATGACGCCGGCGAACACGCCGATGTCGCCGCCTCCCACCGTCGTCGGGTCCATGCCCGCCCGCTCGAACACCTCCCAGCAGGCTTCCAGGAACAGCCGTTGCTGCGGGTCCATCGCCAGCGCCTCACGTGGCGAGATGCCGAAGAAGTCCGCGTCGAAACCGGCCGCGTCCTCGAGGAACCCGCCGCGCAGCACATAGGAGGTGCCACTCCGGTCCGGGTCGGCGTCGAACAGCGCCTCCAGGTCCCAGCCCCGGTCGCGGGGGAAGTCGGTGATGCCGTCGCGCTCTCCGAGCAGCAGGTTCCACAGCCCGTCCGGGTCGGTCACCCCGCCCGGCAGACGGCAGCTCATCGCCACCACGGCGATCGGCTCGTCAGCGCCGGCGCGCACGGTCACCGGGGCCGCCGCGGCGGGTGCCGGGCCGCCGCCCAGCTCGGTATGGAACAGCTCGGTGAGAAGAGCCGGAGTCGGGTGGTCGAAGAGCAACGTGGCGGGGAGCCGCAGCCCGGTCGCCGCATTCAGCCGGTTGCGCAGTTCGACCGCCGTCAGCGAGTCGAAACCCATCTCCTTGAACGCCACGGTCGGCTCGATCGCCTCAGGACCGGCGTGGCCGAGGACCACCGCGGCCTCCGCCCGCACCAGGTTGAGCAGGAACTCCTGCTGCCCGGCGGGGGACAGCCCGGCCAGCCGCCCCGACAGACCACCGGCCGCCGGGGCCGCGGTGCGCGCGGTGCGGCGCGCCGGACGGGCCAGCCCGCGCAGCAGCGGCGACAACTCGGCGTCCGGCGCGCGCAGGGCGGTGAGGTCGATCTTCGCGGCCACCAGCGCGGGCCGCCCGGACCGCAACCCGGTGTCGAACACCCGCAGCGCCTCGGCGTTGTCCATGCCCAGCACCCCCGCCCGCCGTGTGCGGCGTACGTCGGTGGCGTCCATCGTCGCGGTGAGCGTGCTGGTGTCGCTCCACAGCCCCCACGCCAGCGAGGTGGCGGGCCGGTGGCGGGCGTGCCGCCACTGGGCGAAGGCGTCGAGGAAGGCGTTGGCGGCGGCGTAGTTGGCCTGGCCCGCGTTGCCGAGCGTTCCGGCGGCGGACGAGTAGATGACGAACGCGGCCAGGTCCTGGTCGCGGGTGAGGTCGTGGAGGTGGGTGACCGCGTCGACCTTGGGGCGGAAGACGGTATCGAGTCGGTCCGGGGTGAGCGCGGTCAGGACACCGTCGTCCAGGGCGCCGGCGGTGTGGATGACGGCGGTGAGGGGGTGGTCGGCGGGGATGTCGGCGAGGGTGGTGGTGAGTTGGTCGCGGTCGGCGGTGTCGCAGGCGGTGATGCGGACGTGTGCGCCGAGTTCGGTGAGTTCGGTGGTGAGATCGGTGGCGCCGGGGGCGTCGGGACCCTGGCGGCTGATGAGGAGCAACTGGCGTGCGCCGTGGTGGGTGACGACGTGGCGGGCGATGGTGGCGCCGAGGGTTCCGGTGCCACCGGTGACCAGGACGGTGCCGTCCGGGTCCAGGGCTCGGGGGAGGGTGAGCACGATCTTGCCGGTGTGCCGCCCCTGGCTCATCCACCGGAAGGCCGTCGGCGCCTGGGTGACGTCCCAGTGCCGTATCGGAAGCGGCTTGATCCGGCCCGCCTCGAACAGTTCCACCAGCTCCGCGAGCAGCTCCCGGATCCGGTCCGGCCCCGCGTCACCTCCCAGGTCGAACGCCTGATAGCCCACACCGGGATGTGCTGCGGCGACCGAGGCGGGATCGCGGATGTCGTTCTTGCCCATCTCCACGAACCGGCCACCCGTGCCGAGCAGCCCCAGCGAGGCGTCCACATACTCGCCGGTGAGGGAGTTCAGCACCATATCCAGCGCGGGAAACGCCGAGGCGAAACCGAGGTCGCGGCTGGACGCCAGATGCCCCTCCGGCACCCCCAACGCGGTCAGTACATGGTGCTTCGACGGGTGGGCGGTTGCGTACACGGTGGCGCCGAAGTGCCGCGCCAACTGGACGGCGGCCATGCCCACACCGCCCGCGGCGGCGTGCACCAGCACCGTCTCACCCGGCTGAACATTGCCCAGGTCCCGCAGCCCGTACAGCGCCGTCAGATAGGCCACCGGCACCCCGGCGGCCGTGGCGTACGACCAGCCCTCGGGGATCGGCGCGACCGTGCGCGCGTCCGCGATGGCCAGCGGGCCGAACGAGCGCGGGAACAGGCCCATCACCCGGTCGCCCACCGCCAGGCCCTCGACCCCGGGCCCGACCTCGGTCACCACACCGGCACCCTCGCCGCCCAGACCCTCCTGACCCGCCACGCCGCCGAGCGCGACGAGCACGTCCCGGAAGTTCTGACCGGCGGCGCGGACCTCGATCCGGACCTGACCGGTGGCCAGCGGCGCGGTGGCCTCCGAATCCGGCCGCAGCACCAGGTTCTCCAGGCTGCCCTTCTCCGAGACGTCGAGGTACCAGTGCTCGTGCGCGGGTACGGCGAGACCCTGCGGCGACCGCACCAGACGCGGCACCCACAGCAGCCCGCGGCGCAGCGCCACCTGCGGTTCGCCGGACGCCACCGCCTCGGGCAGCGCCTCCCGCGACACGTCGTCGGTGTCCACCAGGGCGATCCGGCCGGGGTGTTCGGACTGGGCGGAGCGGACCAGGCCCCAGATGGCGGCGGCGGCCGGATCGGTGACCTCGGCGGTGTCGTGCACGGACACCGCCCCACGGGTGAGCAACACCAGCCGGACGTCGGCGAGTTCGGGTCGGCCGACCCACCGCTGCACCAGGTCCAGCGCGCGGGCGGCCAGATCCCGGGCCCGCGTGGGCAGGCCGGTGTCCCCGGCGGCCCAGGCCGCGGTGTCGGCGACCAAGGCCCCGGGCCGGTCCTCTCCCGCGATGAGCGCGGCCATGTGGGCGTCCACGTCGGCGTGGGCATCGCCGAGGGTGGCCCAGGAAACCTCGGTCCCCAGGGTGGTGGGGTGCTCGGTCCAGTCCAGCGTGAACAGCGCATCAGCGGACCGATCGGCACCGCCGGAGGCGGCGGCGAGCTGCTCGGGACTGATCGCCCGGAGCACCAGGGAGTCCACCGAGGCGACGGGGGAGCCGGTGCTGTCGAACAGGCTGATCGTGAACGAGTCCGTGCCGGTGGCGCGGGCGCGCACACGGACGGCCGTGGCTCCCGCCGCAAGCAGCCGTACGTCGTTCCACACGAAGGGGAGGAGCGTCTGGCCCGGGGCCGGAGGCACACAGAAGTTGCTCGCGTGCAACGCGGCGTCCAGCAGTGCCGGGTGGATACCGAACCGGCCGGCGACGTCCGTCTGCTCCTCCGGCAGCGCGGCCTCCGCGAACACCTCGCCATCGCGCTTCCAGACCGCCTTCAGTCCGCGGAAGGCGGGCCCGTACTCATACCCGGCCTGGGCGAGGTCGTCGTAGAAGTCATCCAGAGCGATCGGCTCGACACCGGGCGGCGGCCACTCGGGCATGCCGTCCTCCAGGCCGTCCTCGGCCGAACTGTCCGGCTGCGTGGCGAGTGTGCCCGAGGCGTGCTCCAGCCATTCCTGTTCCTGGGCCGCGTCGGGGCGAGAGTAGATCCGCACCCCTCGGCGCCCGTCCTCCACGCCGCCGACCAGTACCTGGACATGTAGTGCACCGTCTTCGGGCAGTGTCATCGGCTGGCCGATGACCAGCTCTTCCAGGGTGGGGGTGTCGGTCTCGTCTCCGGCGCGGATGGCGAGTTCGGCCATCGCGGTGCCCGGCAGCAGCACTGTTCCGGAGACGGCGTGGTCGGCCAGCCAGGGGTGGGTGGCCACCGACAGTTGCCCGGTGAGCAGCACACCTCCGGTGTCGGGCACGCTCACCACGGCCCCGGCCAGCGGGTGGCCCGTGCCCTGGAGGCCCACGGCACTCACATCGCCTGCGTTGGTGTTGCGGGGGAGCCAGTAGTGGTGGTGTTGGAAGGGGTAGGTGGGGAGGGGGATGCGGGTGGGTTGGGTGCCTGTGAAGAGGGTGGGCCAGTTGACGGGTGTTCCGTTGGTGGTGAGGTGGGCGAGGTTGGTGAGGAGGCGGGTGGGGGTGTCGTCGTCGCGGCGGAGGGTGCCGGTGATGATGGCGTTGGAGGTGTTGTGTGTTTCGAGGGTTTCTTGGATGGCGGTGGTGAGGACGGGGTGGGGGCTGATTTCGATGAAGGTGCGGTAGCCCTGGTCGGCGAGGGTGGTGATGGTGGCGTCGAACTGCACGGTCTGGCGGAGGTTGCGGTACCAGTAGCCGCTGTCGACCGTGTCGGGTTCGATCCACTCCCTATCGACCGTGGAGAGCCAGGGGATGGTGCCGGGCTCGGTGGTGATGTCGGTCAGGGTCTGGTGAAGTTCGTTTTTGATGGTGTCGACGTGTCCGGTGTGGGAGGCGTAGTCGACGGGGATGATGCGGGCCCTGATGCCCTGGTCGGTGTAGTGGGTGTGGAGTTGGTGCAGGGCGTCGGTGTCACCGGCGATGACGGTGGCGTTGGGGCCGTTGTGTGCGGCGATCCAGAGTTTGTCGTGCCAGTTGGTGAGGTCGATGGTGTCGGCGGGGGTGGCGAGGGACATCATGCCGCCGTGTCCGGCGAGGTGATCGGCGATGGTCTGGCTGCGTAGGGCGACGATTTTGGCGGCGTTGGTGAGGGTGAGGTGTCCGGCGACGCAGGCGGCGGCGATCTCACCTTGCGAGTGGCCGATGACGGCGTCGGGGTGGATGCCGGTGGATTGCCAGAGTGCGGCGAGGGAGACGACGACGGCGAAGGTGGCGGGTTGTACGACGTCGACGCGGTCGAGCGATGGGGCGTCGGGCGCGCCGGTGATGACGTCCATCAGCGACCAGTCGGTATACGGGGCCAGGGCCTCGGCGCATTCGTTCAAGCGAGCTGCGAAGACGGGGGAGGTGTCGAGGAGCTGTGCCCCCATGCCCGCCCATTGGGCGCCTTGGCCGGGGAAGATGAACACGGTTTTGCCGTCTGTTCCGGTCTGCCCGGTGACCAGGAGCGGGTCAGGCCGCCCCTCTGCCAGGGCGCGGGCGGTGGTGATGCCGTCTTCGGTGTCGGTGGCGAAGATGACCGCGCGGTGATCGAGGGCGGCGCGGGTGGTGGCCAGCGTCCAGCCCACGTCCACCGCATTCGGAGCGTCCCCGGATTCCAGGTGGCTGACGAGACGCTTCGCCTGGGCCCGCAGCGCCGCGGGGCTCTTGGCGGAGAGCACCCACGGCACCACACCGCCCGTGGCCACGAGCCCAGGAGCGCCCGCGTCGCTCGCCTCTGCGTCGGGCACAGCCGCGTCCGGCGGCGCCTGCTCCAGGACCACGTGTGCGTTCGTCCCACTGACGCCGAAGGACGAGATTCCAGCGCGGCGGAGGTGTCCCGTCTCCGGCCAGGGCCGGGCCTCGGACAGTAGCGACACCGCACCTGACGTCCAGTCGACCTTGCTGGTGGGCTCGTCGGCGTGCAGCGTTTTCGGCAGCGTGTCGTGCCGCATGGCCAGCACCATCTTGATGACACCGGCCACGCCCGCCGCCGCCTGCGCATGTCCGATGTTCGACTTCAACGACCCCAGCCACAGAGGCTGATCCTCCGGCCGCTCCTGCCCGTAGGTGGCCAGGAGTGCCTGGGCCTCGATCGGGTCGCCGAGACTCGTGCCCGTGCCGTGGGCCTCGACCGCGTCCACATCGGCCACCGTCAGCCCGGCGTTCGCCAGCGCCTGCCGGATCACCCGTTCCTGGGACGGGCCGTTGGGCGCGGTCAGGCCGTTGCTGGCGCCGTCCTGGTTCACGGCGGTGCCACGGACGACGGCGAGCACCTCATGCCCATTGCGGCGGGCATCGGACAGCCGCTCCAGCAACACCAACCCGACACCCTCGGACCAGTTGGTGCCGTCGGCGCCCTCTGCGAAGGACTTGCAGCGGCCGTCGGGGGCGAGGCCACGCTGGCGGGAGAACTCGATGAACGACGTCGGCCTGCTCATCACCGCGACACCCCCGGCGAGCGCCAGCGAGCATTCGCCCGTGCGCACCGCCTGAACCGCCAGGTGCAGCGCCACCAGGGAGGACGAGCAGGCGGTGTCCACGGTCACCGCGGGCCCGGTCAGGCCCAGCGCGTAGGCCACCCGCCCGGAGACGACGCTCCCCGCGCTGCCCACGCCGAGATGCCCCTCCAGGCCCTCCGCCGCCGTCCCGGCGTCTGCCCCGTAATCGTGGTACATCACTCCGCTGAACACACCGACGTCGGTGCCGTGCAGCGAACCCGGGTCGATTCCGGCGTTCTCGAAGGTCTCCCACGCGGTCTCCAGCAGCAACCGCTGCTGCGGGTCCATTGCCAGCGCCTCACGGGGCGAGATGCCGAAGAAGGCTGCGTCGAAGCCGCCCGCGTCGGTGAGGAAACCGCCCTCGCGCACATAGGACTTGCCCACGGCGTCCGGGTCGGAGTCGAAGAGCCCGGCCAGGTCCCAGCCCCGGTCCTCCGGGAACCCGGCGATCGCGTCCCGCCCGTCGGCCACCAACCGCCACAGGTCCTCGGGCGTCGCGACCTCGCCCGGCAGGTGGCAGCCCATCGCCACGATCGCCACCGGCTCGTCGGACACCCCGCGCGCCCGCACCGGCGCTTGCATGCCTCGCCTTCCGGTGATCTCCCGGACCAGATGCCGCGCCAGCCCGGCGGGCGTCGGATGGTCGAAGACCACCGTGGCGGCGAGCCGTGCCCCGGTGGCCGCGTTCAGCCGGTTCCTCAGCGCGACCGCGGTCAGTGAGGTGAAGCCGAACGCGCTGAACGCCTGGCCGGCCTCGACCGGCTCGGCCGAGGCCAGCCCCAACGCCACCGCGGCGTGCTCGCGCACCAGCGCCAGCGCCATGCGCTGTCGGCCGGACTCGCTCTCGGCGGCCAGCCGCCGCCGGAACTCCGCGACGGCGGGTTCGTCCGACGCCGGTACGCCGGACGGCGCGTCCACCAGATGACGCAGCACCGCGGGCACCGGCTCGCCACCCGGCAGCCCCGTCGTGCTCGGCCTGAGCAGCACGAGCGGCCCCTGACCAGCCGTCAGCGCCGCGTCGAACAGGGCCAGCGCCTCGGGCAGGGGCACGGCACCGGCCACCGGCGCCGTGCCATGCTCGCCCGGCAGCGGGCCCCAAGCCAGAGCCAGCCCGCCAAGGCCAAGCGCCCGGCGTCGCCGCACCAGGGCTTCGCCGAACTGGTCGGCGGCCGCCCGATCCGGGCGGCCCGGCGAGCCCAGCACCCCGGCGGCGGAGGTGACGACGACGAACAGCGCCGGGGCGGCCCCCCGGGTCCGTTCTTCCAGGTGTGTCATGCCGCGTAGCGACGTGTCGAGCGACCGTTCCGGGTTCGGCTCCTCGATGTGTACGGCAGCGGTCACCGGCCGGTCCTGTGCGTCCAGCACCGAGTCCAGCGCCGTCCGGTCGGCCGGGTCGCACACGGCCATCGAGACCTGGGCCCCGTCCCGCGCCAACTCGGTCCGCAACGCGGCCGCCGCCTCGTCCGGCAGGCCATTCGCGCTGAGCAGCAGCAGGTTACGGGCGCCGTACGCGGTCGCCAGATGGCGGGCCAGCGCGGTGCCGCGGGTGGTGTCGCCACCGGTGATGACGACCAGTCCGCCCGGGTCCAGGGCCGGGGCGGGCCCCGGCTCCACGGGGACCGAGATCCGCGTCAGGCGCGGGACCAGCAGTACTCCGCCACGGATCGCCGCCTGGTCGTGCCCGCCCTGGACGGCCCGAAACAGCGCGGCCTCCCGACCGTCCTCCCCGTCCCCGGCCCCGTCTACATGGACGTCCACGTCCACCAGCGTCAGTCGGCCGGGGTAGGCGGCCTGCAGCGAGCGCACCACACCCCACAGCGCGGCCGACAGCGGCTCCGGTGCGTCCTCCTCGGCGCCGGTGGCCACCGCGCCCGTGGTGGCCACCACGAACGTCGTCCCGGCCAGCCGGTCGTCGGCCAGCCAGGCGCCAAGGCGGGCCGCCAGCCGGTCGGCGCCCGCGCCAACCGTGACCCCGGCCTCGGCAGGGGCCCCGGTCTCATCCGGGAGGCCCGCCAACGGAGGCGCCACCACGACCACATCCGGGGCCGCACCGTCATCTCCAGCGAGGTCGGTCACGGGGTCGGTCACGGGGTCGCCCACGAGGTCGGCCACGGAGCCTGCCACAAGACCGCCCACGGAGCCTGCCACCGGCTCGCCCACCACCCGCGCGTCCACTCCGGCCGCCCGCAGCCCCACCGCGAGCCCGAGCGCGTCGGCGTCCGCCAGTGCCCAGGTACCGGTCCCGGCCGGGGCGTCCGGCAGCGCGGACTGCGGCACCCAATCCAGCCGCAACAGCGAGTCGTACTGGCCGTCTCCGGCGGCCCGCAGCCGTGCGGGCAGCTCCAGCAGTACGTGCCGGGTGATCTTCCCCGAGGCGGTGCGCGGCACCCGCGCGATCTCGTAGATCTCCTCCGGGACCTTGAAGTACGACAGCCGCTCGCGACACGTGGCCAGCAGCGCCGACGGGTCGAAGCCGTCCGGGCCGGGCACCACGAAGGCCACCGGAACCTCGCCGAGCACCGCATGCGGCTTGCCCACCACGGCCGCGTCCACCACACCGGGCACGGTGCGCAGCACGGCCTCGACCTCACCGGGGTGAATGTTCTCCCCGGCCCGGATGACGAGTTCCTTGATCCGGCCGGTCACCGTGCAGAATCCGGCCTCGTCGCGGCGGCCGAGGTCCCCGGTGCGGTACCACCCGTCGCGCAGCGCCGAGGCCGTCGCCTCCGGCTGGTTGTGGTACCCGGCCATGATGTTCGGCCCGGACACCCAGAACTCGCCTTCCCGCCCGGCCGGAACGTCGACACCGGTGTCCGGGTCCACCAGCCGCACCGTCAGCCCCGGCACCGGCAGCCCGCACGACCCCTCGACCCGCGGGCCGGTGGGCCAGTTCACCGCGATCGCGCCACAGGTCTCGGTGGAGCCGTAGGCGTCGACGAGTGGCACTCCGAAGGTGGACTCGAACGACCTGACCAGGTCCGCCGTGGCCACCGCCCCGCCCACGAGCGCGATCCGCAGCTCGGGCGTGGCGAAGTCGCGCTCGCGGGCCGCCTCGATCAGGTGGTGGTAGAGCGTCGGCACTCCGGCGATGAAGGTCGACCGCTCCTCGCGCAGCGCATCCAGCACATCGGCCGTCGACACCCCGTCCACGATCCGGGTGCTGGCCCCGACGGCGGTGGCCGCCAGCAGACACACGATGTGCGAAAGGCTGTGAAACAGCGGCAGCGGCCACAGCACGCGGTCCTCGGCGGTCAGCCCCGTCACGGGTACGTAGCAGGCGGCCAGGGACCACAGGCAGTTCCGCTGTGAGGACAGCACGCCTTTCGGCAGGCCCGTGGTGCCCGAGGTGTAGAGCATCCAGGCGATTTCGTCCAGGCCCAGGTCGTCGCGGGCCGCCGGCTCCGGCTCCGTGTCCGGCAGCGGCTCGAACGCGATGAAGCCCTTCGGCAGCGGGCCGTCCCCGCTGACCACCACCCTCAGCTCCGGGAACTGGTCCCGCAGCCGGTCGAACTGGTCGGCGTGGGCGACATCGGTGAGCACCAGCCGGGCGCCGCTGTCGGCGAGCAGATAGGAGAGTTCCGCATCGGTCGAACGCGGGTTGACCGGCACCGCCACGCCGTTCGCCCGCAGGACGCCGAAGTAACTCTCCACCATCTCGACGCGGTTGCCCAGGCAGATCATGGCGCGGTCGCCGGGGTGCAGCCGCAGCCCGGCGAGATGACCGGCCAGCCGCCGGGTACGGCGTTCGAGTTCGGCATGGCTGACCGTGCGGTGTCCGTCGGAACAGGCCGGCTTGTCACCGAAGCGATCCGCGTTGGCCCGGAGCAGTTCGGGCACCGGCCGGATCAGGTCAGTCCGTAGCATGCCGCCACACCTCTCGGTTCGAAGCAGGGCGCGCGGGAGGAGCGACCGACCCGCGCGGGATCGCCCCTTGCGCGGGACAGCCGCGCTCCGGTTGCGCGGCCCAGGGGAAAGAAGGCCCGGGAGAGAAAGCTCGAACGAGCTTGAGGAAGCTCGCCGCTGTTGTTGTGATTCTTGTTCCGGCAGCGAGCGGGCCGTCCCCTAAACATCCCCCTCATTCCCCCTGACCACGGCGGCGGCAGCGGCTGACAGCGGGAATAAGGGGTCTTCGGCCACTCCGGCCGCCCGATGGCGTGCACCTGCTCGCGCGGCATCCCTGGGTGGCCCGCGCCGTGCTGCGCTACCACCACGAGCAGGGCCTGACCGCACACCGCTGGACGATCGAGGAGATCTTCACCCCCGACCCGCTGGAGACATGACCGGCCGGAGTCGGCTCACCCCTGGCCGTTGCCCAACTGCCCTCCATAAGGCCGCCGGTGTGCCGCCTGGGTGCGGTGCTCCTAGGCGGCGTACGGCCTGGTCGGCGGTCGTCGACCGGTCCAGACTCGGTCGGGCAGGACAGATCCCCACCCATGGACGAAAGAGGCCCGTCATGACAGCGACAGCCGACTACGACAGCCTGGCCCGCCGGCTGCGGGCCCTGGAGGACAAGGAAGCCCTGCGCGCCCTCATGATCCGCGGATGGCGTGCGCTGGACCGCAAGGACTGGCAGACCTGGATCGAATGCTGGGCCGAGGACGCGGTGCTGGAGTTCGGGCCGTGGGAGGAGATCCACGGAAAGGAGGCGGTCCGGGCCAAGGTGGAGGAGGTGGAATCACCTTACGCGAGCATGCAGCATCACATCCTCAACATGCACGTCGACGTGGAGGGCGACCGGGCGACGGGGATCGGCTACATGTGGTTCGTCGCCGTCACCGCACCCGGGAGCACCTCCGCTCCCTACTCCATGGGCGGCCCCTACGACTGGGAATTCCGCCGGGGCCCGGACGGCTGGCTCCTGGTCCGCCAACGGCTCGGCGTCTGGTGGACCGACGGCGAGGACACCCTGAGGGCCTTCGCGTAGGCGTCCTCTTTGTCACCCGGCTCAGCGCACCCTCGCGAGGTCGCCGGTGAGTGCGGCCAGCAGGGTGTCGCCGCAGGCGGCGGAGGTGTCCGTAGCCCAGCAGACATAGCCGTCGGGACGGATGAGCAGGGCGGCGGCGCCCATGTCGTCGGCGCATGTGGCGCGGACGAGGTCGACTCGTGGCGGGAGCGGGAGGTCGGCCGGGACGGCTCCGGCCAGATCGAGCAGGACGGCGTGCCCGGAGCCGAAGAGCGTCGACAGCCGGGTGGTGCCGGTTTCGGTCACCAGATCGGCGTCCGGCATGCGCTGTCCCGTGAGCGGGTGATCCCCGGGCAGGTCGTAGCGCAGCGAGAGGCCGGACATCAGCCCCGCGAGATGGCGGTTGGTGTCGGGCAGGCGCAGCAGGTCGGTGAAGATGTCGCGCAGGGCGGCCACGTCCTCGCTCGGGTCCGGATTCGCCAGGACGCGCTGCGCCGAGGTGTGATGCAGGACCTGGGCCGCGACCGGATGCCGCTCGGCGTGATAGCTGTCCAGCAACCCGTTCGGCGCCCGGTCCTGGAGGACCGCGGCCAGTTTCCACCCGAGGTTGAGCGCGTCCTGTACGCCGAGGTTGAGGCCCTGGCCGCCCAGCGGCGGGTGGATATGCGCGGCGTCCCCGGCGAACAGGACACGGCCCGTGCGGTAGTGCTCCAGTTGTCGCGTGGCGTCGGAGAACCGCGAGGAGTTGTCCACGGCGCCGAGGGTGGTCTCAGGGCCGTACACGGCCTGCAGCGCGGCCGCGATCTCCTCATGGGTGACGGAGGTGTCGCGGGCGGTGTCCGCCTGGTCCGCGTGCCCGAAGGTGAACCGGTACCGGTCGCCGCCGAGAGGGACCAGCATGGACCAGTAGCCGCACGCATGGCGGGTCAGGGTGCTCATATGCCCCATCCGCTGCGGCACCAGCGAGGAAACGGCGGACAGACGGATATCGGCCAGCACCGCCTGATGCGTTCCGGCCCTGCCGGGAAACGGCAGTCCGAGCAGTTTCCGCACCGTACTGTGGCCGCCGTCGCACGCCACCAGATAGTGAGCCCGCGCCCGCAGGCCGTCCGCCGTGACGACCACACCGTCGTCGTCCGGCGCGACCGCTGAGACGGCGGCGCCGCGCAGTACCCGCGCGCCGGTGGCGGTCGCCCGCTCTTCGAGCACCTCCTCGATCTCCCACTGAGGGACCCCGATCGGGAAGGGGTGCTCGGTCTGCCAGGGGGCGCAGTCCAAGGGCACGGGCAGGGCCGCGAAATGGCCGCCCACCGGATCACGCGCTATGGCCCGTCGCAGCAGCGGCTCCAGCAGGCCGCGGGACTCCAGCAGCTCGGCGGTGCGGGGCTGAATCGTGCCGCCCTTCACCTGCTGGATCCGCTGGGGCAGCTTCTCCAGCACCAGGGTCTCGACCCCGGCCAGCGCCAGTTCGTACGCCAGCATCAGTCCGGTCGGGCCCGCGCCCGCGACAACGACCTCGGTCGTGCTCTCCGTCAACACCGTCACTCCATCTCATCTCAACGCTCTGACTCGGCTCACTCAGGATAAATATATACCCGGTGCAGAAATTTACCAGGGGCAGTTTTCTGCTACCGTGGACGCCGTGGACGGCAAGCCAGGGCTACGGGAACGAAAGAAGCAGCGGACCCACGCGGCGATCTCCGACGCGGCGATCTCGCTGTTTCTCGAACACGGCTTCAACCAGGTCTCGGTGGCCCAGGTGGCCGAGGCGGCCGAGGTGTCCAAGCGCACCCTCTTCGCCTACTTCCCGACGAAGGAAGACCTCGTGGTGCACCGCCTGGCCGACCACGAGACCGAATCCGCACGCGTCGTGCGGGCCCGCCCGCCCCGTACCGCCCCGCTGACCGCACTGCGCGAGCACTTCCTCAAGGGGCTTCGCGAGCGGGATCCGATCACCGGGCTCAACGACCAGCCCGAGGTGCGCAGGCTCCACCGCATGATCCTCGACGCGCCCTCGCTGGTGGCCCGAATGGCACGGTTCAAGACCGGTGCCGAGCGTGCACTGACTGAGGCGCTGCGGGAAACGGCGGACACTCCGGAACTCACCGCGCGGCTCGCCGCCGTCCAAATCGTCGCGGTCCACTGGGCGCTGGCACAGGACAACGCCGAGCGCCTGGCGTACGGCGAGCCGGCCGACGAGCGCTATGCGGGTGCGGTGGCCGACATGGAACATGCCTTCGCCCTGCTGGAGAACGGATTGCGGCACCTGCCCCCGCAACAGTGAGCCTGCCCCCGCGACAGTGACTCTCCAGGCCCCCGGCCGCTGAGGGCGGGTCAGACGCCGCGTGTGCCGGCGGTGCTGTATGCGGCGCGCCACGCGGCGGGGGGCATGCCGGCCTGGCGGCGGAAGAACGTGGTGAAGTTGCCGACGTCCCGGAAGCCGAGGCGTCGGGCGCAGCCGCTGACCGGCAGGTCGGTGTGGGCGAGCAGCCGTTTCGCCTCCAGCAGGATGCGCTGGTCGAGGAATGTCTTGGCGCCCGTGCCAGTGGCGGCACGCGTTGTCCGGGTGAGGGTGCGTACGTCGTAGCCCAATGCCCGCGCGTAGTCGGCCACATGGTGCCAGTCGGTGAAGCGCTCTTCGACGGCGGCCCGATAGGCACGGAACACTTCGGTAGGTCGGCTGCCGGGGCTTGCCGCGCCGGCTGAGGGCGGTGTGTCGGGGAGTGCGCGCAGGATCAGTGCCGCGAGCAGGTGGGACAGCAGGGCGGGGGATGCCAGGCGTGGTGTGTGCACTGCCGTGCTGTGCTCGCGGCCGAGATGTTCGGCCGCGAGCAGGGCGAGGGACAGGCGCTGCCGGTCCAGGTGCCAGCACGCCGGCGCGGTGGCCTCCGACGCTGTGAAGCCGGAAAGGAAGCCGGGCCGGAAGAGGATCAGCGGGCCGTCGCAGGCGTCGATATCGCTCCAGCGGTGCACCATGCCCGGCCGGATCCACACGGCGCCGCCTTCCCCCAGCCGGTAGTTGTGGAAGTCCGCTTCGTGGCTGCCGGTTCCGGAACCGACCAGCGCGAACACATGGAAGTCGGGGCGTTGCGGCTGGGTACGACGGCGCTGGGTGTCCATCGAACGCAGCGCCGCGAAATCGAGGACCTCGACCCCGTACGCCGATCCCACGGCAGGCAGGTAGCGCAGTTGCCGCACCGCGCTGTGTCCGTTTTCCACAATGAACGTGTTCCTTTCCGCCAAGGAGTGGACACCCCCTCGCCTACGGTCGATTCCGAGCCTGATCGGCAGGTCAGGTTACTGGTTCAGAGCTGCGGCAGGATGACGGAGTCGCCTTCCGTGGCCGACAGGGAAGGCGCGAAGATGATGGAAATGACAATGAGAGTTCCCGTGGCGGGCGGGTCGCTCGACGTGCGAGTCGGGGGCGATACCGGCTCGACGCTGGTGTTCGCCCACTACTGGGGCGGCTCCGCCGACACCTGGAACGGTGTGATCGGCCACCTGCCGCCCGGGCAGGCGACGGTCCGCTTCGACCAGCGCGGCTGGGGTACCTCGCGGGCGCTGCCCGGCCCCTATCACCTCGACCAGCTCGCCGACGATCTCGTCCGTGTGATCGAGGAGCGCGTGTCGGGGCCGTTCGTCCTCGTCGGCCATTCGATGGGCGGCAAGGCGAGCCAGCTCGTCGCGGCCCGCCGGCCGGCCGGCCTGGTCGGCCTGGTGCTCGTCGCGCCCGCGCCGCCCCAGCCGCCCGCGATGGTGACCGAGGAGTACCGGCAGGGCCTGTCACACGCCTATGACTCGGCCGAGACGGTGGGGCACGCCCTCGACCATGTCCTGACCGCCACACCGCTGCCCGAGGCAGCGCGGGCCACCGCGGAACGCGACAGCCTCGCCTCCGGTGCCGAGGCCCGGCAGGAGTGGCCCCTGCACGGAATCGCGCGGGACATCACCGATGCCGCAAGCCGTATCGAAGTCCCGGTGACGGTGCTGGCCGCGGAGAACGACGTGGTTGAGCCGCCGCACATCTTGCGCGAACACCTCTTGCCCCACATCCCGCACGCGACCCTGACGACCGTCCCGGACGCCGGCCACCTGCTCCCCGCGGAAGCCCCCGGCGCCGTCGCGCGAGCCCTCGGAGACTTCCTCACGGCCATTCAGCGCTGACCGGGTCCCGGGTCGGCCGTGGCAGCCGGGCCGCTCGATGTTCTTCGCCGTCCTGGCCGTCGCCGCCCAGCTCGTCCGCCGCACCGCGCCCGGCCCGCCCGGGCGCGGTGCCTATTGTGGAGCGATCTTGTGAGACTCGGACGCGTTCGTGAACCTCACCTGCCTCCGGCTCGTCATCCAGGGTCGGAGCACCGGATGTCTTCGCAACGGAGCGCAGGCACCGCGTGTCCAACTGCCCCACGAACGAATGGACAAGCGCACCATGGGTCGACACCGACGCATAACCCAGCCTCCCCGTACCACCCTGGCGACAAGAGCGGCGCTGGCCGCCGGGGTGCTCGTGCCGACGATCGCCTCGGTGGGGTCGGCTCACGCGGCCACCCCGCAGGCGGCGATCTGCACCTCGGACCGGCCGGAACTCGCCGACAAGCTCTCCGAGGACATCAATTCGGCACTGGACGGCTCCGCTGCCACCACGGCGATCAGCCTCCACGACCGCACCACGAACACCACCTGCACTCTGGATGCGGACCGGCACTTCGACTCCGCGAGCACGGTCAAGGTGACCGTGCTCAGCACCCTGCTGTGGGACGCGCAGAAGGACAATCGCGCCCTGACGCAGGAGGAGAAGGATCATGCCACCGCCATGATCACAGAGTCCGACAACGACGCCACCACCGCGCTGTGGAAGCAGCTCGGGGCGGACAAGATCAACGGGTTCCTGCAGGCCGCGGGAATGACCGACACCACCCTCGACAGCGAGGGCCACTGGGGGCTCACCCAGATCACCGCGAACGACGAGGAAAAGCTCCTCCAACTGGTGACCCACACCAACCCGGTGCTCAGCGATGACTCCCGCGCCTACATCCTGAAGCTGACGGCCGAGGTCATCCCCTCGCAGCGCTGGGGCACCCCGGCCGGCGCGCCGAGCGACGCACAGGTGCATGTGAAGAACGGCTGGCTGGAGCGGGCCACGAACGGCTGGCGTGTGCACAGCCTCGGCGCCTTCACCGGTGGCGACCACGACTACACGATCACGGTGCTCTCGCAGGACAACGCCACGATGGACGACGGCATCGCCAACATCGAGGGCATCGCCCGCGCGGTCCACGAGAACCTCAACGCGCCCGCGTCCAGCGCTCAGTCGTAAGCGGCCGGCTCGCCGGCCGGGGCCCCTTCTTGCGAGCCCCGGCCGGGGGCCCGAGTCTGGAGCGGACATCCCGCCATCTGCTTGTATGTCCCCTGGACGGAGCGATTCAGGAGGTGGCGGACACGTGGTGTCCACGGAGAGTGTTCTCACGTTCGCGGCGATGTCGGCCTTGGTGATCGTGATCCCGGGGCCGAGTGTGCTGTTCGTGGTCGGCAGGGCCCTCGCACACGGCCGCCGCACCGCGCTCGCGACGGTCCTCGGCAATGTGATCGGCTGCTACGCCTTGGTGATCGCCGTGGCGTGGGGCCTCGGCGCGCTGGTGGAGAGCTCGGTGGCGCTGTTCATGGGCGTGAAGCTGGCAGGAGCGGCGTATCTCGTCTACCTGGGTGTGCAGGCGTTCCGGCACCGCAGAGAGATGCGCGTGGCGAACATGGACGCTCCGGCCGATGAGCGGCGTGGTGATCTGCGTTCGATTCTGGACGGCATTTTGGTGGGCGTCACCAACCCGAAGGGCATCGTCTTCTTCGCGGCGGTGCTACCGCAGTTCGTCGACCACTCGGTGGGTCATGTTCCCGTCCAGATGATGGTGTTGGGCCTGGTCCCGATCACCATCGGCCTGGTCACGGACACCCTGTGGGGCCTGGGCGCCTCGGCGGCCCGCTCCTGGTTCGCCCGCTCGCCCCGCCGCCTTTCGATGGTCGGCGGGGCGGGCGGCCTCACGATGATCGGCCTGGGCGTGACGGTGGCGGCGACTGGCCGGGCCGACTGAGGACTGCCCAATTCGGTTGCCGGAAAACGATCTAGCAGCCTACCGTCGGGCCCATGGCGGACGACGAACCCACGCGCGCGGAACGGTTGCTGGATGCCCAGGCGAAGGCCGTACGGCTCTTCGCGGAGATCGAGGGGCGCGGGCTGGTGGCGCCGGGCGAGGGTGAGCGGACGGTCAGCGACCGGATCCGGGACCTGGCGAACGAGATGTTCGGTACGACCCGGCACTGGCACAAGCGGATCGTGCGCTCGGGGCCGAACACGCTCCTGCCGTACCGGGAGAATCCGCCGGACCGGGTGATCGGCACGGACGACATCGTATTCGCCGACCTCGGGCCGATCTTCGAGGAGTACGAGGCCGACTTCGGCCGGACCTTCGTCCTCGGCGACGACCCGGTCAAGCGGCGGCTGCGGGACGATCTGCCCAAGGTCTTCGACGGAGGCAAGCGGTTCTTCGAGAGCGACCCGGAGATCACCGGGAAGCGGTTGCACGCCGAGGTGGAGCGGCTGGCCGCCGAGGCCGGGTGGGAGCTGGGCGGCTGGCACGCCGGACATCTGGTCGGGGAGTTCCCGCACGAGACGATCGACGGCGCGCGCGTGGAGTCGTACATCACGCCCGACAACGACACCCCGCTGCGGCGCACCGACAAGGCCGGACGCCGCTGCCACTGGATCCAGGAGATCCACCTCGTCGACCGGCAACGGGAGTTCGGCGGCTTCTACGAGGAACTGCTCACCCTGGGCTGATTCGGGCGGCGGGGCAGCAGTGTCACCGCGAGGGCCGGTACGGCGGCGAGGACGAGCCAGCGGGCGGCGGGCGGGAGGCCCAGGTCGAGCAGGGAGCCGGCGGCCGAGCTGCCGATGAGGACGATCAGGCCGGAGACGGAGGACAGCGCGCCGGTGTAGAGGCCGAGCCGACCGTTCTCGGCGAGGTCGGGCACCCAGGCGCGGGCGGCCGGGACGACCAGCATCTGGCCGAGGGTGAGCAGCACGACGTAGCCCGCGGCGGGCAGCAATCCGACCGTGCCCGTCCAGGCGGCAGGGCGCGCGGCGGCCACGACCGCGAATCCGGCGGCGATGAGAAGCAGCCCGATGGTCATCGAGCGGCGCAGATCGAGCCGGTTGCCCGCCCAGTGGGTGACCGGGAGCTGGGCGAAGACGACCAGCAGCGAGGACAGGGCGAACAGCCACGACAGCGGCACCTGGGAGCCCGCCGCCCGCTCCACTTCGGCCGGCAGGGCCAGGTAGAGCTGGTTGTAGGCGAGCAGATAGGTGCCGTACGCGCAGCACAGGACGAGGAATCGCCGGTTGCGCACCATCGCGCGGACGCCACCCCGCTCCCGGTTCCGGACCCGGCCGGGGATGTGCTGCGGCATCAGCCACGCGTGTCCGGCGAGGACGAGGACGAAGACCCCGGCTCCGGCGAGGCACGCGGCGCGGAAGTCCACGCCGAGCAGGAGTCCGCCGAGGAGCGGGCCGACGAAGGTACCGGCCTGGCCGGAGACGGTGAACAGGGCCAGGACCCGAGTGCGTGAACCGCGGCCTTCCTCTTCCCAGGCCACCGCCTGCCGGGCCACTTCGGATTCCACCGCGGGGGAGAACAGCGCGGCGGCGAAGCCGATCAGCAGCACCGCGCCGATCACCGCCCAGGTCCGCTCCGCATAGCCGAGCCAGACGAAGCCCGCGATCCGCGCGACACAGCCGGTCAGGACCACCGGGCGCACGCCGTAACGGTCCACCAGCCAGCCGCCGACCACGAACAGCCCCTGCTGGCTGAAGGTCCTGAGACCGAGGACGAATCCGACCATCCATCCGGCCATGCCGATCGCGGTGCCCAGGTGTTCGGCGAGGAAGGGCAGGACCGCGAAGAAGCCGATGTTGAAGGCGAGTTGAGTCAGGATCAGCAGCCGCAGAAGCGGAGACAGGTGCTTCCAGGTGCGCTCGCGCGGGGACTTCGGCGTCGGCGTGGTCCGGGCGGCTCGGCCGGTCAGGGCTCGGCGGATCACGTCCGTCACGGGGTGTCGTCCGGGAGGGAGCCAAGACCGGTGCGCATCTCATGCATCAGCACATCGTATGCAAGAAGTGTCGAGCGCCCGCTCATGCGCCGGTCATCGCAGTGGCGGGGGCGTCCGCCGTGCGGGCCTGCCGCCTTTCGGCGGACGGACCCGCGTCAGCGGCTGGGCACGCCGGGGAACGGGTGTGCCTCGTCCGCCGTCACCGCCGTCCCGGCCTGTACGTCGTGCAGGACGTGGGCGAGTACTTCGGCTCCGCGCACCACGCGGGGGCCTGGGCGGTTGAAGTAGGCGGGCCCGTCCAGCACCCAGACTCGCCCGTCCCGTACGGCGGGCAGGTCTGTCCAGCCCGGGAGGCGGGTGAGCAAGTTCGTCTCGCGCAGGGTCCGTTCGGGTGGGAAGCCGCACGGCAGGACCAGCACCACCTCCGGCCGGGCGGCGCGCACCGCTTCCCAGGTCATCGGTTGGGTGTGCTCGCCGGGTGCGGCGAGCAGCGGTTCGCCGCCGGCGGTGGTGATCTGGTCGGGGACCCAGTGTCCGGCGGGCCACAGCGGGTCGAGCCATTCGATCGCGACGACCCGGGGCCGGGCGCGGCCCGTGACCGACCGGCGGATGCGTTCGAGGCGGTCGCGCAGGTCGGTCCGGCGCTGCTCGGCGCGCTCACGTACGCCGAGCAGCTCACCGACGGTGACCAGGCAGTCCAGTACGTCGTCGAGCGTGCGTGGCTCCAGGCTGAGGACGCGGGTGTCGGCGTCGAGCAGTCGGACGGCCCGGCTGACCTTCTCGTACGAGACGGCGCACACCTCGCACAGGTCCTGGGTGAGCACCACGTCGGGGCTCAGGGCCGCGAGTGCTTCGGTGTCGAGGGTGTAGAGAGACGACCCGGAGTGTGTCGATCCGCCGACCGCGTCGGAGATCTCCCGGCTGGTGAGGGTGTTCTGGTCGAGGTCGGTTCCGGTGACCACGGGGACGGACGCCACCTCTTGCGGCGGCCAGTCGCATTCGTGTGTCCGGCCGACCAGGTGCTCGGCGAGTCCGAGTTCGGCGACGATGTCGGTCGCGGCGGGCAGCAGGGAGACGATGCGCATGCCGCGACTTTAGGGCCTGCCCGGGGGCAGGCCCCGGCTCCCGCACCGTCCTCAGGTACCCCCAGCGCAGCGTCTCGCCAGGTGGCTGGTCTTGGCCATGAACCCGACACGCGGTACGGTCGGTGCGATATCGACGACGGTAAGACGGAAGCCGGTGGGAATCCGGCACGGTCGCGCCACTGTGAACGAGAGGTCCCGGACGGGATCTCTCGTGAGTCAGACCCGCTATCCGTCGTCCTGTGCTCCACCGAGATGGGACGCGAACTCCCTTAAGGAGGCCTGGCCATGGCGCAGCATGTTGCGCAGCCCACAGCCACCACGCCCGAACTGCCCGCGACGCTGCCGCTGAAGGCGATAGCTCCGTGGGCGGTGTTCTTCGGCATTCTGATGCTGGTCCTGCTGTACTTCGTCGGCGCCGAGCAGGGCGCCACCGCGGTCGTTTCCGGTGAGAACGTCCATGAGT
>NZ_JAGFNO010000068.1:0-22216 GCF_017592595.1 Streptomyces sp. NEAU-YJ-81 | reverse complement strand
TCTCGTCGGCTACTGGTGTGCTGGGTGGCGCGGGGCAGAGCAACTACGCGGCGGCGAATGTGTTCCTGGACGGGCTGGCGTCCTGGCGCCGGACCCGGGGGCTGCCGGGTGTGTCGATGGCGTGGGGTCTGTGGGCCGAGGCCAGCGGCATGACCGGACACCTCAGCGAGGATGACATCCGGCGGATATCCCGCTCGGGTGTGATGCCGCTGGCCACGGACGAGGGGGTTGAGCTGTTCGACGCCGCTCTGGTCTCGGACGTGGTGGTGCCCGTTCTCTTCCGGCTGGACATCCCGGCGCTGCGCGCGCAGGGCGCCGAGCTTCCCGCCATCTTCCGCAACGCCGTGCCGGGGATGCCCGTCCGGCGTGTCGCGGGCGCCGGAGAGGCGGACGCGGATGAGGTTGCCGCCCGCCTACGGCGGCGACTGGTCAGCATGTCCGAGGCGGATCAGGAACAGTTCCTGCTCGAAGAGCTGATCCGTGTCCACGTGGCCGCCGTCTTGGGACACGCCAAATCTGACACTGTGGAGGTGGGACGCCCCTTCAAGGACCTGGGCTTCGACTCGCTCACCGCCGTGGACTTGCGGGCCCGTCTGAGCGCGGAAACGGGTCTGCGCCTCCCGGCGACACTCGTTTTCGACTACCCGAACCCGACGGTACTGGCGGGCCATCTGCGCTCGGAGATCCTCGGCTCCCAGGACAGGGCCATCGCGGCACCGGCGGGCGGGTCCTTCGGGGCCGCGTGGCGCAAGGACGACGAGCCGATCGCGATCGTGGCCATGAGTTGCCGCTTCCCCGGTGCGGTGCGGACGCCCGAGGAGTTGTGGCAGCTGGTGATGGCGGGCACCGATGCCACGTCGTCGCTCCCGTCCAACCGTGGCTGGGACCTCGAGTCCACGTACGACCCGGACCCCTCGCGTGAGGGCACGTACTACGTCCGCAACGGTGGCTTCCTCTACGAGGCGGATGAATTCGACCCGGAGTTCTTCGGGATCTCGCCGCGTGAGGCGCTGTCGATGGATCCGCAGCAGCGGCTGCTGCTGGAGACGTCGTGGGAGGCGTTCGAGCGGGCCGGCATCGCTCCCGAGGCGGCGAAGGGAAGCCGGACCGGCGTCTTCGTCGGCGTGATGTACAACGACTACGGCAGCCGTCTGGAAGGGAACGCCCCCGAAGGCTTTGAGGGCTACCTCGGCATGGGCAGCGCGGCCAGCGTGGCCTCGGGCCGGATCTCCTACACGTTCGGCCTTGAGGGGCCTGCTGTGACGGTGGACACCGCGTGCTCGTCGTCGCTGGTCGCGCTGCACCTGGCGGTCCAGGCGCTGCGCCAGGGCGAGTGCGACATGGCGCTGACCGGTGGTGCGACGGTGATGTCCACACCGATCGCGCTGGTGGATTTCAGCCGTCAGCGCGCGCTGTCCGAGGATGGCAAGTGCAAGGCGTTCAGCAATCGCGCCGACGGCTTCGGATTCGCCGAGGGCGTCGGGCTGCTGCTGGTGGAGCGGCTGTCGGACGCGAGGCGCAACGGGCACGAAGTGCTGGCCCTCGTCCGGGGTTCGGCGACCAACCAGGATGGTGCGTCGAACGGCCTGACCGCCCCGAACGGCCCGTCTCAGCAGCGGGTGATCCGCGCGGCGCTGGCGAACGCCGGGCTGTCGGCGGCCGAGGTGGACGCGGTCGAGGCACATGGCACCGGCACCCAGCTGGGCGATCCCATTGAGGCGCAGGCTCTGCTGGCCACCTACGGCCAGGACCGGCCCGCGGACCAGGCAGTGTGGCTCGGCTCGGTGAAGTCGAACATCGGCCATGCGCAGGCGGCGGCCGGTGTGGCTGGTGTCATCAAGATGGTGATGGCGATGCGGCATGGCGCGCTGCCGAAGACGCTGCACATCGATGAGCCGTCGGCGCATGTGGACTGGTCCGCGGGTGGAGTGCGCCTGCTGACGGACGGTATGCCCTGGCCGGAGACGGGACGGCCGCGGCGCGCGGCGGTCTCCTCCTTCGGGATGAGTGGCAGCAATGCCCACGCGGTGTTGGAACAGGCCCCGCTCGACGACGCTCTCAGCCCTGCCGCCGATGACGACGCCCCGGTCGGGGAACTGCCGGAGATCACGCCGTGGGTGATCTCCGGGCGGTCGGAGACCGCGGTGGAGGCGCAGGCGGAGCGGCTGCTGGCGCATGTGCGCGAGCGCCGAGAGGTCTCGCCCGCCGATGTCGGGCTGTCGTTGGCGACCACGCGCAGTGTGTTCGAGCACCGTGCGGTGGTGCTGGCGGGCGACGGGGACGGCCTCATCAACGGCCTGGGCGCGTTGGCCGAGGGGAATGTGTCGCCTGGTGTGGTACGGGGGATGGCGGCGGCCCGGGACCAGGCAGTGCTTGTCTTCCCTGGTCAGGGGTCGCAGTGGGTGGGGATGGCGGCGGAGTTGCTGGAGTCTTCGCCGGTGTTCGCGGAGCGCATCGGTGAGTGCGCGGCCGCGCTGGCGCCGTTCGTGGACTGGCCGCTTGCGGATGTGCTGCGGGGTGGGGAGGGCACCGCGGAGGCGTTGGAGCGGGTCGATGTGGTGCAGCCCGTGTTGTGGGCGGTGATGGTGTCGTTGGCTGAGCTGTGGCGCTCGTATGGGGTGGAGCCCGCGGCTGTCATTGGCCATTCGCAAGGTGAGATCGCGGCGGCGTGTGTGGCGGGTGCGTTGTCGCTGGAGGACGCCGCGAAGGTGGTGGCGTTGCGCAGCCAGGCGATCCGGGCGCTGTCCGGGCGCGGGGGCATGGTGTCGGTGTCGCTCTCCGTCGACTCGGTGCGGGAGCGGCTCGGGGCGTGGGGTGAGCGGTTGTCGGTGGCGGCGGTGAACGGGCCCTCGGCGGTCGTGGTCTCCGGTGACGTCGACGCGTTGGAGGAGCTGCTGGCGGTGTGCGATGCGGAGGGGATCCGGGCGCGTCGTGTGCCGGTGGATTACGCCTCCCACTGCGCTCACGTCGAGGCCATCGAGGACGAGCTTCAGCAGATCCTCGCGGGAATCGCCCCGCGCTCGTCGTCGGTGCCGTTCTATTCGACGGTGACCGGCGGGGTGCTGGATACGGTCGGTCTGGACGCCGCGTACTGGTACCGGAATCTGCGTCAGACGGTCCGTTTCGACGAGACCGTCCGGGTTCTGCTGGCCGACGGTTTCCAGGTGTTCATCGAGGCCAGTGCCCATCCGGTGCTCACCATGGGTGTGGAGCAGACGGCAGAGGACCACGCCACTCACGTCACCGCCGTGGGTTCGCTGCGCCGTGAGGAAGGCGGCCTGGAGCGTTTTCTGACGTCTGTGGCCCAGGCGTATGTGGGCGGTGTGTCCGTCGACTGGCCGGGGGTGTTCGCCGGGACGGGTGCGGAGCGGGTGGATCTGCCGACGTATGCCTTCCAGCGCACGCGCTTCTGGCTGGAGCCCGACGCCATCGGCGCCGCTGGTGATGTGGCGTCGGTGGGCATGGACTCGGCCGGGCATCCGTTGCTGGGGGCTGCCGTGCCGCTGCCCGACTCCGACGGTTTCCTGCTGACCGGCCGGCTGTCGCTGCGTACGCATCCCTGGCTTGCCGACCACGCGGTGCTGGGCCGGGTCATCCTGCCCGGTACGGCGTTTGTCGAGTTGGCGTCGCGGGCCGGTGACGCGGTCGGTTGCGATCGCTTGGAGGAGCTGACGCTGCAGGCGCCTTTGGTGCTGCCCGATGAGGGGGCGGTCCAGGTGCAGTTGGTCGTGGGCGGGCCCGAGCCGGACGGGCAGCGTGAGTTCAGCGTGTATTCCCGCCGTGACGATGGCCCGGACGCGTCGTGGACGTGCCACGCGAAGGGCATGCTGACAGCGGCGTCCGCCGCCATTGGCGGGACGACTGGCCCGGTGGGCCTGGAGGCATGGCCGCCGGCGGGGGCGGAGGCGGTCGGGACCGAGGGCTTCTACGAGGATGTGGCGGCCACCGGGCTGGCGTACGGACCGGTGTTCCGAGGGCTGCGCGCCGTCTGGCGCAAGGGCGACGAGGTCTTCGCAGAGGTGGCGCTGCCGGAGGAGTCGCGGGCGGAGGCGGCCCGGTTCGGGCTGCACCCCGCGCTGCTCGACGCGGCGCTGCACGCCTGGCTGGTGTGCATAGCCGAGGAGAGGGAGGAGGGGGACGGGAGCACGGGCGGGATCCAGCTGCCGTTCGTGTGGAGCGGTGTGTCGCTGTATGCCACCGGCGCGACCTCCCTGCGGGTGCGGCTGGCCCGCACGGGCGCCGAAGGGATGTCCGTGCTGGTGGCCGACGCGGCCGGAACGCCGGTTGCCACGGCGGAGGCGCTGGTCACCCGGCCGGTCTCGGAAGCACAGCTCGCGTCGTCCGCCGACGACGGCGAGTCGCTGTACCGGGTGGAGTGGGTCGTGGCGCCCGCCACCGACCCGACCTCCGCCACCGACCGGTGCGCCGTGGCCGGACCGGACGTCTTCGGCCTGGGCAGGGCGTTGAAGACGGCCGATGGGTCGGTGGAGGAACATGCCGACCTTGCCGTTCTGGCGGCACATGTGGGATCGGGCGCTCCCATGCCGGACCTGGTGTTCGTCACGGTGGCCTCCGAACCTGGCGAGGACGTCGTACCGGCGACCAGGGCCGTGGCCCACCGGGCCCTGGAGATGGTGCGGGCATGGCTGGCGGAGGACCGGTTCGCCGGGGCGCGGCTGGTGTTCGTCACCCGGGGTGCGATGGCGACCGAGGACGGTGCGGACCCGCGTGACCTTGCGGCGGCCCCGGTATGGGGGCTGGTGCGGTCGGCGCAGGCCGAGCATCCGGACCGATTCGTCCTGCTGGACGTGGACGGCGCCGAGACATCGCTCGCCGTGGTGCACCAGGCGGTGTCCACCGGTGAACAGCAGCTCGCGGTGCGCGGCGCCGAGATACTGGTGCCGCGTCTGGCGCCCGGCGCCGCGAGGGGCGTGCTGACGCCACCCGATGGCATCGAGGCGTGGCGGCTGGAGGCGTCCGGAGCGGGCACGCTGGAGCTGACCCTGGCCACGGCTACGGACACCACCCGGGAGCTCGGCGAACACGAGGTCCGGGTCGCCGTGCGCGCCGCGGGCATGAACTTCCGCGATGTCCTGATCTCCCTGAACATGTATCCGGACCCGGGGGCCATGATGGGGAGCGAGGGGGCCGGTGTGGTCGTGGCCACCGGTCCCGGTGTGACCTCCCTCGCCGTCGGCGACCGGGTCATGGGGCTGTGGAACGGCGGATTCGGGCCGTTGACCGTGGCGGACCACCGCAGCCTGGTGCGGATCCCGGACGGCTGGTCCTACACCGAGGCCGCGCCCATCCCCGTCGTCTTCGGAACGGCTTTGTACGGCCTGCGGGAGCTGGCGGGCCTGCGGCGTGGTGAGTCGCTGCTGGTGCATTCGGCCGCCGGTGGTGTGGGGATGGCGGCGGTGCAGTTGGCGCGGGCCTGGGGCGTGGAGGTGTTCGCGACCGCGAGCGAGGCCAAGTGGGATGTCCTGCGCGGCCTCGGGCTGGACGATGCGCATATCGCGTCGTCGCGGACGCTGGAGTTCGAGGAGCGGTTCAGGGCCGCCTCGGGGGGTCGTGGTGTGGATGTGGTTCTGGACTCCCTGGCCGGTGAGTTCGTGGACGCGTCGCTGCGGCTGCTGGGTGAGGGCGGGCGGTTCATCGAGATGGGCAAGACGGATGTGCGGTCGGCCGATGAGGTTGCCGCGGCGCATCCGGGGGTGATGTACCGGGCGTTCGACCTGGCCGAGGCGGGTCCGGTGCGCATCGGGGAGATGCTCGCCGAGATCGTGGCTCTGTTCGAGGGCGGTGGGCTGGAGCCGTTGCCCGCACGGGTGTGGGATGTGCGCAGGGCTCCTGAGGTGTTCCGGTTCATGAGCCAGGCGCGTCATGTGGGCAAGCTGGTGCTGAGTGTTCCGGCCGCGCTGGATCCGGAGGGGACGGTACTGATCACCGGTGCCGGTGGTGTTCTGGGTGGTCTGGTCGCCCGGCATCTGGTGGCGGAGCACGGTATGCGCCGGCTGCTGCTGGTCAGCCGTCGTGGCCGCGCGGCCGAGAGCCTGACAGAGCTCGAGGCGGAGCTGACGGCCCTGGGTGCCTCGGTCACGATCGCCGCCTGCGATGTCGCCGACCGCGACGCGCTGGCCGATCTGCTGGCCGACCTCCCCGACGGACACGGTCTGACCGGTGTGGTTCATGCCGCGGGTCTTCTGGATGACGGCACGGTGACGTCGCTGACGCCGGAGCGGCTGGACGCGGTGTTGCGGGCGAAGGTCGACGGGGCGTGGAACCTGCACGAGCTGACGCGCCGTTTCGATGTGGCCATGTTCGCCCTGTTCTCGTCGGCCGCCGGTGTGTTGGGGGCCGCGGGGCAGGCGAACTACGCTGCCGCCAATACGTTCCTGGACGGGCTGGCTCAGCGGCGCCGGGCGATGGGCCTGCCGGGAGTGTCGCTTGCCTGGGGTCTGTGGGCTGAGCGCTCCGGGATGACCGGACATCTCGATCAGGCGGACATCTCGCGGATGACGCGGGGCGGACTGGTGCCGTTCTCCTCCGAGGAGGGGTTGCGGCTGTTCGACACGGCGGGTCGGCTGGCCGAGGGTGTGGTGGTGCCCGCCCGGCTCGACCTCGGCCAGTTGGCGGCCACCGCCGATACCTCGCCCATGCCCCCGTTGCTGAATGGACTCGTACGACGGTCCGTTACACCCCGGCGTGCCTCGGTCCAGGAAGAGGCTGGTTCGCAGGAGGCGTCGTTGGCGCGGCGGCTGGCCGGGCTTGGCCAGGGGGAGCGGCGGCGGATGCTGCTGCGTCTGGTCCAGGAGCACGCTGCCACGGTGCTCGGTCATGGGACGGCGTCCGCGGTGGACACCGATCGTGGCTTCCTGGAGTTGGGCTTTGACTCGCTCACCGCGGTCGAGCTGCGTAACCGGCTGAACGCGGCCAGCGGGCTACGCCTGCCCGCCACGCTCATCTTCGATTACCCGACGCCCGCAGCGTTGGCCGGACACCTGGGTGCGGAGATCGCCCCCGTGGCGGCGGACGACGCGCCCGATGTGGCTGCCGAACTCGACCGGCTGGAAGCCGCGTTGCTCGGCACGGACACCTCGGCCGACGACACCACCCGTGCGATGGTGGCCGACCGACTGAAGCGCCTGCTGTCCCAGTGGGACGGCGGCCGTGGCGGCCCGGTGCCGGACGGCCAGGCCGGCGGAGCGACCAACGGCTCCGGCGACGCGGACGGTGTCGCCGACCACCTGGAGACGGCGGCGGCCGACGAACTCTTCGCCTTCATCGACGAGGAGTTCGGGACGTCGTGATCCGACCAGCGGCCGCCACCACGGCACATCCACGAAGCCACGCCTGCCCGCCGATCACCCGCTCCCGAAGCGCTGACCCCGAGAGGTTCTGATGTCGGAACAAGAAAAGCTGCTGGCCTACCTCCGGCGGGTGACGGCTGATCTGCACCAGGCGCGGCAGCGTCTGCAGGATGTGGAGTCGGCGGCCCGGGAGCCGATCGCGATCGTCGGGATGAGCTGCCGCTTCCCCGGTGGGGTGGGCACCCCCGAGGAGTTCTGGCGGCTGCTGAGCGGGGCCGAGGACGCCATCACACCGTTTCCCGAGGACCGCGGCTGGGACCTCGACTCGCTCTATGACGCGGACCCTGATCGGTCGGGTACCTCGTATGCGCGTGAGGGTGGGTTCCTGCACGACGTCGGCGACTTCGACGCCGATTTCTTCGGGATCTCGCCGCGTGAGGCGCTGGCGATGGATCCCCAGCAGCGGTTGTTGCTGGAGACTTCGTGGGAGGCGATTGAGGGGGCGGGTATTGATCCGGCTTCGCTCCGGGGCAGTCGGTCCGGGGTCTTTGTCGGGGCGGTGGCCCCTGACTACGGGCCGCGCGTGCACGAGGCCCCCGATGGTTTCGAGGGTCATCTGGTGACCGGCAGCGCCATCAGTGTCGTGTCCGGGCGGGTGGCCTACACCCTGGGTCTGGAGGGCCCGGCCGTCACGGTGGACACCGCGTGTTCCTCGTCGCTGGTGGCTCTGCATCTGGCGGTGCAGGCGCTGCGTCAGGGTGAGTGTTCCCTGGCTCTGGCCGGTGGTGTCACCATCATGGCCACGCCTGGCACGTTTGTTGGTTTCAGCCGTCAACGTGGGCTTGCGGCGGATGGGCGGTGCAAGCCGTTCGCGGCGGGGGCGGACGGTTTCGGGCCTGCTGAGGGTGTGGGCATGCTGTTCCTGGAGCGGCTGTCCGATGCGCAGCGCAATGGGCATCGTGTGTTGGCGGTGGTGCGGGGTACGGCGATCAATCAGGACGGTGCGAGCAGTGCGCTGTCCGCTCCCAATGGGCCGTCGCAGCAGCGGGTGATCCGTCAGGCGCTGGCCAACGCCGGGCTCACGGCCGGGCAGGTCGATGCGGTGGAGGCGCATGGGACGGGGACGTCGCTGGGTGATCCGATCGAGGCGCAGGCGCTGCTGGCCACGTACGGCCGTGAGCGTACGGCGGATGATCCGCTGCGGCTGGGGTCGGTAAAGTCGAACATCGGTCATACGCAGGCTGCCGCCGGTGTGGCGGGTGTGATGAAGATGGTGCTGGCGATGCGGCACGGCATGCTGCCGCCCACCTTGCACATCGAGGAGCCGTCCCCGCACGTGGACTGGGCGACGGGCACTGTCGAACTCCTCGCCGAGGCCACCGCGTGGCCCGAGGGTGAGGAGCCGCGCCGGGCCGGTGTGTCCTCGTTCGGCATCAGCGGCACCAACGCCCACGCCATCATCGAGCAGGCGCCGTCGTCGGCCGCTGCCGACACCGCTTCTGACGCGGGCGTGGCGGAGGAGGCGGAGGCGCCCCGGACGGCGTTGCCGCTCGTCCCCTGGCTGCTGTCGAGCAAGTCCGAGGCGGCGCTGCGCGCCCAGGCCAGGCGGCTGCTGGAGCACGTGGAGCGGCACCCGGAGGTCGCGGCCGAGGACATCGGATTCTCCCTCGCCACGACGCGGACCGCCTTCGAGCACCGTTCGGTCGTGCTGGCCTCCGATCGTGCGGAGGCCGTACGGGCGCTGACTGATCACCTCGCGGGCCGGGGCGGCTCCGGGCTGGTCGAAGGCGTTGCCAAGCGCAGTGCCGGGGTTGCGTTCGTCTTCCCCGGTCAGGGGTCGCAGTGGGTGGGGATGGCGGCGGGGCTGCTGGATTCCTCGCCGGTGTTCGCCCGGCGGATCGAGGAGTGCGCGGCGGCCCTGGCGCCGCATGTGGACTGGTCGCTGGTGGAGGTGTTGCGCGGCCGGGAAGGTGCCGCGGCCGCGTTGGAGCGGGTGGATGTGGTCCAGCCCGTCCTGTTCGCGGTGATGGTGTCGCTGGCGGAGTTGTGGCGTTCGTACGGCGTGGAGCCCGCGGCGGTCATCGGCCATTCGCAGGGTGAGATCGCGGCGGCGTGTGTGGCGGGCGCGTTGTCGCTGGAGGACGCCGCGAAGGTGGTGGCTCTGCGGAGTCAGGCGATCCGGGCGCTGTCCGGGCGCGGTGGCATGGTGTCGGTCTCGCTGCCCGTGGAGGCGTTGCGGGAGCGGCTCGCGACGTGGGGTGAGCGGCTGTCGGTGGCGGCGGTGAACGGGCCCTCGGCGGTCGTGGTCTCCGGTGACGTCGACGCGCTGGAGGAGCTGCTGGCGGCCTGCGAGGCGGAAGAGATCCGGGCCCGCCGGATCCCCGTGGACTACGCCTCGCACTGCGCCCATGTCGAGGCCATCGAGGGCGAGCTTCAGCAGACCCTCGCGGGAATCGCCCCGCGCTCCTCGTCGGTGCCGTTCTACTCGACGGTGACCGGCGGGGTGCTGGACACCACGGAGCTGGACGCCGGCTACTGGTACCGCAATCTGCGCGGGACCGTGCGTTTCGACGAGACCGTGCGGGTGCTTCTCGAGGAGGGCTTCCAGACGTTCGTGGAGGCCAGCGCGCATCCGGTGCTGACCATGGGCATCGAGCAGACGGCCGAGGACCACGGCACCCCCGTGGCGGCCGTCGGCTCGCTGCGCCGCGACGAAGGCGGCCCGGAAAGGTTCCTGACCTCCCTGGCCGAGGCCCACGTCGGCGGTATCGCCGTGGACTGGCGGACGGTGTTGGCCGGAACCGGTGCGCACCCCGTCGACCTGCCCACCTACGCCTTCCAGCACCAGCGCTACTGGCTGGACGCCAACCCGGTTGTCGAGGCGGCTGCCGGTAACGGCTTGAGCGCGGATGCGGTGGACGCGCGCTTCTGGGAGGCGGTGGAGCGCGAGGACCTGGAGGCGCTGACACGGACGTTGGAGGTGGCGGACGAGGAGCAGCAGTCGTCGTTGACGGCGTTGCTTCCGGCGCTGTCGTCCTGGCGCCGTCAGCGGCGTGAGCAGAACACGGTGGACGGCTGGCGTTACCAGGCGGTCTGGAAGCCCCTGGCATCCGCGTCCGAGACCACGCTCTCGGGCACCTGGCTCGTGGCCTTTCCGGAAGGCCGTGGTGACGATGTATTGGTCGCCACCGTGCTGGACGGGATGGCCGGGCGCGGTGCGCATGTGGTTCGCGTAGCCGTCGGGGCGGCGGATGACCGTGAGGTGATTACGGAGCGGCTGCGCGTGGCCCTCGATGGCGCAGCGGTGGAGCCGTCGGGCGTGACGGGTGTGTTCTCGCTGCTGGGGCTGGACGAGTCGGCACATGAGTCCTTCGAGGTGGTCCCGGCCGGGCTGGCGGCGACGGTGGGCCTGGTTCAGGCGCTGGGCGATGCGGATGTGGTGGCTCCGCTGTGGTGCGGCACCCGGGGTGCGGTGTCGGTGGGGCGTTCCGACCGGCTGGTGAGCCCGGTGCAGTCGATGGTGTGGGGCCTGGGCCGGATCCTGGAGGCGGAGTACCCCCAGCGCTGGGGCGGCGTCGTGGACCTGCCCGAGACCATGGACGACCGCGCGATGACCCGTCTGGCCGGAGTGCTGACCGCCGCGGAGACCGAGGACCAGGTCGCGGTGCGCGGGTCCGGCGTCTTCGCCAAGCGGCTGGTGCGGGCCTCCGCGCCTGATGCCACGACCGCGGATGGCTGGCGGCCGAGTGGTTCGGTGCTGGTGACCGGTGGTACGGGTGCGCTGGGTGGCCATGTGTCCCGCTGGCTGGCGCGTACGGGTGCCGCACATCTGGTGCTGACGAGCCGTAGTGGTATGGAGGCCGAGGGCGCCGCCGAGTTGAAGGCGGAGCTGGAGGAGCTCGGTGCCCGGGTGACGGTGGCGGCGTGTGACGCCGCGGACCGTGCGGCGCTGGCCGCGGTGCTGGACGCGATTCCGCGGGAGTTCCCGCTGACGGCCGTGGTGCATACGGCTGGTGTGCTGGACGACGGTGTGGTGGACGCCCTCACGGTGCGTCGGGCGGCCGGGGTGCTGCGTCCGAAGGTGGACGCGACCCGGAATCTGCATGAGCTGACCGCGGGGATGGATCTCTCGGCGTTCGTGCTGTTCTCCTCGGCGGCGGCCACATTGGGCGGTCCGGGGCAGGGGAGCTACGCGGCGGGTAACGCCTATCTCGACGCGCTGGCTTCGCAGCGGCGCGCGGATGGCCTTCCGGCCACGTCCATCGCCTGGGGCGCCTGGGCCGGAGGCGGCCTCGTCACGGATGAGGTCGGCGAGCAGATGAGCCGGTCGGGGATTCTGGCCATGTCCCCCGAGCTGGCGATTTCGGCGCTGCAGCAGGCCCTGGACCACGACGAGACGTTCCTCGCGGTCGCGGACATCGACTGGACGCGCCTCGAGGCAGACTCCCCCGACGCTCCCCTCTTCCGCCAGTTGCGCAGCGCGCAGAGCGCGACCACGGAGAAGCAGCCCACGGCGGGCAGTGCCGTCCCCGGGCGGGCAGAACTTCACGACCGGCTGGAAGCCATGCCCCGGGAGAAGCGCGAAGGGGCGCTGCGGGATCTGGTGCGTGCCCAGGCCGCCGATGTCCTCGCTCACGACAGCGCGGACGCGGTCGCGTCGGACCGAGCCTTCCGCGATCTCGGCTTCGACTCGCTGACCGCCGTTGAACTGCGCAACCGGATCGGCACGGCGACCGGGCTGCGGCTGCCGGTCAGCCTGGTCTTCGACTACCCCACGCCCACGGTGCTGGCACGGTTCCTGAACGGCGAGATGTTCGGCACCGAGGAAGGCGGCGCCGCCGAGACGGCGCCGACCCGATCGGACTCGCTCGATGAGCCCATCGCGATCGTGGCGATGAGCTGCCGGTTCCCGGGCGGTGTGCGGACCCCGGAGCAGCTGTGGGACGTGGTGAACGCCGGAGTCGACACGATCTCCGGGTTCCCCGACGACCGTGGCTGGGACCTCGAGGGGCTGTACGACCCCGACCCGGACAGGCCGGGCACGACCTACGCCAGCACCGGCGGATTCCTCGACAACGTCTCCGACTTCGACCCGGACTTCTTCGGCATCTCGCGGCGTGAGGCCCTGGCCATGGACCCCCAGCAGCGGCTGCTGCTGGAGACGTCCTGGGAGGCGTTCGAGCGCGCCGGCATCGACCCGGCGGCGTTGCGTGGCAGCCAGGCGGGCGTCTTCATCGGCTCGAACTACCAGGACTACAGCGGCCGGCCCATCAGCGTGCCGGACGGCGTGCAGGCCTATCTCGGACTCGGCAGCGCGTCGAGCGTCGCCTCCGGCCGCCTCTCTTACACCTTCGGCTTCGAGGGCCCGGCCATGACGGTGGACACCGCGTGCTCGTCGTCGCTGGTCGCCCTGCACCTGGCTTGCCAGTCGCTGCGCCAGGGCGAGTGCGACATGGCGCTGGCCGGCGGTGTGACGATCATGGCCACGCCGGGCACGTTCGTCGAGTTCAGCGCCCAGCGCGTGCTGTCGCCGGATGGGCGGTGCAAGGCGTTCTCCGCCGAGGCGGATGGCACGGGCTGGTCCGAGGGCGTGGGCCTGCTGCTGGTGGAGCGGCTGTCGGACGCACGGCGCAAGGGCCACCAGGTGCTGGCCGTCGTCCGGGGTTCGGCGATCAACCAGGACGGTGCGTCCAACGGTCTGACGGCGCCCAACGGCCCGTCGCAGCAGCGGGTGATCGGCCGGGCTCTGGAGAACGCCGGTCTGTCGTCCGCCGATGTGGACGCGGTGGAAGCCCACGGCACGGGCACCTCGCTCGGTGACCCGATCGAGGCGCAGGCGCTGCTGGCCACCTACGGCCGGGAGCGGCCGGAGAGTGAGCCGCTGTGGCTCGGGTCCATCAAGTCGAACATCGGGCACACGCAGGCGGCCGCGGGCGTGGCCGGGGTCATCAAGATGGTGATGGCCATGCGGGAGGGCGTGCTGCCGAAGACGCTCCACGCGGACGAGCCCTCACCGCACGTCGACTGGACCAGCGGCGCCGTGTCCCTGCTGCGCGAGCCGACCCCGTGGCCGGAGACGGACCGCCCGCGCCGGGCGGCCGTGTCGTCCTTCGGGATCAGTGGCACCAACGCGCACACGATCATCGAGGCGGCCGACGCCGTCGAGTCGCCGTCGCCGGAGACGGGCGGCGAGGCCACCGGTTCACCGGCCGGCATCGCGGTGGTTCCGTGGCTGCTCTCCGGCGGCAGCCCTGACGCGCTGAGCGCTCAGGCCGGGCGACTGCGCGAGTTCGACGGTGTGCGTACCGCGCACGCCGATGACCTCGCCGATATCGGCTACTCGCTGGCGACGACCCGTTCCGCCCTGCCCTACCGCGCGGTTGTGGTCGCCGAGGAACCGGCGCAGTTCCGGTCCGGACTCGACGCGCTGGCGGAGGGCAGGAACGCGGCCACGCTGATCCAGGGCGTGGCACGGGCCGAGCACAAGACGGCGTTCCTGTTCTCGGGCCAGGGTGCGCAGCGTCTGGGCATGGGACGGGAGCTGTACGACGCCTTCCCGGTGTTCGCCCAGGCGTTGGACGAGGTGTGCGCGCATCTCGATGTGCTGCTCGACCGCCCCCTCACCGAGGTGATGTTCGCGGCCGAAGGCAGCGCGGATGCCGACCTGCTGAACCAGACGGCGTTCACCCAGCCCGCGCTGTTCGCCATCGAGGTGGCGCTGTTCCGGCTGCTGGAGCACTGGGGCATCACCCCGGATGTGCTGATCGGCCACTCCATCGGTGAGATCGCCGCCGCGCATGTGGCGGGGGTGTTCTCGCTGGAGGACGCGTGCGCGCTGGTGGCGGCCCGTGGCCGGCTGATGCAGTCCATGCCCGAGGGCGGCGCGATGGTGGCCGTCCAGGCGCCCGAGGAGGAGATCGCCGCGTCGCTGGCCGGTCGTGAGGCCGAGGTGAGCATCGCCGCCATCAACGGCCCGACGGCCGTGGTCATCGCGGGCGATGAGGCCGCGGTGCTGGAGATCGCCGGACAGTGGGAGCGAGAGGGCCGCAAGACGCGTCGCCTGCGGGTCAGCCACGCCTTCCACTCCCCGCGCATGGACGGGGTGCTCGGCGACTTCCGTAAGGTCGTCGAGGGCTTGTCGTTCGCTCCGCCGACCCTCTCCCTGGTCTCCAACGTCACCGGCACATCGGCGGAGACGGATGAGGTGTGCTCGCCGGAGTACTGGGTGCGGCATGTGCGGGAGGCGGTGCGGTTCGCGGACGGGGTACGGACCCTGGAGAAGCTGGGCGTGACGTCGTTCGTGGAGGTGGGCCCGGACGGGGTGCTCACCGCGATGGCGCAGGACTGCCTGACGGCTGGGGAGTCCGATGGCGGGCTCGCTCCCTCCCTCGTGTCCGTGCTGCGCAAGGACCGGCCCGAGATCCAGTCGCTGACCATGGCGCTGGCCGAACTCCACGTCCACGGCACCACGGTGAAGTGGGACGCGGTGTTCGCCGGGCGTGGCGCCCAGCGGGTGGAGCTGCCCACCTACGCCTTCCAGCGGCAGCGCTACTGGCTGGAGACGGCGCCGGCCGCCGGCGGGGATGTGACCTCGGCGGGGCTGCACTCGCCGGACCATCCGCTCCTCGGCGCCGCCGTCGCCCTCGCCGACACCGACTCCTACCTGTTCACCGGCCGTCTGTCCGTCGCCACTCAGCCGTGGCTGGCCGACCACGCCTTCGCGGACACCGTTCTCTTCCCCGGCACGGCCTTCGTGGAACTGGCCCTGCGCGCGGCGGAGCAGGTGGGCTACGAGCGGCTGGACGAGCTGACCATCGAGATGCCGCTGATCCTGCCCGAACGGGGCGCGGTCCAGATCCAGCTCACCGTGGGCGAGCCGGACGAGTCCGGAGCCCGTTCGCTCAACCTGCACTCCAGGCCCGAGGACGTCCAGCCGGACGGCCCCTGGACACGCCACGCGACCGGCCTGCTCACCAGGGACCCGTCCACCACGGCACCGGAGTCCGTGGCCGCCGACTTCGCCGTGTGGCCGCCCGCGGAGGCGAAGCCGATCGACGTGGCCGACCTCTACGACCAGTTCATCGATATCGGCTTCGCCTACGGCCCGGCCTTCCAGGGGCTGCGAGCCGCCTGGCGCCGTGGCGACGAGATCTTCGCTGAGGTCGACCTGCCCGAGACGCAGGAGACCGAGGCCGCGCGGTACGGCCTGCACCCGGCGCTGCTCGACGCCTCGCTGCACACCGTCGCGTTCAAGTCGTCCGGCACCGATGGCAGCGCCCTTCCGTTCTCGTGGAACGGGGTGACCCTCCACACCGGTGGTGCGTCCGCGCTGCGCGTACGGCTTGCGAGCGGAGGCGGGGACGCGGTCTCCCTGCACGCCACCGACACCTCCGGCGCACTCGTCGCCTCGGTCGACTCCCTCGTGCTGCGGCCCGTGGCCCCGGAGCAGGTGAACTCCGCCCAGCCGTACGAGTCGCTGTACCAGCTCGAATTGGTGCCCCTGGACATGTCCCGCGCCCCGGAGACGAGCGGCGGGGCGGCCGGGCGCTGGGCGCTCGTCGGGCCCGACCAGGCTGAGGTGACCGGCGTCCTCGGATCGGCCGGTGTCACCGTGGACACCTACCCGGACCTCGCGGCCCTGGCCGAGGCCATCGGCGGCGGCGCGACCGCGCCCGAAGTCGTCCTGGCCTCCACCGTGTCCCGTAGCCGCCGGACGCAGCACCTGGCGGAGGCGGTACGGGAAGTCAGCCACTACGCCCTCGGCCTGCTCAAGAGCTGGCTGGTCGACGACCGCTTCGGCGCTTCCCGCCTGGTGTTCCTCACCCGGGGGGCCATCGCCGCGGGCGACGATGCCGATGTGGCCGACCCCGCCGGCGCGGCCGTCTGGGGCCTGGTGCGCTCGGCTCAGACCGAGAACCCCGACCGGTTCGTCCTGGTCGACCTGGACGGCCAGGAAGACTCACGCCGGATCCTTCCGGCGGTGCTCGCCGCCGACGAGCCGCAGGCCGTGGTCCGCGAGGGCACGGTGCTCGGCCAGCGGATGGCCCGGGTCTCCTCGGGCACCGCACTGCTGCCGCCCGCGGGAGTGCGCGAATGGCGCCTGGACATGCACGCCAAGGGGATCTTGGAGAATCTGGCGCTGCTGCCCTGCCCCGATGCCACCGAAGCCCTGGGCGAGAACGAGATCAGGGTCGAGATGCGCGCGGCGGGCCTGAACTTCCGCGATGTGCTCAACGCCCTGGGGATGTACCCCGGGGAGGCCGGGCCGCTCGGTGGCGAGGGCGCCGGTGTGGTGACCGAGGTCGGCTCCGCGGTCAAGGACCTGGCGCTGGGCGACAAGGTGATGGGCATCTTCAGCGGGTCGTTCGGCCCGGTCGCCATCACCGACCGGCGTGTCGTCGCCCGGGTCCCGGAGGACTGGACGTTCGAGCAGGCGGCCTCCACGCCCATCGTGTTCCTGACGGCCTATTACGCCATGGTGGACCTGGGCGGTCTCCAGGCCGGCCAGTCGGTGCTGGTGCATTCGGCGGCCGGTGGTGTGGGCATGGCCACGCTGCAGTTGGCGCGGCACCTCGGCGCCGAGGTCTTCGGCACGGCGAGTGAGGGCAAGTGGGACACTCTGCGGTCGCTGGGTCTGGACGACGAGCACATCGCGTCGTCGCGGACGCTGGACTTCGAGAGGCGCTTCCTCGATGTGACCGGCGGGCGCGGCATGGACGTGGTGCTCGACGCGCTGGCGCGGGAGTTCGTGGACGCGGGTCTGCGCCTGCTGCCGCGCGGTGGTCGGTTCCTGGAGATGGGCAAGACCGACGTCAGGGTGCCGGAGGAGGTGGCCGCCGAATACGGCGGGGTCTCCTACCAGGCGTTCGATCTCATGGAGGCGGGACCCGATCGCATCCAGGAGATGTGGGGCGAGCTGATCTCGCTGTTCGAGGGCGGGGTGCTGCGGCCCCTGCCGGTGCGCACCTGGGATGTGCGCAGGGCGCCCGAGGCATTCCGCTTCATCAGCCAGGCCCGGCACACCGGCAAGGTGGCGCTGACCATCCCGAGGACGCTCGATGGCCCGGGGACGGTGCTGATCACGGGTGGTACGGGTGGTCTGGGCGCGCTGTTGGCCCGTCATCTGGTGGTGGAGCACAAGGTTGAGCGTCTGGTGCTGACGAGTCGTCGTGGCGTGGAGGCGCCGGGTGCGGCGGAGTTGGTGGCGGAGCTGGCCGGGCTGGGTGCCGAGGCGGAGGCCGTGGCATGTGATGTCGCCGACCGCGACTCCCTCGCCGCGCTTCTGGCCTCCCTGCCTGCTGAGCACCCGCTCACCGCCGTGATTCACACCGCCGGTGTGCTGGACGACGGCGTCGTCGAGGCACTCACTCCCGAGCGCGTCGACCGTGTGCTGCGGCCCAAGGTCGACGCGGTGCTCAACCTGCACGAGCTGACCGCCGGCCTCGACCTGTCCGCGTTCGTGCTCTTCTCCTCGCTATCCGGGATGCTCGGCGGTCCGGGCCAGGCCAACTACGCCGCCGCCAACGCCTTCCTGGACGCGTTCGCGCACCGGCGCCGGGCCGAGGGCCTTCCCGCCCAGTCACAGGCCTGGGGGCTGTGGGAGCAGCGCAGCGGCATGACGGGCAAGCTGGACGAGGCCGATACGCGGCGCATCGCCCGGGACGGAGTGACCCCGATGGCCTCCGAGGAGGCCCTGGCCCTGTTCGACGCCGCTTGCGGCATCGACGCGGCCATCCTGGTCCCGGCACGGCTCGACGCCTCGGCGTGGCGAGCCCAGGACGGGCCGATCCCGGTCCTGCTGCGAGGCATCATCCGGGCCACGGCTCGGCGCGGCCCCGCGAAGACGTCCACGGGCGGTTCCGGCGCCGACCCCGCCGACCTGCGTCGCCGTATCGGCTCGATGAAGCCCGCGGCGCGGCAGAAGGCGCTCCTGGAACTGGTGGCCGAGCACGCGGCCATGGCGCTGGGCCACGACGACGCTCGCATGATCGCCCCCGACCGCGGATTCCTCGATCTCGGCTTCGACTCGCTGACCGCGGTCGGACTGCGCAACCGGCTGGGCACGGTGACCGGCCTTCGGCTGCCCGCCACCCTGCTGTTCGACTACACGACGTCCAAGGCGCTGGCCGGGTATCTGGCGGAAGAACTCGTCGAGGAGGAGCCGGAAGCATTGGTGGTGCTGCCGGTCCTGTCGGAGCTGGAGAAGCTGGAGAGCTCCTTTGCCGAGGTGGTGGCGGACGAAGCCGCGAGGACACGCCTCACAACACGCTTGCAGCAGGTGCTGGCGAAGCTGACCGCAGCGCAGCAGACACAGACGACGAACGGTGGGGTCGCTGCTGCCGAGAAGTTCGAGTCGGCGACCGACGACGAGATCTTCGACTTCCTCGACGAGGAGCTCGGAACGTCGTGACCGACACGTACCCCGTCCCTGGAAGTTACCGGCTGAAGGCTTTCAACCCCCGGTCTTGGGGTTCTCAGAGGAGTGACAAGAGGCAGTGAGCGACACCAAACTGCGCGATTACCTCAAGCGCGCGACGGCCAGTCTGCACGAGACTCGTCAGGAGCTGCGGGAACTCAAGGACAGGGACACGGAACCCATCGCGATCGTCGGCATGGGGTGCCGGTATCCCGGTGGGGTGGAGTCGCCGGAAGACCTGTGGGACCTGGTCGCCTCGGGCACTGATGCCATCTCCACCTTCCCCGTGGACCGGGGATGGGACGAGGACCTGTACGACCCGGACCCGGAGAAGCCGGGCAAGAGCTACACCCGTGAGGGTGGGTTCCTGTACGACGCGAGCGGCTTCGACGCCGCGTTCTTCGGCATGAGCCCGCGCGAGGCGGTGGCGACCGATCCGCAGCAGCGGCTGCTGCTGGAGACCTCGTGGGAGGCGCTGGAGCGGGCGGGCATCGACCCGGCGTCCGTGCGCTCCAGCCGCACCGGCGTGTTCGTCGGTGTGCTTTACAACGACTACGGTTCTCGTATCCAGTCGATACCGGAGGGTTTCGAAGGCCACCTGGGCAACGGCAGCGCCGGAAGCGTCGCGTCCGGTCGCATCTCCTACACCTTCGGCTTCGAGGGCCCCGCGGTGACCGTGGACACGGCGTGCTCGTCGTCGCTCGTGGCGCTGCACCTGGCCGTGCAGGCGCTCCGCAAGGGCGACTGCTCGCTGGCGCTCGCCGGTGGCGTGTCCATGATGGCGACGCCACAGGCGTTCATCGAGTTCAGCCGTCAGCGGGGACTTTCTGCCGACGGCCGGTGCAAGCCGTTCTCGAACGAGGCGGACGGCACGGGCTGGGCCGAGGGCGTGGGGATGCTGCTCCTGGAGCGGCTGTCGGACGCGCGGCGCAACGGACACCAGGTACTGGCGGTGGTACGGGGTGTCGCCGTGAACCAGGACGGGGCGAGCAGCCGGTTGACTGCGCCGAACGGTCCCTCGCAGCAGCGGGTGATCCGCGACGCACTGCGGAACGCGGGCCTGTCGGCGGCCGATGTGGACGCGGTGGAGGCACACGGTACGGGTACGACGCTGGGTGACCCGATTGAGGCGCAGGCTCTGCTGGCCACCTACGGCAAGGAGCGCCGTGGGGCGGACCGGCCGCTGTGGCTGGGGTCGTTGAAGTCGAACATGGGGCACACCCAGGCGGCCGCCGGCGTGGGTGGCGTCATGAAGATGGTGCAGGCGATGCGGCATGGCGTGCTGCCGAAGACGCTGCATGTCGATGCTCCGTCGGAGCATGTGGAGTGGTCGGCGGGTGCGGTCGAGTTGTTGACCGAGGCGCGGGTGTGGCCGGAGACGGGGGAACCGCGCAGGGTTGGTGTGTCGTCGTTCGGTGTGAGCGGGACGAACGCGCATGTGATCCTGGAGCAGGCTCCGGAGGTCGAGGCGGAGGTTGCCGAGGAGTCTGCCGGTGGTGGTGTCGCGGGTCCGGTGGCGTGGGTGGTGTCGGGTCAGAGTGACGCCGCGTTGCGGGCGCAGGCCGGGCGGTTGCGGGAGTTCGTGGCGGAGCGTCCGGAGCTGGGCGCCGCCGATGTGGCGCGCTCCCTTGCGACGACCAGGTCCGCGTTCCAGTACCGGGCCGCGGTGACCGGGACCGGCCGGGAGGAACTCCTCGAGCGCCTGGGAGCGTTGGCTCAGGGTGCCAAGGCACCGGGTGTGGTCCGCGCGGGCGCCGTCGAGGCACCGGGCCGTTCGGTGTTCGTCTTCCCTGGCCAGGGGGCGCAGTGGGTCGGCATGGCCGTGGGGCTGCTGGAGTCCTCGCCGGTGTTCGCCGAGGCGATCGGCGAGTGCGAGACGGCCCTGTCCGCTTACGTGGATTGGTCGTTGACCGAGGTGCTGCGCGGTGCCGAGGGTGCGCCTGGTTTTGATCGGGTGGATGTGGTGCAGCCGGTGTTGTTCGCGGTGATGGTGTCGTTGGCGAAGTTGTGGCGTTCGGTGGGTGTGGAGCCGGATGCGGTGATGGGGCATAGCCAGGGTGAGATCGCCGCGGCGTGTGTGGCGGGTGCGTTGTCGCTTGAGGATGCCGCGAAGGTGGTGGCGTTGCGGTCGCAGGCGATCGCGGTGGGTCTTGCGGGGCGTGGTGGCATGGTGTCGGTCGCGCTGCCGGTCGATCAGGTGGAGAAGCGTCTCGCCCGGTGGGGCGGCGCGATCTCGGTGGCGGCGGTTAACGGCCCGGGTTCGGTCGTGGTGTCGGGTGATCCTGGTGCGCTGGATGAGATGGTCGCGGAGCTTGAGGGTGAGGAGGTGCGGGTTCGCCGGGTTCCGGTGGATTACGCGTCGCACTCGGTACATGTGGAGGGGATCCGCGAGGAGCTGCTGAAGGTTCTGGCGGGTATCGCGCCACGTTCGTCGGAGGTGCCGTTCTACTCGACGGTGTCCGGTGAACTGGTGGACACCGTCGGTCTGGACGCGGAGTACTGGTACCGGAACCTGCGGCAGACGGTCGAGCTGGAGTCCACGACTCGCACGCTGCTGGATGACGGCCACACCGTGTTCATCGAGGTGAGCCCGCATCCGGTGTTGGCCCTGCCGGTGCAGCAGACCTTGGAGGCCGCTGAGGCCCAGGCGGTGGTCGTCGGCACGCTGCGGCGGGACGAGGGTAGTCCTGAGCGGTTCCTGACCTCTGCCGCCGAGCTCTATGTCAGCGGGGTCGGCGTCGATTGGCGGAAGGTGTTCGCCGGCCACGGTGCCCGCCGCGTTGAATTGCCGACGTATGCCTTCCAGCGGGAGCGCTTCTGGCTTGATGCGCCTGCGGGGGTGGGCGATGTGGGTTCGGTGGGGTTGGGTTCGCTGGGGCATCCGTTGCTGGGTGCGGTGGTGTCGTTGGCCAGCGGTGGTGGGGTGCTGCTGAGCGGGCGGCTGTCCTTGGCCACACATGGGTGGCTGGCGGATCACGCCGTACACGGAGTGATGTTGCTGCCGGGGACGGCGTTCATGGAGTTGGCGCTCCAGGCGGGCGATCAGGTCGGCTGTGGCCGGGTCGAGGAACTGATCCTGGAAGCGCCGCTGATCGTGCCTGAGAAGGGCGGGGTACGCCTTCAGGTCGAAGTCGGCCAGGCGGATGCTTCCGGCTTCCGTGAGGTGAGTGTCTTCTCGCGGGAGGAAGCGGACGGTGAGGGCGCCACATGGGTGCGGCATGCCCATGGTCTGCTGGGTTCGGCCGCGCCCAGCTCCGAGGCCCGGTTCGACTTTGGTGTGTGGCCTCCGGTGGGGGCCGAGTCGGTTGATGTGTCGGGTGAGTATGTGCGGGCCGCGGAGAACGGGCTGGAGTATGGGCCGGCTTTCCAGGGGTTGAAGCGTGCGTGGCGGCGTGATGGTGAGGTGTTCGCGGAGGTCGAGCTGCCGGAGGGAGAGCGGGAGCGGGCGGGTCAGTTCGGTCTGCATCCGGCGTTGTTCGACGCGGCGTTG
>NZ_JAGFNO010000067.1:0-22988 GCF_017592595.1 Streptomyces sp. NEAU-YJ-81 | reverse complement strand
CCACACCGCAGCGAACACGGGATACGCCTCATACAACCCACGCCCCATCCCCAACCGCTGCGACCCCTGACCCGCAAACACCACACCCAACCCACCACCAACAGGACCCCCCACAACCACCGAACCCAACCCACCCAACAACTCATCACGACCCGCACCCACCACCACCGCACGATGCGACAACGCAGAACGAGCAGCCACCAACGACCACCCCACATCCGCGAGACCCAACCCAGGATCGCCCGCCACAAACCCCCGCAACCGCTCCGCCTGCGCCCGCACCGCCGCCTCACCCACACCCGAAACCACCCACGGCACAGCAGGCAGCCCAACTCCCTCGTCCCGAGGTCCCTCCGCCACCACAGGCGCCTGCTCCACGATCACATGGGCATTCGTCCCGCTCACTCCGAACGACGACACACCCACCCGACGCGGCCGATCCACATCCGGCCACACCACCTGCTCGGTCAGCAGCTCCACCGCACCAGCCGACCAATCCACATGGGTAGACGGCTCGTCCAGGTGCAGGGTCCGGGGCAGCACGCCGTGGCGCATCGCCATCACCATCTTGATCACACCAGCCACACCCGCCGCCGCCTGCGTATGGCCGATGTTCGACTTCACCGAACCCAGCAGCAACGGCCGCTCCGGATCCCGATCCTGACCGTAAGTGGCCAACAGCGCCTGCGCCTCGATCGGATCACCCAACGCCGTGCCCGTGCCGTGCGCCTCGACCGCGTCGATATCCGACGCCGAAAGTCCGGCGCTCGCCAGCGCCTGCCGAATCACCCGCTGCTGCGACGGACCATTCGGCGCCGTCAACCCATTCGACGCACCATCCTGATTCACCGCCGAACCCCGCACCACAGCCAGCACCGGATGCCCATTGCGCTCAGCATCAGACAACCGCTCCACCAACAACAGCCCCACACCCTCGGACCAACCCGTCCCATCCGCACCAGCGGCAAAGGACTTGCACCGGCCATCGGCAGCCAGCCCACGCTGTCGCGAGAACTCCACGAAAGCGGTGGGGGTCGCCATCACCGTGACACCGCCCGCAAGCGCCAGCGAGCACTCACCGTTCCGCAGCGCCTGCACCGCCAGATGCAACGCCACCAGCGACGACGAACACGCCGTATCCACCGTCACCGCCGGACCCTCAAGCCCGAGCGTGTACGACACCCGACCCGAAATGACGCTGCCCGAACTGCCGGTGAGGAAGTAGCCTTCCGATGCGTCGGCGGCGCCATAGCCCTGCGGGGAGGCTCCCACGAACACGCCCGTCCGACTGCCCCGGACCGAGTCGACCGGGACACCCGCCCGTTCGAACGCCTCCCATGCCGCGTGCAGCAGCAGCCGCTGCTGCGGATCCATTGCCAGCGCCTCACGCGGCGAGATCCCGAAGAGGCCCGGATCGAACTCGCCCGCATCGTGAACGAACCCACCGACACGCGCATACGACGTGCCCGACTCCCCCGCAGTCGCGTCGAAGAGGCCGGTCAGATCCCACCCACGGTCCGCCGGGAAGGCCGTTATGGCGTCGCCGTCGGAATCGACCAGCCGCCACAGGTCCTCGGGAGACTCGACATCCACGGGGAAGCGGCAGCTCATGCCGACAATGACGATGGGGTCTTGGTCATCCGGTGCGACCACCGGCATCGGCGGCACACTCTCCCGCGGCGCGCCGAGCAATTCCACGTTCAGATATTCGGCGAGGGCCACGGGAGTCGGATAGTCGAAGATCATGGTGGCCGGCGGTCGGATGCCGGTGGCTGTGGCAACCCGATCGCGCAGCTCCACCGCGGTCAACGAGTCGAAGCCGATCTCCTGGAACGTCCTGCCGGGGTCGATGGCCTCAGGGCCCGGGTGCCCCAGCACCGCCGCGGCGGAGACGCGCACCAGCTCGACAGCCGCGCGCATACGCTCGCCCTCGGACATGGTGTGGAGGCCGGCCGCGAATTCGCCCGCTCCAGTCCGCAATTCGGCGGTGTCGGCTATCAGCTCGCTCAGCAGTGGACTCGGACGCAGGGCCGTGAACCTCGCCCCGAACCGCTCCCAGTCCACATCCGCCACCACGATCGCCGTCTCGCCATCACACAACGCCCGCCGCAACGCCACCACCGCCGCACCCGGCGCCATCCCCGACACACCACGCTCAACCAGGAACTCCTCACCCCCAACAGCCATACCACCCCCATCCCACATACCCCACGCCACCGAAGTCGCCACCAACCCAACACCACGACGCCGCCACGCCAACCCATCCAAAAACGCATTCGCCGCCGCATACGCCGGCTGACGACCACTCCCCCACACCCCCGCCACCGACGAAAACAGAACAAAAGCGTCCAAGGACATGTGGCGCGTCAGCTCATCCAGGTGGATGGCTCCCATGACCTTCGGCCGCATCCCGACCTCAAGGTCCTCGGCGGTAAGGGCGCTCAACGGGCCCCAGCTTGGTACTCCCGCAGCATGGACGACCACGCGAAGATCCGGGATTGTTCCGAGCAGCTCCGCAACCGCGTCCCGATCGGCCACGTCACACGCCACGATCCGGGCCGACACGCCCATGGCCGATAGTTCGGCGACCAGTTCCCCGGCTCCGGGAGCGTCCGAGCCTCGCCGACTCGTCAGCACGATCTCCGCGACGCCGGTACCTGCGAGCCATCGGGCGACATGACTCCCCAGGGCCCCCGTTCCACCGGTGATCAGCGCGGTCCCCGACGATTCCCAAGCAGCGGACTGCCCCCGACCCGACGTCGTCACACGGCTCAGACGACTGCCGAAGACGTCGTTGCCACGGATCGCTGTGTGATCCTCGCGCGTGGCGCCTGAAAGCACCGAGCACAACAGACCGGAGGTCCGCTCATCCCATGAGGCGGGCAGGTCGACCAGCCCGCCCCAACGCTCCGGGTGCTCCAGACCGATAACACGCCCCAGCCCCCAGACCGCCGACGCATACGGATCCACCACATCCCCGTCCGCCACGGAGACCGCCCCCCGGGTGACACACCACAACGGCGCATCGATCCCAGCCACCCCGAGGGCCTGCACCAGCGACACCGTCGCCTCGACCGACAGCAGCGACACCACACCCGCGACCGGGCCCGCGTCCAGCTCCTCGACCGTGACAACGCGCACCTCGGCGCCGGCGGCCCGAAGCGCGGCGACAACGTCCGTCTCCGCTCCGTCGGGCTCGATGACCACCAACCACAGCCCAGAGAGTTGCGAAGAGGGACGCACAACCGGGGTCCAGGTCACCCGATACCGCCATGCGTCGACCACCGACTGTTCCTGCTGCGCCCGCCGCCACGACGCCAATGCAGGCAACGCGGCACTCAACGACTGCTCAGCATCGACCCCCAGAGCCTCCGCATCACCACGCTCGACCGCATCCCAGAACGCCACGTCAACGGCGCTGGTCGCGGGCTGGACCGCCGCCGACTCCAGCCAGAACCGCTCACGCTGGAACGCATACGTCGGCAAATCAACACGCCGAGCACCGGGGAACACCGCCGCCCAATCGATCTGGACGCCCCGCACATACAGCCCACCCAGAGCGGCCATCGCGGTAAGGGGCTCCGGACGATCCGGACGCAGTACGGCCAGTCCATCGCCACCGGCCAGAGCGGACAGCGTGCCATCGGGACCCAGCTCCAGGAAGGAACCGACACCCAGCCCACGGAGTGTGCCGAGCCCATCGGCAAAGCGCACGGTCTCCCGCACATGACGCACCCAATACTCCGGCGAACACAACTCATCACCCGCCACCACACCCGACACATTCGACACCACCGGCACACTCGGAGCCCGGAACTCCACCCCCCGCAACACCTCACCAAACTCCGCCAACATCCCATCCATACGCGACGAATGAAACGCATGACTCACCCGCAACCACCGCGTCCGCACCCCCCGACCAGCCAACACACCCGCGATCTCAGCAACCTCGTCCTTATCCCCCGAGATCACCACCGACTCGGGACCATTCACCGCCGCAACCGCCACGCCTCCGGTCAGCAGCGGCCGCACCTCACCCTCCGACGCCGCCACCGAAACCATCGCCCCACCCGACGGCAACGCCTGCATCAAACGACCCCGAGCAGCCACCACCCGCGCCGCATCCTCCAACGACCACACACCCGCCACACACGCAGCAGCCAACTCACCAATCGAATGACCCAACAGGTAATCCGGCTTCACACCCCACGAGACCATCAGCCGATACAACGACACCTCAAGCGCAAACAAACCCGCCTGCGTATACGCCGTCTCCCCAATCAACTCAGCCTCATCACACCACACCACCTCACCCAAAGGCCGGTCCAAATACCGGTCCAGCTCCGCACACACCTCATCCCACACCGCAGCGAACACGGGATACGCCTCATACAACCCACGCCCCATCCCCAACCGCTGCGACCCCTGACCCGCAAACACCACACCCAACCCACCACCCACCGGAACACCCACAACCACCGAACCCAACCCACCCAACAACTCATCACGACCCGCACCCACCACCACCGCACGATGCGACAACGCAGAACGAGCAGCCACCAACGACCACCCCACATCCGCGAGATCCAACCCAGGATCGCCCGCCACAAACCCACGCAACCGCTCCACCTGCGCCCGCACCGCCGCCTCACCCACACCCGAAACCACCCACGGCACAGCAGGCAGCCCAACTCCCTCGTCCCGAGGTCCCTCCGCCACCACAGGCGCCTGCTCCACAATCACATGGGCATTCGTCCCACTCACCCCGAACGCCGACACACCCGCCCGACGCGGCCGTTCCGCATCCGGCCACGTCACCTGCTCAGTCAGCAACTCCACCCCACCGACCGACCAATCCACATGCGGCGACGGCTCATCCACATGCAACGTCCGCGGCAACACCCCATACCGCAACGCCATCACCATCTTGATCACACCAGCCACACCAGCCGCCGCCTGCGTATGACCGATATTCGACTTCACCGACCCCAACCACAACGGCCGACCCGGATCCCGATCCTGGCCATACGTGGCCAACAGCGCCTGCGCCTCGATCGGATCACCCAACGCCGTACCCGTACCGTGCGCCTCCACTGCATCCACATCCACCGCCGACAAACGAGCATTCGCCAACGCCTGCCGAATCACCCGCTGCTGCGACGGACCATTCGGCGCCGTCAACCCATTCGACGCACCATCCTGATTCACCGCCGAACCCCGCACCACCGCCAACACCCGATGCCCAAGACGCTCAGCATCGGACAACCGCTCCACCACCAGCATCCCGACGCCCTCGCCCCAGCCGGTGCCGTCCGCCGCCGCCGCGAACGCCTTGCACCGCCCATCGACGGCCAGGCCGCGCTGACGGGAGAACTGGACAAAGGTGCCCGGTGTCGCCATCACCGTGACACCGCCCGCAAGCGCCAGCGAGCACTCACCGTTCCGCAGCGCCTGCACCGCCAAATGCAACGCCACCAGCGACGACGAACACGCCGTATCCACCGTCACCGCCGGACCCTCAAGCCCCAGCGTGTACGACACCCGGCCGGACGCGACGCTCGCCGCGCTGCCGATTCCGACATATCCCTCAAGCTCGTCCGGAACAGCCGAAAGCCGCGAGACATAGTCGGAAGACATCAGTCCGGCGAACACCCCGGTCCGGCTGCCCTTCAGGGAGTCGGTCGGAATACCCGCCCGCTCCAGAGCCTCCCATGACGCCTCCAGCAGCAGCCGCTGCTGCGGATCCATCGCCAGCGCCTCACGCGGCGAGATACCGAACAGGCCGGGGTCGAAGTGGCCGGCGTCAGGGAGAAACGCACCCTCTCGGGCGTACGACCGGCCCGCGCGATCCGGATCCGGGTCGTACAGGCCGTCCAGATCCCAGCCGCGGTCGGTGGGAAAACCGGAGACCGCGTCCACCGCCGACTCCGTCAGCCGCCACAAGTCTTCCGGCGAGCTGACTCCTCCCGGAAAACGACAGCTCATGCCAACGATCGCGATCGGCTCGCGGCTCTTGGCCTCGACATCCGCCAGGCGCTGACGCGTCTGGCGCAGATCGGCGGTGAGCTTCTTGAGGTACTCGAGTACCTTTTCGTCGTTCGACATCCCCGTGCCAGTCCCCTCGATCCCCGGTCGGACGTTCTCGCTGCTCATGACCCATCGAGTTCCTGGTCGATGATTCCGAACATGTCGTCGAGCGAGGCCGATTCCAGGTCTCCCTCAACGTTGCTCGACCGCTCCGAACGGTGCAGGTCAGCCCACATCGAAACGATGGTCTCCATCCGCGAGGACAACTGCTCGCGCATGGTGTCGTCCTCCGCCATCACCGAAATCATGGCGGCGACCTTGTCCAGCTCCCTGAGCCGGGCCGCGACCGGGTCGGCGGTCTCCGGCGCAATCTCGGCGAGCACATGCTCCGCCAGCGCCGCCGGGGTCGGATAGTCGAAGATCGCGGTCGCGGCCAGCCTGATTCCGGTGGTGGCACCCAGCCGGTTGCGCAGTTCCACCGCGGTCAGGGAGTCGAAGCCGATCTCCTGGAAGGTCCGCGCCGGATCGATCGCCGACGCGTCCGGGTGCCGCAGCACCGCGGCGACCTGCCCGCGTAGCAACTCCAGTACGGTCTGGCTCCGTTCCGCGTCCGCCATCTCGGCCAGGCTCTGCCGCAGGGCCACCCCACCATCACCGGCCTCGGCGGCCCGGCGCGGTGGAGTCGGTGCCAGCGCGCTCAGCACGGGCGGCACCGTACCGGTGGCCACCACCGCCCGCAGGTGCAGCGGAGTGGCCACGAGGGTGGCTTCGCCGCTCCGGCACGCGGCGTCGAACAGCTCGAGACCACGCTCGTCGGACAGGGGAACGGCGCCCGTACGGGTCATTCGGGCCACGTCCTCCTCCGACAGGTGTGCGGTCAGGCCACTGCGCTGCTGCCACAGACCCCACGCCACCGACACCGCGGCGAGCCCCTGGGCCCGCCGGTGGGCGGCCAGCGCATCGAGGAAGGCGTTGGCCGCGGCGTAGTTGCCCTGCCCGGCGCTGCCCAGCACTCCGGTGGCGGAGGAGAACAGCACGAACGCGTCCAGGTCCAGCCGACGTGTCAGCTCGTGCAGGTGCCAGGCCGCGTTCGCCTTCGGCCGTAGGACGGTGTCCACGCGTTCGGCGGTCATCGAGCCGATGACACCGTCGTCCAGCACCCCGGCGGTGTGAACGACGGCACGCAACGCCGGAATGGTGGCAAGCAGCGCGGTCAGCTGGGCACGATCGGCCACATCACAGGCGGCGATGCGGATCCGGGCGCCGAGCGCCTCCAGTTCGGCGGCCAGGTCCGCGGCGCCGGCCGCGGTGGCACCGCCGCGGCTGGCCAACACCAGGTCACTCGCGCCATGGGAGGTCACCAGGTGGCGTGCGACCAGACCGCCGAGGGTCCCGGTCCCGCCGGTGATCAGTACGGTGCCGGTGTCCCAGGCGGGGGCCTTCCCGTCCGGTACGGGTGCCTTGACCAGCCTGGGCACCAGTACCGTCCCGGTCCGGATGGCCGCTTCGGGTTCCCCTGTCGCGAGCACCGCGGGCAGCACCCCAAGGTCCGAATCGTCGTGGTCGATCACGACGAGCCGGTCGGGGTTCTCCTGCTGCGCGGTGCGCAGGAGCCCTCGTACGGAGGCTGCCGCCAGATCCTCCACGTCGTCTCCGGTGGATGTGGCCACCGCGCGGCGGGTGAGCACCACCAGGCGGGTATCGGTGAATCGCGCGTCCCCGAGCCAATCCCGCACCACCTCCAGCACCCGACGCAGGGCGGACGAGATCGCTTCCGGGGCCGGACCGTCATCCGTCTCGGGCAGACACGGCAGGACCAGCACATCCGGCACCTGGCCGACGGCGGCGAGGTCCCGATGGCGTTGTGGCGACGCACCGGCCGCGGTCAGCGCGGCGGTCAGCCGCGGCTCGTCGTGGCCGCCCAGCAGTGCCCAGGACAGCGCCTGCGAGCCGACGGCCTCCGTGGGGAGGGGAAGCTCCTTCCAGTCCAGCCGGAACAGCGCATCACTCCGGCTGCCACCAGCCACTTCGAGCAGCCGGCTCTCCGCCACCGGACGCATCGCCAGCGCGTCGATGGACAGCACGGGAGCCCCGGTGGTGTCCGCCATCCGAATGGTCACCGTATCCGGACCCGCCGGGCTGATCGCCACCCGGAGGGTGGTCGCACCCACCGCGTGCAGGGTCACCCCGCTCCAGGAGAAGGGGAGATGGGCCTGACCCGGCTCGCTCACAAAGGCGCCCAGGCCGATGCCCTGCAGGGCCGCGTCCAGCAGCGCGGGATGCACTCCGCATCGGGCGGCGTCGCCCGCTATCTGCTCGGGCAACGCGACGTCCAGGAACACCTCGCTGTCATGGATCCATGCCGCCCGCAGACCGTGGAAGGCGGGGCCGTACTGGTAGCCCCGCTCGGCCATCGCCGAGTACAGCTCGGTGAAGTCGACCGGCTGGGCACCGGCTGGTGGCCAGGCCGACAGGTTCGCGGGCGGATCGCCATGCTCGCCCGCGCGCAGCGTGCCGCCTGCGTGGCGTATCCAGTCGCCCTCACGACGGGAGAACACCGTGAGGGGCCGGTTTCCGAGGTGGTCCGGGCCTCCGACCGACACCTGAAGCTGCACGGTTTCCTGGTCGGGCACGACGAGCGGCTCGTGCAGCGTCAGCTCTTCCAGTGTGTCGCAGCCGAACCGCGCCCCCGCCTGGAGCGCGAGCTCCACGAACGCGGTGCCCGGAAGAAGCACCATGCCCAGGACGGCGTGGTCGGCCAGCCACGGCTGCCCGGCCAGCGACAGCGCACCGGTCAGCACACAGCCGTCCGCTTCCGGGAGCGGCACCGCCGCGCCCAGCAGCGGATGGTCAACGGCTCCCAGGCCCAATCCGGATGCGTCGCCGGTGCGTGTGGATGGCGTCAGCCAGAACCGCTCACGCTGGAAGGCATACGTGGGCAAGTCGACGCGCCGAGCACCAGTGCCGGCGAAGACCGTCTGCCAGTTCACCTCGGCACCGCCGACGGACACCTCGGCCAGTGACGTCAGGAACCGATCCACGCCTCCCTCGTCACGGCGGAGGGAACCGGCGGCCACGATGGGGTTGCCCATCGCGTCGGCGGTGTCCTGGATGCCGATGGTCAGCACCGGGTGCGGGCTGGCCTCGACGAACACCGTGTGACCCTGGCGTATGAGGGTCTCAACGGTGCCCTGGAACTCCACGGTCTCGCGCAGATTCCGGTACCAGTACCCGGCATCCAGCTCCGCCGTGTCCATCAGCCGCCCGGTCACCGTCGAATAGAACGGCACCTCCCCGCCACGCGGCTCCACACCCGCCAGCGCCTCCGCCAACTCCCCCCGGATCTCCTCCACCTGCACCGAATGCGACGCGTAATCCACCGGAATCCGCTTGGCCTCCGGAAACTCCGCCAGCACCGCATCCAGCACCTCAACCGCCCCCGACACCACCGTCGACGCCGGACCATTCACCGCCGCCACCGACAACCCCGGACGATCCCGCAGCCGGTCAGCAGGCACCGGGACGGACACCATCCCACCCCGACCCGACAGAGCCAGCAACGCCTTACTCCGCAGCACCACCACCCGCGCCCCATCCGCCAAGGACAGACCACCCGCCACACACGCCGCCGCGATCTCACCCTGCGAATGACCCACCACTGCCGACGGCACCACACCGTACGAACGCCACAACTCCGCCAGCGACACCATCACCGCCCACAACACCGGCTGCACCACATCCACCCGACCCAACGCCGCCTCATCGCCCAGCACATCGAACAGCGACCACTCAGCGAACGGGGCCAACGCATCAGCACATTCACGCATCCGCCCCGCGAACACCGGCGAGGACTCCATCAACTCCAACGCCATCCCGACCCACTGCGACCCCTGCCCCGGGAAGACGAACACCACCGAGCGCCCGGGCTGGGCAGCGCCGCCCGTGTCGATGGCGTCGAGCTCGCGCAGCAGTTCCGCGTGGTCCGCGCCCACGATGACGGCCCGGTGTGACAGGGCCGCGCGGGTCGCGACCAGGGACCATCCCACATCCACGGGGTCGAGCTCGGGGTTCTGCCGCACGAAGGATGACAACCGCTGGGCCTGCGCCCGTAGCCCGGCCGCCCCAGCGCCCGACAGCACCCATGGCACCACGGGCAGCCCCGCCCGGCCGGTGTCCGGCTCACCGCTCTCGTCCAGCTCCGGTGCCTGTTCGAGAATCACATGGGCGTTGGTGCCGCTCACTCCGAACGCGGACACCCCGGCGCGGCGTGGGCGGCCCTGGTCGGGCCACATGGTCTGCTCGGTCAGCAGCTCGATGGCCCCGGCGTTCCAGTCGACGTGCGGGGATGGCTCATCGACGTGCAGGGTTCGTGGCAGCAGACCGTTGCGCAGGGCCAGAACCATCTTGATGAGTCCGGCGGCACCCGCGGCTGCCTGAGTGTGTCCGATGTTGGACTTCACCGAGCCCAGCAGCAACGGCCGCTCCGGATCCCGGTCCTGACCATAGGTGGCCAATAGAGCCTGCGCCTCAATCGGATCACCCAGCGTCGTCCCCGTCCCATGCGCCTCCACCGCATCCACATCCGCCGCCGACAAACGGGCATCCGCCAGCGCCTGCCGGATCACCCGCTGCTGCGACGGACCATTCGGTGCCGTCAGGCCGTTCGAGGCCCCGTCCTGGTTGACCGCGGAACCCCGCACCACCGCCAGCACCCGGTGGCCGTTCCGCTCGGCATCGGACAGCCGCTCCAGGACGAGCACCCCGGCGCCTTCGGCGAACCCGGTGCCGTCGGCGGCTGCGGCGAATGCCTTGCACCGCCCGTTCGGTGCGAGTCCGCGCTGGCGGGAGAACTCGACCAGCAGGTCCGGTGTCGTCATCACGGCCACACCACCCGCCAGCGCCAGTGTGCTTTCGCCACGGCGCAGGGATTCGCAGGCCCAGTGCACGCTGACCAGCGAGGAGGAGCACGCGGTGTCCACGGTGACGGCGGGGCCCTCGAGGCCGAGGGTGTAGGCCACCCGGCCGGAGATCACGGAGGTGGAGTTCCCGGTGAGCAGGTACCCCTCGGAGCCGTCCGGAGTGGCGGCCTGGCCCGCGCCGTACGTCGTCGAAGCGGCGCCCGCGAACACCCCGGTGCGGGTGCCCTTCAGGGCGAGGGGATCGATACCGGCGCGTTCGAAGGCTTCCCAGCACGCCTCGAGCCACAGCCGTTGCTGGGGATCGGCGGCCAGCGCCTCTCGGGGGGAGATGGTGAAGAATCCCGCGTCGAAGTCCGCCGCGTTCTCAAGGAAGCCGCCGGTCCTGGCGTAGGTCGTGCCGGGCCGGCTCCGGTCCTGGTCGTAGAGCGCGTCAAGGTCCCAGCCGCGGTCGGTCGGGAGCTCCGATATCGCGTCCGCGCCGCTCTCCAGCAGCCGCCACAGCGACTCCGGGGAGTCCACACCGCCCGGGAGCCGACAGCTCATGCCGACGATGGCGATCGGTTCGTCGGCCGGGTGCGCCATCGCAGGTGCCGGTACGGACACCGCCACATCAGTGGAGCCGAACAGCTCGGTGTCGAGATGGCGGGCGAGCGCGGCCGGAGTGGGATGGTCGAATATCAGGGTGGCCTGCAACCGTCGCCCGGTCGCCGTGCGCAGCCTGTTGCGCAGTTCCACGGCGGAGAGCGAGTCGAAGCCGAGTTCCTTGAACGGCCGCTGCGGGGTCACCGATTCCGGACCGCCGTGGCCGAGCACGGCCGCCGCCTGCCGGCGGACCAGGTCGAGCAGAGCGCCGAGGCGTTCGTCCTCCGCCAGCCCGGCGAGACCGTCGTACCCACCGTTGTCCACCGCGTCGGCCGGGCCCGGAAGGGCGCGGGCGAGCGGAGCGCGGGCGAGGCCGCGCAGCAGAGCGGGCACCGGCTCGGCGGCCGGTGAGGACGGTTCGTACCGCATCGGCACCAATAGGGTGTCGCCGGTCGCCCGGGCGGCGTCGAAGAGGGCCAGCCCCTCATCGGTGGACAGCGGCCGGACGCCGGACCGGGCGAGCCGGTCGGTGGTCAGGTGTTCGGTCAGCCCGCTGCGCTGCTCCCAGAAGCCCCAGGCCAGAGAGGTCGCGGGCAGTCCCTGTGCCCGGCGGTGTGCGGCCAGCGCGTCCAGGAAGGCGTTGGCCGCCGCGTAATTGCCCTGTCCCGGGCCGCCGAGCACTCCGGCCGCCGAGGAGAACAACACGAACTCGGCCAGGTCCCGGTCCCGGGTCAATTCGTGCAGATGCCATGCGGCGTCCGCCTTGGGGCGCAGCACCGTCCGCAGCCGCTCCGGGGTGAGCGACCCGATCACGGCGTCGTCGAGGACGCCGGCCGTGTGCACCACGCCCCGCAGATTCGGCAGCGAGTCGACCAACGCGGCGGTGGCGTCCCGGTCCGACACATCGCATGCGGCCACGCGTACGCGCGCTCCTGCGGCCTCCAGGTCGGCGACCAGCTCCGCCACGTCCGAAGCGGTGTTGCCGCGACGGCCGGCCAGCACCAGCTCCGTCACTCCGTGCTCGCGCACCAGATGGCGAGCCACCAGCCCACCCAGAGTCCCGGTGCCGCCGGTGATCAGTACGGTGCCGCCGGAGAGCGGTCGCGGGATGGTGAGGGCCAGCTTGCCGATGTGCCGCGCCTGGGAGAGATGGCGGAAGGCGTCATCCGCCTGACGTACGTCCTGGATCCGCAGCGGCAGCGGGGTGAACACGCCCTGTTGGAACAGGGAGAGCAGTTCGGTGAGTAGTCGGTGGATCCGGTCGGGGCCGGCGTCGAGCAGTTCAAAGGCCCGGTACGCCACGCCGTGGCGCGCCAGCACCTGCTCGGCGTCCCGGAGATCGGTCCTGCCCATCTCGATCAGCCGCCCGCCGGGGCGCAGCAGTCCGAGTGAGGAGTCGAGGAGTTCGCCGGTCAGCGAGTTGAGTACGACATCCACCCCGTCCGGTGCGCCCGAGCGGAAGCGTTCCGCGAACTCCGTCGAGCGGGAGGACGCGATCCGCTGCGGGGCGACACCGCATTCGCGCACCGCATCCCATTTGGCCGGGCTGGCGGTGGCGAACACCTCGGCGCCCAGCCAGTGGGCCACCTGCACTGCCGCCATCCCGACGCCACCGGCTGCCGCGTGCACCAGCACCGACTCGCCGCTCCGCACATCGGCCAGGTCGACCAACGCGTACATCGCGGTGAGGAAGGCGATCGGGGTGGCGGCGGCCCGCGGGAAGGACCAGTCGGCCGGGATCGGGGCCACCAGCCGGTGATCGGTGATCGCCACCGGCCCGAAGGCTCCGGAGAACAGACCCATCACCCGGTCTCCGGGTGCCATTCCGGCTACTCCGGAGCCGATCTCCAGCACCGTTCCGGCGCCTTCGCTGCCCAGCAGACCGGCCTTGTCCGGGTACATCCCCAAGGCCAGGAGGACGTCACGGAAGTTGACCCCGGCCGCGTGCATGGCCACCCGGACCTCGCCTGCGGCCAGTGGCCTGGACACCTCCGCGCAGGGCGCGAGGACCAGCTGCTCCAAAGTGCCCTCGCCGTCGGCCTCCAGCCGCCAGGTGTCCGTTTCCGCCGGGATCGGCAACGTCGGCGGGGTGGCCCGTACCAGCCTGGGTACCAGCGCCTTCCCGGCCCGGATGGCCACCTGCGGTTCGTCGGTGGTGAGTAATGCCGGGAGCGCGGACCATGTGGACGGATCCTCGTCCGCCGTGTCCACGAGCACGAAGCGGCCGGGGTTCTCGGTCTGTGCGGTGCGTATGAGGCCCCAGACCGCGGCAGCGGCGAGGCTCTCCGGATTCTCACCGGCCATGGTCGCGACCGCGCCCCGCGTCACCACGACGAGGCGGGCGTCCCCGTACCGGTCGTCCGCCAGCCACGCCTGCGCGACCTCGAGGACGTGGCTGCTGAGCGCGTACACGTCCTCCGGGCTCTCCTCAGCGGGGGAAAGCCTGAACACCACCGCCCTGGCTTGGGGCTGGACCGCCGCCGGGTCGGCCAGTTGGGCCGCGGACTCGATGGCGGGGAAGTCCTCTTCAGCCGAGCCGTCGGGCGAGCCGGGCAGGGCGAGCTCGGTCCAGTCCACTCGGAACAGCGAATCGTCGTGGGCATCGCCCAGCCCGCCCTCGGACACCGGACGCAGGACCAGAGACTCCGCCGACAGCACCGGTGCCCCCGTGCCGTCCATGACCAGGAGCGAGATGGCGTCCGGGCCGGCCGGTGACAGCGCGACCCGCAAAGTGCCGGCACCGACGGCGTGCAGGGTGACACCGGTCCAGGCGAACGGAAGGTGCGGTCGGCCTGGTTCGGTCACGAACGCGCCCAGTCCGGCGCCGTGCAGGGCGGCGTCCAGCAGGGCGGGATGGACGCCGAAGCGGCCCGCGTCGCGCGCGGCCGTCTCGTCCAAGGCCACCTCGGCGAACACCTCGTCGCCGCGCCGCCATGCGGTGTGCAGTCCCTGGAAGACGGGCCCGTACGCGTAACCGCGGGTGCTCATCTCGGCGTAGACATCGGTGAGGTCGACCCGTGTGGCGCCCTCCGGCGGCCACGCCATCCGGGCCACGGTAACCGTGTCGTCGCCGGGGCTGACGCTGCCGGTGGCGTGCCGTACCCAGGCCCGGTCCCGACCCGGCCTGGAGTACACCGTGACCGACCGGCGACCGCTCCCGTCCGGTCCGCCGACCGCCACCTGGATCTGTACGTCTCCGTGCGCGGGCAGCACGAGCGGCGCCTGCAGAGTCAGCTCGTCCAGCGTGCGGCAGTCCACGTGCAGCCCCGCTTGCACGGCCAGCTCTACGAATCCGGTGCCGGGCAGCAACACCTTGCCCAGCACGGCGTGATCGCGCAGCCAGGGGTGGGTGGCCGTGGAGAGCGAGCCGGTCAGCACACAGCCGCCGGATTCGGGCAGTGGCAACACCGCGCTCACCAAGGGGTGATCGAGACCGACAAGGCCCGCGCCTCCGACATCGGTCGCGCCGCGCACCGGATCCAGCCAGAACCACTCATGCTGGAACGCATAGGTCGGGAGATCGACCCTCCGCGCCCCGGCCTCGGCGAACAGCGGCTGCCAGTCCACCGGCACACCCTCGGTGAACAGCCGGCCGACGGTGCTGAGGAAGGAGACCAGGCCGCCGTCATCGCGGCGCAGCGATCCGGTGGTGATGATGAGGGTGTCGGTGGCGTCGGCGGTGTCCTGGACGCCGATCGTCAGCACGGGGTGTGGGCTGGCCTCGACGAACACCGTGTGCCCGAGCTCCAGCAGTCCCTCGATCGTGGACTGGAACTCCACGGTCTCGCGCAGATTCCGATACCAGTACCCGGCATCCAACTCCGCCGTGTCCATCAGCCGCCCGGTCACCGTCGAATAGAACGGAACCTGTCCGCCGCGCGGCTCCACACCCGCCAGCGCCTCGGCCAGCTCTCCCTGGATCTCCTCCACCTGTGGGGAGTGCGAGGCGTAGTCCACCGGAATCCGCTTGGCCTCCGGGAACTCCGCGAGCACCGCATCCAGCACCTCAACCGACCCCGACACCACCGTCGACGCCGGACCATTCACCGCCGCCACCGACAACCCCGGACGGTCCCGCAGCCGGTCAGCAGGCACCGGGACGGACACCATCCCGCCCTGGCCCGACAGGGCCAGCAGCGCCTTGCTCCGCAAGGCCACCACCCGCGCCCCGTCCGCCAAGGACAGACCACCCGCCACACACGCCGCCGCGATCTCGCCCTGTGAATGACCCACCACCGCCGACGGCACCACACCGTACGAACGCCACAACTCGGCCAGCGACACCATCACCGCCCACAACACCGGCTGCACCACATCGACACGGCCCAGCGCTCGTTCATCCGCCAGCACATCGAACAGCGACCACTCAGCGAACGGGGCCAACGCATCCGCGCACTCGCCCATCCGTCGCGCGAACACCGGCGAGGACTCCATCAGCTCCAACGCCATCCCGACCCACTGCGACCCCTGACCCGGGAAGACGAACACCACTCCGGAGTGCGTTCGGGCCTCGCCGATGGTGGCGCTGCCACTGGCCACGGCCGCCAGCTCACGGAGGAGGTCATCGCGGTCAGCGCCGACGACCACGGCACGGTGTGGCAAAGCGGCGCGGGTGGACGCCAGCGACCAGCCGACATCCACCGGGCTCAGGTCCGGCCGGTCGCCGACAAAGGCCATGAGGCGCTCGGCCTGTGCGCGGACACCGGCTTCGCTCGCACCCGACACCACCCACGGGACGACCCCAGAGTCCTCGCGTTCCGGCGAGACCTCGGGCTCGGCGACCGGCTCGGGGGCCTGCTCCAAAATCACATGCGCGTTCGTGCCGCTCACTCCAAAGGCGGACACTCCGGCGCGGCGGGGCCGTGCGGTCTCCGGCCATGCCGTCCGCGCGCTGAGGAGTTCCACCGCGCCGGTGGACCAGTCCACATGGGGTGTGGGCTCATCGATGTGGAGGCTCTGCGGCAGCACACCGTGGCGCATCGCCATCACCATCTTGATCACACCGGCCACACCCGCCGCCGCCTGCGTATGACCGATGTTCGACTTGATCGAACCGAGCAGCACCGGCCGCTCCGGATCCCGGTCCTGACCGTAAGTGGCCAACAGGGCCTGCGCCTCGATCGGATCACCCAGCGTCGTCCCCGTACCGTGTGCCTCCACCGCATCCACATCCACCGTGGACAAACGGGCGTTCGCCAGCGCCTGCCGGATCACCCGCTGCTGCGACGGACCATTCGGCGCCGTCAACCCATTCGACGCACCATCCTGATTCACCGCCGAACCCCGCACCACCGCAAGGATCGGATGCCCATGGCGCTCGGCATCGGACAGCCGCTCCACCACGAGCATTCCGGCACCCTCACCCCAGCCGGTGCCGTCCGCCCCCGCCGCGAACGCCTTGCAGCGTCCATCGGCCGCCAGTGCGCGCTGGCGGGAGAATTCCACGAAGATACCGGCGGTCGTCATGACGCTCGCGCCACCCGCCAGTGCCAGCGAGCACTCGCCGGACCGCAGGGCCCGTACCGCCAGGTGCAAGGCCACCAGCGACGACGAACACGCCGTATCCACGGTCAGTGCGGGGCCTTCGAGACCGAGGACGTAGGAGACCCGGCCGGACATGACCGATGCCGAGTTGCCCGTACCCACCCGGCCCTCGAAGTCGCCCGTCTCGTCGGCCTTCAACAGGGCCGCGTAGTCCTGGCCGTTCGTGCCCGTGAACACGCCGGTCTCGCTGCCCCGCAGCGTCGTGGGGTCGATGCCGGCCCGTTCCAGCGCTTCCCACGACACCTCGAGCAGCAGGCGCTGCTGCGGGTCCATCGCCACCGCTTCACGCGGGGAGATCCCGAAGAATCCGGCGTCGAACTCACCGGCTCCGGCGACGAACGCGGCCGCTCGGGTGGAGGAGGTGCCTCGGTGGTCGGGGTCCGGGTGGAACAGGTTCGCGGTGTCCCAGCCCCGGTTCTCGGGAAACGGGCCGATGGCGTCGGAGCCGTCGGCGAGCAGGCGCCACAGATCCTCGGGAGACCTGACGTCTCCCGGGAAGCGGCAGCTCATCCCCACGATCGCGATGGGCTCGTCGTTCACCGCGCCGATCGCCTGGACCGGGACGGCCGGGGCCGAGCGGTCCTGGCCACCGTGCAGCAGTTCGCCGCGGAGGTACTCCGCCATCGCCAGCGGGGTGGGCTGGTCATACGTCAGAGTGGCCGGCAGCCGAAGGCCGGTGGCCCGGTTGAGCCGGTTGCGCAGTTCGACCGCGGTGACCGAGTCGAAGCCGCTCTCCTGGAAGGCCCGGCCGGGGTCGATCGCGTCCGGGCCGGTATGCCCGAGCACGACCGCGACATGGCGCCGGACCAGATCCAGCACCGCGCGATCCCGGTCGGCGTCGGCCATACCGGCGATCCGCTCCGCGAATTCCGAGCGCTCGTGGCCCGGTTCGGCGCTCTCCTGACCGACTCCGGCGTCGATCAGCGCCCGCACCTCGGGGAGTTCGAACAGCAGCGGGCTGGGGCGGGTCGCGGTGAAGGCCACATAGTGCCGGTCCCAGTCGATCTCGGCGACCGTGACGACGGTGTCGTCCTGCTCGACGGCGCGTGCCATGGCCGCGACCGCCATCTCCGGCGCCATCTCCGGTACGCCGTGGCGGCGGGCCACCTCGCCCACCCCGCCCTCGCCCATGCCGTCACCGGCCCACAGACCCCAGGCGATGGAGGTGGCGACCAGGCCCTCGGCCCGGCGCTGCTCGGCCAGCGTGTCCACGAAGACGTGGCCGGGTGCGTAGTTGCCCTGTCCGGGTGCGCCCAGTGTGCCCGACAGCGAGGAGAAGAGGACGAAGGCGGACAGGTCCATGTCCCGGGTCAGTTCGTGCAGATGCACCGCGCCGTCGGTCTTGACGCGCAGCACTCGTTGCAGTTGCTCGGTGGTGAGCGAGTTCAGGGTGCCGTCATCGAGCACCGCCGCGGTGTGCACCACCGCGGTCAGCGGCCCGACCTCGGCCAGCAACGCGGCCAGGGCTTCCCGGTCCCCGACGTCACACGCCGCCACCGTCACCCGGGCACCGAGCGCCTCCAGCTCTCCGGCCAGCCGTTCGGCGCCCGGCGCGGCCATGCCCCGGCGACTGGTCAGCACCACATGTTCGGCACCCCGGTCGGCCAGCCACCGGGCGACATGGCCACCCAACGCTCCGGTGCCGCCGGTGACCAGTACCGTGCCGCGAGGCTGCCAGGCCCCGCCGCGCTCGTGGGTCGGCGCATGCGCCAGCCTCCGGCCGAAGAGCCCACTCGGGCGGATCGCCACCTGATCCTCGCCCGAGGTACCGGTCAGCACACCGGCCAGATAGTCCTGGGTACGCGGGTCCACGCCCTCCGGCAAGTCGATCAAACCGCCCCAGCGCAACGGCTGTTCCAGGGCGATCACCTTGCCGAGGCCCCAGGTCAGGGCCTGCTTTCGGCGGACGGCCAGGTCGGCTTCGCCACCGCCTTCGCCACCGGTCTCAGCATCGCTATTGGCACCGCTTTTGGCACCGCTTTTGGCATCGCCACCGACGCCGTCGCCGTCGCGGTCGCCGAGCGAGACGCCACGCTGGGTGAGGCACCACATCGGCGCTTCCAGACCGGCGTCTCCGAGCGCCTGCGAAAGCAACAGCGTCATCGCGTATCCCTGGGGGACGGAGGGGTACGCGGGGTGCGGGCTTTCGTCCAGCGCGGTCAGCGACACCACACCGCTGATCCGGGGGGTGTCGGCCAGGACGGCGCCCAGCCGGTCGGCCAGCGTGGCACGGTCCAGTTCGGGCTCGCCGAGAACAACGATGAGGGGCTCGGCACCGTGCCGGATCAGCGCACCGGTCACCCCCGCGACCCACTCGTGCTCGGCCTCCGCATGGGAGACCACGACCAGCCAGGTGCCGGCCGGCGACGTGGCGAGCGCGGTGAGCGGCTTCCAGCGGATCTTGTACCGCCATGAGTCGATGGTGGAGACGTCACGGCGTTCGCGCCGCCACTGGGACAGGGCGGGCACCACTTCGCGCAGCGACTGCCCGTCGACGCGCAGCGCCCCGGCGAGCGACTCGAGGTCCTCACGCTCGACGGTGTCCCAGAAGTCCGTGTCGACCGTGCCGGTGGAGGGCTCGGGCGGCGTGGCGTCCAGCCAGTAGCGCTCCCGCTGGAAGGCGTATGTCGGCAGGTCCACCCGGCGGGCGGCGGGGAACAGCGGCAGCCAGTCGACCTCGACGCCATGTGCGTACGCCTCGGCCAACGCGCTGAGGAAGCGGACGAGGCCACCGTCGTCCCGGCGCAGTGAGGCCAGTACGAGTCCGCCGCTCGCGCCCGCGTCGTCGAGCGTTGCGCGCAGGCCCGTGGTCAGGACCGGGTGGGGGCTGATTTCGATGAAGGTGTGGTGGCCGCCCTCCAGCGCCGCACGGGTGACCTGCTCAAGCTCCACTGTCTCGCGCAGATTGCGATACCAGTAGTCCGCGTCCAGTTGCGCGGTGTCGATGGGCCGTCCGGTCACCGTGGAGTGGAAGGGGGTCGTTCCGGTGCGCGGCTCGATGGACGCCAAGGCCGTCAGCAGTTCATCACGGATCCCGTCGATCTGGGGCGAGTGGGAGGCGTAGTCCACCGGGATCCGCTTGGCCTCCGGGAACTCCGCGAGCACCGCGTCCAGCGCCTCATTCGCCCCGGACACCACCGTCGTCGCCGGGCCGTTCACCGCCGCCACCGACAGCCCCGGGCGGTCCCGCAACTGGTCGGCGGACATCGGGACGGACACCATTCCGCCCTGGCCCGACAAGGCAAGCAGCGCCTTGCTGCGCAGCACCACCACCCGCGCCCCGTCCGCCAAGGACAGACCACCCGCCACACACGCCGCCGCGATCTCGCCCTGTGAGTGACCCACCACCGCCGACGGCACCACACCGTACGAACGCCACAACTCGGCCAGGGACACCATCACCGCCCACAACACCGGCTGCACCACATCGACCCGAGCCAGCGCCCGTTCATCCGCCAGCACATCCGACAGCGACCACTCCACCAACGGAGCCAGCACATCGGCACACTCGCCCATCCGCCGCGCGAACACCGGCGAGGACTCCATCAGCTCCAACGCCATCCCGGCCCACTGCGACCCCTGCCCCGGGAAGACGAACACCACCGAGCGTCGCGGCTCGGCCGCATCCGCTGCCTCCACCACGCCCGGTGCCGGTTCGTCCTGGGCCAGGGCCGTCAGCCCGGCCAGCAGTGCGGTGTGATCGCCGCCGAGCACGACCGCCCGATGTTCCAGCATCGCGCGGCTGGTGAACAGCGAGAAGCCGATGTCCGCCACGCTCCCGTCAGGGTGGCTCATCAGGTGTGCGCGCAGCCGTTCCGCCTGTGCGCGAACGGCGCGCCGGTCCCGGCCCGAGATGATCCACGGGACCGTCGCGCCTGGTTCGGCGTCGTCGGGCCGCTCCACGGGCGTCGGCATCGGCGCCTGCTCGATAATCAGGTGTGCGTTCGTTCCGCTGATGCCGAATGACGACACTCCGGCGCGGCGGGGCCGTCCGGCCTCCGGCCACGCCGTCTGCTCGCCCAGGAGCCGCACCGCGCCGGTGGACCAGTCCACATGGGGTGTGGGCTCATCGATGTGGAGGCTCTGCGGCAGCACACCGTGGCGCATCGCCATCACCATCTTGATCACACCGGCCACACCCGCCGCCGCCTGCGTATGACCGATGTTCGACTTGATCGAACCCAGCAACAGGGGCCGATCCGACGCCCGATCCTGACCGTACGTGGCCAACAACGCCTGCGCCTCGATCGGATCACCCAGCGTCGTCCCCGTACCATGCGCCTCCACCGCATCCACATCCCGAGCAGTAAGCCCGGCGCTGGCCAACGCCTGGCGGATCACCCGTTGCTGCGACGGACCATTCGGCGCCGTCAATCCATTCGACGCACCATCCTGATTCACCGCCGAACCCCGCACCACAGCCAGGATGGGGTGCCCGTTGCGCCGCGCGTCCGACAGCCGCTCCACCAGCAGCATGCCGATGCCCTCTGCGAAGCCGGTGCCGTCCGCCGCTCCCGCGAACGCCTTGCAGGTGCCGTCCGGTGCGAGCCCGCGCTGGCGGGAGAATTCCACGAAGACGGTGGGGGTGGACATCACCGTCACGCCACCTGCCAGCGCGAGCGAGCATTCACCTAGGCGCAGCGCCTGTATGGCGAGGTGCAGTGCCACCAGCGACGACGAGCAGGCCGTGTCCACGGTGACCGCCGGGCCCTCGAGTCCGAAGGTGTAGGCCACGCGGCCCGAGGCGACGCCGGCCGCCGCACCCGTGCCCAGATATCCCTCGACACCGTCGGGAGTGGTCGACAGGCGGGTGAGGTAGTCGTGGTGCATCACGCCGGTGAACACACCGATCCGCTCGCCCTTGACGGAGGTGGCGGGGATACCCGCGCGCTCGAACACCTCCCATGATGTCTCCAGGAGCAGCCGCTGCTGCGGGTCCATGGCCGCGGCCTCGCGCGGCGAGATCCCGAAGAACCCGGCGTCGAACTCGGCCGCGTCGTAGACGAATCCACCACTGCGGGCATACGACGTACCGGGACGATCCGGATCCGGATCGTAGAGACCGTCCAGGTCCCAGCCGCGGTCGGTCGGCAGGACCGATATCGCGTCGCCGCCCGAGCGCACCAGGTCCCACAGCGCTTCCGGTGACGTGATCCCGCCGGGATAGCGGCAGCTCATTCCGACGATCACGATCGGATCATCGGCGACGAGGGAGCCCCCGGCCGGTGTCACGACGGCGCCGCTGTCCGTGCCGAGGACTTCGGCCAGCAGGTGCTCGGCGAGCGCACGCGGTGTCGGATAGTCGAACACGGCGGTGGCGGGCAGCCGTACGCCGGTGGCCGCGCTGATCCGGTTGCGCAGTTCCACCGCGGTCAGCGAGTCGAAGCCGATTTCCTGGAAGGTCCGCGCGGTGTCGACCGATTCCGTGGACGCGTGGCGCAGCACCGCCGCGATGTGATTGCGCACGAGGTCGAGTACGGCCTGATCCCACTCGGCGCGGTCCACGGCGGCCAGCCGGTGTCCGAGCGCGGAGGCCGAGTCAGGGGCGTCGACTGCCTGGGCAGCGCGCCGGATCCGGGGGCGGACCAGGTCGCGCAGGACGGCGGGCAGGTTGTCGGCGCCCGCCCATGCCTGCGGGTCCAGCGGTGCGGCCAGCACCATCGCCTCATCGGCGGCGAGCGCTGCGTCGAACAGTTCCAGTGCCTGAGAGGTGGGCATCGGCACCGCGTGGGAGCGCGCCAGATCGTCGACCGACAGGTGCTCGGTCTGCTCGCTGCGTTCTTCCCAGAACCCCCACGCGATCGATACCCCCGGCAGCCCCTGCGCCCGCCGATGAACAGCCAACGCATCCAGGAACCCATTCGCCGCCGCATAACTCCCCTGACCCGCATTCCCCAACACACCCGCCGCCGACGA
>NZ_JAGFNO010000066.1:0-23152 GCF_017592595.1 Streptomyces sp. NEAU-YJ-81 | reverse complement strand
GACCGCACCTCGTCCTCACCCGCACCCACCGCAACCATCGCACCACCCTCCGGCAACGCCTCCATCAACCGACCCCGCGCCGCCACCAACACCGCCGCATCCTCCAGTGACAACACACCCGCCACATGCGCTGCCGTCACCTCACCCACCGAATGCCCACCCACCACAGCCACCACCACACCCCACGACTCCACCAGCCGGAACAACGCCGTCTCCACCGCAAACAACCCCGCCTGAGCAAACACCGTCCGCTCCAACAACCCCCCACCCCCAAACACCACCTCCCGCACCGAACCCGACACACCCCCCACACCCAACTCCCGATCCAGCACCTCACACACAGCGTCAAAGGCTCCCCGGAACACGGGAAACGCCTCGTACAACCCACGCCCCATCCCCACCCGCTGACACCCCTGACCAGCAAACAACACCCCCAACCGACCACGCACCACCGAACCCGACACCACGCCCCCCACCAACTCACCCCGCACCACCGCACCCAACCCCGCCAACGCCTCCTCCCGATCCCCCGCCACCACCACCGCACGATCCGACAACCCCGCCCGCCCACAACCCAACGCGACACCCAGCTCCGCCACCCCCACCTCCGGGTGGGCATCGACGAAGTCCAGCAGCCGCCGCGCCTGGGCCCGCAAGGCCGCGTCACCCCGCCCGGACACCACCAACGGCACCACTCCACCCGGCGCCTCCGCCACACGCGCCTCCACCTCCGGCGCCACCTCGATCGCCGCTTCCGGAGCCTGCTCCAGAATCACGTGGGCGTTCGTCCCGCTCACCCCGAACCCCGACACCCCGGCCCGGCGCGGACGACCCACCTCCGGCCACACCCGCCCCTCGGTCAGCAGCTCCACCGCACCCGCCGACCAATCCACCTGCCGCGACGGCTCATCCACATGCAACGTCCTCGGCAACACCCCACACCGCAACGCCAACACCATCTTGATGACACCGGCCACGCCCGCCGCTCCCTGCGTGTGGCCGATGTTGGACTTGAGCGAGCCGAGCCACAGCGGACGGTCCTCCGGTCGCCCCTGGCCGTATGTGGCCAGCAGCGCCTGCGCCTCGATCGGGTCGCCCAGCGCCGTGCCCGTCCCATGGGCCTCCACCGCGTCCACCTCGGAGGCGGTGAGGCGCGCATGGGCCAGCGCCTGCCGGATGACACGCTGCTGCGAGGGACCATTCGGCGCCGTCAGACCATTCGACGCACCATCCTGGTTCACCGCACTGCTCCGCACCACCGCCAGCACCCGATGACCGTTCCGCTCCGCGTCCGACAGCCGCTCCAGCAGCAGCACTCCGGCGCCCTCGGAGAAGCCGGTGCCGTCCGCCGCCGCGGCGAATGCCTTGCAGCGTGCGTCGGCGGCGAGGCCGCGCTGGCGTGAGAAGCCGATGAACGCCCGGGGGGTGCCCAGGACGGTGACGCCACCGGCCAGCGCCATCGAGCAGTCTCCCGCCCGCAGGGCCCGCGCCGCCAGGTGGAGGGCCACCAGGGACGCGGAGCACGCGGTGTCGACCGTGACGGCGGGGCCCTCGAACCCGAAGGTGTAGGAGATCCGGCCCGACAGCACACTCCCGGCGTCGGAGGTCATCAGATAGCTCTCCAGGGCCTCGGGCAGCTCCGGCAGCCCGGCGCCGTAGTCACTGCCCGCGAACCCGGAGAAGACACCGACGTCCTTGCCGCGCCACGCAGTCGGGTCGATTCCGGCCCGTTCGAACGCCTCCCAGGAGAGCTCGAGCATGATGCGCTGTTGCGGATCCATTGTGATCGCCTCGCGCGGGGAGATCCCGAAGAAGCCCGCGTCGAACTCCCCCGCGTCGTGCAGAAATCCGCCCTCGTGTACGTAGCTGGTGCCCCGGTGGTCGGGGTCCGGGTGGAACAGGTGCGCCAGATCCCAGCCGCGGTTCACCGGGAAGCCGGTGGTGCCGTCCCGCCCTTGCAGAACCAGGTCCCACAGCTGCTCCGGGGAGGACACTCCGCCTGGAAGCCGGCAGGCCATCGCGACGATCGCGATCGGCTCCGACTTCTCCGCCTCCAGCTCGCGGACCCGCTTCTGGGAACGGCGGGCGTCCGCCAGCACGCGCTTGAGGTACTCGCGCAGCTTCCCGTCATCTGCCATGAGCGTTCACTCCTGAAGGAAACGGTGGCGTCTGCTGGAGGGTCGGCGGGGCGCGGTGTGCCGTCGCGCGGGGCCCGGCGGTCACGATGTGCCGAATTCCCGGTCGATGAGCTCGAACATGGCTTCGTCGGTCGCGGTGTCCACGTCGAACTCCTCGTCGTCGTCGGCGGTTGCGGCGCCTTCCGTGGTCTCCCACTGCTCGACCAGCAGTTGGAGGCGGGCCAGCACCGTGGCGTGGGTCGTGGCGTCGGGGGTCACGTCGGCCAGGGTCGCGGCCACGGTGTCGAGCTCGGCCATCAGCACCTCGGAGGTGTCGACCTCCTGGCCCAGTTCGGCCAGCAGATAGCGGGCGAGTGACACAGGGGCGGGATGGTCGAAGATGAGCGTGGCCGGCAGCCGTACCCCGGCGCGGCGGGAGAGCCGGTTGCGCAGTTCCACGGCGGTGAGCGAGTCGAAGCCGATCTCCTTGAAGGGCTGGTTCGGTTCGATGAGGTCGGCCGAGGCGTGGCCGAGGACGGCGGCGGCCTCCTGCTGGACCAGGTCGAGCAGGATCTTCTCCTGCTGGCCGGCGGTTGCCCGGGCCAGCCTGCTCACCAGGTCGTCCGTGTCCGCCGCCGCGTTGTCGACGGCCCGGCGGGGGGCTCGGACGAGGGCGCGCAGCAGTGCGGGCAGCGAGCCGGATCCGGCCAGGGCGCGCAGTGCGGCGAAGTCCATGTGGGCGGGGACCAGTACGGTGTCGGGGCCGCGCAGCGCGGTGTCGAACAGCTCCATGCCCTCGGGTACGGAGAGGCCGAGCATGCCGCCCTTGGCCATGCGCCGCTGGTCGGAGTCGTCCAGGTGTGCGCTCATGTCGGTGACCTGCCCCCACAGGCCCCAGGCGAGCGAGGTGGCGGGCAGACCCCTGGCGAGGCGGTAGCGGGCCAGTGCGTCGAGGAAGGCGTTGGCGGCGGAGTAGTTGCCCTGGCCGGGAGAGTCGAAGGTGCCCGCGCCGGAGGAGAAGAGGAGGAACGTGGCGAGGTCGAGGTCGCGGGTCAGCTCGTGAAGGTTGAGCACCGCGTCCACCTTGGGGCGGAACACTGCGTCCAGCCGTTCCGGGGTCAAGGTGGTGATCACGCCGTCGTCCAGCAGCCCGGCGGTGTGCACCACGGCGGTCAGCGGGGCGTCCTGGGGGATCGAGCCGAGCAGTGCGGCCACCGCCTCCCGGTCGGCGAGGTCGCAGGCCACCGTGTGCACGGTGGCGCCCAGCGCGCTGAGCTCGTCCTCCAGCTCAGGCATTCCGGCGGCGGCCCTGCCGCGCCGTCCGGCCAGGACGACGTTGCGCATCCCGTGCTCGGTGACCATGCGCCGGGCCACCAGGCGGCCCAGGGAGCCGGTGCCGCCGGTGACCAGGACGGTGCCGGTGGCGTCGAGAGTGCGGGGCAGGGTGAACACGTTCTTTCCGATATGCCGTCCCTGGCTCATGTAGCGGAAGGCGGCCGGGGCGTGTCGTACGTCCCAGGTGTTCAGCGGCAGCGGATGCAACGCTCCCCGGTCGAACAGCTCGGCCAGTTCGCGGAGCATCTCCCCGATGCGGTCGTTGCCCGCCTCGTAGAGGGAGAACGCCTGGTAGGAGACGCCGGGATGGGTTGCTGCCACCTCCTGGGGGCTCCGCAGATCGGTCTTGCCCATCTCCAGGAACCGGCCTCCTCGGGGCAGCAGCCGCAGCGAGGCGTCCACGAACTCCCCGGCCAGGCTGTCCAGCACCACATCGACGCCCCGGCCCTGGGTGGCGTCCAGGAAGCGCGGTTCGAAGTCCACCGTGCGTGAGTTGCCGAGCCGGTGTTCGCCGATTCCGGTGGCGCGTACGGCGTCCCATTTGGCGGGGGCGGCGGTGGCGAACACCTCGGCGCCCCAGTGCCGGGCGAGCTGTACTGCGGCCATGCCGACCCCGCCGGCGGCGGCGTGGATCAGTACGGACTCACCGGATCGGAGACCGGCGAGGTCCCGGAGCCCGTAGTAGGCGGTGAGGAACGCCATCGGCACGGTGGCGGCCTGCTGGAAGGACCAGCCGCGCGGGATCCTGGCCACGGTGCGGTGATCGCCCACGGCCAGCGGGCCGACGGCGTCGGGGAACAGCCCCATCACCCGGTCGCCGACGCTGAGTCCGTCCACTCCGGGGCCGATTTCGGTGACTACTCCGGAGCCCTCGTTGCCGATGGTGGCGTCGACCCTGTTCATGTCGAGGGCGACGAGCACGTCCAGGAAGTTCAGCCCGGCCGCCCGTACCTCGATCCGGACCTGACCGGCTGCCAGCGGCTCCAGCGCGGCGGGCTCGGGGCGCAGGGCCAGACCTTCGAGGGTGCCATCCGTGCCGGGCTCGAGCCGCCAGGCCGCCGTGCCCGCGGGTAGGGCCAGCGCGCCGGTGGTGTCCGCGCGGGCCAGTCGACGGGCGTAGCGGATGCCGTCACGCAGGGCCAGTTGCGGCTCTTCCACGGTGAACACGCCGGACAGCAGGGCCAGGGACGCCTGGGCCCGGTCGGTGTCGACCAGGGTGATGCGTCCGGGGTTCTCGGCCTGGGCGGACCTCAGCAGACCGCATACGGCGGCGGCGGCGGGGTCGGTCAGCTCCCGGTCGTGGTGCACGGCCACCGCGCCGTGGGTGAGCACGAGCAGCCGGGTGTCCTCCAGTTCGGGTGCGGCCAGCCAGGTCTGCAGCAGTTCCAGCACTCGGCCGGTGGCCTCTCGTACGCCGCTCGCGCTCGGTTCCTCGTCGTCGCCGGCCAGGTTCGGGAGCAACGTGTCGGGCGTCAGGTCCAGGAGCAGTGCCTCGGGCACGCCCAGGTCGGCGGTCTCGGCCAGTTCCCGGATGTCCTCGGCGGTCGCTACCGGTACGGGGTGCGGTGTGTCCGCTGTGGTGTCGGCCACGGCCGCCGGAAGCTCGTCCCAGCCGACGCGGAACATCCGCTCCCGGGCGGGGGAGGTGCCGGTGTCCAGCAGTTCGGTGGCCACCGGCCGGGACACCACCGATCCGACGGCGGCGACGGTCGCGCCGCCGGTGTCCGCCAGCTGAAGCGCCACCTCCTCGGGGCCGTTCGGCGTGATGCGGACGCGCAGAGCGGACGCTCCGGCGGCGTGCAGGGCGACGTCACGGTAGGCGAAGGGCAGCGCCAGCGTGGCCTGCTCGGCGCCGAGGTCGCGGAAGGCGATCGCGTGCATGGCGGAGTCGAGCAGCACCGGGTGCAGGCCGAAGCCGTCCGCCGAGAGCCCCTGGTCCTCGGCCAGTGCGACCTCGGCGAACACCTCCTCGCCCCGGGTCCAGACCGCGCGCAGCCCCCGGAAGGCCGGTCCGTAGCCGTATCCGGCGGCGGCCATGTCCTCGTACGCCTCCGACACCCGCTCCGGGTCCACCGGGGCCGCCCCGGCCGGTGGCCATTGGGTGAGGCCGGTGTCCGGCGGGGTGGTTACGGCGGCCGGGGCCAGGACGCCGGTGGCGTGCCGCGTCCAGGCCGCCCCCGGTCCGCTTCCCTCCGGGCGGGAGCGCACGGAGAGCGGGCGCCGCCCGGCGTCTCCCGCCTCGCCCACGAACACCTGCAGGCGGGCGCCGTCGCCCTCGGCCAGGGTGAGCGGTGCCTCGATGACGAGTTCCTCCACCACACCACAGCCGACCTCGTCACCGGCGCGCACCGCCAGCTCCACGAACGCCGCCCCGGGCAGCAACACCGTGCCCGCCGCCGCGTGGTCGGCCAGCCATGGATGCGTACGCAGCGACAGCCGGGAGGTGAACAGCACACCGCCGGACTCGGGGAATTCGGTGACCGCGCCCAGCAGGGGGTGCTGGGCCGGTTCGAGGCCGAGCCCGGCCGCGTCGCCGAAGGTCTCGGTCGACTCGAGCCAGTAGTGCTGGTGTTGGAAGGCGTACGTGGGCAGCTCGACCCGGCGCGGGTCCGAACCGGCGAACACCGTCGACCAGTCCACCGGCAGCCCGCCCACATGGCCCTCGGAGAGGGAGGCCAGGAACCGCCGCGCACCGCCCTCGTCGCGTCGCAGCGAGCCCACGGCCACCGCGTCGGCCCCGGCGTCCTCGAACATCTGCTGCAGGGCCGTCACCAGCACGGGATGGGCGCTGGACTCGACGAAGAAGCCGAATCCGTCGGCGAGGAGTTCGCGCACGGCGCCCTCGAAGTTCACCGGCCGGCGTGCGTTGCGGAACCAGTACTCGGCATCCAGTTCGCCGGTGTCGAGCACACCGCCGGTGACCGTCGAGTAGAACGGGATGTGTCCGCGGCGCGGGGTGATCTCGGCGAACATGGCGAGGATGCGGTCCCGCAACGGGTCGACCTGGGCGCAGTGCGAGGCCACCGTCGAGCCCACGACCTGCGCCCGGATCCCGTCGGCCTTGCAGCCGGCCACGAATTCCTCGAGCGCGGCCACCTCGCCCGCGACGGTCACCGCCGAGGGCCCGTTGCGTCCGGATATCACCAGCCGCTCGCCCCAGGCCGCCAGCCGCTTCTCCACGGCGTCGGCCGACAGCGCCACGGAGGCCACCGCGCCCTTGCCCACCAGTTCCTCGGCGAACAGGGCGCTGCGCAGGACCACGATCCCGGCCGCGTCCTCCAGGGAGAGCGCCCCGGCCACATACGCCGCCGCGATCTCCCCTTGGCTGTGGCCGACCACCGCCGCCGGTTCGACCCCGGCCGCCGCCCACACCGCCGCCAAGGACACATGCACCGCGAACAGCGCGGGTTGCAGAACCTCGATCCGGTCCAGGGAGGGCGCTCCGTCGGCCCCCCGGATCACATCGGTGACGGACCAATCCAGGTGGCGGCCCAACGCGTCGTCGCATTCGGCGAACCGGGCGGCGAACGCCGGTGAGGAGGAGAGCAGTTCAGCGGCCATGCCCTGCCACTGCGAGCCCTGGCCGGGGAAGACGAAGGCGATATGCCCGGTGGCCGGCCCGGTGCCGCGGATCACATCGGGTGCGGGGGTGTTCTGGGCCAGTGCGGTCAGGCCGCGCAGCGCACCGTCCCGGTCCGCGGCAAGCACCACGCCACGCTGCTCCAGCGCCGCGCGCCCAGAGGCCAGCGACCAGCCGAGGTCCGGCAGGGCCACCGCGGGGCGTTCGTCCAGGAACGACAGCAGGCGCTGGGCCTGAGCGCGCAGTCCCGACTCGCCCCGCCCGGACACCAGAAGCGGCACCGGGGCATCGTGGCCATCGTCGAACACCGGCGGCCTCGGCAACGACGGCGCCGGATCGGTGGCGGCGGTGGTCGTACCGTTTTCGGCAGCCGAGCCGGGCTCGGTGGGCTGGGGAGCCGGGGCCTCTTCGAGGATCACATGGGCGTTGGTGCCGCTGATGCCGAAGCCCGATACGGCGGCCCGGCGCGGCCGTTCCGTCTCCGGCCATGGCTGTTCGCCGGTCAGGAGCTCCACGGCGCCGGCCGACCAGTCCACCTGCGGCGTGGGCGCGTCCACATGCAGGGTGCGCGGCAGCAGGCCGTGCCGCATCGCCATCACCATCTTGATCACACCCGCGGCCCCGGCGGCCGCCTGGGTGTGGCCGATGTTCGACTTCACCGACCCCAGCCACAGCGGACGGTCGCGGTCCCGGCCGTACGTGGCCAGCAGGGCCTGCGCCTCGATGGGGTCGCCCAGCGCCGTACCCGTGCCGTGTGCCTCCACCACGTCCACCTCGGCGGCCGACAGCCGCGCGCTGGTCAGCGCCCGGCGGATGACGCGCCGCTGTGAGGGGCCGTTCGGTGCCGTGAGGCCGTTGGACGCACCGTCCTGGTTCACCGCCGAGCCGCGCACCACCGCCAGCACCGGGTGTCCCGCGCTGACGGCGTCGGACAGGCGCTCCAGGAGAAGCACACCGGCGCCTTCGGAGAACCCGGTGCCGTCCGCCGAGGCCGCGAACGCCTTGCACCGGCCGTCGGGGGCCAGTCCGCGCTGCCGGGAGAAACCCACGAAGGCGTCGGAGGCCGCCATCACGGTGACCCCACCGGCCAGCGCCATCGAGCACTCCCCCGCCCGCAGCGCCTGCGCCGCCAAATGCAACGCCACCAGCGACGAGGAGCACGCCGTGTCGATCGTCACGGCGGGGCCTTCGAGGCCGAGTGCGTAGGAGACCCGTCCCGACAGCACGCTGCCCGCGCCTCCGGTGAGGATGAAGCCCTCCAGCCCTTCGGGGACCTCGGCGAGACCGGCGCCGTAGTCGTGGAACGCGATACCGGAGTAGACACCGACGTCCTTGCCCCGCTTGGTGGTCGGGTCGATCCCGGCGCGCTCGAACACCTCCCAGGACAGCTCCAGCATGATCCGCTGCTGGGGGTCCATCGCGATGGCCTCGCGGGGCGAGATGCCGAAGAAGCCCGCGTCGAACTCACCGGCGTCGTGCAGGAAACCCCCTTCCGTGGCATAGCTGGTGCCGGGGTGGTCCGGATCGGGATGGAAGAGGTTGTCCAGGTCCCAGCCGCGGTTCACCGGAAAGCCGGAGATGCCGTCACCGCCGGTGGACACCAGCTCCCACAGCTCCTCCGGTGTGCTCACCCCGCCCGGCAGCCGGCAGGCCATCCCGACGATGGCGATGGGAGCGGAGGTGGCCGCGACCGCCTTGTCGTACTCGTGCTTCAGCCGGGCGTTGTCCTTCAGCGAGGCGCGCAGGGCTTCGACGATCTGTTCACTCTGGCTGCTGCTGCTCATGGCTGCTCCCACCGCTTCGAGTGCGCGATCACAACTGGGTTCCGTCGAATGCCCGTTGGACCAGTCCGGCGATATCCATTCCATCGATCAGGTCGAGCTCTTCGTCGGCGGACGGCCGACTCCCGTTCCCCGCGGTCGCATCCGTCCTGGCCAGCGACCGCAGCGCGTCGAGCACTCCGGCCTCGCGGAACCGGCTGAACGGTAGGGAGGCCAGGACGCGGCGGATCTCCTCCTCATCGGCCTCATCGACCTCGTCGTCGCCCTGGTCTCCCAGGAGTTCGGTGCGCAGGTACTCCACCAGCGCGGTGGGCGTGGGGTAGTCGAAGACGAGGGTGGCCGGCAGCCGGGTGCCCAGAGCGGCGCCGAGGGTGTTGCGCAGGTTCACCGCCGCGAGGGAGTCGAACCCCATCTCCTGGAAGGCGCGCTGCGGTTTGACGGCCTCGACGCCGCTGTGTCCCAGTGCGATGGCCGCGTTCTCGCGCACCACCTTCATCAGCGCGCGTTCCCGCTCGGCGTCGGAGCCCGTGGCCAGTTCGCGCAGGAACTCCGAGGCGGACTCGTCGGTGGCCTCGTCCGGCCGAAGGCTGTCGACGATCTCCTGAACGCCCGGCAGGTCACCGATCAACGGGCTGGGCCGCAGCGAGGTGAACGCCGGGACGAACGCCGACCAGTCGATGTCCGCCACGGCCACGAGCGTGTCGTCATGGCGGACGGCGTGTGTCAGGGCCGCCATGGCCGCCTCGGGCGCCATGGGCAGCACCCCACGGCGGCGCAACTGCTCCTGGGCCGCGGCGTCGGCGGCCACACCGAAGCCGTCGATCACACCCCAGGCCACCGAGGTGGCCGCCGGCCCCCTGGCGCGGCGACGCTCGATCAGGGCGTCGAGCTGTGCGTTGGCCGCGCCGATCAGTCCCTGGCCGCCACCGCCCCAGACGCTCGCGACCGAAGAGAAGACCACGAACAGGTCCAGTTCCCGATCGGCCAGGAGCGTGTCGAGATGGAGCAGACCGTCAACCTTGGCCGCCAGCGTCCGGGCCAGTTCATCGGCGCTGGTGGCGTCGGTCTGGGCGATCCGTGCGAGGTCTGCGGTGTGCACGACGCCGGTGAGCTCGGGATACGCGGCGGGGCCGGTGAGCAGCCGCTCGACCGCGTCCCGGTCGGTGAGGTCCGCCGGGCACACCGTCACCTTCGCGCCCTGACCGCTCAGCTCGTCCCGCAAGGCCACCACATCCGGCGCCTCCGGATCCGGCGCCCCCGGATCCGTCCCGACGGTCAGCACCAGGTGTTCGGCACCGGCACCGGCCAGCCAGCGCGCGGCGTGCCTGCCGAGACCCTCCGTACCGCCGGTGACCAGAACGGTGCCACGCGGCCGCCACTCCGGCTTCGCCACGGCGGTGGGCAGTGGCCGACTCCGCATCCTGCGCACGAACGCCCCCGTGGCACGGATCGCGAGCTGGTCCTCATCGCCCGGGTCGGCCAGCGCGCCGAGCAGGGTCCGGGCGGCCCGGTCGTCGAACACGTCCGGGAGGTCCACCAGCGCACCCCATCGGTCCGGCTGCTCCAGCGCCACGGCCAGGCCGAGTCCCCACACCGCCGCCTGTTCCGGGGCGCTGAGCCGGTCCGCCGCGCCGACGCTCACCGCGCCCCTGGTGGCGCAGTACAGACGGTGGCCAGAGCCCAGGTCGCCGAGGGCCTGCACCAGCGCCAACGTGGCCGCGGCCCCCTCGGTGAGCGTCGCGGAGCCGGGACGTATGCGCTGGTCGAGCGCGAGCAGGGACAGTACTCCGCCGATGTCCTCATGGTCCGCCAGCGCGCCGCGCAGCGTCTCGGCGAGAGCGGCGCGGTCCGCCGATTCGGCTCCGTCGAGCCGCAGGGTCGTGGTGCGCAGACCCTGGCGACTCAGCCCTGGGGCGACCTGGGCCGCGTACTCCTCGTCCCGGCAGCCGTACGGCAGGACGACCAGCCAGGTGCCGGTGGGTACGCCGGAGGCGGCACCGGGAAGCGGCTTCCAGGTGACCTGGTAGCGCAGCCGGTCGGCCGCGGACCTCTCACCGCGCTTGCGCCGCCAGTCCGACAACACGCCCAGCGCGCCGCCCACGGCATCCAGAGCGGCGCGGTCGTCCTCGCCGCCGGCCAGATCCAGCGCCTCGGCCACCGAGCCCAGATCCTCACGTTCGACGGCGGCCCAGAACCGGGCGTCGTCGGTGTCGTCGGAGGCGCCGACGGGGCTCTGGTGAGCGGCGGGCCGGGTGTCATGGAGCCAGTAGTGCGCGCGCTGGAAGGCGTACGTGGGCAGATCGGGGAGGTGAACGGGCGGGACGGCGCCGCCGAACAGGGCGCCGAGGTCGACGCGTACGCCTGCCACATGCAGTCGAGCGACGGCGGACAACAGCGCACGGGGCTCATCGCCCTCCCGCCGAAGCGACGGCACCACCACGGACTCTTCGACCGACTCTTCCGGCAGACAGTCATCGACCAGCGCGGACAACACCGCATCCGGCGCCAACTCGAGGTAGGTACTCACACCGTAATCGGCAAGCGCCCGCACACCGTCCGCGAACCGCACGGCGGAGCGTACGTGGTCCACCCAGTACTCCGGCGAACACACCATCTCCGCGTCCGCCAACTCGCCGGTCACGTTCGACACCAGGGGGATCACCGGCGCGGCGAACGACACATCGGCGATCGCCTCCCGGAACTCCTCCAGCATCGGCTCCATCCGCGCGGAATGGAACGCATGCGAAACCGCCAACCGCCTCGTCCGACACCCCTGCTCGGACAACTTGCGCGCCACCCGCAGTACCGGCTCCTCATCGCCGGAAAGGACCACGGCCGAGGAGCCATTCACCGCCGCTATGTCCACCCCTGCCACCAGCAACGACCGCACCTCGTCCTCACCCACGCCCACCGCCACCATCGCACCGCCCTCCGGCAGCGCCTCCATCAACCGACCCCGCGCCGCCACCAACACCGCCGCATCCTCCAGTGACAACACACCCGCCACATGCGCTGCCGTCACCTCACCCACCGAATGCCCACCCACCACATCCGCCACCACACCCCACGACTCCACCAGCCGGAACAACGCCGTCTCCACCGCAAACAACCCCGCCTGAGCAAACACCGTCCGCTCCAACAACCCCCCATCCCCGAACACCACCTCCCGCACCGAACCCGACACACCCCCCACACCCAGCTCAAGGTCCAAGGCGTCGCACACCGCGTCGAAAGCTTCCCGGAAGACAGGGAACGCCTCGTACAACCCACGCCCCATCCCCACCCGCTGACACCCCTGACCAGCAAACAACACCCCCAACCGACCACGCACCACCGAACCCGACACCACACCCCCCACCGACTCACCCCGCACCACCGCGCCCAACCCCGCCAACGCCTCCTCCCGATCCCCCGCCACCACCACCGCACGATCCGACAACCCCGCCCGCCCACAACCCAACGCGAGGGCGAACTCGCCGAGATCCTGGTCCGGTCGCTGATCGAGGAAGGACAGCAGCCGCTGCGCCTGAGCGCGCAGCGCGCCCTCACCTCGCGCGGACACCGGAAGAAGCGCCAGGCCGCCCGGAAGCTGCGGTGCGGATACGGCGGGCTCAGGTACCTCCGAGGGCTGCTCCAGGATGACGTGGGCGTTGGTGCCGCTGACCCCGAACGCCGACACCCCGGCCCGACGCGGGCGCCCCACCTCGGGCCACGCCCGCTCCTCGGTCAGCAGCTCCACCGCACCCGCCGACCAATCCACCTGTGGGGTCGGCTCATCCACGTGCAACGTCCTCGGCAACATCCCATGCCGCAACGCCAACACCATCTTGATCACACCAGCCACACCCGCAGCCGCCTGCGCATGACCAATATTCGACTTCAACGACCCCAACCACAAAGGCCGATCACGATCCTGACCGTACGTGGCCAACACCGCCTGCGCCTCGATCGGATCACCCAACGGCGTACCCGTCCCATGCGCCTCGACCGCATCCACATCCGCCGCCACCAGCCCCGCAACCGCCAACGCACGCCGAATCACCCGCTGCTGCGACGGACCATTCGGCGCCGTCAGACCATTCGACGCACCATCCTGATTCACCGCACTGCCACGCACCACCGCCAACACCCGATGACCACACCGCTCCGCATCCGACAACCGCTCCACCAGCACCACACCCGCGCCCTCGGCCCACCCCGTACCATCCGCCGAGGCCGCGAACGACTTGGATCGGCCGTCCGGGGCGAGCCCGCGCTGACGGGAGAACTCGACGAAGGCGTCCGGCCCGGCCATCACCGTGACCCCACCGGCCAACGCCATCGAGCACTCACCCGACCGCAACGCCTGCGCCGCCAAATGCAACGCCACCAACGACGACGAACACGCCGTATCCACCGTCACCGCAGGACCCTCAAACCCCAATACATACGACACCCGACCCGACAACACGCTGCCCGCGCCGCCGGTCATGAGGTAGCCCTCGGAGCCGTCGGGAGCCGTGTCGAGGCGGCTGGCGTAGTCGTGGTTGACCATTCCCGCGAAGACACCGATGTCCTGGCCGCGGAGCGAGGCCGGGTCGATTCCCGCCCGTTCCAATGCCTCCCACGACGTCTCCAGCAGCAACCGCTGCTGCGGATCCATCGCCAGCGCCTCACGCGGCGAAATCCCGAAGAAATCCGCGTCGAACCCGGCCGCGTCGTAGAGGAAACCACCTCGCCGCGCGTAACTGGTCCCCGCGTGGTCCGGGTCCGGATCGAAGAGGTTCTCCAGATCCCAGCCACGGTCCACGGGGAAATCCCCGATGCCCTCGCCCCCGGTCGTGACCAGCTCCCACAGGTCCTCCGGCGAGGCCACGCCGCCCGGCAACCGGCATGCCATTCCCACGATCGCGATCGGCTCCGTGGGATCGTCCGCCGCCCACGCCGATCCGGTCCGTCCGGTGTCCCGCCCGAGTAGCCGGGCGTGCAGGAACGACGCGAGCGCGGCCGGGGTCGGATAGTCGAAGGCGAGCGTGGTCGGCAGCTCGGCGCCGGTCAGCTCGCGCAGGCGGTTGCGGAGCCGGACCACGTTCAGGGAGTCGAAGCCGAGTTCCTGGAAGGCCCGTTCGCCATCGATCGCCGACGCGTCGTCGTGTCCCAGTACCGCGGCCGCGCTGCTCAACACCACATCCAGGACCAGCCGGTGGCGCTCGGCCTCCGTGCCGGCCATCAGCCGCTCGGCGAAGTCCGTGGCACCGCCGCCCGCGAGCGCTGCTGCCTCCGGCGGCAACCGACGTGCGGGACGCAGCTCACCTGCCGTAGTGGCGTCCGTTGCGGGCCGGTCCGATACGGGGGCGTCCGGCCAGTACCGCCGGTGCTGGAAGGCGTAGGTCGGCAGGTCGACCCTGCGCCGCGAGGACCCTGGGAGCAGCGCGGTCCAGTCGACCGGGACGCCACGGACATGCAGCCGGGCGAGTGCGGCCACGGCGGCGACCGGATCGGCCTGTTCACCGTGCAACGTGGCCACGAACATGGCCGGGTCGGCGCCGTCGCCCAGCGCTTCCTGCGCCAGGGCGGTGAGGACCCCATCGGGCCCCAGTTCCAGGAAGGTCGTGATGTCCCCGGCGTGGAGTGTGCTGACGCCGTCGAGGAAACGGACGGTCCTGCGAGCGTGCTCGACCCAGTAGTCCGGGGAGCACAGCCGGTCGGGGGTGGCCCACTCGCCCGTGACGTTGGAGACGATGGGCACCGTCGGAGGCGCGTACGACAGCCCGGCGGCGACGGCGCGGAACGCCTCCAGCATGCTGTCCATATGCGCGGAGTGGAAGGCATGGCTGACCCGCAGCCGCTTGGTCCGGTACCGCTCGGCCGCGCATTTCCGCTCGACGGCCACCACGGCGTCCTGGTCGCCGGAGACGACGACGGAGGCGGGTCCGTTGACCGCCGCGATATCTGCGGTGCCCGGTTCATCGGCCAGCAGAGACCGCACCACGGACTCGGGGGCGTTGAGGGCGACCATCGCGCCACCGGGCAGGGCCTGCATCAGCCGCCCGCGCGCGGCCAGCAGCGCGGCGGCGTCCTCGAGGGACAGCACGCCCGCCACATGGGCCGCGGTCAGCTCGCCTACGGAGTGACCGGCGAGGGCGTCGGGGCGCACTCCCCAGGATTCGTACAGCCGGAACAGCGCGGTCTCCAGTGCGAACAGCGCCGCTTGGGCGTACACCGTCCGGTCGAGCAGTTCCGCTTCGGGGGATCCGGGCTGGGCGAACACGACGTCCCGGACGGGGTGCGCGGCATGCCCGGCGTCGACCAGATGCCGGTCCAGTTGCGCACAGGCCGCGTCGAAGGCATCGCGGAATGCGGGATAGCACGCATGCAGTTCCCGGCCCATGCCCGCGTGCTGGCTGCCCTGTCCGGTGAACAGCACCGCGAGCCTGCCGGGGCTCGGCACACCTCGCGCGACGGGGCCATCGCTCGGCCCGGTGATGGCGTCCAGCCCGCTCAGCAACTCCGCACTCCCCGTGCCCACGACCACGGCCCGGTGGTCGAATGCGGCTCGTGTGGTGATGAGTGAGTGGGCGATGTCGCCCGGGTCGAGTTCTGGGTGCCTGCGGGCGAGTTCCGCGAGCCGGGCCGCCTGGCCGTACAGTGCGTCGGCGCTCCTGGCCGAGATCACCCACGGTATGGCGGGGATCGCGTCCGGGTCCTCTGCGGCGGGGTCGGTGGCGGTGGCAGGTGCCTGCTCGACGATCACGTGGGCGTTGGTGCCGCTGACGCCGAACGCGGATACCCCGGCCCGGCGCGGGCGTTCCGCCTCCGGCCACGGCCGTTCCTCGGTCAGCAGTTCCACCGAGCCCGCCGACCAGTCCACCTCCGGGGTGGGGGCGTCGACGTGCAGCGTCCGCGGCAGGACACGGTGTCGCATTGCCATGACCGTCTTGATCACACCGGCCACGCCCGCGGCGGCTTGGGCATGACCGATGTTCGACTTCACCGAACCCAGCCACAGTGGCCGGTCGCGGTCCTGTCCGTAAGTGGCGAGGATGGCCTGCGCCTCGATGGGATCGCCCAGTGCCGTTCCCGTGCCATGCGCCTCGACCACGTCCACGTCCGCGGCCGACACGCCCGCGTTGGCCAGCGCCTGACGGATGACGCGCTGCTGCGAGGGGCCGTTCGGCGCCGTCAGACCGTTCGACGCACCGTCCTGGTTCACCGCGCTGCCCCGCACCACCGCCAGCACCTGGTGGCCGTTCCGCTTCGCGTCCGACAGTCGTTCCAGGAGCAGCACACCCACACCTTCGGCCCACCCCGTGCCATCGGCCGAGGCGGCGAAGGGCTTGCACCGGCCGTCGACCGACAGTCCGCGCTGGCGGGAGAAGTCCACGAAGGCGTCGGGCCCGGCCATCACCGTCACCCCACCGGCCAGCGCCATCGAGCACTCACCCGACCGCAACGCCTGCGCCGCCAGATGCAGGGCCACCAACGACGACGAACACGCCGTGTCCACCGTCACCGCGGGACCCTCCAGGCCCAGGGTGTAGGCCACGCGCCCGGACAGGACGGCCGCGGAGACGCCGGTGATCCGGTGCCCCTCGACCTCTTCCGGAACGTGGCGCAGGCGGATCGCGTAGTCCTGGGTGTTCATCCCGGTGAACACTCCGATGGCGCTGCCGCCCACCGTGGTCGGGTCGATCCCAGCCCGCTCGAACACCTCCCATGAGGTCTCCAGCAGCAGCCGCTGCTGCGGATCCATCGCCAGCGCCTCACGCGGCGAGATCCCGAAGAACTCGGCATCGAACCCGGCGGCATCGGGCAGGAAGGCGCCGTGCCGGACGTAAGAGGTGCCGGGGTGACCCGGGTCGCGGTCGTAGAGCGCCGACAGATCCCAGCCACGGTCGTCCGGGAAGTCGCCGACGGCGTCACCGCCCTCGCTGATCAGGCGCCAGAAGTCCTCGGGGCTGTTCACCCCGCCCGGAAAGCGGCAGCTCATCGCGATGATGGCGATGCCATCGTCCGACGCCTTGCCCGCAGGTGCCGGGGCGGCGGGGGTGCTCGGCGCCCCCAGCAGTTCGGTGTGCAGATGCCTGGTGAGGGCCAGCGGGCTGGGGTGGTCGTAGAGCAGGGTCGAGGGAAGCCGGAGCCCGGTGGCCGCGTTGAGCCGGTTGCGCAATTCCACGGATGTCAGCGAGTCGAAGCCTAGATCCCGGAAGGCCCGTCCGGCGGCGAGACCGTCCGCCGAGGCGTGTCCGAGCACCTGGGCGGCATGGCGTGTGACCAGGTCCAGCAGCGTCTGCTCCCGTTCGGCGGGGTCCGCTGACTCCAGCCGTCGTATGAGGTCGGTCCGCGGCGTTGCCGTCCGGCTCACGATCCGGCGGCCCGGTGGCACCAGCTTGTGCAGCAGAGGGATGACCGGGGTGGTGGCCGCGTGGGCGCGCAGGCCCGCGAGGTCCAACCGGGCCGCCACCAGCGCGGGCGCGGCGCCGCGCAGACCGGCGTCGAACAGCGCCAGACCGGTCTGCTCCGACAGGGCGGTCATGCCGAAGCGCCGGGTGTGCTGGCGCAGGTCGGCCGCGGTGAGATGTGCGGTCATCTCGCTGCTGAGCGCCCAGTGGCCCCAGGCGAGCGAGGTGGCGGGGAACCCTGCCGCCCTGCGCTGCTGGGCCAGTGCGTCCAGGAAGGCGTTGGCCGCGGCGTAGTTGGCCTGTCCGGGGTTGCCGAAGACGCCCGCGGCCGAGGAGAACACCACGAATGCCGCGAGGTCCATGTCGCGCGTCAGCTCGTGCAGGATGAGGGCCGCGTCCGCCTTGGGGCGGAGGACGGTGTCCAGCCGTTCGGGTGTCATGGCGGTGACCATGCCGTCGTCCAGGACCCCTGCGGTGTGGACGACCGTCGTGAGGGGCGCTGCGGCGGGAAGCGAGGCCAGCAGTTCCGTCACCGCGGTCCGGTCGGCGATATCGCAGGCCACGGTGCGTACGGACGCGCCCAGCGCGCCCAATTCGGACTCCAGCTCCGCCACGCCTTCGGCGGCATCGCCACGGCGACTGACCAGCAGGAGGTTGCGCACGCCGTACTCGGCCACGAGGTGCCGGGCGAACAGCCGGCCCAATGCACCTGTGCCACCGGTGACGAGAACCGTACCCGCCGGGTCCAGCGGCCGCAGTGGCCCTTCTTCATCCGGCTTCGCGCGCACGAGCCTCGGTACGGATGCCGCCCCGGCGGTGATGGCGATCTGCGGTTCGCCGGTGGCCAGTGCGGCGGGGAGCAGCGCGCCGGAGGCGGCGTCCTCGTCCATCGCCACCAGGACCAGCCGGTCCGGGGCCTCCGACTGTGCCGAGCGCACGAGCCCCCAGACCGCCGCGCAGATCGGGTCGGTGACCTCGCGGGTGACGATGACCAGCCGCGAATTCGTCTCCGGCACGGCCAGCCACGCCTGTACCCACTCCAGCGCCTGCGAGGTCAGCGCCCGAAGGCCGTGCGTGGTGTCCGCCAAGTCCACACAGACGAAGGGCGGTACGTTCCCGTGGGCGGCGAGCGTCGTCAACTCGGCCGGGCTCGTGACCGTCAACGGATCAGAGGTGGCCAGGGCGGATGCGGCCGAGGCGACCGGGAGGGGGCACCATCCCACCTGGAACAGCGCGTCCTGCGGATCCGTCCCGGCGCCCGACACCAGCTCGTCGGCGGGGAGTGGCCGCGACATCACCGAGCCCACGGACCCGACCGCCCGACCTGCGGAGTCCGCCAGCTCCAGCGCCACACCCCCCTGACCGTCCGGGCCGATACGCGCGCGCAGCGCGGTCGCACCGGTCGCGGACAGGGACACCGCGCGGTAGGCGACGGGCAGCGCCGATGCCTCGCCGTGAGTGTCGGCGTGGCATACGGCTTCCAGCAGTGCGGGGTGCAGTGTGCAGCGCTCTGCTTCCTCGTGCTGGTCTTCGGCCAGTTCCACCTCGGCGAAGACGTGGGTGCCGCGGGTCCACGCCGAGCGCAGAGCACGGAAGGCCGGGCCGATGCCACGTCCGCCCCGTGCCAGATCGTCGTACACCTGGTCCACATCGACGGGGGTGGCTCCGGCCGGCGGCCATGGTGCGAGGTCGATTTCGGGTGCGGTGGTGGTCTCGGCGAGCGTGCCCGTGGCGTGTCGGGTCCAGTCCGTTCCGTCCGACCCGTTGCCCTGCCGCCGGGAGTGGACGGTGAGGCGGCGTCGGCCGGGTTCTTCCGCCCCACCGACGACCACCTGGAGCTGCACACTCACGCTCTCCGTGAGCAAAAGCGGGGCCTCGATCAGCAATTCGTCGACGACACCGCAGCCGACCTCGTCACCGGCACGTACCGCCAGCTCCACAAAAGCCGAGCCAGGGAGGACGACCGCTCCTGCCATCGTGTGGTCGGCCAGCCACGGGTGAGTGCTCAGCGACAGCCGCGAGGTGAACAACACCCCGTTCGTATCGGGCAGTTCCACCCATGCGCCCAGCAGTGGGTGCTGAGCACCGGCGAGACCGACGGCGGTCACCTCACCGGATCGGTGACCACTCTTCAGCCAGTAGTGCTGGTGTTGGAAGGCGTAGGTCGGCAGATCCAACGCGGCATGCCCGGGGATGTCGCCGAGCAGCGCGGTCCAGTCGACGGGGACACCACGTACGTACGCCTCGCCCAGGGAGGTGAGCACGCGCCGCATGCCACCCTCGTCCCGGCGAAGGGTGCCGGTCACCACAACCGGTCCGGCGTCCGCCAGCTCCGCCGCCGCCTCGATGCTCATCGTCAGCACCGGATGCGCACTCACCTCAACAAACCCCGCAAAGCCTTCCTCGATCAACCGGTCAATCGACGGGGCGAACCGCACCGTACTCCGCAGATTCCGATACCAGTACCCGGCATCCAACTCCGCCGTATCCACCCACCCCGCCACCACCGTCGAGAAAAACGGGATACGTGACGACACCGGCCGCACCTGCGACAACGACCGGGCAAGCTCCTCCTCCACCGCCTCCACCTGCGCCGAATGCGACGCGTAATCCACATCCACCCACCGCACCCGCACCCCCGCGCCCCCACACTCCTCCACCAACTCCCGCAGCGCCTCCACCTCACCGGCCACCACCACCGACGACGGCCCATTCACCGCCGCCACCTCCACCCGACCCGACCAGCCCTCAACCAACCGCCCAGCCTCCCCCACCCCCACAGCCAACGACACCATCCCACCCCGACCCGACAACCCCGCCGCAACCGCCCGACTCCGCAACACCACCACCCGCGCCGCATCCTCCAACGACAACCCACCCGCCACACACGCCGCCGCAATCTCACCCTGCGAATGACCCACCACCGCCGCAGGCACCACACCAGCCGCCATCCACACCCGCGCCAACGACACCATCACCGCAAACGACACCGGCTGCACCACATCCACCCGCCCCAACGACACCCCACCCCCCACACCCCGCACCACATCCACCAACGACCACCCCGTCAACGGATCCAACACCCCAGCACACTCCCCCAAAGCCTCCGCAAACACCCCACACGACTCCAGCAACTCAGCCCCCATACCTACCCACTGCGCCCCCTGACCAGGGAAAACAAACACCACCCGGCCCTGAGCATCCGCCCTTCCCACTACATCACCACCGGCCACCTCACCTCCCGCCACGGCCGCCAACCCCGCCACGGCCTCACTCCGGTCCCCCGCCAGCACCACCGCGCGTTCCGACAACGCCGCCCGCGACGCCGCCAATGACCGTGCCAGATGGTCCAGATCCACCTCCGGCCGTCGCTCGACGACGTCCAGCAACCGCCGCGCCTGCGCCCGCAACCCCGCACCACCACGCCCCGACACCACCAACGGCACCACACCACCCGGCACCTCCCGCATCGGGACACCATCCCCCGACCGGTCCGGAGCCTGCTCCAAAATCACATGCGCATTCGTCCCACTCACCCCGAACCCCGACACCCCAGCCCGACGCGGACGCCCCACCTCCGGCCACACCCGCTCCTCAGTCAACAACTCCACCGCACCAGCCGCCCAATCCACCTGCCGCGACGGCTCATCCACATGCAACGTCCTCGGCAACACCCCACACCGCAACGCCAACACCATCTTGATCACACCAGCCACACCCGCAGCCGCCTGCGCATGACCAATATTCGACTTCAACGACCCCAACCACAACGGACGCCCCTCAGGCCGACCCTGGCCATAGGCCGCCATCAACGCCTGCACCTCGATCGGATCACCCAGCGTGGTGCCCGTGCCGTGCCCCTCGACCACATCCACATCCGTCGCCACCAGCCCCGCACCGACCAACGCCTGCCGGATCACCCGCTGCTGCGACGGACCATTCGGCGCCGTCAACCCATTCGACGCACCATCCTGATTCACCGCCGAACCCCGCACCACCGCCAACACCCGATGACCACACCGCTCCGCATCCGACAACCGCTCCACCACCAGCACACCCACACCCTCGGCCCACCCCGTACCATCCGCTGACGCGGCGAAGGACTTGCAGCGGCCGTCTTCGGCCATGCCGCGCTGCCGCGAGAAGCCGACGAAGGCGCTGGGGGTGGACATGACGGTGGCTCCTCCGGCCAGCGCCATCGAGCACTCCCCAGACCGCAGCGCCTGCGCGGCCAGATGCAAGCCCACCAGTGAGGAGGAGCATGCCGTGTCGATGGTCATCGCCGGGCCCTCGAACCCCAGCTCATAGGCGACCCGGCCGGTGAGCACGCTCGCCGAGCTGCCCGTCATCAGGTAGCCCTCGACGCCCTCGGGGACCGTGTCCACATCCGTGGCGTAGTCCTGGTTGAGGGTGCCGAAGTAGACACCGACGTCCTTACCGCGCAGGCCCATCGGGTCGATTCCGGCGCGCTCCAACGCCTCCCACGACGTCTCCAGCAGCAACCGCTGCTGCGGATCCATCGCCAACGCCTCACGCGGCGAGATCCCGAAGAAGCCCGCGTCGAACTCCCCCGCGTCGCGCAGAAAGCCACCCTCGCGGACGTAGCTGGTGCCCGGGTGATCCGGATCCGGATCGAAGAGGTTCTCCAAATCCCAACCACGGTCCTCCGGAAACTTGCCGACCGCGTCACCGCCGGACGCCACCAGGTCCCACAGCTCCTCCGGCGTGGTCACCCCACCCGGCAACCGGCACGCCATCCCCACGATCGCGATCGGCTCCGACAGGCCGGCCTCGATCTCGGTGAGCCGCTGCCGCGCCTGGTGCAGGTCGGCGGTCACCCGCTTGAGGTACCGGACCAACTTCTCGTCGTTGTCCACCGGAGGTCACCTTCCCCTTCACTCGTAGGCGCGGTCGGAATCCGATGGGTCCACGATTCCGAACTCGTCGTCGATAAAGGCCAGTACGTCGTCGACGGACGCCGCTTCGAGCGTCGCTTCGATGTCGGTGCCTCCGAGCGGCCCGGGGGCATCGGTGCTGAGCTTGGCCGCCAGAGCCCGGAGCCGGGCTGCGGCGCCGGTGCCCTTGGCGCCGTCCGGTGGCCGGGCGGCCACCAGTTCTTCGAGCCTCGCCACTTCGGCCAGCACCGGGTCCTGGATGGTGTCGGCGCCCAGACGGGTGGTCAGGTGGTCCGCCAGGGTCAGGGGTGTGGGGAAGTCGAAGGCGAACGTGGCGGGGAGTCGCAGCCCGGTACGGGCAAGGAGCCGGTCCCGTAGCTCTATCACCGTGAGCGAGTCGAAGCCGACGTCGGTGAAGGCGGCATCGGGGCCGATACGACCGACCGAGGCGTAGCCGAGCACATACGCCGCCTCCTGCCGGACCAGGTCGACAAGGATCGCCTGCCGGTCCGCGGAGCCCGCCCCGGCCAGTCGTACGGTGAGCGCGTCGGCGTCGTGCGCATGCGCCGACCGGGCCTTCTGCCGGATCCGCCGGGGCTGGGGGACCAGCCCGCGCAGCAGCGGCGGCACCGCCCCGGTGGCGGCCTGGGCTCGCAGTGCGCCGAGGTCCAGCTTGATGGGGAGGACCATGGGTTCGGCCGTGCGCAGCGCGGTGTCGAACAATTCCATGCCCTCGGCCGGGAACAGCGCGGCGAGTCCGTCGCGTGCCAGCCGACGGTGGTCGGTGTCGCCGAGCTGGGCGGTCATGCCCTCGTCCTGGGCCCACATACCCCAGCCAAGGGAGATCGCGGGAAGCCCTTGGGCGGCCCGGTGCTGTGCCAGCGCGTCGAGATAGGCGTTGGCGGCGGCGTAGTTGCCCTGCCCCGAACTGCCGAAGGTGCCGGCGGCGGAGGAGAACAGCACGAAGGCCGACAGATCCAGATCCCGGGTCAGCTCATGCAGATGAAGCGCCCCGTCCACCTTCGACCGGAACACCGCGTCCATACGCTCCGGCGTCAACGCC
>NZ_JAGFNO010000065.1:0-24350 GCF_017592595.1 Streptomyces sp. NEAU-YJ-81 | reverse complement strand
CAGGCGCAGGCAACGGACGCATCGACATGATCTCCCCCTCGCCCCCAGGAAACAGACCCGACAACGAGCAGTGTCCACCGCACCCGAAGGTCATTTCAGGTGAACCATCACATCGACCAACAGAGTCTGTGGGGGCTCGAATAATCATCGCTCCTGGTCAAGCGGGATATCTGTACTCGTTGATCACGCCACCGAGGACGCGGGTGCGCAGGACTCGGCGGCTGGCGCTTCAGGACTGGAGGTGGTTGTTCGTGGGCTTGGGAGAGTAGTTGGCGTCGGGCCCGGTGGGGGCGGTGTGCCTTGTAGTGCCTCTGATATTCGGCCAGGACGTGGCGTGCGTGAGCTTCGTCGAGGATGAGTATGTGGTCGAGGGCTTCTCGGCGGAGGGCGTGGGTGCCGGAAACCGTGTTACTCCTACGCGACCTGCGTGTGTTCGTGGATGAGGCCGCCGAGTCGATCGCGTCGATGGATGCGAATTGTCGGTGGTGGTGAGTGGTTCGGGCTCGGTGAGTCGGTCGGGCGCCCGTTGCTCGAAAGATCGGTGCGGCCGGTGTCTGTTGTAGTGCTCCGCGTACTCGCTGAGGACGAGGTGGAGATGGCGTTCTCCGGTGATCAGGATGCCGTCGGTTGCCCCGCGTCGGCATGATCCGATCCAGCGTTCGGCGATGGTGTTCATCCGGGGCACCTGGGGCAGTGTGGGTATGACGCGTACGCTGGCCGCTTGGAAGACGGCGTCGAAGCTGTCGGTGGAGTAGGCGCCGCGGTCCCGGATGAGGAACCTGATCGACTCTGCGGGGTCACCGAGGTCCATGAGGTAGTTCCGCGCTTGCTGGGTGATCCAGGGTCCGGTGGGGTGTCGGGTGATGCCGGCGATGTGCGCGCGACGGGTGCTGTGGTCGACGAAGAACAGTGGTGGGCGCCATCGTTAGCGCCCGGATACAGGCTTGTGACGGTCATGACCAGGCTGCTGTGGCGCGGACCGCACCCTGGCAGAAGCCACCGGGGTGCCCTTCAATCGGGGTGAAGAATGGACGCACTGTGCCACATTGATCGAGGAAGCCGCAGTGCTCGCCCGGCCAGGCTGCCAGTGACGGGTACTTTCAGGCCCCTGACTGGGGGCTAAGGGCGAAGCTCTCCGCGCCTGGCTCACGGGTAGAGGCGCGGAGGCTTCGCAGTCTTCAGGCGTTCTCCAAGAGGGTGGAGAGGAACGCCGTATTGGCGGCCGTGTCGTGGCCGAGTACGAGTGCGTGGTGCGGGAGCTTCGCCAGACGCTCGGCGACTGCACGGCGGGCAGACTCGCTCCCGCCGCCGTCGATCCCCTCGGCCAGGCCGAAGACGTCGGGGTAGCGGTCCTCGGTACTCCCGCTCATGAAGTCGGCCTCAGCCACCTGACGCGCCTCGTGTGTCAGGGCAGGGTCCGCTCCGGGGGTGATGCGAGGGAACAGCAGCGCGACAGCGCTGCCTTCGGTCGCCAGGCGCATACCGAACCAGGTCACGAACTGGTCGGGGAAGAGCTGCGCCTTCCTTTCCCGCTTACCGTCGCCGGGCGCCCACAGTGGCTCCCGCTGCCCGGCGAGGAGCGCGTCGGTCACCACCTGGTGCTGGGTGGGGTGTAGCTCCTCCCCAGCCTGGAGCCGTTCGCGCACCATGTCGTACAGACCGAGGGCGTCCAGCAGACCCAGGCCGAGCGCGGCAGCAGATGGCCACGGCAGCACTCGCAGCCTCTCGCCTTCGGGGCGTACGAGCACCCGGTCGTTTGCGAGCAGGTCGTGCCCCCAGGAGGCCAGCAGCATGGCCACGGTGGTCTTCCCGGCGCCCTTGGAGCCGAAGGTGAGAACGGTGCGGCCGTCACGGTCGGCGGCAGAGGCGTGCAGTACCGTCCAGCCGGAGCGCAGCAGTTGCGCGCGAACCATCTCGCGGGCCAGGCGCGAGGCCGCGACGGCGACCGGCTGCGCCGTGCGCCCGGCGATCGTCAGGCGCTGGCGTTCCGGCTGGAACCGGTAGGCCAGTTGCTCGTCGGGGGAGACCGCTACGACAGCGCCGTCCCGGTCGTGGGCGACCAGCATTTTGGTCCTCGCGTAGGTGATTTCATCGTGCTGCAAGGTGTCGACCAGCAGCGACAGATCGTCCACGAGCTCCGGGTCGACGTCGGCGAAGACTGCCGGGAACCCACGATCGGTTTCGACGGGGGTGATGGCCGAGGCGTTCCACCAGGCGCCGAAGTAACGGTCGGCCCAGCTGGTGATGGCCGGGGTATGGCTGATGACGGTCACGCCCGCGTCGGCGGCGGTGATGCGGGTAGCGGTAGCGGTCACGGGAGGGTCCTTTCAGAAAGGGACGGAATGGGATCCAGCACTGGGCCGAGGGCCTCATATGCGGTGCGGAGCTTGGCATCAGCGGCTCGGAAGTGAGCGGCCTCGCCGGGGGTCAACCGTGGGAGGCACGGTATGGGCTGGCCTGCGGTGAATCGCAACGGAATTCCCAGCCAGCCGCCTTGGTAGGCCGTGGAGAGCTGCGTGGTGCCGTCGGCCAGGCCGAGGGCCAGGTGCAGGGCTTCGAGCACGGCACCGGCGGGCCCGTAGCGGGTGCGGCCGATACCGGCGCTGATCCGCCCGGGCCTCGAGCACAGTTCGTTGAAGATCACCCGAACGGGCACGTCCGCAGGCTCATCGTTGACGGTGGTCGACGATGCGCACACGACCAGGTGATCACCGTGCTCGCCGATCACCTGCCCGCTCACTGCCGCCAGCGGTGCCCCGACGTGGGCGGCGAGCATCGTCCGGTAGCGCGCGGTGTCCAGGGCCGAGCCGATCCCATACACCCGGCGGCAGCCGGAGGCGTCGGCGAACAGCCGTGCCATCAGATCGACCGGATTGGTCACCATCAGCACGGTGCCGCCATAGCCGCGCAGCTTCCCCGCGAGCCAGGCGACCAGGGCGCCGTTCGCCGAGGCACCGGCCATACGGACGTCAGTGGCGCGGGAGTTGGTGAATGATGCCCGCAATGCGACCACCACGGCGTCGCAATCCATGAGGTCGGCCGGGTGGCTGGTCAGCGGGTGGGTTGACCCGCGCAGCGCGGTACGCATGTCGTCCAGGTCCGTCACCAGTGCGGCCGTGCGTGAGGATGTGCGCGAGGTGACCAGCAGGCGGGAAGCCAGACCGGAGGAGACGAGTGCCGCGGCCGTGGCTTGTCCGACCGCGCCCGCGCCGACTACGCCGATCGCCCCGATCGGAGCCGCACCCCTGCTCATGACGCCGCTGCCCTGATCAGCGCCAGCCCCTGCTCCCACACGGCATCGGCTTCAAGGCCGTGCGCGAGGCCGTCGGTGAGCCGGTCGAGAATGATGCAGACCACGGCCGCGCGCTGGACGACCGCCTCGGCTTGGGCGGGGAGAGGAAGGGCGGCGGGTGCGGAGAGATAGCTGGTGACGATGTTGACGGTGTCCATCAGCCACAGCACCAGCAGCTCCCGCAGGCTGGCCTCCCTCGCCCGGCTGGAGCGGTGGGCCAGCTGGGCGTGGAGGACGGCGTCGATGCCGCTGGTGATCTGCCGCCCGGCCTTGTCTCCGGGCCGGGCAGCGACCAGCAGCAAAGCGGTGCGGCTGACCAGCTTGGCCGTGTCCACACAGGCTCTCCCGGGCTGAAGGCCGGGGTCGATGAACACCGGCTGCCCGCCAGGTCCAGGGAAGTAGACGTGCTCGGGCTTGAGGTCGCCGAACGTCACCACCTGGTTAGAGCGCGGAGTGGGGGAACGGAATCGGCTTAACCGGGCGACGGTCTGCCGCAGCAGTTCGACCCGGCGGCCTCGCTCTTCGAGAGCGCAACGCTGTTCGCCGAGTTGGTCAAGGAGCGCCTGTCCACTGGGGCCGTGGAACTTCCGCCTGAAGGTGACGGCGATGCTGCGCTCCCGGATCGGGGCCGGAGTGCCAGGGCCGTACTGCGCGGCCGGAAGGTGGAGCCGGTACAGCTCGCGCAAGGGCGCGGCAAGCAACTCAGCCGCCTCCTGGGGCCGTTGGAGCAGCAGCTCCGCAAGACTCAGGCCCGGTACAGCCTCGGTGAACAGAACTCCCCTTGACGAACCGACGGCGCGGCATGCCTTAGGCCGGCCGAGCGTTGCCAGGAATCGCAGCTGCGCGGCTTCCCGCTTCGTCAGTGAGTCCTGTCGCCGGACGTACGCTGCCTGATCTCGGCGGATCTGGTCCCAGCCACCGCAGGAGCCGCGCAGCAGGGACACCAGCGACACACCGAGCACCGAGTACTTCGCGTACCGCTCTGCGCCATCGACCTTCAGTCGGCGGACGTAGGTCGTGACGCTGGGCACATGCACGCCCGCCTCGATGACCGCATGTGGCCACAGCTCGGTGGCAGCCTGCCTTATCTCGGCGTCCGCGAAGGTGAAGACGTCCTCCAGGTCCGGGGCCGCACTAGTGGACGTGTTCACAGCAGAAGTGTTCACGTACGCCTCCAAGGGGTCGTGGGCCCGATTCGGTCCCGACGCCCGCTCAGTGAAGCCAGCGACGCCATTGCCGATAACCCCGCCATGGGACCCCCACGATGGGGTTACCGTCATCCCTGACAGCCCGTCACCGTCAGGCCAGACAACCCGGGGGTCACCGTGCACTTCCCGCCATCACCCGCTGAGCTTCCGCCCGCGCTGCTGGCTGATCCGAAGTTCCTGCGAGCGGCCCGGGCGCGGGAATTCAGCGTGGTGTTTTCCATGGCACACGAGACGGCGAGGATCAGCTTCAACCGGATCGCGGAAGCCTGCGGGCTGAAAGCGGAGCGTGTCAGCAAGGTCGCCCGGGGTGAAATGTCAGTGACCGCTTTCGACACGGTTGAGCGCATCGCGGATGGACTTCGCATTCCCGGTGCGCTCCTCGGGCTCGCTACGCGACCCTGGGAGTCAGACCCGCACAGCACCGAGCCCCACCATGGAGATGACCCGATGAAGCGCCGCCAGATGCTGCGCAGCGCGGTCGCCGCCGGTCTCACCGGCACTGCGCTCGCCGCCCTGACCGACACCCGCCAGTCGTTCGATCACGCTCTGGCGGCCGATACCCCGGCCGACCTGCCCGATCTGGAAGCAGCTGCGGAGAGCTACGGATACGGCTACCACGGCCAGGACCCCGCCAAGGTCCTGGCAGACCTCGTTGCTGACTTCGACGAAATCCGCCCGCACCTCGAAACGCCACAGCCTGTCGCCGTTCGCACGCGGCTGTGCCGGACGGCAGCCCAAATGGCGGGCATGACGGCCATCGTGCTGCACGACCTGGGCGCCCGCAGAGAAGCTCGCAATTGGTTCGGCACAGCCGCCCGGCCCGCCGAGGAATCCGGCGACCGGCAGCTGCATGCGTGGACGGCCGCACGGGAGGCGATGGTGCCGCTGAACTACGGCGCTCCCCAAGCGGCAGCCGCCCAGGCCGAGGACGCCCGCCGGGTCGCCGGCACCGCGCCGTCGGCAGCCGCTGCTCTGGCAGCGGCGGTCGCCGCCCGCGCGCACGCCCTGTGCGGTCAGACCGAGCAGGCCAGGCTTGCCCTCGCCGACTCCGAGCGGCTGATGGGGCGGCTCGGCGCTGAGCAGCGCGCGGATACCTGGTTTGGATACCCGGAGCAGAAGCACCACGTCCACCTTTCGCACGCCCTGACCGTGCTGGGCGAGACCGTCCGCGCCCGTGAGAGCCAGCAGCGAGCGTTGGATTTGTCCGCGCCGACCAGCACCATGACTCGCACCCTGCTGGTGCTCGACGCGGCCACCTGCGCCCACCGAGACGGCGATACTGAGCAGGGCTGCCGCCAGGCGACCGCCGCGTTCGCGGCTCTGCCGCCGGCGTACCGCACGGGACTGACGCGGACCCGGGCGATGGACCTGTACCGCAGCATCCCGGCATCCAGCCACCGCGAACCCGCCGTGCTGGCCTTCAAGGAGGCACTCGCGGCATGAAACCGAGTCGCGGACGCTCGCTACCCGATCTTGGGCCCGCCCCATGTCGGAGGCTGCGGTTACGGTGACGGTGTTCTATCAACCGTGCTGGTGGCTGCTTGCACGGATAGCGCCCCGCTGTGGAACTCAGGCGGGGCGCTGTCGCGTCAACCGGCGGCCGGCACGGTAGATCAGGCCGCCTTGCCCCAGTCGGACCCGTCCGCTGCGGTGGCCGACGCCCACAGCACCAGCAGCCGCGTGTACTCCACGGCCCGCTGCTTTGTGGCGGGCTCGTCCATGAGAACCCGGATACGGCGGTTGATCTCGTCCAGGGCAGGGGGCATCACACGGCCTTGCGGCCGGAAGGTGGGCATGTCCCTACCGTACGGCGAGGCACCGACAGCGGCCGTGGGCCGTGCTGGCCTATTCGCCGGCCGAGAGATGCCGCACGGCTGCCTCCACCGCGGCCTCCAGGGCGGCCCGGTTGAGCTTGGCATCCGTGGCGTCGGTGGTGATGGCCGCCTGGCTCTTGGCAGCGGCCTCGCGCCAGCGCGTCCACTGGCGTTCCCGCTCCTCGCCCACGAGCCCGTTGAGCGCGGAGTATTCGGCTTCTGTCGCCTGCTGGAGGGTGATCGGTCTGTCGGGGATTTTCACGCGTTGGATCATGAGCGCGATGCCTCGGGCCCCCGCATGATCCCTCCCGCCTCCTGGCCTCCGAAACACGTCGGCCCTCGCTTCTGCGAGGGCCGATCGTCGCGCGCCCGGCGGTGCCGGGAGTACCGTTCTGAGTGTCGAGGTCAGAACGGAGACCAGTATGCCGCAGACTTCAACCGCTCTGGGAGACAACGTGCGTGCGCATCGACGCCGCGCCGGAATGAGCCAGGAACAGCTCGCGAGCGACGCCGACCTTTCGGTGTCGGTCATCCGGAAAATCGAACAGGGAGGCCATGCCCGAGTAGAAACCCTCCACGCCATCGCCCGCGCGATGGGAGTCGAGACCGCCGCCCTATTCGCCACCGACGCTCCACAACCCGTGGTCGGGGACGAAGCCAACCGGCAGATGCTTGCCCAGCTCCGCCGTGCGCTCATGCCCCCCGTGGGGATCACCGAGACCCTGTCGGAACCCGGTCGGGCAGAGGACTTGTCAGACCTCGGTCGGCGAATCGAGGACGGGCACGCCCTGTACCACGCCGACCGGTACGACTCCGTCGCCCGCCTGCTGCCCCGCCTGCTGCGGAGTGCAGAAGCCTCCGTCCTGGCGGCAGAGGATGACGAGGGCGAGGCGCGTGCCCGCGCCTTGCACGCTCAGGCGCTCCTGCTCACGGGGAAGTACTTGACTCAGGTGCGCCAGTACGACATGGCGTATCACGCGCTCGCCGAGGGGATCCGGGTCGCCCGGGAGGCCGGGCAGACACTCAGCGCGGCGACCGGCGTCATTGGCATGTGCTGGCTCCTGCTGCGTCAGGACCGGTTCGGCGAGAGCGAGCGCCTGGCTGCCGTTACCGCCGAGCAGGTTGAGCCGCGGGTGTCGTCCGCTACGCCCGGGGAACTGGCCGCCTGGGGGGAGCTTTCACTGCGCATCGCGTCAGCAGCCGTGCGTAACAACAGGCCCGATGAGGCTGCCGAGGCTCGGCGCATGGCCGCATCTGCGGCGACTGCGCTGGACCAAGAGCACATCGACTACCGCACTCACTGGACGACATTCGGCCCGGTGACGGCGGAGTTGAAGGCCGTCGAGGACCTGGCAATCGCTGGTGACGTGAGGGGTGTGCTGCGCCGTGCGGATGAGGGACTGCTCGCCCAGAAGGCGCTGCGGAAGTTCGGCAAGCCGTCCGCGAACAATTGGGACCGGCACCGCTTGGACGTGGCCAGGGCGCATGTCACGCTGGGATGCACGCAAGACGCCATGGACGAACTGAACCGCCTCAAGCGGTCGTCCGGCCACTGGCTCAAGCATCAGCCGATGGCTCGATACATCATGCGCGACATGCTGACGAAGCGTAAGCGGAGCCTGACCCGCGACATGCGGTCCATGGCCGCTCACCTTGACATCCATGCCTAACTGACACGCAGCGTGGTAGTTCGCTTGCGATCGGTCGCGAACTACCACGCTACGTGCGTGGCTTGAAACTCTCTGCCCCCATACGGTCCGTCACACCACCGTGAAGACCTACGCCGGGGGCAGACCATGCGTAGAACGACCAACGAACGCCAGGAGCGCCGTGCGCTCGCTGACGCATCCATTACCGCAACAACGCCGGTGACCCAACCCGGCCCATTAGCGCCCGCGCCTCGTAGTTTCCTGGCCCGGCATGGAGACCCGCGCCATTGGAGCGCAGGGCACTGGAAGACATACCTCGAGCTGGGCGGAGCGTCATGACCGCCACCGCCCGGCCCTCTGCCATCGGGGCGCCGGCCTACTCGCAGTCGTACCTCCGCGAGAAGGAGTCTGCTGCGCTCGTCCGGAAGATGGTGCGGACTGTGTTGGAGACCTGGCACCTGCCCAACCTCGCCGATGGGGCGGAGCACGTTGTATCCGAGCTGGTCGCCAACGCCGTGGATCACGCCCGCGGCCGCTGTTTCCGCTTGGTCGTGACCCGGACCAGCGATGACCGCGTGCGCGTCTCGGTCATCGATAGGAGCCACGACAAGCCAGAGCGCAAGACCCCCTCGCCCAGTGAGGAGCGCGGTCGCGGCCTGGCCGTCGTCGATGCCTTCTCCGCTTCATGGGGCGTTGATCAACTGCCGTGGGGAAAGCGAGTCTGGGCCGAGCTGGAGGCCGATCAGTGAGTGGCTCGACCATGCCTGAGCTGGTGGGTTGTGGCGTTGGCGTGCTCGACAGGGCGTTCGCCATGCTCGACGTCATCGCACAGGGCGTAGCCTCCCCTGCCGAGATCGCGGCGGCTACCGGCATCCCGCGCAGCAGTGTCGTTCGACTGCTCCGCGCCATGATCATTCTGGGATTGGTCGCCCGGGAGGGCGGCCAGATCATGATCGGGCCGCGAACGGCCCCGCTGGCGGCTGCGGCTGACGGTGGCCCTATGGCGGGCCCAGGAGCGGAAAAGCTCGCCGCGCTGCGTGTGGCGACCGGCGCCTCCGCCGTCCGCCTTCACCAGCGCTGTGGCCCCGCCGGGACCGTGCGGGTCTGCAGCGCCGAGGTACTGGACCCCCATGCACCGGACCGGCCGCAGCTCGGGGTGTCCATCCCGCTGATTGCCGACCCTGTCACACAGACATTCCTCGCCTGGCAGTCGGCGGGTCCCATCCGTGGTGCCTCGTGTCGCACGGTCCCGTATACACCCGACATCCTGACCTGGACCCGACGTCGGGGATGGGCGCAGGGAGTCATTGGCCGTGATCGCCGTCTCGCCATCGCGGCTCTGACGACGGCTCCGGGGCGCGTGCACGGCAGGGCGCTGATCAAGGCGGCCTCGGAGAGCGACGTGATCAGTGAATGCCACTACCACAGCGGCGAGGCGGTGGGCCGCGGTGCTCCGCGAGCGGTGAGCAGTCTCCACCTGCTGACCACCACACGGCGGAGGACCGTATGAGTGCACCATCCCGAAGCAAGATCCGACCGCCGCGCGAGGGCGAAGCGCCAGCCGCCGCCGCGCTGGTCATCGGGGCCTACCTGCGGGCCGTACGGCTTGCGCGCGGTCTGACGGGCAGTGAGGCCGCGGGGACGATTGGCTGCTCTGCCGCCAGGCTGTCACGGGTGGAGACTGGCCGCCTGCACTGGACCGCGGACGCGACCGACCTCCTGGAACGCTATGGCATCGATGACCTCCCCAGCCTCACCGCAGTGGAATACCTCCTCCAGGGGCCGCATCGGCACATTCTGAGCGACCACGCGCCGGGATGGCTGGACCGGCTCCATGCCTGCCTGCGACAGGCGGAGACCGTGGTCATCTACAGCGCGTTTTCCATCCCCCACATGGTGCGGATCCCGACGTACCCGACGGATTCCCTGACCCAACGGCTCCGGGGCGGCCCGGTCCGCGTCCGCCATGCACAGGTCACCGTTGACAATGGCGAAGGCGTGACGCTGGTTGTGGACGAGCTGGCGCTGGAGAGGCTGCTCAGCCAGCCGTCCGTATGGTCGGCCCAGCTCTCTCACCTCCGGCAGCTAGCCAGTTCGCCACAGGGGCCGCGGATGCTGGTCCTTCCCTTGGACGTTGGGATGATCCCTCCCGCCAGCCTCATGTACGGAATGACGCTCCACGGGCACGTCATGGTCGCGGAAGAGGGGATCGGTTTCGTCTCCTACTACACCGGCGACGAAGCCGCGCAAAGGTGTCACTTTCTCTCGGCCGCCTTGGACGCCGGACTGCCTTTCGAGCAGGCAGTTGTAGGGAGGACTGCGTGAGCGCTCAAGCAGACCGTGCGGACAACCGCCGGTGGGTCAACCTTGGTTGCTCTTTGGCGGTTATTCATTCCCCATCCTGCTCGGTGCCCCTCGCTCAGGGAAAGGGCTGCCCCTTGAGTGGGACCCGGCCGCACAGCGCGACTCGGCGCTGTGGGGGGTGCGGCAGGCCGGCCTCGACCTGGACGAGGATCACCCCGGCGTGCCGGGCCGCCCGTGGCAGCTCGTCTGCACCCAATGCGGCACTCCTTTGAGGATGAGCCTGACCTCCGTAGGCGGCGGCACGCGATGCTGCGGGCTCCCGCCCTCGCCCTGACCGGGCGGGCCGCTGACAGTCCGACTCCCACCGGACGCGCCCAGGTCAGCGGCCCGCCCCCTTCCTCCGCCTTCCCGCCGCTCATGCCGTTCGACGAGCCGCCGCCCTAACCACGCACTACCAGAAAGAGGACGCCCATGAGGCTCGATGCCGTGCCTCCCAGCCTCCGCCCGGACACCCCTCTTGGCCTGAAGCGCGCCGATGACACCTGGAACGCTGTCGAGGCTCCCAGCGACTGGGGACGCCTCACCCTGGACGCCCTGGGCGAGCACGCCGGGGCAGTCCTTGAGGACGCGGTGTTCCGCCGTCTGGTCTGGTTTGTCCCGCCGGGAGGGATTGACGACTGGCCCGCCCCTGCGTCGTTGCGCCTCACCCTGTACCGGGCTGGAGACGAACTTCTCGTGCCCCAGTGGAGTGGCTACAAGGGGATGAACACCTGGCTCCGCACACCAGCGACCGGGTTGTTCACCGATCCCGAGGCGCTGCGCTCGGCCATGGAGGAAGTGGTCGGGCCGCTGGATGAGGCCGACAGAGCGGACTTCGTGGTGGTGTGCCACTTCTGCGCCACCCCCACGCGCGACGCTGAGGTGATCGACCGCCGAGAGTCGGAGAACGGCCGCCTGTACCGCCGCTACGCCTGTAGCCCGTGTCTGCGCGCCACCGGTGGCGATCGCGTCCACCTCCTGGGCCACCAGCGGGGCCCGCAATGAGCTCCGGTACTGAACAGCTGCTGTGCGTGGTGATCGTGGCGGCGCTGCTGGGCGTGCTCGGCTACGGCTTCACCCACCCGTGACTCCCACCCCGGCCGGGTGTGCCCGTGAGCCCCGGCGGGGTGGTCCCGGGCTCCGCTCCCTACCCCCGGGGGGAGGGCGGCCGGAGCCGTCACGACAGGAAAGGAGGCTGCTCGTGGAGCGGCGATGGACCTCGGGTGAGTGCTGGCTGTGGTGCGAGCGCATCGCGGTCCTGGTGCTGTGGCTCGGACCGGTCCTCTGGGAAGGCGGCAACGTCCCCCTGCACGCATGCGAGCGGTGTATCCGACACCTGGAGAGCAAGGCCCGGGGCACCCTCATCCGCGGCGGCGCCCCATCGCCGGCGCCCGAACGGCAACGATGGGCGCCGGGTGACTGCTGGCTGTGGTGCGAGCGCGTCGACCTGCCGACGCTGCTGCTCGGCACGGTGGAGAGCGCGGGGTGCCAAGTGCCGCTCTACGGTTGCGACTCGTGCATACGGCGCCTGGAAGACAAAGTGCGCGCCGCCCTTCGGTACGTCCCTGCCTGATGAGACTCCCGCCCCCGGCCGCGCTGACCTGAGCGTCGCCCGGCCGGGGCGCGGGCATCACCGCCAACCGTGGGGGGCTCGTATGACAGCCCGCCCGATCATCACCGGCGCCCAAGCCTCGTCCCGCTACTTCCGAATATCCGTAGATCACCCCCGCCGCAATGCGCTCGTCCAGGCTTGCGAGCCGTGCAACGAGAAGTGCGCGCACTGCTTCGTCTTGGCGACGCACCGCGGGGAGTACATGCCGCTGGACGACATCCGCAAGCGGCTGATCTTGCAGCTCGCCGAGGTCCGTGTCAACCGGGTGACTATCACCGAGGGTGAGCCTTTCATGCACGCCGACTATGTTTCGTAGCTCCGACACACGCGGCGGAGTTGGGGTGTCCAGCTTTTATCGCCGACGAAAAAGCGGTGGCAAGTCGTCGCTGAGATAAGTACCCAAGGCGGCTGGCTTTCTCTCGAAACTTCGAAAGGCTTCGCGTTCCATTACTGATCTTTGATCTCGAACGCTGCGTGGCTTAGTCCCGTAGATAATTTACTTGTGGAGCGGCAGCCATGGCCAGAAATATAAATCCAGCAAAGTTCTCTCGGCAGGGTAGTTCCGCTCTCGGTGAGTTCACGGTGTCGTGGTCGTGTCTCAAACGCGATCAGTCCGGAGGCCGCCCGCATGGCACTCATCCTCTTCAGCGCTGCACCGGTTCTTCCATTCGTCGCCCGAAGCGCACCGTTCCTACTTCATGAGGCGTGTGCCTGCGTGCGTTCTGGGCGTGGTCGCCATCGTCGTGTCAGGCGTGGCCGACACGCTGCACGAGGTGAAGAGAGATGACCTTGGAGTCTGGCCGCCAGGAAAGCGTTTGGCGTTGGAACAGTTGCACGCCCGGAGCCGCGGCTCAAGCCCGTGCGGCTCTCAGGCGTACCCTGGCCCAACTAGACCTGCCTGGCGAGGTAGTCAGTGACGCGGTGCTCGCTGCTTCGGAGCTCATCGCTAACGCCATCGAACACGCCTGCGGCCCATACGAAATACGGCTACGCCGCACCGACGCCGGGCTCACCTGCGAGATCCAGGATGGAGACCCATACCTCCCGGGAATTGCCCGTTCTCTCGCAGCAGCGCCGCTAGGTTCAGAGCTTCAAGAGCCTGGTAGCACACGTGATGACCTGGCCGAATCGTTGCCCGAGCGGGGTAGGGGTATGAGCATCGTTAACCAACTCACCTCTGGATGCTGGGGGTTTCGTCCTATGGGATCTGAAGCGAAGATCGCATGGATGGGGATCCCCGGCTCGGGAAGCGATGACACCTAATCTCAACAGGGGACGACCTCTTTGCCCCGATTGACCCGTCGCGTGTCTGTCAATGCACTTACGGACACGCGGCGGTCACCAGTATGGATGACATGCGGATGCTGCGTCCGTAGAGTCACGGCAGTTCTGGTGCAATGGAAGACTGGTGGGATGAATGATCCTCCGCGCACGCGTACTGCTGTGATTGTCAGAATAGTGAGAACGCGGCGAGATTTCCGTCTCCTGTGGGATTGAGGGGAGCAGGGTGAGGGAAGCTGCCGTGGATAGCGGAGACCGCTATGTTGCTGTCGGAGATTTTCGGAAAGCGGAAGGGTGAGATGATGCGCAGATTTGGCTCTTTGGGGATGGGCGGGATCTCTGCATCTATCTTGGTGGTCGGAGTGTTCCTGGTTGGCTGTTCGAAGGCAGATTCGAGTGCGGAGTCGCCAATCGGGCATGAGGGAAAGCACTTGCAGAGACCGTCTCCAAGTGTGGTTAGCGGGCCGGAAGGCTCCGCCTTGATGGCTTACCGTGCGATGTGGCGCGACCTGACAGCGGCGTCGCTTACCTCCAACGCTGCCTCCCCGTCGCTGGATGACCACGCCAGGGACGGTGCTCTTGAACTGATGAAGTTCGGCTTGAAGAAGGCCAAGAAGGAGAAGTTGGTTAGTAAGGGGGCGCCGCTTGTAGACCCGGAGGTCGTGTCGGCGATCGGTAGCGAGGTCAAGCTGCGCGACTGTGTGGATGACAGACACTGGCTTCAGTACAAGCTCGGTGGCGAATTGAAGAACAATCTCCCTGGAGGGCATTTCAGAACTGACGCAACGGTACGTCGGGTCGGCGGCGTATGGAAGGTCTCCTACCTCTACATGCACGAGGTCGGGTCGTGTTGATCGAGCATAGGGCGGCAGCACGGCTCTTGGCAGCCACCGGGTGCTTGGTGATCGGAGCGACGATGGCCCCCGTTGCGTGGGCGGATGGTTCAGGCGGCCACTTTGGCGGGGTGACGTGCGCTCTTGGCGGATGCGAGGTGCGTGCTGAAGTTCGTGGCAGAGGTGCCACAGGTGTTGGTCGGCAACGCAATGTTCATTCTCGGCGAGGTCTACCGCCTCGTGGCAGGAGTGCTCCTTTCAGGCGACCGACGATCGCGTCGGATGGTTGGGAGCTCGATCTTGGTGAGGGTATGGGGATTCTGCCTCGCTTCGATGGCGAGAAGCCGAAGAAGTTCAGACTTGAGCATAAGCAGAGGGTGCCGGTCGAGGTTGTTGTTCGACGGGCTGTGGAGAAGCTGCGGTTGCCGGAGCCGGTGATTCGTACGAGTCCGGACGAGGATGACGTACAGGTGGTGGGGGTGCCGACATGGATGTGGGTTCAGCACAGCACCTGGGCACCGGTTACTCAGACGGCTGAGGTCCCGGGGCTGAGGGTGTCCGCGACAGCCATTCCGCGCAGGGCGGTGTGGTCGATGGGGGAGGGCGGCGTGGTGACGTGCACCGGACCCGGGACCTCGTATTCGCGTAAGTTCCGGCCGGAAGAGCCGTCCCCGGATTGTGGCTACACCTATCGGATGTCGTCGTTGGCTGAAGCGGGTCGGAAATTCAAGGTTTCGGTGCAGGTTGCATGGGATGTTGAGTGGCATGGCGGTGGGCAGGCCGGGCGGGTGCCAGGGCTGGTGATAGCCGCCGAGCGGCCGCTTGCGGTCGATGAGGTGCAAGCAGTCGTCGTGCATTGAGAAGTCAGCAACAGCACGCGGTTCGGTGGGATACCGACCGGACTTGATCAGCGAGTTCTTCTTTCCTGTGGAGCGGATTGTGGGTACCTCCATCTCATCTCTGGGTCCGAAGCGCATGGGCGCCGGGCTGCCGGGGGCGCGGCGGCCTGACACGCAACGGCGGCCGTCGGTGGCGACGGGCGGGGCGCGGCGCAGATCGGGATGGATCTGGGCTGGCGCGGGAACGGTGGTTGTCTCGGCCGTCGGTTTCGCACTTGTCGCCTCGTCGGTGGGCGAGCGACGTGATGTGTTGGTGCTGGCGCGGGATCTGCCGTCCGGCCATGTTCTTACGGCGGGTGATCTGCGTCGGGCGGAGGTCGCTTCCGGTACGGGGGTTGTGCAGGCTGAGGACCAGGCGGAGGTGCTGGGGCGGCTGACGAGGGTGCCGTTGGTGGCTGGGTCGCTGTTGTCGCCAGGGCAGTTCGGCGGGAGGGGAGCCTTTCCGCCCAAGGGCCAGGCAGAGGTGGCCTTCGCTGTTGAGGCGGGCAGCGTGTCGCCGGGTGTGGTGCGTGGTAACCGGGTTGCCGTGCTGGAGGGGCCCGGCGGCACGGGAGGCGGGGCCGGGGATGGGGAGGCGGCTTCGGCTGCTGTTGTGGGGACGGTGACGGGGTCGAGGGCTCCTGAGTCTCCGGGCGGTGTGCGTGTGGTGACGGTGCTGGTGGAGACCGGAGCAGTGCGTCGGGCCGCAGGCATGGAGCATCCGCGTGTGGTGGTGCTGCCTGCTGAAGGGCGGGAGGCGCCGTGAGGCGGTTGATCACGGTGGGGTCACTCAAGGGCGCGCCCGGGGTGACCACAACCGTGTTGGCTCTTGCGGCGGCCTGGCCGGACCGGGCTGATGACGGGGTGCGGCCCGTGGTGGTGGAAGCCGATGTTTCGGGTGGGGATCTCGCGGTGCGGTTCGGCTGTCCGCATACGCCGGGGTTGCTGGACGTGGCCACTGCGGCCAGGAAGGACCATCCCGGCTCGCTGCTGGGAGCGACGGCTGAACTTCCCTTCGGCGTGCGGGTGGTGGTCTCACCGGCGGGAGGCAGGGCATGCGCTGAGGCAGTTCGGCTGATTGCCGAGTCCGGGCAGCAGGTGCTGCTGGGCGACGAAAGCGATCAGGGCACCGTCGTACTGGACGTGGGCCGTCTCGGTGTGGGCGTCGAGGGTCTGCTGGACGCGGCTGAGACGGTGGTGCTTGTGTCGCGCGGTGGGGCCGACGCGCTGGCGCACGTGTTTGCGCACCTGACGGAGGCCGGACCCTTGGTGGAGCGATATGTGCTGGTTGTGATCGGTCCATGTCCGTATGGGCCGGGGGAGATCAGCGCGACGCTCGGAGTGGCACGGGTCGTCTTCTTGCCGTGGGATCCGAAGGCAGCCGCCGTTCTGGCCGGCCACTCTCGTGCGGCATTGCGCATCAGCAGGTGGAAGGGGCTGCGGCTGATGACGGCGGCGGGTGAGGTGGCACGGCAGCTGAGCGGGACCGGTGAGGTGGCGGTGTCGGGGTTGAGTGGCGATCTCGCGGGGCTGGGCGCCGTGCCACCTCAGGGCGGCACTGTTCAGCATGGCCTGGCGGGGCTGGCGGCGAAGGAGGCCGGCTCGTGAGCGCGATCGTGGATGGTGCTGTGTGTGGCGCTGGTGAGCGGGAGCTGGCGGAGACGGCACGGCAGCGGGTGGTGGCTCGCTTGGCGGCGTACGCCGATGAGCGGGAAGCCGCTGGGCTGCCGCCCGAAGGCGAGGCTCAACGCAGGGCGACGACCCAGCGACTGGTGGAGGAGGAACTGGCTGCGCGGGCTCGTGCGGCATTGGCCCAGGGCAGTCTCGCCTTCGACCGAGCAGTGGAGGAGCGTATCGCGCAGACGGTCATCGACGCCTTGTTCGGCGCCGGCACTCTGGAGCGGCTGCTGGCTGACGAGTCGGTCGAGAACATCTGCGTCAACGGATGTGACACCGTATGGGTCCGCCGAGCGGATGGCACGTGGCGTTCAGGGCCCCCGGTAGCGGCCTCGGACGCCGAGCTGGTGGAGATGGTCCGCACGCTGGCAACGAGCGTGGAGGGCGAGGAGCGCCGTTTCGACCGGGGCGTGCCCCGGCTGAATGTGCAGTTGCCGGACGGCTCGAGGCTGTTCGCGGTGATGGCTGTCACCGGGCGGGTGTCACTGTCGGTGCGCCGTCACCGGTTCCCTGCCGCCTCGATGGAAGATCTGGTGCGGCTCGGGGTGTGCGATGAGCCCATGGCCGCTCTGTTGTCGGCGCTGGTGCGAGCGCGGAAGAACATCATCATCGGCGGTGGCACCAATGTGGGGAAGACCACCGTGCTGCGCGCGTTCGCCTCCCGGATTCCGCCGACCGAGCGGCTGATCACGATCGAGGACACCTTCGAACTCGGCCTCGACACGGATGAGGCTGCTCACCCGAATGTGGTGGCGATGCAGGCCCGCGAGCCCAATATCGAGGGCCAGGGCGCCATCGATCAGGCGGAGCTGGTGCGCTGGGGGCTGCGCATGTCCCCGGACCGGGTGATTGTCGGCGAGATCCGCGGCAGTGAGGTCATCCCGATGTGCAACGCGATGAGCCAGGGCAACGACGGTTCGCTGTCCACGATCCACGCCTCCACCTCCCGCGGGGTGTTCACCAAGCTGGCCGCCTACGCCGCCCAAGCCCCTGAGCGCCTGTCTTTGGAGGCGACCAACCTGCTGGTGGCCTCCGCCGTCCACTTCGTGGTGCATCTGGCGTGGGACGCAGAGGGGAAACGGGTGATCGACTCAGTGCGTGAGGTCGTCGATGCCGACGGGCCGCAGCTGGTCTCGAACGAGATCTACCGTCCCGGGCCGGACGGCCGGGCTGTCCCGGCCACGCCCCCGCGCGCCGAAACACTCCACGACCTGATCGGGGCCGGGCTGGACGCTCAAGCGGCGGGCTTCACCTGGTGGGGAGCAGGCCGATGACCGTGCAACGGCTGGGCGAGGCGACCGGCGTCGTCGCCGCGATCCTCGGTGTCCTCTTCGGTACCGGCGTCCTGCTGATCATTACCGGCGTGCTACGCCGACCCGTTCCCCACGGCGCCCCGGCCAGCGGGTGGCGGCAGTGTATGGCTAGCCGCCTCCCCGCCGGGTGGAACCGGCGCCGCCTCACCATCGCCCTGACAGCCGGAGTGGCGACGGGGGCGTTGACCAGGTGGCCGGTGGCCGCCGTGCTGACCACAGCGGCACTGCTCACCCTGCCCGGTCTCCTCGGACCGGACCGGGCCACCGCTCGGCGGACCGAGCGGATGGAAGCCCTCGCGCTGTGGACGGAGATGCTGCGCGACACCCTCTCCGCCGCTGCCGGACTGGAACAGGCTGTCCTGACCACCGCCGCCATCGCCCCCGCGCCGCTGCAACGAGAATTGCATTGCTTGGCCGCATCGATCCGATCCTCCCAGCCGCTGCCCGCCGCCTTGCGGACCTTCGCCGACGAGGTGGACGACCCGCTCGCTGACGTCGTGGTCGCTGCCTTGGTGACGGCCGCTGAACGGCAGGCCAGCCAACTCGCCTCGCTCCTGGGGGAACTGGCCGACTCGGTCCGCGAACAGGTGGCCATGCGCCAGCGCATCGACGCCGGCCGCGCCAGCATCCGCACCGGCGTCAGAGTCACCGTGACCGTCACCCTCGGCATGGCCGTCGGCCTGACCGTCTTCAACCGGCCCTACCTGGACCCCTTCGACACCCTCACAGGCCAGCTGGTACTGGCCGTCGTCGGCGCCCTGTTCGCAGCCTCCTTCACCTGGCTCACCGCCATCGGACGTCTTCACGAACCGGTACGCCTCGTCGGCCACAGTTCCGCCGACGCGCCAACGTTTGAGGGGAGGGCAGGGTGATCACCATCGTGCTGGGCGCCGCATTCGGTGCCGGGCTGGTCGCCCTGGCCTACGGGCTGCGCCCACCTCGGCCTGCGCTTGCCGATGTGATTGCCTCCCTCGACGCCACGCCCGGAACATTGGCCGAGACGGGCGCACCGCACGAGGACCCGGAATGGGCAACGCGCCTGGGCCGTAGAGCAGTGCCCCTGGTGCGGGCCCTCGGCTTTCCCACCGCGACCCTGCGCGCAGACCTCGCCGTCTGCGGGACGGACGTGGAAAAGCACCTGGCCGGCAAAGCAACCTGCGCCGCCGCTGGACTGCTGACGCCCTGGATCGCGCTCGCCCTGGTCCGCTTCGGGGCGGGCATCGACATCGGCTGGTGGATGCCGCTGTCCGGCTCCCTGGTCCTTGCCGCCGTGCTGTTCTTCCTCCCGGACCTCACTGTCCGCAAGCAGGCAGCTGATCGCCGACAGCAGATGCGACACACGCTCACCTTGATCCTCGACCTGACTGTGATCGCCCTGGCCGGCGGAGCCGGTATCCAGCAGGCCCTGGCCGACGCCGTCCAGGGCCCCCGCGGCTGGGCCGCATCCAAACTCCGCCACGCCCTGCACGTCGCCCAGCTCACCCGGACCAGCCCCTGGCAGCACCTGGGAGACCTCGGACAACACCTGGGCGTCAGCGATCTGACGGAACTCGCCGCCACGCTCAACCTGGCCGGCGCCGAGGGCGCCAAAGTGCGCGCCTCACTCGCTGCGAAGGCCCGCGCCATGCGGCGCCGCCGCCTGTCAGAAGCCGACGGAGCAGCTCAAGCGGCCACCGAACAGATGTCCCTGCCCGTGGTGCTCCTCTTCGCTGCTTTCCTGCTCCTCATCGGCTACCCAGCCCTCGCACACGTCCTCGCTATGACCTGACCACCCCGCCCCCATGGCTGCTGCCGCCACCAAACCGGAGAACGATCCCTATGCCGCACCCGATCCTGCAGGCACTCGCCGCCCTGCGCGACCACGCCGACCTCGTACGCCGCCGCGCTCGCGACGACGCGGGGTATACCACCGAAACCATTGTTGTCACCGCGCTGCTGGCCATCCTCGCCCTCACTACGGTCGGCATCATCACCGCCAAGGTCCTCGGGAAGGCCCATTCCATCGACCTGGGGTAACCGGTGAACCACCTGCCGTACCGACTACGAGACCTACACAGCGACCGCGGTGCCGCCACCACTCAACTGGTCATCGTCGTCCCCACGCTGCTGATCCTCGCGATGCTGATTGTCCAGTTCGCGCTGGCCTGGCACGCCCACCACATCGCTCAATACACAGCCGAACGGGCCCTGGCCGCCGCCCGGGTCCAGCACGGCAGCGCCGCGGCCGGCCAAGCGCAAGCCGTACGCAGCCTGTCCCAGCTCGGCAGCCACGTCCTTTCCTCCCCCTCCGTCACGGTCCGCCGTACCTCCACCCAGGCCACCGTGCGCGTCCAGGGAGAGGTGATGCCCGTTGTGCCGGGCCTGCGTCTGACCGCGAGCGGGGCAGCCTCCGGAGCCGTCGAACGGATCACCCTCCCGGCCGGAGCACACTTATGAGCAAGGGAACAGGCACCGCCCCGACCCCAACGGATCGCGGCTCGGCCGCCGTGGAACTCGTCCTGCTTACTCCACTCCTCGTGCTCATCTTGATGACCGTCGTCGCGTTGGGGCGCCTGGCAGACGCCCGGCTCGTCGTTGCGGACGCCGCTCACCAGGCCGCACGTGCGGCCTCCATCGCCCGCACCGAAACCGGAGCCCGCACCAGCGCCCGCAGCACCGTCCACGCCGCCCTCCACCACGCAGGCGCAGCATGCTCACGCCCCGCGGTCGCCCTCTTCACCAGCGGACTCAAGTCAGGCGCCACTGCCACCGTGAAAGTCACCTGCACCGTCGACCTGGGAGACCTGACCCATACCGGCATGCCCGGCCGGATGACCCTCCAGGGCACTGCCTATTCGCCTGTCGACGTTCACCGGAGCGCACCGTGAAACCCCCCATGCATCCGCACCTGAAACTCCTGTGCGCGGAGGCGACGAAGAGGGGAGACCGCGGGCAGGTCACCGCCTTCGTTGTCGGCGTGGTGGCAGCACTGTGGCTGTTCACGGGAATCGTCGTCGACGGCGGACTGGCCTTGGCCGGCAAGGCACGAGCCCTGGACGTGGCGCAGGAGGCGGCCCGCACCGGCGCCCAGCAACTGGACATCGGCCGACTCCGCAACACCCAGGACCTCCGACTCCTGACCGGCAAGGCCGCCCGGGCTGCTACCGCCTACGTCACTGCCACCGGCGACTTTGGGCAGGCGAAGGTGCGCGGCGATGAGGTCACTGTGAAGGTCACTCACCACCAGCGCGCTCAGATCCTGCAACTGGTCGGCATTCGCGCTCTGACCGTCACAGCCCATGCCACCGTGCGCGCCGAACGCGCCAACCCGTAGCGCACCCGCCACATTGAAGAGGGGCGAACCCGCGTATGGCCTACCGATCCTCATCGAAAGCGAGGCTTGGGGCCTTCCTCACCGCCACCGCCACCGGCGCCATCACCCTCGCCCTGCTGGCTGGCATGCCCTACGTGCTCTGGCACGCGACCGGCGTGCCCTGGCCCGACCGCATCGGCTCCTGGCATGACCTCAGCGCATGGCTCATGCAGCCGGTCGCCGACCCGGTGATGGTCGACCTGCTGGCGATGGTGGGCTGGGTGTGCTGGGCCGCCTTCGCCTGGTCCCTGGTCACGGAAGCGGCCTGGTACGCACTGCACCTTCCGCAACTGCTGCGCGACCGCACGGCGCACGCGGCCCATCTGGAGACACTGCCGGTGCAGCGCGCTCTGGCCGCCTTGTGTATCGGCACACTCGCCCTCGCCGTTATCAGTCTCTGGCGCCCCCCTGCCGCGAACGCGCATCAGCACACACCCGTAGATGGAGTGCGCGCCCCTATTACCGCTACAGCTCCCGCTCACGCAGGGTCGACGAAGGACAAGGGCGAATCCGATCCCACAAGAGCAGCACGGAGCACCCAGGCGCGCGGCGTGGAGTACACCGTGGCGGAAGGCGACACCCTGTGGGATATCGCCGGTACCCACCTGGGTGACCCCCTGAAGTGGCCGCGCGTCTACGCCCTGAACAAGAACCGCATCCAGGCCGACGGCCAGCGACTGACGGACCCAGACCAGCTCACCCCTGGCTGGCAACTCACCATCCCCACCACCCCCGCCGCCTCATCACCGAACCATTCAGCCCCACCCACGGCCCACCCTGCACCGACGAAGCCCTCCACGCCGCCCATGCCCACCGCCCAGCCGCCCGCAGATCCGACAGCGGGACACAGCGCGGAGCATGACACCGCCAGCCGAGCCACCGGCGAGCACACCACGAACCACGCGCGGCCAGGACCCGCCGCGATCAGCGTCGGCACTGCGAGCATGATTGGCATCACCACCGCGGCCGGCCTCCTGGCGGCCCTGCGCTTCTTCCGCTTCTACCAAAACCGATTCCGCCGCCCCAGCCTCGACGCACAGCCTCCGCCACTCAGCCCCGTGATCGAAAAGGCCGTCGTGGCCGCCCGCGAGGCCGGCCTGCCCAGATCTACCGCTGCCGACCCGGGCAGGCTCATCACACGCCGCACACCACCCCAACCTCCCCAGCCCGCCTGCACGGTGACCATCGGCACCGCCAACGCATCCGAGATCTCCCTGGACGCCTTGGCAGGAGGATGCGCGTGGACGGGACCCGGGGCTGAGGCAGCCGCCCGCGCACTGGTGATCGGCATCCTCACCGCGGCTGAACGCCTCCGGCCCCAAACACCACGCATCCGGGGCCTACTCACCCAAGACCTCAGCGACCGACTCCTGCCAGGGACGCCACCGGAGTTCAGCGCCCTCGCCTCGGCCGAGGACCTGGACGAAGCAATCCGCCGCGCGGAAGCGCACCTCCTCGCACACGCCCGCCATCACCAAGACACGCAGGAGGCGGCACACAGCCCGCTTCCCGCGACAACCGATGGCCCGGGGGAGCGCACCGGCCCAGACATGCTCGTCCTCCTCACGGAGCCGAATACCGCGCAGAGCAGCTATCTCGCGGCACTGGCCAGCCGAGCACCGCACGGTGCCCTCATCGTCCTGGCCCTCGGCGACCTGCCCGGCACCGCCGCCTGGCGCATCGGATCAGACGGAACCGTCAACCAGCAGACAGGCGACGGCAACTGTGCCAGCAGCCTCCAGCTCTTCCACCTCACCCCCCAGGCCGGACAGGACGTCCTGGACATGCTCCTTACCGCGCACGAAGAGCGCCCACGGCCGCGCATGGTCCCAGGCGCCCGAGCAGCTGCAGACCCACCGCAGCACCCGGACGAGGACGCCGACCGCGACCCGGAAGACGATCCACCCCCTGCCCAACCAGAGCCCGTAGAGCCGGTAAAACTGCGGGAAGCGAACCAGGACAAGCCGGTTCGCTTGAACGTCCTGGGCCCAGCGACGCTCTACGCCCACGGAAACCCTGAACCCGTCGGACTCGGACTCCGGGGCGAAGTACGAGAATTCCTCGCCCTCCTCGCCGCCCATCCCACCGGCCTGATCGCCGACGACATCGTGCGCCACCTCCGGCTCAGCGAAGACCCCGACCAATCAGCAAAAGAACTGAAAAACCTTCGCCGCGCCGTGAGACGCACACTCCGCACCGCCACCGGCCACAGCAAGGCGGAATTCATCCAGCTCCACGGAGAATTGCACAAACTCCATACCGGACTGATCGAAACCGACCTCGCCGCCTTCACCGAAGCCCTCCACCATGCCGCATCCGCCCCTGACGGGCCCGCACGCCTGGCCGCCCTTTGCCGCGCCGTCGACCTGTACCACGGGCCCTTCGCTCACGGTGGTGACTACCCGTGGTGCGACAGCATCCGTGAATCACTGGCGAACAAGGCAGCCGACGCTGTCGCCCACATCGCCCACCACGCCGAGCACACCGGCACCCGCCAGGACGCCGATGCCGCGCTCGACCACCTGGAGAAAGCGATCGGCCTCAACCCCACCCATGAACTCCTCTACCAGCACGCCATCCGCCTGCACCAAGCCGCCGGACGACACGACACCGCCCGCCACACCTTCACGCTCCTTACGCGCCACCTCAACGAACTCGGTCTCGAACCGGACCCTGCTACCCGCGCACTGGTCATCAACAGCACGCGCAGCTCCGCGCGCCCGGGATAACCCCCTCTCCGTGAGCGTCCGCTCAACCTGCCGGATGGCCTGATGGCGTTTGCCCCGTCGTTTCCCCCGTCGTTCAGGGGGCCGTCTCGGGGGCCGCCTTTGGATACGACGCCCCTACGCACCGCATCACCGCAGGCCACACCGCATACGAGCCGGGGGCCGGCGAGGGCGACTGTATATCGGTACAGCAAAGCATCCCGATCTACCTGACTTCAGCGGCCCCGCCACAACCTCACCACACACGTATCACTACCGGCTCGCATACCTGCACGCTGTCCCCCCGTCAGCCAGCATTCATTCCAGATCACCAAAGACCGTTCGTCAGCCGGCAGAACGAGGCAGCGCGGCGGTACCCAGGGCGTAGCCGAG
>NZ_JAGFNO010000064.1:0-24544 GCF_017592595.1 Streptomyces sp. NEAU-YJ-81 | reverse complement strand
CCTAGCCCCCGCCCCGACCCCCGGACCCGACGCCCTACCGCACCACCACGAACCCCTCGACCCCCCGCTCCGGCCGTGCCACCGGCGGAACTGCCGCCTGGCCCACCGCGACCGTGCCCATCGGGTCCCAGTCGTCCGGCAGGCCCAGTACCTCACGCACCACCGGGCGGCAGAACATCGTGGACGACACCCAAGCCGACCCCAGCCCCTCACCCGCCAGCGCGACCAGCAGGTTCTGCACCCCGGCGCCCGCCGCGACCACGAACATCTCGCGCTCCGCCGTGTTCCGCCGCGGGTCGGGGTAGGTGTGGGCGCCGTCCGCGACCAGGCACGGGACCACCAGGTACGGCGCCTTGCGCAGCACATCGCCGCGCCGCACCCGCTTGGCGATGCTCTCCTCGGAGAAGCCGTCCCCCCGCAGGTCGGCGATCCAGGCATCCCGCATCGCGTCCAGCAGCCGCGTCCGCGACTCCTCCGACTCCAACAGGACGAAGCGCCACGGCGTCGTATGGTGCGGCGCCGGCGCGGTGACGGCGGCGGCGACCGCGCGCCGCACCGCCGAGCCGTCCACCGGCTCGTCGGTGAACTCCCGGACCGTACGGCGCCGCGTCACGGCCTCCCGCACGGCCTCGGAGGTGCCCAGCCGGAACATGTCGTCCGCGGCACCGCGCACCAACGCCCGCGCACCTGCATCGACATCTTGCCCACCGGACCCGCCAAGCCCGCCCGCCCCACCGGACCCGCCAAGCCCGCCCGCCCCGTCAAGCTCGCTCGACCCGTCAGACCCGTCGTCCAGCCCCTCGAACGCCACCACCTGCGGAAGCCCGCGCAGCACCGCCACCGGCAACCCCTCGGCCTTGCCCTTGACCAGGTCACCCGCCGCGGCCAGCTCATCGGCGGTGGCGACGATGGTCGCGCTCAGCGCGTTTCCGTACGCGTCGACGCCGCCGCGCAGATCGTCCAGGACCCGCACACCGGCGGCGCCGATGGCGACGTCGGTGACCCCGGTCCGCCACGGCCGCCCGAAGGTGTCGGTGACGATGACGCCGATCTCCACGCCGAGTACTTCCCGCAGCCCGGCCCGGATCGCCCGCGCCGAGGCGTCGGGGTCCTCGGGGAGCAACAGGACAGTGCCGGAAGGGGTGTTGGAGGCGTCGACCCCGGCGGCGGCCATGACCAGGCCGTGGCGGGTCTCGACGATCCGGGTGCGGCCGCGTCGCGCCACGACGCGCACCGTCTCGGCGTCTATGGCCGCCTCGCGGTCGGTCGCCTCGACGACGCGCCCCTCCGCCTTGCTGACGATCTTGGAGGTGACCAACAGCACATCGCCGTGCGCGAGCCCCGGCAGACCGCCGGAGGTCGCGGCGTCGGCGATGAGCTTGGCGAGGTCGTCACCGGGCCGCACCTCGGGCATACCGGGGAGGGCCCACACCTGATACGACGGCAGCTCCTGCGACGCGCCACCCGGCACGCCCACCACCCCGTCCCGCAACGCGCTCATCCCCGCACCTCTTCCGCCAGCACCAGTGCCTCGGCCGCCATCGCCGCCGTGGCCTCAAGGTCCGTCATCATCAGCGGGATCGCCCGGCAGCGGATCCCGGCGGCCTCGACCTCATCGACCGCGCCCCCGTCCACGGTGTCGACGAGCCAGCCGTCCAGCAGCCCGGAGCCGTAGTGCTTGGCGACGGCGGCGGCGGTGGACTCGACGCCGACGGCGGCGAGCACCTTGTCGGCCATGCCGCGCACGGGCGCGTCGCCCACGATGGGGGACAGGCCCACGACCGGGATCCCGGCATCGGCGATGGCCTCGCGCACGCCGGGCACGGCGAGGATCGTGCCGATGCTGACGACGGGGTTGGACGGCGGGAAGAGGACGACGTCGGCGTCGGCGATGGCCTCCAGGACGCCGGGCGCCGGTTTGGCCTGGTCGGCGCCGACGGGAACGACGGCGTGGGCGGGCACTGAGGCGCGCAGCCGCACCCAGTACTCCTGGAAGTGGACGGCCTTACGGCTCTCGCCGTCCGGGGCGTCCGGGTCGTCGATCAGGACATGGGTCTCGACGCGGTCGTCCGTCATGGGCAGCAGCCGCACCCCCGGCTGCCACCGGGCGCACAGCGCCTCGGTGACGGCGCTCAGCGGATAGCCCGCGCCGATCATCTGCGTACGGACTATGTGCGTGGCGAAGTCGCGGTCGCCGAGGCCGAACCACTCGGGCCCCACCCCGTACGCCGCCAGCTCCTCCTTGACGGTGAAGGTCTCGTCGGCCCGGCCCCACCCCTGCTCCTCGTGGATGCCACCGCCGAGGGTGTACATCACGGTGTCGAGGTCGGGGCAGACCTTGAGGCCGAAGAGGTGGATGTCGTCGCCGGTGTTCCCGATGACGGTGATGTCGGCGTCCGGAGCCGCCGACATCAGACCGCGAAGGAAACGGGCGCCGCCGATACCGCCTGCCAGAACCACAATGCGCATGGGAGACAGTCTGGCAGCAGCCCCGGACATCGCGGGCGTTCGGGGCGGCTCAGCGACCCGGGACGCCCAGCGTGCCGGGGGCCGCGGCAGGGCGCGCGGGGGCGGACAACTCGGCGCTCTGGGTGGGGTGCAGCGGCATCTCGGTCAGCCCGGGGAAGTAGATGTGCAGGCTGACGGCCGGTTCGAGGGCGTCGTTGACGACGTCGTGCACATAACCGGGCGCGAAGACGCGCTGTGCGCCGGCGCACAGCGCATGCCGCACGCCGCGCGTTCCCACCCGTTCGGTGAGCTCGCCCTGGAGCACGGTCAGCACCCCGGAGGAGCGGCCGTGGTCATGGGCTCCGCTGCCCTGTCCGGGCACCCAGCTGAGCAGCCACACCTCATAGCCGGGGCCGGTGCGCAGCCGGTGGTACCAGCGGCTGGTGGCGTCGTACTGGACGAGCGACGTCCAGCCGTCGCGGTCGGCCGCGATGGTGCGGGCCAGGCCCGCGAAGGCGGAGACGGTGGAGGGGTGCGCGGGTACGGGCGGCAGCAGATGCGGGATGGCGAGCGGGTCACCGGCGATCTGGACGTCGCTGTTCATGGCGGGGGTTCCTCGGCGGGAAGGGCGCGGAGAGGTGCGCCGTAGGGGACGCGGTAAGGGCGCGAAGTGCGGTGCGAACGCGGTCTCAGGACGAGACGCCGTAAGCGAAGCGAGAGAAACGCGGAGAAAGCTGGAGCTCGGGGGGCATCAACAGCTCGAACAGCGACAGCGAGCCTGCACAGCGCAGCGGAACCCGTGGTCACGGGTCGGCAGGGGCGCGTGGGTCACTGACATGCGACCAAGGAGACCCGGATCGCCGCGCCGCTGTCAACTTGATCTCACGTTTCAGCTCAAGGTTCACCTCATCAGGTCGCTATGGAGGCAGAAAGGTTTGTGCGCGCGTTGTACCGGTGAGAGGGCGCACCAACGCGCATCGACGCGCACCACCCCCGCACCACCCCTGCACGATCCCGCACGACCCCCGCGCCACCCCGCACCATCTCCCGCGCGATGCAACGGGACCGGCGTCGATGGCGTCCTCCTCAGTGAGCGTGAGAGGAGGGACTCGGGCGTCGGATGGGGAAGGTGTCGCGTTTAGGCCGATTTGAACACTTTCCGCGCAGCCTTGGTTCCGCAGAGTGAATAAGAGGCCCAATAGCAGATCTCGGCTTGACTGGCCCGGATCGGCGCACTTGTAATTTCACTCGTGTCGTTCTGCCGGTTCATCGACGGCATCAGGCACGGGGACGCAAAGACAGACGAGGGGCGCACATGACCGAGTTGTTCCAGCAACTGCTGGTCGAAGAGGCGGACGAGGAGCTCGGTTGGCAGGAGCGCGCGCTGTGCGCCCAGACCGATCCCGAATCGTTCTTCCCGGAAAAGGGCGGATCCACCCGTGAGGCGAAGAAGGTCTGCCTCGCCTGTGAGGTCCGTTCCGAGTGCCTTGAGTACGCCCTCGCCAACGACGAGCGGTTCGGCATCTGGGGTGGTCTGTCCGAGCGTGAGCGCCGCCGACTGAAGAAGGCCGCCGTCTGACACCCGACGCCGGATCCGTCTGACTTGCCGGACCCGTCGGTCCCGTCGACTCGTCGGACCTGTCCGTCCCGTCGGCCGCGCCCGGCTCGAGGGCCCGTCGGCCCGCCGACTCCTCGGCCCCGTCGGACCTGCCGGAACCGTATGACCCGCGCTGACATATCCGCACAGTTCACGGCGGGCTGAGCCACCGCGACCGGTCCGCCCCCGCCCGCATGGTGACGGGAGGCGGACCGGTCGCATACACAGCCGTTAGTGTGGGGCCCCGTCCGAGACGCTCCAACGCCCCCAGGGGGCGCGCGCGTCCACCGCAGTCCAGCGAACCGGGGCCCGTACCTCGATGTCCGTGCACAGCCACCAGGCGGCCCAATATCCGGCCGCCAACGCCGCGTTTGCGCCCGCTCAAGAACCGGTTCAGGCACCGGCCTATCCGCGTCATGTCGTCACCGCCGTCCTGGTCGCCCACGACGGCGCCCGCTGGCTGCCCGACGCGCTGTCCGGTCTGCTCGGCCAGGAGCGCCCCGTCCAGAGCGTCGTCGCGGCCGACACCGGCAGCGCCGACGACTCCGCCCGGCTGCTCACCGAGACCCTCGGCGAGGAGCGGGTGCTCCATATGGCGCGCCGCAGCGGCTTCGGCACGGCCGTCGCCGAGGCGGTCCGTACGGCCCCGGAGCTCGGCCCCGAGGAGCTCACGTACCTCAAGCGCCCCAGCGGCTGGGACCCCGTCAACCGGACCTGGCGCGATGACGCGTACGACCTGCCGGAGCTGCCGCACGGCGAGCCCGTCCAGTGGCTGTGGCTGCTGCACGACGACTGCGCGCCCGAGCCCGACGCCCTGGCCGAGCTGCTGCGGGTCGTCGACGCCGAGCTCACCGCCAACCGCGAGCCCGCGATCGTCGGCCCCAAGCTGCGCGGCTGGTACGACCGCCGGCAGCTACTCGAAGTCGGTGTCAGTATCGCCCGCAGTGGCCGCCGCTGGACCGGTCTGGAGCGGCGCGAGCAGGACCAGGGCCAGCACGACCAGGTGCGCCCCGTGCTGTCGGTGTCCAGCGCGGGCATGCTGGTGCGCCGCGACGTATGGGAGGAGCTGGGTGGTTTCGATACCCGGCTGCCCCTGATGCGGGACGACGTCGACCTGTGCTGGCGCGCCCAGGCGGCCGGGCACCAGGTGCTGATCGCTCCGGACGCCGTACTGCGGCATGCGGAGGCGTCCGCGCGCGAGCGGCGGCCCATCGACTGCGTGGGGCGCTCCGTGGCGAACCCCCATCGCGTGGACAAGGCCGGCGCCGTCTACACCCTGCTGGTCAACACCCGCGGCGCGCTGCTGCCCTATGTGATGCTGCGGCTTCTGTTCGGCACGCTGCTGCGCACCCTGGCCTATCTCGTGGGCAAGGTGCCGGGGCAGGCCCTGGACGAGGTCGCCGGTCTCTTCGGCATCTTGTTGCGGCCGGGGCGGGTCCTCGCCGCGCGCAAGCGCAGAGGCCGCCCCGCGGCGGAGCCGAGCGAGCTGCGGCCGCTGTTCCCGCCGCCCGGCGCGACCGTAAGGGCGACGGTCGAGCAGGTCGCCAGCAATATAGGCGGCCGTTCCGAGCCCGAGCTGTCGTCCGGCGGGCGGCACGGCGCGGTCGAGTCCGGGCCCGGCGGCGATGACGCCGACTTTCTGGAGGTCGAGCAGTTCGCCAGGCTCAAGCGGATCGCGCGCAAGCCCGGGCCGATGCTCTTCCTCGTCCTGCTGGTGGTCTCGCTGGTCGCCTGCCGGGATCTGCTCGGTGCGGGCGCGCTCGCGGGCGGCGCCCTGCTGCCCGCGCCCGCTCATGTCTCCGAGCTGTGGTCGAGCTATGTGGACGGCTGGCATCCGGTCGGCACCGGCGGGACGCAGTCCGCGCCGCCGTATCTGGCCGCCCTCGCCGCGCTGGGCACGGTCTTCCTGGGCTCCACGGGCTTCACGCTGACCCTGCTGCTGGTCTGTTCGGTGCCGCTGGCCGGGTTCATCGCGTACTTCGCCTCCCGGCCGCTGGTCGAGTCCCGGCTGCTGCGCGCCTGGGGGAGCGTCGCGTACGCCTTCCTCCCGGCCGCGACCGGGGCGCTCGCGGGCGGGCGGCTCGGCACCGCCGTGCTCGCCATACTGCTGCCGCTGATGGCCCGGGCCGCTGCCGCGGCGAGCGGGTTCACGAGCAATGGGACGCGGCTGCCGAGCTGGCGGGCGGCGTGGGCGTACGCGCTGCTGCTGACGTTCACCATGGCCTTCACCCCGGTCGTCTGGCCGATGGCGCTCCTCCTGGGCGCCGCTGTGCTCGTGCTGCGCCACCGGCAGAGCGGCACCGAGCAGCTCATGGGGTACGGGCTGCGGTTCCTGACCGTGGCCGTCACCCCGCTCGTCGTGCTCGCGCCCTGGTCGCTCGACCTCCTTACCGACCCCGCCCGCTTCCTCGAGGAGGCCGGGCTGGACCGCGGCGCCGGTTCCGCGTCCGCCCTGGACCTGCTCGCGCTCAGCCCCGGCGGCCCCAAGGGCGGCGGCACGCTGCTGCTGCTCGGCTTCGTCCTGGCCGCGCTCGCCGCGCTGATGCGCGGGGAGCGGCAGACGGTCGTGCGCACCGCGTGGGTCGTGGCGCTCACCGGCTTCCTCTTCGCGGCGTTCACGGGCGGCTCCGGCTGGGCCGGGCCCGCGACCCTCGTCTACGGCCTGGCGCTGCTGACCGCAGGTGTGGTCGGCGCCGAGAACGCACGCGAGCGGGTCGCGGCGCAGAGCTTCGGCTGGCGCCAGCCGGTGGCGCTGCTGATCGCGGTCGCCACGGTCGCCGCGCCGCTGTACGCCGCCGTCAGCTGGATGGTGAGCGGCGCCGACGGTCCGGTGGGGCGGCGCGACCCCTCGCAGGTTCCGGCGTTCGTGGCGGCCGAGAGCGCCACCGAGGACCAGGCCCGCACCCTGGTGCTCGGCGGCGGCAGCAGCGCCGCGCACGCCGACTACGCCCTGGTGCGCGGCTCCGGCGCCCGGCTGGGCGAGGGCGAACTCGCGGCGGCCGGCGGCGCCGACACCCGGCTCGACGGTGTCGTGGCCAATCTGATCGCGGGCTCCGGCGCCGACCAGACCCGTCAGCTCGGCGGCTACGCGGTGCGCTACGTGTACGTCCAGAAGGGCGCGCCGTCCGAGATGGAGCGGGTGCTGAACGCGACCCCGGGCCTCACCCAGCTCAGCCGCGAGCACGGCGGCGTGCTGTGGCGGGTCGACCAGCGGGTCTCGCGGGTCTCCATCGTCCCGGCGGAGTCCTCCGGCCGTCCGGCGGGCGGGGCGGCGGCCAAGCCGGTGCATGTGGCGTCCGGCCCCGTCGAGACGCACACCACGGTGCCGGACGGCACGGCCGGGCGGGTGCTGCGGATCGCCGACCGGTCCGCGCCCGACTGGCAGGCCACGCTCGACGGCAAGCCGCTGAAGGCGACGACGGTCGACGGCTGGGCGCAGGGCTTCGAACTCCCGGCGAACGGCGGCCGGTTGGACCTCACCTACGACACGCCCATCACGCACACCGCGTGGGTGTGGGCGCAGGGGCTGCTCGCGATCGTGCTGCTGGTGCTCGCGCTGCCGGGCCGCCGCCGGGACGTCGACGACGACCTGCCGGACGCGGAGGCCGCGGCCGCCGTCATCACCGCCGAGGACATGGCGGGCGACGGACGCCGGGCGCGGCGGCTGCGGGCCGCCGCGGAGGCGCAGGCCGTGCAGGCCGAGGCCACCCAGGGGCGGCCGGAGGCGGATCCGGCCGCCGCGGACGCCATGCCCCCGCTGCCGGACGAGATTCCCCCGCAGCCGGGCGAGCCGCCGATGCAGCCGCCCGTCGAGCCGGCGGCCATGGGTGACCCTTACGGCGACCAGGCCGCGGCGAACGACCCTTACGGCGACCAGCCGGTGGCGAACGATCCGTACGGCGACCAGACGGCCGCCGGAGATCCGTACCCGGCGGTGCCGCATCAGCAGCAGGCCGTGCCGCATCAGGAGCAGTACGGGCAGCAGTGGGACGCGCAGACGTACGCCGACGCCGGATACGGCCAGTACCCGCCCGGTCAGTACCAGGGGGAGCAGTACCAAGGCGGGCAGTACCAGGGCGAGGGCTACCCGGGTCAGTACCCCGGTGGCCAGTACCCGGCCGGTGACTACCAGGGCGGCTATCAGGACACCGGCTATCCGGCGGGCTACCAGGAGGGCCAGGGCCAGTACCAGGAGGGCCAGTACCCGGCGGACCCGTACGCGGGCGGCCAGTACGCCGACCCTTACGGCTACGACCAGCAGCAGCCCTACCCCGACGGCGGCTACCCCCCGCAGGGCGATACGACGTACGGCGGCGCCGACCCCGAGGACCGCCGCGACGGGAGCGAGCAGCAGCGATGAACCGCACCACCCTGTCCCTGATCGGCGCCGCCACGGCGCTGGCCGCCGTCACCGGCGTCGCGGCCCTCACCGGGGGCTCCTCCGATGACGCGGACTCCGCCGCGAAGGCCGCCACCCGGCTGCCCGTGCAGCGCTCGACGCTGCTGTGCCCGACGCCCTCCTCCTCGGAGGTGAGCAGCACCACCTACACCGCGTACACGCCCAAGCGGGACGGCGTGGACGCCAAGGACGGCACCGCCGAACTGCTGCCCGCCCAGAACCCCGCTGATGACGTGACGGATCCCGGCGACGACGGCGGTAAGGGCGACAAGAACGGCAAGGGCGACAAGAAGGGCGGTCAGGCGTCCCCGGGCGGCGACAAGCCCGTACTGCCCCTGAAGGAGCCCGGCAAGCCTGTCACCACCGACCAGGACAGCGAGGGCGCCCCCGCGCTCATCGGCACCGCCGACGGCCGCTTCGCGCCCGGCTGGACCGTCCAGCAGACCACCACGATCGACGCGGGCAGCGGACGCGGCATCCTGGGCACCGCGTGCACGGCGCCCGACACGGACTTCTGGTTCCCCGGTGTCAGCACCGACCGGAACCGCCAGGACTTCGTCCATCTGACGAACCCGGACGACGCCGCCGCCGAGGTGGATCTGAAGCTCTACGGACCGAGCGGCCGGCTGAAGCCCTCGACCGACGAGTCGATCACGGTCCCGCCCCGCTCCACGGTCCCGGTCCTGCTCTCGACCCTCACCGACCAGCGGGCGGCCAGCGCCTCGCTCCGCGTGACGGCCCGTACCGGCCGGATCGGCGCGGCCGTACAGGCCGTGGACCAGAAGGCGGGGAGCGACTGGCTTCCCGCCTCCGCCGTGCCCTCGACGAGCGTGGCGATCCCCGGCCTCCCCAAGGACGCCACCTCGGCGCGCCTGGTCGTCTTCGCGCCCGGGGCCGACGACGCGGACCTCAAGGTGCGGCTGGCCGGGCCGAACAACTCGATCACCCCCGCCGGACATGAGTCACTGCACGTCAAGAGCGGGATGACGACCGCGATCGACCTCGGCGACGTGACCAAGGGCGAGCCCGGCTCGCTGCTGCTCACCCCCGAGGGCGGCGACGGCCCGGCCACACCGGTCGTGGCCGGGCTCCAGGTGACCCGGGGCAAGGGGAGCGACCAGGAGACGGCGTTCATCCCGGCGACCGGCGCGATCGAGCGCAGCGCCACCGCGGCCGACAACCGCACCAAGGGCTCGACGCTCTCCCTGGTGGCGCCGGGAGCGACCGCCAAGGTGCGGATCACCGCCTCAGCGGGCGCCGGCGGCGGCAGCCCCGTCAGCAAGACCTACGAGGTCAAGGGCGGCACCACCCAGGCCCTGGAGCCGCCGCGCCCGGCCTCGGGCAAGGGCCCGTACGCGGTGACGGTCGAGCGGCTCTCCGGCGGCCCGGTACACGCCTCGCGGATGCTGGCGCTGCCGCAGGACGGGGTCCCGATGTTCACGATCCAGCCGCTGCCGGACGACCGGGGCATGGTCGCGGTGCCCGAGGCGGGCCAGGACCTGTCCCTGCTCAACGACGACTAGGGCCGCGCCTGGGGGCGACCAGGGCCGCTCCTGGGTCTTGGGGTCCTGCGGCCCGTGCCGAGGCGTGCCACGGAGGTTCGCGGCCCGCCCCGGGGCGCGTCGCGTCTCTGGGCGTCTCGTCCCTCGGGGCGCCTCGCGCCTTGGGGTGCCGCCGCCCGCTACTCCTGTCCGTACCGCGGGTCCACGGACTCCGGGGCCAGCCCCAGCAGCTCCGCCACCTGCTCGACCACGACCTCGTGCACCAGCAGCGCCCGCTCGTCCCGGTTCTTCGCCCGGATCTCGACCGGGCGGCGGTAGATCACGATCCGGTCCGGCGCGTCCCCGCGAGCCGCGATGAAGCGCCCGAGCGGCACGGATTCGCCGTCCCAGCCGTCCGGTCCGCCGTGCCCGTCCGGGCCCCCGCCCGGCCCCGGGCCGCCGAGTCCCGACGTGGGCACCTCCAGCACCGTGAAGTCGACTCCGGAAAGCTGTGGCCAGCGTCTCTCCAGCCGCTCCGCCGAGTCCTGCACCAGATCGACGAAGGACTCCGCACGGCTGACCGAGAGCGGCACCTGGGGCGGCGCGATAGGGCCGCGCATACCTCGTCCGTGGCGGTCGCGACGGCGAGGGCGCGGCTCGGACTGTTGGGGATGTACGGGCCTGGTCATCACTCACGAGGGTAGCCGTCGCCCGCCCGCCTCCCATGCGCTTACCGGACAGCCGTGCCGGATGTCGCCAAATGAGCATTCCAGCCATGCTTGGGTCCAAAAACGGACGTCTCTTGCGTCGCTTCTCTGGCCCAGGATGATCTCTCTCGGTTCGAGTGCTGACCGGATTCGTTGTCGGCGGTTTTTGTCGCGCCGGAAGTCCATGCTGGTCAACCGGTAAGTTCACGTTTCGGGTGCACGGGGCGAACCAGGACGACACGGCGGAGTGAGCTGGTGGAGAGTCGTCGCGGCCCGCTCAAGAGTGCGGTACCGTCCAACGTCGTGAGCCCTGTACGTCGCTGTTCGCGCACCGCCTGCGGCCGCCCCGCCGTCGCGACGCTGACGTACGTCTATGCGGACTCGACCGCCGTTCTCGGGCCGCTCGCCACCTACGCCGAGCCCCACTGCTACGACCTGTGCTCGGAGCACTCGGAGCGGCTTACCGCCCCGCGTGGCTGGGAGGTCGTCCGGCTCGCCGTCGACACCGGTCCGACGCGGCCCAGCGGTGACGATCTGGAGGCGCTGGCCAACGCGGTCCGCGAGGCCGCCCGCCCGCATGAGCGCGCGGCGGGGGCGGCGTCCGGTTCGGGAGGCTCCGGGGCCGGGAGCGGACACGGCGGCCGGGAGGGCGACCCGCGTGAGGTCGCGCGCCGCGGCCATCTGCGGGTCCTGCGGTCGCCCGAGTCCTGATCGGCTGCTCGCCGCACTTTCCCCCCGCGATCTTCCCGCACTTTCCCCGCGATCTTCTCGCGAACGTCTCGCGGTCTCTCCGGCCCCTTCTTGGGATCACTTGCTGACGGAGCATTGACTGGGACTTGGCGCGGACACGACCATGCCTGCACGCCAGGGTCCTCCGTTTCCGCATTACGGATGTGACCTTCCAGGGATGGCCCATGCCGGGAGGCCCGTGTGTTCGTGCAGCAGTTGGACCCCGTCGCCGATTCACTCTCCCTGTCCGCCCTCGTCGCAGCCCTTCCCCTCGTCACCGTCCTCGTCCTGCTCGGCGGGGTGCGGATGCGCGCCCACTACGCGGGCCCCATCGGGCTCGTCGTCGCCGCGCTCGTCGCCTGCCTCCCGTACGGGATGCCCGTCGGCCAGGCTCTCTCCAGCGCCGTCCAGGGGGCGCTCTTCGGTCTCTTCCCCATCTTGTGGATCGTCGTCAACGCCCTGTGGGTGTACCGGATGACCGTCCGCACCGACCACTTCGACGTGCTGCGCCGCTCCTTCGGCCGGCTCTCGGACGACCCCCGCGTCCAGGCCCTCGTGATCGCCTTCTGCTTCGGTGCGCTCCTGGAGGCGCTCGCCGGGTTCGGCGCACCCGTGGCGATCTGCTCGGTCATGCTCGTGGCGCTCGGCTTCGACCCGGTGCGCGCCGCCGTCGTCGCGCTCGTCGCCAACACCGCGCCGGTCGCCTTCGGCGCCATGGCCACCCCCGTGGTGACGCTGGCTCAGGTCACCGGGCTGCCGTTGGACTCCGTCGCCTCCGTCGTGGGGCGGCAGACCCCGCTGCTCGCCCTCGTCGTCCCGCTGCTGCTGGTCGCGCTCGTGGACGGCCGACGCGGGCTGCGCGAGACCTGGGCGCCCGCGCTCGCCTGCGGGGTCGCCTTCGCCGTCGCCCAGTTCACCGTCTCCAACTACCTCTCCGTCCAGCTCGCCGACATCGCGGCGGCGCTGGCCGGCGCGGCCGCGTTGGTGGCCATGCCCGCCGCCCGGCGCCCCGCCGAGGAGCCGGTGCGCGCCGCCGTGCTCACCGGCGTACGCAGCGACGACCTGGACCGTGAGGACCCGCGCCCCGAGGTGCTGCGCGCCTACGCGCCGTACGCGCTCATCGTCGCGATCTTCTCCATCGCCCAGATCGGCCCGGTCAAGGACCTCCTGGCCAAGGCCACCCGCACTTTCAACTGGCCCTTCCTGGACGTCGCGGCGCCCGATGGCAAGCCGGTCGGCGCCAATGTCTTCTCGATGCCGCTGATCGCCACCGGCGGCACCCTGGTGCTGGTGGCCGGAGTGGCCACCGTCGCCGTGCTGGGGGTGACCGCCCGCGACGCCGCGCGGGAGTGGACGGCCACGGTGCACGAACTGCGTCATGCGATCCTTACGGTCACCTCGGTGCTCGCGCTCGCCTATGTCATGAATCTTTCCGGGCAGGCCGCCAGCATCGGGCACTTCGTCGCGGCCGCCGGGGCCGGGCTGGCCTTCCTCTCCCCGGTGCTCGGCTGGTTCGGCGTCGCCGTCTCCGGCTCGGACACCTCCGCGAACGCCCTCTTCGGCGCCCTCCAGGTGACCGCCGCCCATGAGTCCGGGCTCTCCCCGGAGCTGCTGGCCGCGGCCAACAGCTCGGGCGGGGTGCTCGGCAAGATGATCTCCCCGCAGAACCTCACCATCGCCTGCGCGGCGGTCGGACTGAAGGGGCGCGAGGGGGATCTGCTCCGTAAGGTGCTGCCGTGGAGCCTCGCGCTGCTGCTGGTGATGTGCCTCATCGTCGTCGCGCAGTCGTCGTTCCTGCTGAGCTGGATGCTGCCGTGACCCGGCCGGGGGCGCCCGGCAGCACGCCATGCCGTGACCCGGCCCGGGAGGCCCGGCAGCACGCCGCGCGACGGGGCTCACAGTTCCGGCCCAGGTCCTGCGGGTAGGTTTTGAGGTCCGTAGGGACGTCCCCCAGGCGTCCGCAGAGACATCTTCACCAGGACCTCCAGAAGGGGTTGGCTGTGCCCGACTTGTCGCAGATCGTGAAGGCGTACGACGTGCGCGGTGTGGTCCCGGACCAGTGGGACGAGTCGCTCTCGGAACTCTTCGGCGCCGCCTTCGCCCGGGTGACCGGCGCGGACGCGATCGCCGTCGGCCATGACATGCGCCCCTCCTCGCCCGGCCTGGCGCGGGCCTTCGCGCGTGGCGCCGCCTCGCTCGGGGTGGATGTGACCGAGATCGGGCTGTGCTCGACCGATCAGCTCTACTTCGCGAGCGGACATCTCGGCCTGCCCGGCGCGATGTTCACCGCCAGCCACAACCCCGCGCAGTACAACGGCATCAAGATGTGCCGCGCGGGCGCCGCCCCCATCGGCCAGGACAGCGGGCTCGCCGACATCCGCGCCCTGGTTGAGGAATGGGCCGACAGCGGCGCGCCCGCGCCCGCCGCCGAGGCCGGCACCATCACCCAGCGGGACGTCCTCGCCGACTACGCCGCCCATCTGCGCTCGCTGGTGGACCTGACCGCCATCCGGCCGCTGAAGGTCGTCGTGGACGCGGGCAACGGCATGGGCGGCCACACCGTCCCGACCGTCTTCGAGGGGCTCCCGCTCGAACTCGACGCCCTCTACTTCGAGCTGGACGGCACCTTCCCCAACCACGAGGCCAACCCGCTCGACCCCAAGAACATCGTCGATCTGCAGGCCCGGGTCCTGGAGACCGGCGCCGACCTCGGGCTCGCCTTCGACGGCGACGCCGACCGCTGCTTCGTCGTGGACGGAAGCGGCGAACCGGTGTCCCCCTCCGCCATCACCGCCCTGGTCGCCGCCCGCGAGCTGGGCAAGCACCCGGGTGGGACGGTCATCCACAACTGCATCACCTCGTGGTCGGTCCCGGAGGTCGTCAAGGAGAACGGCGGCGCCCCCGTCCGCACCCGCGTGGGCCACTCCTTCATCAAGGCCGAGATGGCCCGCACCGGCGCGATCTTCGGCGGTGAGCACTCCGCGCACTACTACTTCCGCGACTTCTGGAACGCCGACACCGGCATGCTGGCCGCCCTGCACGTCCTGGCCGCGCTCGGCGGCCAGAAGGGCCCGCTGTCGGAGCTGGTCGCGCAGTACGACCGGTACGCGGCCTCCGGGGAGATCAACAGCACCGTCGACGACCAGACCGGGCGCATGGAGGCGGTCAAGGCGGCGTACGAGGGCCGCGAAGGTGTCGAGCTCGATGAACTCGACGGCCTTACGGTCACCGCCGCCGACTGGTGGTTCAACCTCCGCCCCTCCAACACCGAGCCGCTGCTGCGGCTGAACGTGGAGGCGCGGGACGCGGAGCGGGTGGCCGGGGTCCGCGACGAGGTCCTCTCCATCGTCCGCGCGTAAGCCTTACGGCCGTCCGCGCGCGGACCCCGCGGCCGTCCGCGTCCTTACGGCGGGCACCGCACGCGGGGCGCACGGCGTTACCGGAGCCCGGGGGCGAGCCCCCGGGCTCCGGTGCCCACCGGCCGCGCCCCGCCCCCGCCCGGCGGTACGCTGACCACGCCGGGCCGATGTCCGGCTGGACCCATACCCGAAGGGACGCCCCATGCCGCTCGAAGCCGGTCTTCTGGACATCCTCGCCTGCCCGGCGTGCCACGCCCCGCTGCGCGAGGAGCAGTCCCCGGAGACCCCCGAGCTGGTGTGCACGGGTGAGGGGTGCGGTCTCGCGTACCCCGTCCGGGACGGCATCCCCGTGCTGCTCGTCGACGAGGCCCGCCGCCCGGCCTGACCCGGCGGCCCGCCGGAGCCCCAGCCCCGCGCGGTCCCGCGCGTACCGCCCGCCACGGCGATCGGAGGCCGAAGCACGATGCTCGACGAATCCCTCCTCGACGCCCCAGAGGCCCTAGCCCGCGCCGATAGCCGCGGGCTGCTCCGCGGAGCCGCCGAATCCGGCGCCCGCATCCGCACCGCCGCCCGGCATGCCACCGAGGCGGGGATCGGCGATCTCAAACCGGACGGGCGGCCGCGCGCCGTCATGGTCGCGGGCCCAGGGGCGGCCGGAACCTGCACCGCCGACCTCCTCGGCGCGCTCAGCGGGGGCAACTGCCCGGTCAGCCTGATCGCGCCCACCGGCGTGGCCCCCGCGCCGGGCGCCCTGCGCTGGACGCTGCCCGGCTGGGCGGGCCCGCTCGACCTGCTGGTCGTCGCGACGCCGGACGGTACGGAACCGGGCCTTCCGCGCCTTGTCGAGCAGGCGTACCGCCGCGGCTGCGCGATCGTCGCGGTCGCCCCGGGCCAGTCCCCGCTGGCCGACGCGGTCGCGCAGGCGCGCGGCCTGATGGTGCCGCTGGCCACGGCGCCGCACGCCTCGGCCCCGTACGCCACGGGCGGGTACAGCACCGATCCGTACCGCAGGGACCCGCACGCGCCCGGCACGGCCGAGGACGACGACACCGCCCGCGCCGAGGGCGCCCTGGGCGATGCCCCCGGCACGTACGGGACGCCTTCCGTCCCGCACCCCGTCGAGCCGCCCGGCACCGCCCCCGACGAGATGACCGGCCCCGCGCTGCCCGGCACGCTGTGGGCCCTGCTCACGCCGCTGCTGCTGCTGGTCGACCGGATCGGCCTGGTGTCCGCGTCGCCCGCCGCGCTGCTGCAGGTCGCCGACCGGCTCGACCAGGTCGCCGAGCGCTGCGGCCCGGCCATCGCCACCTACACCAACCCCGCCAAGACGCTCGCGGCCGAGCTCGCCGGGGCGCTTCCGCTGCTGTGGACCGAGGGCCCGGTCGCCGCCGCGACCGGGCGGCGCTTCGCGAGGCTGCTCGCGTCGCTCGCCGGGCGCCCCGCGCTCGTCGCCGAGCTCCCCGGGGCGCTCGCCGCACATGGCGCGATGCTGACCGGGGCGTTCGCGGGCGGGGCCGACCCGGACGACTTCTTCCGCGACCGGGTGGAGGAGGCCGAGGCGCTCCGCGCCCGGATCGTGCTGCTCCACGAGGAGCCGGTGGGCCCGGTCTCGGCGGTGCCGACCGCCCGGGAGCTCGCGCTGGCGCATGACACCGCGTTCAGCGAGCTGGAACCGGCCGAGGGCACCCCGCTGGAGAGCGCCGCGGAACTTCTCGCCATCACGGATTTCGCCGCCGTTTACCTCGCGCTCGCTTCGGCCGATAGAACTTGACGCCGTCAGAACGTGACGCCGTGGACCGCGACGACGTGACGCCGTAGACCTCGACAACGTGATGCCGTAGACCTCTGGAACAGACCTCCAGAACGTGACGCCGTAGACCACGCACCCACCCGCCCCACGTCCCTCACTGCACAGTCAGGAACCGCACCGCATGGACCGCCTCGTCAACACCGTGCGCCCCTACGCCTGGGGCTCCACCACCGCCATCCCCGAGCTGCTGGGCGTCCGGCCGACCGGGGAGCCGCAGGCCGAGATGTGGATGGGGGCACACCCCGGGGCGCCGTCCCGGGTCGACCGGGGCACGGGCCCCGTCGCGCTCTCCGAGGTGATCGCCGCGGATCCCGAGGGCGAGCTCGGCGCGGACGCCGTAAGCCTCTTCGGGCCGCAGTTGCCGTTCCTGCTGAAGGTGCTGGCCGCCGCCTCGCCGCTGTCGCTCCAGGTCCACCCCGACCTCGAGCAGGCCAAGGAGGGCTACGCGGACGAGGAGGAGCGCGGCGTTCCGGCCGATGCCCCGCATCGCAACTACAAGGACGCCAACCACAAGCCCGAGTTGATATGCGCGCTCACGCCGTTCAATGGGCTGTGCGGCTTCCGCGACCCGAACGAGGCGGCCGAACTGCTGGCCGCCCTGGAGGTCGACTCGCTCAAGCCGTACGTCGACATCCTGCACGCCCACCCGGAGTCGCACGCCCTGCGCGAGGTGCTGACCGCCGTGCTGACGGCCGACCCTGAGGCGATGACGGAGACCGTAAGGCAGGCAGCGGCCGCCGCCGAGCGGCTCGGCGCGCTGGACGGACCGCACGCCCCGGCGTACGCGGCGTACGCCTCCATCGCGCAGCACTACCCGGGCGACCCCGGGGTGATCGCCGCGATGCTGCTCAACTTCGTGACCCTCCAGCCCGGCGAGGCGCTCTACCTCGGCGCCGGAGTACCGCACGCCTATCTCGACGGCCTGGGCGTCGAGATCATGGCCAACTCCGACAATGTGCTGCGCTGCGGGCTCACACCCAAGCATGTGGACGTCCCCGAGCTGCTGCGCGTCGTCCGCTTCGAAAGCGCCGCCCCCGCGGTCCTGCGGCCCGAGGCGGAGCCCTCCGGTGAGGAGCTCTACACCACCCCGATCGGCGAGTTCCGGCTCTCCCGCCACGTCCTGGCCGACGGCGCCGCCCCGCGCCCGCTCCCGGCGGCCGGGCCGCAGATCCTGCTGTGCGCCTCGGGCGAGGTCTCCCTGCGCGGCGCGGACGGCGAACTCCCGCTGACGCGCGGGCAGTCGGCCTTCGTACCGGCCGGTGAGGAGGCCGTACTGGGCGGCGACGGCACTGTGTTCAGGGCCACAGTGACGGCCTGACGTACGGCCCGTTCGAAGGGCTGGAACAATGGCCCGCCGTGAGGCGGTAAAGCGCTGGCAAAGCCGCCATGAGCTGTAATGAAGCGGAAGGGACATTCGGCACATATGAGTGCATCAGGCGGAACCAAGGCGATTGTTGCCGCGCTGGGCGCGAACCTGGCTATCGCCGCAGCCAAGTTCGTGGCGTTCGCCTTCAGCGGCTCGTCGTCGATGCTCGCCGAAGGCGTGCACTCGCTCGCCGACTCGGGCAACCAGGGGCTGCTGCTCCTCGGCGGGAAGAAGGCCAAGCGCGAGGCCACCCCCGAGCACCCCTTCGGCTTCGGCCGCGAGCGCTATATCTACGGCTTCCTCGTCTCCATCGTGCTGTTCACCATCGGCGGTGTCTTCGCGCTGTACGAGGGCTACGAGAAGATCAAGCATCCCCATGAGGTGGAGCACTGGTACTGGCCGGTCGGGGTGCTCGTCTTCGCGATCATCGCCGAGGGCTTCTCCTTCCGCACGGCCATCAAGGAGTCCAACGAGATCCGCGGCAAGCTGAGCTGGTCGCAGTTCGTGCGCCGGGCCAAGGCCCCCGAACTGCCCGTCGTCCTCCTGGAGGACCTCGGCGCCCTCGTCGGCCTGGTCCTCGCGCTCGGCGGTGTCGGGCTCGCGCTGCTGACCGGCGACGGCGTCTGGGACGGCATCGGCACCCTCTGCATCGGCGTCCTGCTGGTGCTGATCGCCCTGGTGCTCGCGGCCGAGACCAAGTCGCTGCTGCTGGGTGAGGCGGCCGACGTCACCGAGGTCGCCAAGATCCGCGAAGCGGTCGTGGACGGCGAGACCGTCACCGGGCTGATCCACATGCGCACGCTCCACCTCGGCCCCGAGGAACTGCTGGTCGCCGCCAAGATCGCGGTGCAGCACGACGACACGGCGGTGGAGGTCGCCCGCGCCATCGACGCCGCGGAGGCGCGCATCCGCGAGGCGGTCCCCATCGCCCGCGTCATCTATCTGGAACCGGACATCCTCCGTACATCCACCCCCACCTGAACGCATGCGGCAGAGCCGCCCCGCCGCCGGCCCTTCGAACCTGAGAACCACGGGCACGAGGGGCCGGCACCGCCCTGCCGGTTTGTGGGCATTCGTTCCGCGGGGCGGAACGGGTGGGCACAAACCGGCCACCGGCCGGCACCCGGCAACGCGCCCTGGCCGCCGACGGCGCGCCCCGCACGAACGGCCGGGCCACACCCGCAAATGCGCCCCGGCCGCCGACGGCATACGCCGCACACGCAACCGGGGCGCACCTGCCCACGAGGGGCTGCCGATAGGGGGGCTGCCCACAAGGGGCCTACTCGATCTCCCCGAGCACCCGCAGAATCGCCCCCACATCCGCCGCCCCCAGCAACCGCTCCCGGAACTCGGCACCCATCAACTTGCGCGACAACAGCGCCAGAATCCGCAGATGCTCATCGCCCGCGGCCGCCTCCGGCACCGCGATCATGAACACCAGCCTGGCCTTCGTGCCGTCCGGCGCGCCCCACTCGATGCCCTCGGGGGAGCGCGCGAAGCCGACGACGGGAGCGGTCACCGCGTCCGTCTTGGCATGCGGAATCGCGATCTCCTCGCCGAGACCGGTGGTGCCCTGGTCCTCCCGGGCGAACGCGGCCCGGACCAGCTCCGCCCTATCCGCCACCTTGCCGGTCGCGGCCAGCAGCTCGGCCATCTCGCGGATCGCGGCGTCCTTACCGTCCGCCGCCAGGCGCTCCTTCACGGTCTGCTCGGTGAGATAGCCGGACAGCACCTGGTCCGCGGCATCGACCTCGGGAGCGGCTTCAGTCTCGAGCGCGGCCTCGGGAGCGGCCTCGGCCTTACCGCCGTCCCGCGGCTCAGCGGCCGAGACGGATACAGCCTTAGGGGCAGTGGCGTCAGAGGCAGCCACGGCACCGCTCGCCGAGGAATCCGCCACGGCGCCGCTCGCCGCCCCCGTACCGCCCCCGCTGCCCACCCCGGCCAGCACCGGCACACCCGCCGGCGACGGAACCAAGGAGACGGCTTCCGCGGCCCCCGCCGCATCCGCATCCGCATGGGCACCCCGCCCGCCGCCGCCCAGCGACATCAGCGCGATCGTGACCAGCGCCGTAACCGCCGTACCGACGACAACCGCGACGAAGAACATCGGCACCCCGCCGACCGCTCCGAGCACCGCGACGATCGGCCCGCCGTGCGGCACGTTGTCCTCGACCGACGCCACCCCGGCTATCGCCCCGGCGACCGCGCCGCCCAGCATGTTCGCCGGGATGACCCGTGCCGGACGCGCCGCGGCGAACGGAATGGCGCCCTCGGTGATGCCGAAGAAGCCCATGAAGAGCGCCGCGAGCCCGGTCTCCCGCTCCTGGTCGTCGAACATCCGGCGGCGCAGCAGCGTGGCCAGCCCCTGGCCCAGCGGCGGAACCGGAATGGCCGCCGCACACGCCCCCATGACCTCGGGGTTCTTGGACACCAGCCCGGCACCGAAGAGGAACGCGGTCTTGTTGACCGGACCGCCCATGTCGAACGCGATCATCAGCCCGAGGATGATGCCGAGCAGTGCCGCGCTGGTGCCGGTCAGCCCACCGAGCCAGTCGGTGAGGCGCTCGAAGACCCAGGAGATCGGTTCGCCGAGGACATAGATGAAGAAGAGGCCGAGCGCCGAGGTCGCCACGATCGGGATCACGATGATCGGCATGATCGGCTGGACGAACTTCGGAACCTTGACCCGCTTGATCCACAGCACCAGATAGCCGGCCAGGAAGCCGGTGACGATCGCCCCGATGAAACCGGCGCCCGCCTCGCTGTCGTACAGCTCGCCGTGGGCCGCGATCCAGCCGCCCACCATGCCCGGCACCAGCGCGGGCCGGTCCGCGATGGCGTAGGCGATATAGCCGGACAGGGCCGGGATCATCAGCTCGAAGCCGACGCTCCCGATGTCGTTGACCGTCTTCCAGAAGGAGTCGTCGGGGATGACGATGCCCTTGGACGTCGTATCACCGCCCAGGGCGAGCGAGACCGCGATCAGCAGACCACCGACCACGACGAACGGGATCATGTACGAGACGCCGTTCATGAGCGCCTTATAGGTGACGCTGCGCCCCTTACCGCCGCCGGAAGCCGCCGAGGCGGCGGCGCGCTGGGTCTCATGGCCATCGCCCTGGTACACCGGCGCGTCGCGCACCTGCTCGATCAGCCGCTCCGGGCGGTGGATGCCGTCGGCGACCCCGACGACGAGCACTCTCTTACCGATGAAACGGCTGCGGTCGACGTCCTTGTCGGCGGCGATGATGATGCCGTCGGCCTGACTGACATCGTTGTCAGATAGAACGTTCTCGGCCCCGATCGAGCCCTGGGTCTCCACCTTCATGCTGTGGCCGAGTGACTCCGCCGCCTGAGCCAGCTTCTCGGCGGCCATATAGGTGTGGGCGATACCCGTGGGACAAGCGGTCACCGCGAGCAGCTTGAGCCCCGGTCCGCTGGCCCCCGCACCGTTGGGGGGATCGGCTGGACTGGTCACGTGGTTCTCCTTAACAACGCATTGAGCGGGCGCGGGAAGCTGCCAGCGTCCCCGCGCTCGCGGCATCGTGCAATACATCCGGCCAGATCAAAGCGACGGGGTGAGCCACCGGGCTCCCCGAGCGGCGTGGCCGTCGGCGCAGGTCATGGCCTTACGGCCGAAGATGGCCCATGGGGGCTGGGGTTCGCCGCGCCGATCGGTGTAGATTCGTGACCGAGCCAGACGTCGCTGCTGATGGCGGTCGGGCGGCCCGTACACCGGGTCGGCCGAGGGAGAGAGGGCCTCCGACGGACTGCGCACTGTGAGGTAGAAGGGGATAGGTGTGCCCGCTGCGCGGGGCCCTGCCCAGCGCCTCACATGCCCAGCCGAAACCACTCTCGCTCGCACACGATCGAGGAGGAGCAGCACTCATGACGACAGCCGTCTCCGGTCAGGACTTCAAGGTCGCGGACCTCTCCTTGGCTGCCTTCGGCCGTAAGGAGATCACCCTCGCCGAGCATGAGATGCCCGGCCTGATGGCGATCCGTAAGGAGTACGCCGAGCAGCAGCCCCTGGCCGGCGCCCGTGTCACCGGCTCGCTGCACATGACCGTGCAGACCGCCGTGCTGATCGAGACCCTGGCCGCCCTTGGCGCCGAGGTCCGGTGGGCCTCCTGCAACATCTTCTCCACCCAGGACCACGCCGCGGCCGCGATCGCCGTCGGTCCGAACGGCACTGTGGAGAACCCGCAGGGCATCCCGGTCTTCGCCTGGAAGGGCGAGACCCTGGAGGAGTACTGGTGGTGCACGGAGCAGGCCCTGACCTGGCCCGGCACCCCCACCGGCGGGCCCAACATGATCCTGGACGACGGTGGCGACGCCACCCTCCTTGTCCACAAGGGCGTCGAGTACGAGAAGGCCGGCGCCGCCCCTGACGTCGCCACCGCCGAGAACGACGAGCACCGCGTCATCCTCGAGCTGCTGAACCGCACCATCGCCGAGAACCCGCAGAAGTGGACGCAGCTGGCCTCCGAGATCCGCGGGGTCACCGAGGAGACCACCACCGGCGTTCACCGCCTCTACGAGATGCAGCGGGACGGCTTGCTGCTCTTCCCGGCGATCAACGTCAACGACGCGGTGACGAAGTCCAAGTTCGACAACAAGTACGGCTGCCGCCACTCCCTGGTCGACGGCATCAACCGCGCGACCGACGTGCTGATCGGCGGCAAGGTCGCGGTCATCTGCGGCTACGGCGATGTGGGCAAGGGCTGCGCCGAGTCGCTGCGCGGCCAGGGCGCCCGGGTGATCATCACCGAGATCGACCCGATCTGCGCACTGCAGGCCGCGATGGACGGCTACCAGGTCGCCACCCTGGACGACGTGGTGGAGACCGCCGACATCTTCATCACCACGACCGGCAACAAGGACATCATCATGGCCGCGGACATGGCCAAGATGAAGCACCAGGCGATCGTCGGGAACATCGGCCACTTCGACAACGAGATCGACATGGCCGGCCTCGCCGCCCTCCCGGGCATCGTGAAGGACGAGGTCAAGCCGCAGGTCCACACCTGGACCTTCCCCGACGGCAAGACGCTCATCGTGCTCTCCGAGGGCCGTCTGCTGAACCTCGGCAACGCGACCGGTCACCCGTCGTTCGTGATGTCCAACTCCTTCGCGAACCAGACCATCGCCCAGATCGAGCTCTTCACCAAGCCGGAGTCGTACCCGACCGACGTCTACGTGCTCCCCAAGCACCTGGACGAGAAGGTCGCCCGCCTCCACCTGGACGCGCTGGGGGCGAAGCTGACCACGCTCCGGCCCGAGCAGGCCGCCTACATCGGCGTCCCGGTCGAGGGCCCGTACAAGCCCGAGCACTACCGTTACTGATCACATCCGCTGATCGCACCGGCCCCGCCGACCGCACGGTCGGCGGCCGCTGACCCGGCCCCCGCCCCGGCGGGGGCCCCAGGGCCCGTCCGCGCCGTCCGGCGGGGCGGGCCCGACGCTCGTCAAGGACCTCACCATGCCTCGCGGCCGCTACTCCCTCCACGACCCGCACGACCACACCCCGTTGGGTGAGGAGCACTTCCAGTGCGCGCCCGGCCCCAGCGGATGGCGCTATGTCGCACAGCGGACCTCACCTTCCGGCGATCACGCCGGGTCCGTGGACCTCACCCTCGACGAGCTGGGCCGACCGCTCAGGGTCGAGCTGCACGCGGCGAGCTGGCAGGTCAAGGGCGCCGCACTGGACGGGGTCACCTGGGTCCGTACGGATCCCACCGGGGAGCACGCGGCCGAGGGCAATGTCGGCGCCCACGCCTTCACCGGTGCCTCCCCGGCCTTCCTGGTCGCCATCTCCCGCCTGTTGCGGCTGGAGCCGGGCGCCGGAGCCGTCCGCGTCCGCCTCGTGGCCTTCACCGATCCGGTCCTCGCGCCCCTGACCCTGGACCAGTCCTGGGCACTTCGCGACAGAGCCGGACACACCACCGACACTGGTCCACTCGTTGTGGATGAATACCAGGTCAGCGAACTGGACACCGGAGAGGTCCGGACGATCCATATCGCCGGCGACGTGGTCCTCGCCGCCCCCGGCATCGAGCTCGAGGACCTGGAGAGCCCGCCGTCGTCCTTCGCGGCCTGACCGCCGCCACACCCCCCCTGACCTGCGACGTTGAAAATCTTCTGGGGTTCCCTTGACGCAGGGAGTGCAGATGCGTACGCTGAAATGTCGCGGCAGATGGAGAGCGTAGGCACTTCGGTGACGCCGCACAAAGAATCTTCCCCAGGATCCTTGACGAGGTTCACCCGGGGAGGTAGGTTTAAACGGTTGTGGTGAGCAGTGTCTGCTCACTCACAGACGCTTAATCTGAACTCGCTCCGCAGACGGATGGAAATCCAACGGAGCATCTTTGACACCCGCGGGCATCATCCGAAGCCGATTAGGTTCGGCGGATGCGTGTCTGCTAAAGTCGAAAACACGCCGAAAGGCAAAGGCCCCTCCAACGGCCACCGGAATCAGAATTCGGACCGGAAACGGACCGAAAAAGAATCTGGTAAGGTTGGAAACACCGAAGGGAAGCGCCCGGAGAGACCGGTGAAACGGTTTCAAAGGAAGCGTCCGTTCCTTGAGAACTCAACAGCGTGCCAAAAGTCAACGCCAGATATGTTGATACCCCGTCCATCTCGGAC
>NZ_JAGFNO010000063.1:0-24573 GCF_017592595.1 Streptomyces sp. NEAU-YJ-81 | reverse complement strand
GGGGTGTGGGCTCATCGATGTGGAGGCTCTGCGGCAGCACACCGTGGCGCATCGCCATCACCATCTTGATCACACCGGCCACACCCGCCGCCGCCTGCGTATGACCGATGTTCGACTTGATCGAACCCAGCAACAGGGGCCGATCCGACGCCCGATCCTGACCGTACGTGGCCAACAACGCCTGCGCCTCGATCGGATCACCCAGCGTCGTCCCCGTACCATGCGCCTCCACCGCATCCACATCCCGAGCAGTAAGCCCGGCGCTGGCCAACGCCTGGCGGATCACCCGTTGCTGCGACGGACCATTCGGCGCCGTCAATCCATTCGACGCACCATCCTGATTCACCGCCGAACCCCGCACCACAGCCAGGATGGGGTGCCCGTTGCGCCGCGCGTCCGACAGCCGCTCCACCAGCAGCATGCCGATGCCCTCTGCGAAGCCGGTGCCGTCCGCCGCTCCCGCGAACGCCTTGCAGGTGCCGTCCGGTGCGAGCCCGCGCTGGCGGGAGAATTCCACGAAGACGGTGGGGGTGGACATCACCGTCACGCCACCTGCCAGCGCGAGCGAGCATTCACCTAGGCGCAGCGCCTGTATGGCGAGGTGCAGTGCCACCAGCGACGACGAGCAGGCCGTGTCCACGGTGACCGCCGGGCCCTCGAGTCCGAAGGTGTAGGCCACGCGGCCCGAGGCGACGCCGGCCGCCGCACCCGTGCCCAGATATCCCTCGACACCGTCGGGAGTGGTCGACAGGCGGGTGAGGTAGTCGTGGTGCATCACGCCGGTGAACACACCGATCCGCTCGCCCTTGACGGAGGTGGCGGGGATACCCGCGCGCTCGAACACCTCCCATGATGTCTCCAGGAGCAGCCGCTGCTGCGGGTCCATGGCCGCGGCCTCGCGCGGCGAGATCCCGAAGAACCCGGCGTCGAACTCGGCCGCGTCGTAGACGAATCCACCACTGCGGGCATACGACGTACCGGGACGATCCGGATCCGGATCGTAGAGACCGTCCAGGTCCCAGCCGCGGTCGGTCGGCAGGACCGATATCGCGTCGCCGCCCGAGCGCACCAGGTCCCACAGCGCTTCCGGTGACGTGATCCCGCCGGGATAGCGGCAGCTCATTCCGACGATCACGATCGGATCATCGGCGACGAGGGAGCCCCCGGCCGGTGTCACGACGGCGCCGCTGTCCGTGCCGAGGACTTCGGCCAGCAGGTGCTCGGCGAGCGCACGCGGTGTCGGATAGTCGAACACGGCGGTGGCGGGCAGCCGTACGCCGGTGGCCGCGCTGATCCGGTTGCGCAGTTCCACCGCGGTCAGCGAGTCGAAGCCGATTTCCTGGAAGGTCCGCGCGGTGTCGACCGATTCCGTGGACGCGTGGCGCAGCACCGCCGCGATGTGATTGCGCACGAGGTCGAGTACGGCCTGATCCCACTCGGCGCGGTCCACGGCGGCCAGCCGGTGTCCGAGCGCGGAGGCCGAGTCAGGGGCGTCGACTGCCTGGGCAGCGCGCCGGATCCGGGGGCGGACCAGGTCGCGCAGGACGGCGGGCAGGTTGTCGGCGCCCGCCCATGCCTGCGGGTCCAGCGGTGCGGCCAGCACCATCGCCTCATCGGCGGCGAGCGCTGCGTCGAACAGTTCCAGTGCCTGAGAGGTGGGCATCGGCACCGCGTGGGAGCGCGCCAGATCGTCGACCGACAGGTGCTCGGTCTGCTCGCTGCGTTCTTCCCAGAACCCCCACGCGATCGATACCCCCGGCAGCCCCTGCGCCCGCCGATGAACAGCCAACGCATCCAGGAACCCATTCGCCGCCGCATAACTCCCCTGACCCGCATTCCCCAACACACCCGCCGCCGACGAAAACAACACAAACGCCGACAGATCCAACCCACATGTCAACTCATGCAAATACCAAGCCCCCAACGCCTTCGGCCCCAACACCCCAACCAACCGCCCCCCATCCAAAGAACCAACCACCCCGTCATCCACCACACCCGCCGCATGCACCACCACCCGCAGACCCTCAACCGACCCCACCAACTCCGCCACCGCACCCCGATCCCCCACATCACACGCCACCACCCGCACCCGCGCACCCAACCCCTCCAACTCCCCAACCAAACCCTCAACACCCGGCGCACCCCACCCCCGACGACTCACCAACACCACCTCACCCACCCCATACACCGACACCAAATGACGCGCCACCAAACCACCCAACAACCCCGTACCACCCGTCACCAACGCCACACCACCACCCAAACCAGCCACCACACCACCACCGGCCATACCAGCACCCCCCACACCCACCAACCGCGACACCCACACCCGATCCCCACGCACCGCAACCTCCGACTCACCCAACCCCACCACATCCGGAACCACACCCCCGACCCCACCAACACCCACATCCCCATCAACATCCACCAGCACAAACCGCCCCGGATGCTCCGACTGCGCCGACCGCACCAACCCCCACACCGCACCACCACCCACATCCTCCACACCCTCACCACCCACAGACACCGCACCCCGCGTCACCACCACCAACCGCGAACCCCCAAACCGCTCCTCCCCCACCCACAACCGCAAAACCTCCAACACACCCACCACATCAACCCCCGACAACACCACACACCCCGGCACCACCCCACCCGAAACCACCTCACCCCACTCCACAAACGCCCCCACCCCACACACACCCACATCCACCCACTCCACCCGATACAACGCATCGCGGCTGCCTACCCGGGCGTCGGCGAGCTGTCCCTCCGGGACGGGTCGGAGTACCAGGGAGTCCACCGACAGGACCGCCTCACCCGCCTCATCGGTCACCCTCAGCGACACCGCGTCCGGCCCGACGGGCGCCAGCGTCATCCGGACAGCGGACGCGCCGACCGCGTGCAGCCTGACTCCGCTCCAGGAGAACGGGAGATACGCCCCGCCGTCGTCGGTGATCAGGCCGCCCAGTCCGACGCCGTGCAGCCCGGCGTCGAGCAGAGCCGGATGTATCGCGCAGCGAGCCGCATCACCTCTCGCCTCCTCCGGTAGCACCGCCTCGACGAAGACCTCGTCTCCCCGCCGCCAGGCACCCCGCAACCCCTGGAACACCGGCCCATACGCATACCCCCGCTCCGCCAACGCCTCATAAACCCCCTCCACCCCAACCCGCTCCGCACCCACCGGCGGCCACACCTCCACAACCGACACCCCACCATCCGCCACCCCCACCACACCCACCGCATGCCGGACCCACTCACCCTCCCGACACGAAAACACCGACACCGACCGACGACCCCCCTCACCCGCACCGCCCACCGAAACCTGAACCTCCACCTCACCCCGCTCCGGAAGCACCAACGGCCCCTCCAACGTCAACTCCTCAACCACCCCACACCCCAACCGCAACCCCGCCTGCAACACCAACTCCACAAAACCCGTCCCCGGGAACAGGACCACACCGGATACCGAGTGTTCGGCCAGCCACGGCTGACCGGCCAGCGAGAGCACACCGGTGAGCAGAGCACCTCCCGAATCGGGCAAGGGCACCACCGCACCCACGAGGGGGTGGTCAACCTCGGCCGAGCCGGGTGTCGACCGGAGGGAAGCCGCCCAGAAGCGCCGACGCTGGAAGGCATAGGTCGGCAGGTCGATCGCGCGCGCGTCCAGCCCGGTGAACGCCGCCGGCCACTCGACCGCGACGCCCCGGACATGCAACCGGGCCAGCGCGGTGAGGAAGGAGACCAGGCCGCCGTCATCGCGGCGCAGCGATCCGGTCAACACGATGTCGGTGGTGACGACGTCGGCGGTGTCCTGGATGCCGATGGTCAGCACCGGATGCGGACTGGCCTCGACAAACACCGTATGCCCAAGCTCCAGCAGCCCCTCGATCGCGCCCTGGAACTCCACGGTCTCCCGCAGATTCCGATACCAGTACCCGGCATCCAACTCCACGGTGTCCATCAGCCGCCCGGTCACCGTCGAATAGAACGGCACCCGCCCACTACACGGCTCCACACCCGCCAGAGTCTCTGCCAACTCCCCCCGGATCTCCTCCACCTGCACCGAATGCGACGCGTAATCCACCGGAATCCGCTTGGCCTCCGGAAACTCCGCCAGCACCGCATCCAGCACCTCAACCGCCCCCGACACCACCGTCGACGCCGGACCATTCACCGCCGCCACCGACAACCCCGGACGATCCCGCAGCCGATCGGCAGACACCGGGACGGACACCATCCCACCCCGACCCGACAGAGCCAGCAACGCCTTACTCCGCAGCACCACCACCCGCGCCCCATCCGCCAGCGACAAACCACCCGCCACACACGCCGCCGCAATCTCACCCTGCGAATGACCCACCACCGCCGACGGCACCACACCGTACGAACGCCACAACTCGGCCAGGGACACCATCACCGCCCACAACACCGGCTGCACCACATCCACCCGACCCAACGCCACCTCATCACCCAACACATCCCACAGCGACCACTCCACCAACGGAGCCAACGCATCAGCACACTCACCCAACCGCCCCGCGAACACCGCCGAAGACTCAGCCAACTCCAGCGCCATCCCCACCCACTGCGACCCCTGACCCGGGAAGACGAACACCACGCCACGATCCGCCCCGACCGCGCCCGTGACCTCCACCGCGTCCAACCCACGTCGCAGTGCGGCGAGGTCCGTGCCCACGGCGACGGTGCGATGTGGCAGCAGCGCACGCGTAGATGCCAGCGACCAGCCCACGTCCGCCGGGGCAAGGGCGGGATTGTCGTCGACGAAGGTCCGCAATTGTTCGATCTGCGCCCGCAGACCCGCCTCGCTCGCGCCCGAAAGCACCCAGGGCACCGCCACCGGCGCCACCCGATCCTGCCGGCTCTCGGCCGGCGCCTCCGGTGCCTGCTCCAGGATGACATGGGCGTTGGTGCCGCTCACTCCGAACGCCGACACCGCGGCGCGACGCGGTCGGTCTTCCCACGGCCACTCGGCCGACTCGGTGAGCAACTCCACCGCGCCGGTGGACCAATCCACCTTCGGTGTCGGCTCATCCACATGCAGCGTTCGCGGCAGCACCCCGTGCCGCAGCGCCATCACCATCTTGATCACACCGGCCACACCCGCCGCCGCCTGCGTATGACCAATGTTCGACTTCAACGACCCCAACCACAACGGGCGCTCCGGATCCCGATCCTGACCATAAGTGGCCAACAACGCCTGCGCCTCGATCGGATCACCCAGCGTCGTCCCCGTACCATGCGCCTCCACCGCATCGACGTCCACCGCCGACAAACGGGCATTCGCCAGCGCCTGCCGAATCACCCGCTGCTGCGACGGACCATTCGGCGCCGTCAACCCATTCGACGCACCATCCTGATTCACCGCGGAGCCACGCATGACTGCCAGCACCCGATGGCCATTGCGCTCAGCGTCGGACAGCCGCTCCACCAGCAGCATGCCAACGCCCTCGCCCCACCCCGTGCCGTCCGCCGCCCCGGCGAACGCCTTGCACCGCCCGTCCGGCGCCAGCCCACGCTGGCGCGAGAACTCCACAAAGGTGCTGGGCGTCGCCATCACCGTCACGCCGCCCGCGAGCGCCAGCGAGCACTCGCCCCGCCGCAGCGCCTCACTCGCCAGATGCAACGCCACCAGAGAGGACGAACACGCCGTGTCCACGGTCAGGGCGGGGCCCTCCAGACCCAGCGCATAGGCGATACGACCGGACATCACGCTGGTCGCGGCACCGGTCAGGGCATACCCCTCGTCCGATGCCGAGGGATAGCCCTGGGCCCAGCCGCCGATGAAGACACCGGTCCTGCTGGATCGCAGGGAGGTCGGCGCCATCCTGGCGCGCTCGAGGACCTGCCACGCCGACTCCAGCAGCAGTCGCTGCTGGGGGTCCATCGCCAGCGCCTCACGCGGCGAGATACCGAAGAGTTCCGGGTCGAACTCCGCGGCGTCGTAGAGGAATCCGCCCGTACGCGCATAGCTGGTGCCGGGGCGGTCCGGATCCGGGTCGTACAGCGCGTCCGTGTCCCAGCCGCGATCGTCGGGGAAGTCGCAGAGCACTTCCCGGCCCTCGCTGACGACCCGCCACAAGTCCTCGGGGGATTGGATGTCTCCCGGGAAGCGGCAGCTCATCGCGATGATGGCGATCGGCTCGTCGAATGCCACCGCGCCGACGGGCACAGCCTCCTCGGCGGAGGGCACCGCGAGGGAGCCCGACCGGTCGCCGAGCAGTTCCGAGCACAGCAGGTCGGCAACGGCCCGACAGCTCGGGTGGTCGAACAACAAGGTGGCCGGGAGACGCAGTCCCGTACTCGTGTTCAGCCGGGTCCGCAGCTCGACCGCCGTCAGCGAGTCGAAGCCCAGTTGCCGGAACGGCACCGTCGGGTCGATGGCCGCCGGGTCGCGATGCCCCAGGAGTTCAGCCGCATGCTCCCGTACCAGATCCACCAGCATCCGGTCCTGATCGGCCGCGGGCACCCCGGCCAGTCGTCTCCGCAATCCGACGCGGTCGCCCGCCACCGCCAGGGCGCCGGAGTTCTTTCGCAGCTGTGGCAGTTCGCTCAGCAGGGGGCTGGGCCGACCGGCCGTGAAGGCCGGGCCGAAGGTCTCCCAGTCCACGTCCGCGATGACCGGGCAGGGCTCGTCCGATCCGACGACGTGGCGCAGCGCGGCGACGGCCGACTCCGGCCGCATCGGGCGCAGACCGAAGCGGTTCAGCCGCTCCTCGTCCTCGGGCGCGAGGCTGCCGCCCCAGGTGCCCCATCCGATCGAGGTGGCCGGTAGGCCGCGTGCTCGGCGCCGCTGTGCAAGACCGTCGAGCAGGGCGTTCGCCGCCGCGTAACCGGCCTGGCCGGCGCCGCCCCAGACCGCCGCTGCCGAGGAGAAGAGGACGAACGCCTCCAGCGACGCGTGGTCGAGCAGCTCGTCCAGGTGCAGGGCACCGGTGACCTTGGCGTCGAAGACGGCGGCGTACTCGTCGAGATCCGCGTCGATCGAACCGCCGAACCGCACGGTTCCCGCGAGATGGACCACGGCGGTGAGGTCCGGCACCGACGCCAGCACTTCGGCGAGAGCGGCCCGGTCGGTCACATCGCAGGCCGTCATGGTCACTCGTATGCCGAACGCGGTCAGTTCGTCTTCCAGCGCGGCCGCCCCCGGGGCCTGCGGGCCGCGACGGCCGAGCAGCACCAGGTGCTCCGCGCCGGTTTGGGCCAGCCACCGTGCCACGTGTGCGCCCAGCGCACCGGTACCTCCGGTGATCAGAACCGTGCCGTGCGGGCGCCACGCGTCGGCTGGTCCGGTCGTGGACACCGGTTCCAGCCGTCGGCCCAGGGTCGCCGAAGGCCGCACCGCGACCTGGTCCTCGCCGACCGTCTCGGCGAGCACGGCGACGAACCTCCGTAGCACCTGTGCGTCCCAGTGTGTGGGCAGGTCGATCAGCCCGCCCCAGTGCCCGGATCGCTCCAGCCCGGCCACCCGTCCGAATCCCCAGACCGCCGCCTGGGTGGGGTTCGGTTCCGGATCCCCCGGCAGGGCCACGACGGCCGACCGGGTGACACACCACACCGGAGCCTCGGCGTCGGCGGCGGTGAGCGCACACAGCAGCTCGACGGTGTGCGCCATCCCCCGGGACAGGGCCCGATGGGTCGGATGCGGACGCTCGTCGAGGGCCAGGAACGAGACGACACCGGAGATGTCATCGGCTCCCACCACATCCGTCAGCAGCCCGGTCAGGCCCTGACGCTCCGCGTCGTACGGCACCTGAAGGGTACGGACTCGCGCGCCGCCCTGCTCGGCCAGAGCCCGGGCGCCGGCCATGGCCCATTCGTCTCCTTCGGGGACCACCGCCAGCCATGTGCCCCGCAGGGTGGGGGCGTCCACCCCGGGCAGTGGCTTCCAGGCGATCCGGTATCGCCACGCGGCCACGGCGGACTCGGCCGTGTCCGCTCCAAGCCAGAACCGTTCCCGCTGGAAGGCGTACGTCGGCAGCTCGACGGCCGACACACCGGCGAAGAGCGGTCGCCAGTCGATCCGGACACCGCGCACATGGAGCTCGGCCAGGTGGCTCAGAAACCGCCGGATCGTGCCATCGTCACGACGAAGGGACCCCGTGACGACGGTGTCGGTGGCGGTATCAGTGGCGGTGGCGTCGGCGGTGTCCTGGATGCCGATGGTCAGCACCGGATGCGGGCTGGCCTCGACAAACACCGTGTGACCCTGGCGTATGAGGGTCTCAACGGTGCCCTGGAACTCCATGGTCTCGCGCAGATTCCGGTACCAGTACCCGGCATCCAGCTCCACGGTGTCCATCAGCCGCCCGGTCACCGTCGAATAGAACGGCACCCGCCCACTACACGGCTCCACACCCGCCAGCGCCTCCGCCAGCTCTCCCCGGATCTCCTCCACCTGTGGGGAGTGCGAGGCGTAGTCCACCGGAATCCGCTTGGCCTCCGGAAACTCCGCCAGCACCGCATCCAGCACCTCAACCGACCCCGACACCACCGTCGACGCCGGACCATTCACCGCCGCCACCGACAACCCCGGACGATCCCGCAGCCGGTCAGCAGGCACCGGGACGGACACCATCCCACCCCGACCCGACAAGGCCAGCAGCGCCTTGCTCCGCAGCACCACCACCCGCGCCCCATCCGCCAGCGACAAACCACCCGCCACACACGCCGCAGCAATCTCACCCTGCGAATGACCCACCACCGCCGACGGCACCACACCGTACGAACGCCACAACTCGGCCAGCGACACCATCACCGCCCACAACACCGGCTGCACCACATCGACACGAGCCAGCGCCCGTTCATCCGCCAGCACATCCGACAGCGACCACTCCACCAACGGAGCCAGCGCATCGGCACACTCGCCCATCCGCCGCGCGAACACCGGCGAGGACTCCATCAACTCCAACGCCATCCCGACCCACTGCGACCCCTGCCCCGGGAAGACGAACACCACGTCTCCGGATGCTCCGGTGCCCCGTACCACTCCGGACGCGGGTATCCCATCGGCCACCGCGTCCAGACCGCGCAGCAACTCGTCGCAGTCAGCGCCCACGATCACCGCGCGGTGCGACAACGTCGTACGTGTCGATGCCAGCGACCATCCCACCTCTGCCGGGGTGGGACGGGGACTGCGCGCCAGGAAGGCGCGGAGGCGCTCGGCCTGCGCCCGTAGCCCCGCCTCGCCCTGCCCCGACAACACCCACGCGACCGCCGTGGCTTCGGGGCCACCTTCCTCGATGGGATCGGTCGGCTGGGCCGTCTCCGGGGCTTGCTCCAGGATGACGTGCGCGTTGGTGCCACTCACTCCGAACGACGAGACGCCCGCGCGGCGCAGACCACCGGTCGTGGGCCACGGCATTGCCTCGGTGAGCAGCTCGACCCGGCCGCCGGACCAGTCGACGTGTGGCGACGGCGCATCCACATGCAGCGTCTTGGGCAGTGCGGCATGCCGGATCGCCATCACCATCTTGATCACACCGGCCACACCCGCCGCCGCCTGCGTATGACCGATATTGGACTTCACCGAGCCCAGCAGCAGTGGCCGCTCCGGCCCCCGGTCCTGACCGTACGTGGCCAGCAACGCCTGCGCCTCGATCGGGTCACCCAGCGTCGTACCCGTACCGTGCGCCTCCGCAGCGTCCACATCCGACGCCACAAGCCCCGCGCCGGCCAGCGCCTGGCGGATCACCCGCTGCTGCGACGGACCATTCGGCGCCGTCAACCCATTCGACGCACCATCCTGATTCACCGCCGAACCCCGCACCACAGCCAACACCCGATGCCCATTGCGCTCAGCATCAGACAACCGCTCCACCACCAGCATCCCGACGCCTTCGGCCCACCCTGTGCCGTCCGCCGCCGCCGCGAACGCCTTGCACCGCCCATCGACGGCCAGCCCCCTCTGGCGGGAGAACTCCACGAACATCGCCGGTGTGGCCATCACCGTCACTCCGCCCGCCAAGGCCAGCGAGCACTCGCCCGCCCTCAGCGACTGCACTGCCAGATGCAATGCCACCAGCGACGATGAGCATGCCGTGTCCACGGTGACCGCCGGACCTTCGAGGCCCAGGGTGTAGGACACCCGGCCCGAGGCCACGCTCGCCGCGGTGCCGGTCAGCCGATAGCCCTCGGCCGCCTCTCCGGCATCCGCCGCGTAGCCGGCCGACGAGGCTCCGATGAACACCCCTGTGCCACTGCCCTTGAGGTGCCCCGCGGGAATCCCCGCCTGTTCCAACGCCTCCCAGGCCGTCTCCAGCAGCAGCCGCTGCTGGGGGTCCATCGCCGCGGCCTCGCGCGGGGAGATGCCGAAGAACCCCGCGTCGAACTCGGCGGCGTCGTAAAGGAATCCGCCGTCGCGTGCGTACGAGGTACCGGGGTGGTCGGGGTCGGGATGGTAGAGGCCATCGAGGTCCCAACCCCGGTCGGACGGAAAGCCGGAGATGGCGTCTTCGCCGTCGGACACCATTCGCCAGAGATCCTCCGGCGAGTGCACCCGGCCGGGGAACCGGCAGCCCATCCCCACGATCACCACCGGATCGCCACTGTCGGGCGCCGACTCCTTCGCGGGCACGGTCCGCTCATCCACCCCGCCGTGGAGCCTGCGGTGCAGATGCTCGGCGAGGGCGGCGGGCGTCGGATAGTCGAACAACAAGGTGCTGGGCAGAGGGAGGGCGGTCGCCTCGCCAAGCCGTTCGCACAGCTCGACGGCGGTGATCGAGTCGAACCCCAGTTGCTTGAAGGTTCGCTCGGCGCCGATGGCCGCCACCGACTCGTACCCGAGCACGACGGCCGCGTGCGCCCGGACCATGCCGAGCACCTCGCCACCGCTCCGGCCCAGGTCCGAGTCCTCAGGCCCGGAGGCGTCCTCAGGTCCGGAAGTGTCCTCAGTCTCGGAGATATCCGCAGGTCCGGGCGTGGCCCGGCCCTCGGGGCCGGACGCGGAAATCCAGTACGACTGCCGCTGGAAGGCGTACGTGGGCAGCGGAATCCGCCGCCCACCGGACACCAGCGAGTCCCACACCACCTCGGCGCCCGAGACATACAGCTCGGCCAGCGCGGTGACCAGGGCCAGTGGCTCGGACCGGTCGCGACGGAGCGTGCCCACCAGCGTCCCGGGCCTGGTCAGGCAGTCGCGGGCCAGGGTGGTGAGCGCCCTGTCCGGGCCCAGCTCCACGATGGTGGTGACGCCTTCGCCTTCCAGGGCCCGAATGCCGTCCAGGAACCGTACGGTCCGGCGGACATGCCGTACCCAGTACTCCGGGGAACACAGCTCTTCCGCCGTGGCACGGCTGCCGGTCACATTCGATATGAGCGGTATCCGCGGCGGCCTGTACGTGAGGCTCTCGGCGATATGCCGAAGCTCGTCGAGGACGGGGTCCAGATGCGGCGAATGGAAGGCGTGGCTGGTCCGGAGCCGTTTCGTTCTGCGTCCGCGGTGGGTCCACTCCGCCGCGAGGTCGAGTACGGCCCGCTCATCCCCCGAGATCACCGTGGCGGTCGGTCCGTTGACCGCCGCAACGCAGATCCGAGCGCTGTCGTCCGCTGCCTCGCCCGTCATGAGCGTCCGGGTGACCTCGTCCTCGCTCGCTTCGAGCAGGACCATGGCGCCCGGTTCCGTCACGGCCTGCATCAGCCGGCCGCGGGCGGCGACGAAGGCGGCGGCGTCCGCCAGCGACAGCACACCGGCGACATGGGCGGCGCTCACTTCGCCGAGGGAGTGGCCGATCAGCACGTCCGGTACGAGCCCGAAGTTCTCGAGCAGCCGGAAGAGCGCCACCTCCACCGCGAAGAGTCCGGCCTGGGCGTACACCGTCTGATCGAGCAGCTCGGCGTCGTCGCCGTGGATGACGTCCCGAAGGGGCCGGTCCAGGTGTGCGTCCAGCGCCGTGCACACGGCGTCGAGAGCGTCGGCGAACACGGGGAAGGCGGCGCTGAGTTCGCGTCCCATGCCGAGACGCTGGGATCCCTGGCCGGCGAAGGCGAAGGCGAGCCTTCCCGCCCTCGCCGTGCCGGTCACCAGGCCGGGTGCCGTGCCGCCTTCGGCGAGTGTGTCCAGGCCGGGTGCCACGTCGGTGGCCGCCCCGGCGATGAGCACCGCGCGGTGTTCGAAGGTGGTTCGGGTGGTGGCAAGGGAGAAGGCGAGGTCGGTGAGGTTCGGCGACCGCTCCAGATACGGCCGTAGCCGCATCGCCTGCCCCCGGAGCCCGGCCGCGGTCGTCGCCGACAGTGCGAGCGGGACCGGGATGGAGACAGGGAGCGGGGCCGGGATCGGGCTCGGGAGAGCCCCGGGCTCCGGGTGTGCGGAGGCGTGGGAGGGGACCTGGGCGGGTGGTTCGGCAAGCACCACATGGCAGTTGGTGCCGCCCATCCCGAACGAGCTGACGCCGGCGATCAGGCGCTTGTCCGCCTTCGGCCACTCCCCCGGTGCCAGGCGCATTTCCAGGTTGAGCTCGCCCAGGGGGATGCGGGGATTGGGCGTGCGGTGATGGAGACTGGCCGGTAGCTGACGGTGGTGGATGGCCAGTGCCGTCTTCAGCAGTCCGGCGATACCGGCGGCGGCTTCAAGGTGGCCGATGTTGGTCTTCACCGACCCAAGCTGCACCGGCCCCGTGCCGGTCCGGCCGAAGACGGCACCCAGGGCCGCCGCCTCGGCCGGGTCGCCGAGCGCCGTTCCGGTGCCGTGCAGCTCCATGTACTGCACGGAGCCGGGTGAGACCGCGGCCCGCCGCTGCGCCAGCCGGAGGACCTCTTGCTGACCGCGGGAGTCGGGGGCGGTGAGCGACGTACCGCCGCCGTCGTTGTTGACCGCGCTGCCCTCGATCACGCAGTAGACGGTGTCGCCGTCGGCGAGGGCCTCGGACAGCGGTTTCAGGACGACGATTCCACCGCCCTCGCCCCGCACATAGCCATTGGCGCGGGCGTCGAAGGTGAAGCAGCGGCCGTCCGGAGAGAGCGCGCCGAACGCGGCGATATCGGCGGCGGTTTCCGCGGAGAGGTTCAGGTTCACCCCGCCCGCCAGCGCGAGCCTCGACTCGCCGCGACGCAGGCTCTCCACGGCCATATGCACCGCGACCAGGGAGGATGCCTGGGCCGCGTCGACGGTCACGCTCGGACCGCTCAGGCCGAGCACATGGGAGAGCCGGTTCGCGATCATGGCGCGCTGGGTGCCGGTCAGCGTGTGGTGCGAGCGGCCGCGGGCGCTGATCAGCGAGGCGTAGTCGGCGGACCCGGCGCCGATGAACGCGCCGACGGTGGCTCCCCGCAGAGTGGCGGGCACGATGCCCGCGTCCTCCAGCCCTTCCCATCCCAGCTCCAGTATCAGCCGCTGCTGGGGGTCCATCGTCACGGCTTCGCGTGGCGAGATGCCGAAGAACGCGGGGTCGAAACGGTCGACGTCGTCGATGAAGCCGCCGTGGCGGATGGCGGGCGGCATGGACGGGTCGTCGGTCCACCGCCCGGCGGGCACCTCGCCGATCGCCGAGACGCCGTCGCTCAGCAGCCGCCAGAACGCCTCGGGGTCGGGTGCCTGCGGAAAGCGGCAGGACATTCCGACAACGGCGATGGCCTCGTCCGGTTCCATGCTGTTCCTCGGGGCGGGATCGTCGTTCACTGATCGCGACCTCGGACCTGCCACACCTGCGAGACCGACCGTCCGGGATCCGCGGCGGCCGTGGAGACCACCGCCACCACGTCGTCGCAGAACCGCTCGATGGTGGCACGGTCGAAGAGGGACGTGCTGAACAGCACGGTGCCGGCGAGGCCGCCGTCCTCCGCGTTCTCGTACAGGTCGATCTCCATGTCCACGTTGACGGTCACCGGTGGGTGGGTCATCAGGAACGGCTCGGCGGTCAGCCTGGTGAGCATGAGGGGCCGCTGGGGGGTGTTGACGATCTGGAAGATCACCTTTACTGGCGGATCGTCCGACAGCCGTGTCCCGGCGTGGCCGCCGGTGGGTTCGTCCGAGTGCTTGAGAACGGAGACGAACGGCACGTCCTGGTGGGTAAAGGCGTCCGACATCGCATCGCGCACCGTGGCCAGCAGTGTGCCGAAGTCCGTGGCGCCGGAGACCTCGGTGCGCAGCGCCAGCATCTTGGAGACGAGGCCCACCACGTTCTCCAGTTCGTCCCGGCCACGGTTGGCCATGGGCACGCCGACGAGGACGTCCTGGTTGTCCGAGCGGGCGGACATGACCACCTTAAGCGCGGTCAGCAGCGTCATGTACAAGGTGGCGCTGGACGATTCGCCCAGCCGCCGGGCCGCCTCCACGGCGTCCTTCGGCAGTCGCCAGTGGTAGATGCCGCTGTCGTATCGGGCCGACGTGGCGCGGGGCCGGTCGGTGGGCAGTTCGGCGGGTGTCATTCCATCGAAGTGGCTCTGCCAGTAGTCGAGTTGGCGTCGCAGCAGATCCCCGCGCAACCACTCGTGCTCCCAGTTCGCTACATCGGCGTACTGAACGGGCACGGGCGGCAGATCGGGTTCGGCGCCGCGCAGCAGCGCCGAGTACACGAGGGACAGATCGCGGACCAGTACACCTTGGGACCAGCCGTCGGTGACCAGATGGTGCAGGGTGAGCACCAGCACATGGTCGAGCTCGGCCAGGCGCAGCACGCGCAGCCTCGCCAGTGGGCCGCTCGTGAGGTCGAAGGGCCGTGCCGCCTCCTGCCCGGCCAGTACGGAGGCTTCGGCCTCGTCGTCCGCCTCGGCCACCTCCACCAGGACGGGCACATTCGGCCGGATCACCTGGACGTATCCGTCGGCTTCATTGACGAAGGTGGTGCGCAGGGCCTCGTGGCGGTCGATCAGCAGGTCCATCGCCCGCCGCAGGCAGTCGAGGTCCAGTTCGCCCGAGACCCGCACGGCCATGGGGATGTTCCAGTGCCCGGCGTCGAGGACATCGCCGAAGAAGAGGTCCGTCTGCTGCTGTGCGAAGGTGAGGGGTACGGGCTGATCGCGCCGCGTGGGGACCAGCGGCGGCAGCTCGGGTTCGGGAACGGACCGGGCGGCGGCGCTGAGGGTGGCCGCCAGCTCCCTGGGGGTGCGCTGCTGGAAAACGGTCTTCAGCGGTACGTCGATGCCAAGGGCGGTCCGGAGCCTGGCGACCACCCTGGTGGCGATGAGGGAATGGCCGCCCAGTGCGAAGAAGTCGTCGTCGATACCGACCCTGGTGGCGCCGAGCAGATCCGTGTAGACCCGGCAGACGGCCTCTTCCTCGGGGGTGCGGGGGGCGACGTAGCCGACCTCGAGTACGGTGCGCAGGTCGGGGGCGGGCAGCGCCTTCCGGTCGATCTTGCCGCCGGAGGTCAGGGGCATGGTGTCCAGCAGGACGAAAGCCGAGGGCACCATGTATTCGGGCACCGCGGACTCGACGTGCCGGCGCAGGGTTTCGGTCAGCCCGTCGTGCCGGTCCGCGGCGGTGGCATCGGCCACCACATAGGCCACCAGCCGCTTGTCCCCCGGGGTGTCCTCACGCACCATCACGGCCGTGTGCAGCACATCCTGGTGCCTGGCGAGGATCGCCTCGATCTCGCCCGGTTCGATCCGGAAGCCACGGATCTTCACCTGGTCGTCGATCCGGCCGAGGTATTCCAGGTTGCCGTCGGGCAGCCAGCGCACCAGGTCGCCGGAGCGGTACATCCGTGATCCATCGCCGTGGAACGGGTTCGCCACGAACCGGGAGGCGGTCAGATCCGGACGGCCGAGATAGCCTCTGGCCAGGCCCGCTCCGGCCACGCACAGCTCACCGGGCACCCCCACGGGGACGGGCCGGAGCCGCCGGTCGAGGACGTACACCCGGGTGTTGCCGATCGGGCGGCCGATGGGGGCGGTGAGCGGCCACTCGGCCACCTCGGCGGGGAGCGAGTAGGAGGTCACCACATGGGCTTCGCTGGGACCGTAGTGGTTGTGCAGCCGCAGCTCGGGGCGGCGGGCGCACAGCTCGCGCAGATCGTGGTGGAGGGAGAGGGGTTCACCGGCCTGTGAGAGATGGCGCAGCGCGGCCAGCTCGGTGCCGTGCGGATCCACCTCCTCGGAGATCGCCCGCAGCATCACATTCGGTACGAATAGCTGGTCGATCTCGTGGTCGTGGATCCATCGGGCGAACTCGACGGGGTCCATGCGCAGTTCTTCGCCGGGGATGACGATCGTCTCGCCGTACAGCAGCGCCGAGAAGATCTCCTGGAGCGAGATGTCGAAGGTCAGCGTGGCGAATTGGGCCGTCTTGGCGTCGGGGCCGATCGGCAGGGCCTTCTTCTGCCAGGCCACCAGGTTGAGCACACAGGAGGCGGGCATGAGGATGCCCTTGGGGACTCCGGTGGAGCCGGAGGTGTAGATGACATAGGCGAGGTTCTGGGCGCTGGGCCGTGCCATGGGCGGGGTCAGGGGCCGGCTGGTGAGCGATTCGCGCTCGGCGTCGAGCAGGATGAGCCGGACCCCGGCCGTCCCGGCCTCCGTTTCGGCGGGCTTTTCGAGCAGGCTGCTGAAGCGCTGCTGGGTGACGGCGACGGTCACCCCGGCGTCGGCCAGTACGAACTGGATACGGTCCCGGGGGTGGTTCGGGTCGATCGGCACATAGGCCGCTCCGAGCTTGAGGATCGCGAGAATCGCCACGATCATCTCGGCGCCGCGGTCGACACACAGCCCGACCAGGGTCTCGGGGCCGATCCCCCGGCTCTCCAGCAGGTGGGCGAGCTGGTTCGAGCGCTGGTCCAGCTCGGCGTAGGTGATGCGGTCGCCGCCGCTGATCACGGCCACCGCGCCGGGGCGGCGCTCGGCCTGGGCGGTGAAGAGCGCGGGCAGCGATCCGGCCGGTACGGGGCCCGTGGTGTGGTTGAACTCCTCCAGGACCTTCGCCCGCTCGGCGTCGTCGAGCGGGGAGATCCCGGAGAGGGGCCGGTCCGGCTCGGCCAGAACACCTCGCAGGACGACGGTGACATGGTGCAGCAGCCGTTCGACGGTGCTCCTGTCGAACAGGGCCTTGCTGAAGACGATATGACCGAGCACTCCGTCCTCGGCCTCGACGAGATGGACCTCCAGGTCCATGCGTGTGAGGATCCGGCCGTGGTCGTAGGGCTCGGTCTCCGCGCCGGGCAGGGCGAGCCGCTCCCCCGGCACGTTGATCATCTGGAAGAGCACCTGCACCAGCGGGTTCCGGGACAGGTCCCGCTCGGGGTGCACCTGCTCCACCAGATACTCGAAGGGCAGGTCGCCATGGGCGAAGGCGCCGGCCGCCATGTCCCGGACCCGTGCCAGCAGTTGGCGGAAGGTGGGATCGCCGGACAGGTCGGTCCGCAGCACCACGGTATTGACGAAGAACCCGATCAGGCCCTCGACCTCGGCGCGCCCCCGGTTGGCCACGGGGGTGCCCACCGTGATGTCGTCGCTGTCCACATACCGGCCCAGGACCAGCTGGAAGGCGGCCAGCAAGGTCATGTAGAGGGTCGCGTTCTCACCGGCGCCCAGCCGGCGGGCGGCCTGGATCAGTTCGGCGGGCAGCTCCCAGCGCACCGCGTCGCCTTCCTGGCGGGCGACCGAGGGCCTGGGCCGGTCGGTGGGCAGCTCCAGCGCGGAGGCCATACCGTCGAGCCGCTTCGTCCAGTAGTCCAACTGGCGGCGCAGGGTCGGACCGGACAGCCAGTCGCGCTCCCACTCCGCGTAGTCGGCGTACTGCACGGGCAGCGGCGGCAGTACGGGCTCCCGCCCGGCGTCGAGCGCCTCGTACGCGGCGGACAGCTCACCCACCAGAATGCCCTGTGACCAGGCGTCCGTGGCCACATGGTGCACCGTCAGCAGCAGGACGTGGTCCTGTTCGTCCAACCGCAGCACCTTGGCCCGCAGCAAGGGTCCGGTGCTCAGGTCGAAGAACTCGGTGATCTCCGCTCCGGCCAGCCGCCGGACCGCGGCGAGCCGCTCCTCCTCCGGGCCTTCGGGCACCGATTCGATCCGCACCGGGACGGGGGCGGGGGCGGGGGGCTGGATCGACTGCACCGGTTGGCCGCCGGTCTCGGTGAAGGTGGTGCGCAGCGCCTCATGCCGGGCGACCACCAGCGAAAGGGCCCGGGAGAGATGGGCGACGTCCAGGCGGCCGCGCACCCGCACCGCGAAGGGGAGATTGTACGAGGCGTTGCCGGGCTCCAGTTGGTCCAGAAACCACAGTCGCCGCTGCGCGAATGACGCCCTCAGCTCCCGGTCCCTGGCGACCGGCACCACACCCGTGGATTCCTTTCGCCTGGTGCGCTCGAAGAGATTGCTCATGGCCGCGCTGAGACCTTGGGATTTGGGCGCGCCTGATTGCCCCACAACACAGCCTTCCCCGACGACTGATGGAAATGGTTTTGCGCGATTATTTCGCTGATACTGCCACTGATGCTTGCCCAGCTATGGCGCGGACGCCGTTTAAAGGGAAGTCAGCACGGTGCGCAAGTCAGCACCGGTGCACCATCGCCCTGGCCCGCGCCGGTATTCGACGCGCGGCACATAGGGATCCGGAGTCCGGGGAAGCCGACCCGTCGGCTGAAACTCACCGGGTGAGCGGCGTCGATATCCGAGACGAACATCCGGCGCACCTCGAACTCTTCCGAGTGGGCAGCCGGTTGAGCGACAGCCTGCGCACCGGTGCCCACCAGGCTCTTACCGGATTCATAAGGCGGCAGCCATGCGGTGACGCCAGGGCCGGACAGGGAATTTCCGCGAAATCCGCCACCCTGCGGTGAGATATCGTTTTCCTCGCGATCCAAGACAGCATTTCCTGAGGTCGACCGGTCGGTCATTCGGTCCATTAAGTCATCACGCGCGACCAGTCGCGCGATCCTGGTGATATCGGATGCGCGCAACGCCAAAACACTCACCACAGCCCCCGTTCGCCGTCCAGCGAGTCCCCTGAAGTGAACCTAGATCGTTGGCTGATCCGCTGTCAACCCGCACCTTTTCGGTGGTAAATAGCGGGAGTTGCCGACCTGCGCGAACTCACCGGCCCGCATGATCCGCCAGTCGGCAGTGACGCGGTGATTTCGGTCACCACGCCCATTTCGGCGTCCAGGCACCGGCGTCGCGGTGGCCGGGCGGCGCGGAGGCGAGGTGGTCGCGGAGCGCGGTGAGGGCGGAGTGCGGGTTGTCGCGGTGCCAGATCAGCGAATGCGGGTAGACCGGGGTCGGGTGGTGCACCTCGATGCGCCGCAGCCCGTAGTCGGCGGGCCAGACCAGGCGGGTCCGTTCGCCGACGAAGGTCGCCAGCGTCGAGGAGTCGGCGATTGTGTCGAGGAGCGGCTCGGGCCCGAAGTACGGGCCGATCGCGTCGATGGTGATCCCGAACGCGGCGGCGAGGTCGTCGTAGTAGGCGGCCCATTCGGTACCGGGGACGATGCCCGGCATCCAGATCCGGTGCCCGGCGAGCTCGGCGGGGGTGACCTCGCGGGCGGCGGCGAGCTCATGGGACGGTCCGGTGAGGAGCTGGATGGGCTCGTCGTGGACCCGGGTGGCCTCGATGCCGCCGGGGAGCCGCCGGGCGGGCACGGTGACCGCCCGGAACGACGCGTCGATCGTGCCGGTGCGCACGGCGGCGATGGCCGCGTCGGCGTCGAAGAGCGTCACCACATCGAGTTCGACCTCGGGGTGCGCCCGGTGAAAACCGCGGAGCAGATCGGCCGGTGCGAGCCGCCGCCCGATCACATCGACGCGCAGCGCGCGGCGGCCGGGGCGTACGGAAGCGGCGGCCCGTTCCTCGGCCCGCAGAAGTTCGCGGGCGTGGGGCAGGAACGCCTGCCCGTCGATGGTGAGCCGCGCTCCGCGCGCGGTACGGGTGAACAGCCGCACACCGAGTTCCTTCTCCAGCGCGGCGATGCGCTTGGAGACGGCCTGCTGGGTGATGGACAGATCGCCGGCCGCCTCCTGGAACTGGCCCGCGTCCGCGACGGCGACGAAGGTGCGCACGGCCTTGAGGTCCACGTCGGCCACCTTAGTCGCACAACATCTGGTTGTGGCATGTCGAGGGCGTTGTTTGAACCGCCCGCCCAGGCTCGCTTGGATATCGCCCGTTCTATGTGAGGTTCTTCGGGCGGGACGGCGAGGAGGAGTGCGCTGCACATGGGGGCCAGGCGGAAGCTGGGGCGGCAGTTCGGATGGCTCTGGGGGGCGTACGCGGTCAGCGCGTTCGGCACCTGGCTCGCGTTCGACGCGTTCCCGATGATCGCGATCATTGTTCTCCATGCCGGGGCGGCCCAGGTGTCGCTGCTGGCGGCCGCGGGGCTCGCGGTGGGCGCGGCGGTGGCGCTGCCGCTCGGGCCATGGATGGAGTTCCGCCGCAAGCGGCCGGTGATGATCGCGATGGATGTGGTCCGGTTCGCGGCCCTGATGACCGTCCCCGTCCTGTTTCTGCTCGGCCGGCTCACCTTCGCCCAGCTCGTGGTCGTGTCGATCGTCGTCTCCGCGGCCGACATCGCCTTCACCGCGGCCAGTGGGGCGTGCCTGAAGGCGCTGGTGCCGCGGGAGGACCTGCTGGTGGCGAACGCGCGGTTCGAGTCCACGGCCTGGACCGCAACCATGCTCGGACCGCAGATCGGCGGGGCCGCGATCGGGCTCTTCGGTCCGGTGATGACCGTGGCGGCCAATGCGGTCAGCTTTCTGCTCTCGGCGGCGGGGATCCGTGCGATCGGCGGCACGGAGCCACGCCCCGCGCGCACCGGCCCGCCGCCACGGCTCCGGGCCGGTGAGCTGCTGGAGGGCTGGCGGTGCATTCTGACCCACCCGGCGCTGCGTCCGCTGTTCTTCAACACGGTCCTGGTGGGCGGGCTGATCATGGCGACCGCGCCGCTGCTCGCCGTCCTCATGCTGGGCAGCCTGGGGTTCGCGCCCTGGCAGTACGCCATGGCCTTCACACTGCCCTGCATCGGCGGTCTGATCGGCTCCCGGCTGGCTCCCCGGCTGGCGGAACGGTTCGGGCGGCACCGGGTCATGCTGATCTCGGGGGCCCTGCGGGCGTGCTGGTTGCCGGGGTTGGCCTTCGTCCGCCCCGGTACGGCGGGACTGGTGCTGGTCATGGCGGTCGAGCTGGGGCTGATCTGCTGCATGGGCGTGTTCACCCCGCTGTACGCCACCTATCGGCTCGACCGGACCCCGGCGGACCGGGTCGCCCGCACCCTCTCCGCGTGGTCGGTCTCCAGCAAGGCCACCGTCGCGACCCTGACCGCCCTGTGGGGTCTGCTGGCCGCTGTCACCGGCCCCCGGATCGCGATCGCCACAGCCGGACTACTCAGCCTGGCGACCCCGCTCCTCCTCCCCCGGCACGAGCACGGCGCGCCCCGACCCGAGCAGGAACCGGCGCCGAGCCACACCTGATCCGCGGTCTGGGCGAGCGTTCGGAATCGACGTTCTGAACGTCCGTCCTGAACGATCGTTCTGAACGAGCGTTCAAGGTTGGGGTAGGGTGGCCGGCATGGGACATCGGGAACAGTTGATGGCCGGGGCGAAGCGGTGCCTGGAGGAGCGGGGATTCGCCCGTACGACCTCGCGTGACATCGCCGCCGCCGCCAACGCGCCGCTCGGCACGATCAATTACCACTACGGCTCGAAGGAGCGGCTGCTCAACGCGGCGCTCCTGGAATCGCTCGACGAGTGGAGCGAGAAGGTGCGGTCCGGGTCGACGGAGGCCGCCCCGGACTCCGATGCCGGAACGCGAGCGGAGTCGATGTGGGCCCGGATCATCGAGTCCGAGACCACGGACCGGCCGCTGGTGGTGGCCAGCGTGGAAGCCCTCGCCCAGGCCGAACGTTCCGCCGACGTCCGGCAGCAGCTCGCCGAGGCGTTCGAACGGGCCCGTACGGCGCTGGCGGCCGATCTGCACGGCATCGAAAGCGCGGAGGAGGGCGAGGTGGCCCGTGCGGTCGGGTCGGTGCACATGGCCCTGGTCGCCGGGCTGACCCAGCAGTGGCTGGTCGATCCCGAGCGCGCCCCCTCGGCGCGGGAGGTGGCCACGGGCCTGCGGAGGATCGCCCAGGCCCTCGAGTCCGACGCCTGATCCGGGGGAAGGAGTGGCACCGCCTTTCACCCATCTGCATGTGCACACGCAGTACTCGCTCCTGGACGGCGCGGCCCGGCTGAAGGATCTCTTCGCGGCCTGCCAGGAGATGGGCATGTCGCACCTCGCCCTGACGGACCACGGCAATCTGCACGGCGCGTACGACTTCTTCCAGCAGGCCATGGCCTCGGGCGTGACGCCGATCATCGGGATCGAGGCGTATGTCGCCCCGGAGTCGCGGCGCACCAAGCGCAAGATCCAGTGGGGGCAGCCCCACCAGAAGCGCGATGACGTCTCCGGCTCGGGCGGCTACACCCACAAGACGATCTGGGCGGCGGACACCACCGGGCTGCACCATCTGTTCCGGCTGTCGTCGGACGCGTATGCGCAGGGCTGGCTGCAGAAGTGGCCGCGGATGGACAAGGAGGTCATCGCCGAGCACGCCGAGGGGCTGATCGCGTCGACCGGCTGTCCGTCCGGTGAGCTGCAGACCCGGCTGCGCCTTGGCCAGTTCGACGAGGCGCTGAAGGCCGCCTCCGAGTACCAGGACATCTTCGGCAAGGACCGGTACTTCCTGGAGTTGATGGACCACGGCATCGAGATCGAGCGCCGGGTCCGGGACGGGCTGCTGGAGATCGGCAGGAAGCTGGGCATCCCGCCGCTGGTGACGAACGACTCGCACTACACCTACGCGGACGAGGCCGCGGCACACGATGCGCTGCTGTGCATCCAGACCGGCAAGAGCCTCTCCGACCTGGACCGCTTCCGCTTCGACGGCACCGGCTACTACCTCAAATCCGCCGCCGAGATGTACGCCGTCGACTCCTCGGACGCCTGGCAGGAGGGCTGCCGCAACACCCTGCTGGTCGCCGAGCAGATCGACACCACCGGCATGTTCGACAAGCGCGACCTCATGCCGCGGTTCGATGTGCCCGAGGGCCACACCGAGGTCACGTGGTTCCGCGAGGAGGTCCGGCGCGGGATGGCCCGGCGCTATCCGGGTGGCGTACCGCAGGACCGCCAGAAGCTGGCCGAGTACGAGATGGACATCATCATCCAGATGGGGTTCCCGGGCTACTTCCTCGTGGTCGCCGACTTCATCATGTGGGCCAAGCAGCAAGGCATCGCCGTCGGGCCGGGCCGTGGCTCGGCGGCCGGTTCGATCGTCTCGTACGCCATGGGCATCACCGACCTCGACCCGGTCGAGCACGGGCTGATCTTCGAGCGGTTCCTCAACCCCGAGCGCGTGTCCATGCCGGACGTCGACATCGACTTCGACGAGCGCCGACGGGTCGAGGTGATCCGCTATGTGACGGAGAAGTACGGCGCCGACAAGGTCGCCATGATCGGCACCTACGGCACCATCAAGGCCAAGAACGCCATCAAGGACTCCGCCCGGGTGCTGGGCTATCCGTACGCGATGGGCGACCGCATCACCAAGGCCATGCCCGCCGACGTCGGCGGCAAGGGCATCCCGCTGTCCGGCATCACCGACCCGGAACACCCGCGGTACTCCGAAGCGGGCGAGGTGCGGGCGATGTACGAGAACGAGCCGGATGCGCGGAAGGTCATCGACACCGCCAAGGGTGTCGAGGGCCTGGTGCGACAGATGGGTGTGCACGCCGCCGGCGTGATCATGTCGAGCGAGCCGATCGTGGACCATGTCCCGGTCTGGGTGCGGCACACCGACGGTGTCACGATCACGCAGTGGGACTACCCCACGTGTGAGTCGCTGGGCCTGCTGAAGATGGACTTCCTGGGCCTGCGCAACCTGACCATCATGGACGACGCCGTCACGATGGTGCGCGCCAACAAGGGCGTCGACCTGAAGCTGCTCGATCTGCCACTGGACGACCGCAGGACCTTCGAGATGCTCGGCGGTGGCCACACCCTCGGCGTGTTCCAGTTCGACGGCAGCGCGATGCGCTCGCTCCTGCGGCTGATGAAACCCAACCAGTTCGAGGACATCACCGCCGTCACCGCCCTGTACCGGCCCGGCCCGATGGGCATGAACTCGCATATCAACTACGCCCTGCGGAAGAACGGCCAGCAGGAGATCACCCCGATCCACCCGGAGCTGGAGGAGCCGCTCCGGGAGGTCCTCGACATCACCTACGGCCTGGTCGTCTACCAGGAGCAGGTGCAGAAGGCCGCCCGGGCCCTCGCGGGCTACTCACTCGGCCAGGCCGACCTGCTGCGCCGGGCGATGGGCAAGAAGAAGCAGGAGGTCCTGGACAAGGAGTTCATCCCGTTCCGGGACGGCTGCCGGGAGCGCGGCTACTCCGACGAGGCCGTGCAGGCGGTCTGGGACGTACTGGTGCCCTTCGCGGGCTACGCCTACAACAAGGCGCATGCGGCCGCCTACGCGCTCGTCTCGTACTGGACCGCCTATCTCAAGGCCAACCACCCGGCGGAGTACATGGCGGCGCTGCTCACCTCGGTGCGTGACGACAAGGACAAGTCGGCGGTCTATCTGAACGAGTGCCGTCGTATGGGCATCAAGGTGCTGCCGCCGAACGTCAATGAGTCCGAGGCCAACT
>NZ_JAGFNO010000062.1:0-26400 GCF_017592595.1 Streptomyces sp. NEAU-YJ-81 | reverse complement strand
TTGGTGAGTTGGTGGCTGCTCATGTGGCGGGTGTGTTGTCGCTTGGGGATGCGTGTGTGTTGGTGGCGGCTCGTGGGCGGTTGATGCAGGGGTTGCCGTCGGGTGGGGTGATGGTGTCGGTGCAGGCCGCCGAGGTGGATGTGTTGCCGTTGCTGGCGGGTCGTGAGGCCGAGGTGAGTGTGGCGGCGGTCAACGGTCCGCGTTCGACGGTGATCTCTGGTGCCGAGGAGGCGGTGTCTGAGGTTGCCGGGCTCTTGGAGGCTCGCGGGGTGAGGACGAAGCGGCTGCGGGTCTCGCATGCGTTCCACTCGCCGTTGATGGAGCCGATGCTGGCCGAGTTCCGCCAGGTGGCGGAGGGGTTGTCGTATGCGCCTCCGCGTATTCCCGTTGTGTCGAATGTGACGGGTCTGGTCGCTGATGCCGAGGTGCTGTGCTCGGCCGAGTACTGGGTACGGCACGTCCGGGAGGCGGTGCGGTTCGCGGACGGGGTGCGGAGCCTGGTGGACGTGGGAGTCACCACCTTCCTGGAGCTCGGCCCGGATGGGGTGCTGTCCGGGATGGGGCAGGAGTGCGTGTCCGACGCGGTGTTCGCATCGGTGCTGCGCGATGGTCGGGGCGAAGTCGCCTCCATGTACGAGGCGCTCGCCGAGATCTATGTACGGGGGCGGCAGGTCGACTGGTCAGCCGTGTTCGCACCGGCCCGCCCTCGCCGTGTGGAGTTGCCGACGTATGCGTTCCAGCGGGAGCGCTTCTGGCTGGAGCCGGTCCGTACCGGTTCGGCCCCGGCGGTGATGCATATGGCCGATCGCTGGCGCTACCGGGTGTCGTGGTCGCCAGTTTCGGACGTGGTGGGTTCGCTGACAGGCACGTGGCTGGTGGCGGTGCCCGCTGGGCTGGCCGGGGATGAGTGGGTTGCGGACTGCGTGGCCGCGTTGGCCGGACGAGGTGCCCTGCCCGTTGTCGTCGAGTTCGGGCATGGTGACGCCGATCGTGCGGTGATGGCGGACCGGCTGCGCCAGGCTCAGGATGAGGCCGAAGTCTCCGACGCCGCAGGTGTGCTGTCGCTGTTGGCGCTGGCGGAGGGACGGCATGGTGAGCACACGGCGGTGCCGTTGGGTCTGGCGTTGACGTTGTCCCTGCTTCAGGGGATCGGGGACGCGGGTGTGGGTGGCCGCGTGTGGTGTGTGACGCGGGGTGCGGTGGCGACAGGCGGTGTGGAGAGTCCGTCGAGTGTGGAGCAGGCGGCGGTGTGGGGCCTGGGCCGGGTCGCCGGGCTGGAGGCCCCGGAGCGATGGGGCGGCCTGCTCGACCTGCCCGAGGTGTGGGATGGGCGGGTGGCGGATCGGCTGGTGGGCGCGGTGAGTGGCCGTGCGGGCGAGACCGAGCTGGCGGTGCGGGCGTCGGGTGTGTTCGCCCGCCGTGTGGTTCGTGCCGCGGTGGGTGCGCAGGGTGGGGAGGTGTGGACGCCGTCGGGGACGGTGCTGGTGACCGGTGGTACGGGTGCGTTGGGTGCGCATGTGGCGCGGTGGCTGGCGGGGGCGGGTGCGGAGCATCTGTTGCTGGTCTCGCGTCGTGGTCCTGGGGCTGGGGGTGTGGATGGGTTGTGTGCGGAGCTGCGTGGGATGGGTGCTCGGGTGACGGTTGTGGCGTGTGATGTGGGTGATCGGGAGGCGCTGGCCGGGGTGTTGGGCGGTGTGCCGGAGGAGTTCCCGTTGACGGCGGTGGTGCATGCGGCGGGTGTGTTGGATGACGGTGTGCTGGATGGGTTGTCGGTGGGGCGGTTCGATGGTGTGTTGCGGGCGAAGTCGGAGGCGGCGTGGCATCTGCATGAGTTGACGCGTGAGCTGGATCTTTCGGCGTTTGTGCTGTTCTCCTCGTTCTCGGGGACGGTGGGTGCGGCGGGTCAGGCGAACTATGCGGCGGCGAACGCGGTTCTGGACGCGCTTGCCGAACAGCGTCGGGCCGATGGCCTGCCTGCCACCTCGGTGGCATGGGGACCCTGGGCCGACAACGGCATGGCTGAGACCGTCGCGGACCGGTGGCGGAGCCACGGCCTCCCCGCGATGGACCCCGAGTCGGCCGTCACCGCCCTGGAGAAGAGCGTCAATCACCCGGCGGCAGCGTCTCTGATCGTCGCCGACGTTGAGTGGGACACCGTGGCCCGGACGATGGCGGACGCCCGTTCGCGCCGACTCCTGCAAGACCTGATGGCACATGGCTCACCCGCCACTGCCAACGAGGCCACCACCACGGACGGATCGCTTCGCCGGCGCCTTGCCGGGCTGGGAACGGCGGAACAGGGCCGGGTCATCCTGGAGTTCGTGCGGTCCCATGTGGCAGCCGTCCTGGGACACCGCCGTCCCGAGGCCATCGACGCCGATCGGGCCTTCAAGGAACTTGGCTTCGACTCCCTCGCGGCGGTGACTCTGCGCAACCGGCTGAACGCGGCCACCGGGCTGAGCCTGCCGAGCACCCTGCTCTTCGATCACCCCACCGTGACGGCGCTGGTGAAACTGCTGCGCACCGAGGCGCTGGGGCTGCGGAACGGCGCGGATGCGGCGGTGCCTGTCGCTGTGGTCACCGACGACGAGCCCGTCGCCATCGTAGCCATGAGCTGCCGTTTCCCCGGCGAGGTGCGGACGCCGGAAGACCTGTGGCAGCTGCTGCTCGCCGGACGCGAGGTGCTGAGCGAGTTCCCCGCCGACCGCGGATGGGACCTGGACACGCTCTACGGGCCGGACCCGGACGAGCACGGCAAGAGCTACGTCCGCGAGGGCGGATTCCTCGAAGGAGCCGGCGACTTCGACCCGAAGTTCTTCGGCATCTCGCCGCGTGAGGCGGTGGCGATGGATCCGCAGCAGCGGTTGCTGCTGGAGACATCGTGGGAGGCGTTCGAGCGGGCGGGGATCGATCCCACACTGCTCCGGGGCAGCCAGACCGGGGTCTTCGTGGGCAGCAACGGTCAGGACTACGGGACCAACCTGCGCCAGGCGGCATCGGAGCATGTCGAGGGACACCTGGTCACCAGCAGCGCCGCCAGCGTCGTCTCCGGCCGCATCTCCTACACCTTCGGCTTCGAGGGCCCGGCGGTCACGGTGGACACCGCCTGTTCGTCATCACTGGTCGCCCTGCATCTGGCGGCACAGTCCCTGCGCCAAGGCGAATGCTCGCTCGCACTTGCCGGCGGTGTCACCGTCATGTCCACCCCCGAACTCTTCGTGGAGTTCAGCCGACAGCGCGGTCTGGCGGCTGACGGCCGGTGCAAGGCGTTCGCGGCGGCCGCGGACGGCACGGGCTGGGGCGAGGGTGTGGGCTTGCTGCTGCTGGAGCGGCTGTCGGACGCGCGGCGCAACGGACACCAGATCCTCGCGGTCGTCAAGGGCTCTGCCGTCAACCAGGACGGGGCGAGCAACGGTCTCACCGCGCCGAGCGGCCCGTCGCAGCAGCGGGTGATCCGGACGGCGCTGGCGAACGCGCGGCTGTCGGCCGCCGACGTCGATGTGGTCGAGGCGCACGGTACGGGAACGACGCTGGGCGATCCGATCGAGGCGCAGGCGCTGCTCGCCACGTACGGGCAGGAGAGGCCCGAGGAGCGGCCGCTGTGGCTCGGCTCGGTCAAGTCCAACATCGGGCATACCCAGGCCGCGGCCGGTGTGGCCGGGATCATCAAGTCGGTGCTGGCCATGCGCCACGGCCTGCTTCCGCAGACCCTGCACATCGATGAGCCGTCACCACACGTGGACTGGTCCGCGGGCGCGGTGGAGCTCCTGACCGCCCCGACCGCATGGCCCGAGACCGGCCGGCCCCGTCGGGCGGGCGTCTCCTCCTTCGGCGTGAGCGGCACCAACGCCCATGTGATCCTGGAGCAGGGCCCGGTGGAGTCCGATGTCGACACGGAAGGCACTTCGGAACCGACCGTGGTGCCGTGGGTGGTTTCGGCGCGGTCCGAGGCGGGACTCCGGGACCAGGCCGCGCGCTTGCTGTCGGTGGTGGGCGACGAGAGCGGTCCGGCGTCCGTGGATGTCGGTCTGTCGCTGGTCACCACGCGTGCGGCGTTCGAGCGGCGGGCGGTGGTGCTGGGTGGTGACCGTGCCGCGCTCGTCAGTGGCCTGACCGCACTGGCCGAGGGCCGCGAGGCGACGGGCGTGGTGCGCGGGGTGGCTTCTGGGGCCTCGGACCGCCTCGCGTTGGTCTTCCCTGGTCAGGGGTCGCAGTGGGTGGGGATGGCGGCGGGGTTGCTGGAGTCTTCGCCGGTGTTCGCGGAGCGGGTTGGTGAGTGTGCGGCGGCGTTGGCGCCGTTCGTTGACTGGTCGCTCGGGGATGTGTTGCGGGGTGGGGAGGGCGCTGCGGAGGCGTTGGAGCGGGTGGATGTGGTGCAGCCTGCCTTGTTCGCGGTGATGGTGTCGTTGGCGGAGTTGTGGCGTTCGTACGGTGTGGAGCCTGCGGCGGTGGTGGGTCATTCGCAGGGTGAGATCGCGGCGGCGTGTGTGGCGGGTGCGTTGTCTCTGGAGGATGCCGCGAAGGTGGTGGCGTTGCGGAGCAAGGCGCTGCGGGCGTTGTCGGGGCGTGGCGGCATGGTGTCGGTGTCACTGCCGGTGGGGGAGGTTCGGGAGCGGCTCGCGGTGTGGGGTGAGCGGCTGTCGGTGGCAGCGGTGAACGGGCCCTCGGCGGTCGTGGTCTCGGGTGACGCCGACGCGCTGGACGAACTTCTGACGGCCTGCGAGGCAGACGGGATCCGGGCGCGCCGCATCCCGGTCGACTACGCCTCGCACTGCGCTCACGTGGAGGCCATCGAGGACGAACTTCAGCAGACCCTTGCGGGGATCGCTCCGCGCTCGTCGTCGGTGCCGTTCTATTCCACGGTCACGGCAGGTGTGCTGGACACCCAGGAACTGGACGCCGGGTACTGGTACCGCAATCTGCGTCAGACGGTCCGCTTCGACGAGACCGTCCGCGCCTTGTTGGACGAAGGCTTCGATACATTCGTCGAGGCCAGCGCCCACCCCGTCCTGACGATGGGCGTGGAGCAGACGGCTCAGGACCACGGCACGCCTATCACCGCCGTCGGTTCCCTGCGCCGCGACGAGGGTGGTCTCGACCGCTTCGTCGCCTCTCTGGCCGAGGCATACGTCGGCGGCGTGTCCGTCGACTGGGCGGCCATGTTCGCGGGCACGGGTGCCCGACGCGTCGACTTGCCGACCTATGCCTTCCAGCACCAGCGTTACTGGGTCGAGCCCTCATTTGTGGCGGGCGATGTGTCGTCGGCCGGACTGGTCTCCGCCGACCACCCCCTCCTCGGTGCGGCGACCGAGCTGCCCGACTCGGACGGATGGCTGCTGACGGGCCGCCTCTCGCTCCGTACGCATCCGTGGCTCGCCGAACACGCCGTGCTCGGCCGGGCCCTGCTGCCCGCATCGGCCTTCGTCGAGTTGGCGCTGCGAGCCGGTGACACGGCCGGATGCGACCGCGTTGAGGAGCTGACGCTGGAGGCGCCTCTGGTGCTGCCCGAACAGGGCGCGGTGCTGGTCCAGTTGACCGTCGGCGCGCCCGACGAGGGCGGCGGGCGCCCCTTGCGGGTGTACGCGCGGGCGGAGGACACCGCGGACCGGCCGTGGACCCGGCATGCCTCGGGAACGCTGGTGCACAGCGAGGCCCACGGCGAAACCCGCAGCTACGCCACGGACCCGAACCCGGTCGCCGACCTCGGCGTATGGCCCCCGACAGGCGCGGAGGCCGTCGATGTCGCCGGGTTCTACGAGCGGCTGGCCGACGCCGGGGTGGCCTACGGGCCTGTGTTCCGCGGCGTGCGCGCGCTGTGGCGCCGCGGTGACGAGCTCTTCGCCGAGGTGGCGCTGCCGGAGGAAGCCCGTGGTGACGTGCCCCGGTTCGGCATTCACCCGGCGCTGCTGGACACCGCCTTGCAGACGGGCCTGGCACCCCTCTCGGGCGATGCGGACGGCATCCGCCTGCCGTTCCTCTGGAGCGGTGTGTCGTTGCACGCGACCGGCGCGTCGATGCTCCGCGTGCGGCTGACCCGCAAGGGCACCGACACCCTGTCCGCGCTGGTCGCCGACCCGGCCGGAACACCGGTGGCCACGGTGGACGCGCTGGTGGCGCGGCCGGTGACAGAGGAGCAGTTCGCGGCCGCGACAGCGAAGCCCGGCGACGGCCGACCGGAACGGGCCACTGTGGTCCGGCGCGCACTGGCCCAGGCGGCGCCCGGAGCGGAGGAGGCGTCACTGCGGCAGCGCCTGCTGAGGGTGGGCGACACGGAGCGGGAGCGGATGGTGTTGCGCCTGGTCCAGGACCAGGCCGCCACCATCCTCGGCCACAGCGCACCGGACGCGGTCGAGCCGGAGATCTCTTTCAAGGAGCACGGCTTCGACTCCCTTACGGCGGTGGAGCTGCGGAACCGGCTGAACGCCGCCACGGGGGAGCGGCTGCCCGCCACGCTCGTCTTCGACTATCCGACCCCTGCCGCGCTCGCGGAATACCTCCGCGCGGAACTGCTCGGCATCCGGGAAGGCGACGCCCCCTCGGCACCCGCGCCCGTCGCCCGGGCCGAGCCCGACGACGATCCGATCGCCATCGTGGCGATGGGGTGTCGTCTGCCCGGCGGCGTCCGGTCCCCGGAGGAACTGTGGGACCTGCTGACCGAGGGCCGTGACGCGATATCCGGCTTCCCCGAGGACCGCGGCTGGCAGCTCGACGGACTTTACGACGCCGACCCCGACACACCCGGGAAGACTTACACCCGGCACGGTGGCTTCGTCGACGGCGCGGGCGAATTCGACGCGGCGTTCTTCGGCATCTCACCGCGCGAGGCGGTGGCGATGGACCCGCAGCACCGGCTGCTGCTCGAGACGTCCTGGGAGACCTTCGAGCGCGCGGGCATCGACCCGGCCTCCCTGCGTGGCAGCCTGACCGGTGTATTCGTGGGCGCCGGATCACACGGATACGGCGCGGGCCCGATCCAGCCGTCGGGCGGCGTCGAGGGCTACCTGCTCACCGGCAACGCCCTCAGCGTCACCTCCGGTCGGCTCGCCTATGCGTTCGGCTTCGAGGGGCCGGCTGTCGCCGTCGACACGGCGTGCTCGTCGTCGCTGGTGGCGCTGCACCTGGCCGCGCAGTCGCTGCGACAGGGCGAGTGTTCCCTGGCCCTGGCTGGTGGCACCGCCATCATGTCCACCCCCTGGACCTTCGTCGGCTTCAGCCGCCAGCGGGGGCTGGCACCGGACGGGCGCTGCAAGCCCTTCTCCGCCGCCGCCGATGGCTTCGGCCCGGCGGAGGGCGTCGGTGTGCTGCTGCTGGAGCGGCTGTCGGACGCGCGGCGCAACGGCCATCAGGTGCTGGCGGTGGTACGCGGCTCCGCCATCAACCAGGACGGTGCGAGCAACGGGCTCACCGCGCCCAACGGACCCTCGCAGCAGCGGGTGATCCGGGCGGCGCTGGCGAACGCCGGGCTGTCGGCGGCCGAGGTGGACGCGGTCGAGGCACATGGCACCGGCACCCAGCTGGGCGACCCCATCGAGGCACAGGCCCTGCTGGCCACGTATGGCAGGGGCCGCCCCGAAGAACGGCCGCTGCTGCTGGGCTCGGTGAAGTCGAACATCGGACACCCCCAGGCGACGGCCGGCGTGGCCGGTGTGATCAAGATGGTGCTCGGCATGCGACACGGCCTGCTGCCGCGCACACTGCACCTGGACGAGCCGTCGCCGCATGTGGACTGGTCCACCGGTGGAGTACGCCTGCTGACGGACGATATGCCCTGGCCGGAGACGGGACGGCCGCGGCGCGCGGCGGTCTCCTCCTTCGGGATGAGCGGAACCAACGCCCACGCCGTGCTGGAACAGGCTCCGCTGGACGACGCTCCCAGTCCTGCCGCCGATGACGACGCCCCGGTCGGGGAACTGCCGGAGATCACGCCGTGGGTGATCTCCGGGCGGTCGGAGGCCGCGGTGGAGGCGCAGGCGGAGCGGCTGCTGGCGCATGTGCGCGAGCGCCGAGAGGTCTCGCCCGCCGATGTCGGGCTGTCGTTGGCGACCACGCGCAGTGTGTTCGAGCACCGCGCGGTGGTGCTGGTGGGCGACGGGGACGGTCTCATGAACGGCCTGGGCGCGTTGGCCGAGGGGCAAGTGGCACCTGGTGTGGTACGAGGGATGGCGACCGCCCGGGATCACGCGGTGTTGGTCTTCCCTGGTCAGGGGTCGCAGTGGGTGGGGATGGCGGCTGGGTTGCTGGAGTCTTCGCCGGTGTTCGCGGAGCGGATTGGTGAGTGTGCGGCGGCGTTGGCGCCGTTTGTGGACTGGTCGCTGGTGGATGTGCTTGGCGATGCGGCCGCGTTGGAGCGGGTGGATGTGGTGCAGCCGGTGTTGTGGGCTGTGATGGTGTCGTTGGCGGAGTTGTGGCGTTCGTACGGTGTGGAGCCTGCGGCGGTGGTGGGTCATTCGCAGGGTGAGATCGCGGCGGCGTGTGTGGCGGGTGCGTTGTCGTTGGGGGATGCGGCGCGGGTGGTGGCGTTGCGGAGTAAGGCGCTGCGGGCATTGTCGGGGCGTGGCGGGATGGTGTCGGTGTCACTGCCGGTGGGGGTGGTACGGGAGCGGCTGGCGGCGTGGGGTGAGCGGTTGTCGGTGGCGGCGGTGAACGGGCCTCCGGCGGTGGTGGTGTCCGGTGACACGGATGCTTTGGAGGAGTTGCTGGCGGTGTGCGATGCGGAGGGGATCCGGGCGCGTCGTGTGCCGGTGGACTACGCCTCGCATTGCGCCCATGTCGAGGCCATCGAGGGCGAGCTTCGACAAGCCCTCGCGGGAATTGCTTCCCGGGCTGGGTCGGTGCCGTTCTACTCCACGGTCACGGCAGGTGTGCTGGACACCCAGGAACTGGACGCCGGGTACTGGTACCGCAATCTGCGTCAGACAGTGCGCTTTGACGAGACCGTCCGTGCTCTGCTGGCCGACGGCTTCCAGGTGTTCATCGAGGCCAGTGCCCACCCCGTCCTGACGATGGGGGTGGAGCAGACCGCCGAGGACCACGGCACCCGCGTTACCGCCGTCGGTTCGCTGCGCCGCGACGAAGGCGGTCTGGAGCGCTTCCTGACCTCCCTGGCCGAGGCATATGTCGGCGGCGCGTCCGTCGACTGGGCGGGTGGGTTCGCCGGGACGGGTGCGGAGCGGGTGGATCTGCCGACGTATGCCTTCCAGCGCACGCACTTCTGGCTGGAGTCCGAGACGTCCGGGCTCGGCGACGTGGCGTCGGTGGGGCTGGACCCGGCCGGGCATCCGTTGCTGGGGGCTGCCGTGCCGCTGCCCGACTCCGATGGGTTCTTGCTGACCGGTCGGCTGTCGCTGCGTACGCATCCCTGGCTTGCCGACCATGCGGTGCTGGGCCGGGTCATCCTGCCGGGTACGGCGTTTGTCGAGTTGGCGTCGCGGGCCGGTGACGCGGTCGGTTGCGATCGGTTGGAGGAGTTGACGCTGGAGGCGCCTTTGGTGCTGCCCGATGAGGGGGCGGTCCAGGTGCAGCTGGTCGTGGGCGGGCCCGAGCCGGACGGGCAGCGTGAGTTCAGCGTGTATTCCCGCCGTGACGATGGCCCGGACGCGTCGTGGACGTGCCACGCGAAGGGCATGCTGGCCGTGGCGTCCGCTGCCGATGGGGCGACGGGTCCGGTGGGCCTGGAGGCGTGGCCGCCGGTGGGGGCGGAGGCGGTCGGGACCGAGGGCTTCTACGAGGATGTGGCGGCCACCGGGCTGGCGTACGGTCCGGTGTTCCGGGGGCTGCGTGCCGTCTGGCGCAGGGGCGATGAGGTCTTCGCGGAGGTGGCGCTGCCGGAGGAGTCGCGGGCGGAGGCGGCCCGGTTCGGGCTGCATCCCGCGCTGCTCGATGCGGCGCTGCACGCCTGGCTGGTGTGCGCCGCCGCGGACGGGGGCGAGAGGGCGGAGGGGATCCGGCTGCCGTTCGTGTGGAGCGGTGTGTCGCTGTATGCCACCGGCGCGACCTCCCTGCGGGTGCGGCTGGCCCGCACGGGCGCTGACGGGATGTCCGTGCTGGTGGCCGACGCGGCCGGAACGCCGGTTGCCACGGCGGAGGCGCTGGTCACCCGGCCGGTCTCGGAAGCACAGCTCGCCTCGTCTGCCGGCGACGACGAGTCGCTGTACCGGGTGGAGTGGGTCGCAACGTCCATTACGGTCCCGGCGCCCGCCATCGACCGGTGCGCCGTGGCCGGACCGGATCACTTCGGCCTGGCCGTGGCGTTGAACGCGGCCGACGGGTCGGTGGAGGAGTACGCCGACCTGACCGCTCTCGCGGTACATGTGCGATCGGGCGCTCCGATGCCGGATCTGGTGTTTGTCCTGGTGTCCTCCGTCTCCGGCGAGGACGTTGTCCCGGCGACGCGGGCGGTGGCCCACCGGGCCCTGGAGATGGTGCGGGCGTGGCTGGCGGAGGACCGGTTCGCCGAGGCGCGTTTGGTGTTCGTCACCCGGGGTGCGATGGCGACCGAGGACGGTGCGGACCCGCGTGATCTGGCGGCGGCCCCGGTGTGGGGGCTGGTGCGGTCGGCGCAGGCGGAGCATCCGGACCGGTTCGTCCTGCTGGATGTGGACGGCGGCGAGGAGTCGCTGGCCCTGGTGCACCAGGCGGTGTCCACCGGGGAACAGCAGCTCGCGGTGCGCGGCGCCGAGGTGCTGGTGCCGCGTCTGGCCCCTGGCGCCACGACGGCTGTGCTGACTCCACCGGTCGACACGGAGGCGTGGCGGCTGGAGGCGTCCGGAGCGGGCACGCTGGAGGGGCTGACGCTGGCCACGGCCACGGACGCTACCGGGGAACTCGGCGAGCACGAGGTGCGGGTCGCGGTTCGGGCCACGGGCCTGAACTTCCGCGATGTCCTGATCTCTCTCGGCATGTATCCGGGTGAGGCTCTGATGGGTGGCGAGGGGGCCGGTGTGGTCGTGGCCACCGGTCCCGCCGTGACCTCCCTCGCCGTCGGCGACCGGGTGATGGGGCTGTGGGAGGGCGGTTTCGGGCCGTTGGCCGTGGTGGACCACCGCACCCTGGTGCGGATCCCGGACGGCTGGTCCTTCACCGAGGCCGCGTCCGTCCCCGTGGTGTTCGTGACGGCTTTGTATGCGTTGCGGGAGCTGGCGGGCCTCCGGCGTGGTGAGTCGCTGCTGGTCCACGCCGCGGCCGGTGGTGTGGGGATCGCGGCGCTGCAGTTGGCGCGGGCCTGGGACTGTGAGGTGTTCGCGACCGCGAGCGAGGCCAAGTGGGACGTCCTGCGTGGGCTGGGGTTGGACGATGCGCATATCGCCTCGTCGCGGACGCTGGAGTTCGAGGAGCGGTTCAAGACCGCCTCGGCCGGTCGTGGTGTGGATGTCGTCCTGGACTCCCTGGCCGGTGAGTTTGTCGACGCGTCGCTGCGGCTGCTGGGTGAGGGCGGGCGGTTCATCGAGATGGGCAAGACGGATGTGCGGTCGGCCGAGGAGGTGGCCGCGGCGCATCCGGGGGTGATGTACCGGGCGTTCGACCTGGCCGAGGCGGGCCCCGAGCGCATCGGGGGCATGCTCGCGGAGATCGTGGCCCTCTTCGAACAAGGCGACCTGAAGCCGCTGCCTACCCGGGTGTGGGATATGCGCAGGGCTCCCGAGGCGTTCCGGTTCATGAGCCAGGCGCGCCATGTGGGCAAGCTGGTGCTGAGCGTTCCGGCCGCGCTGGACCCGGAGGGGACGGTACTGATCACCGGCGCCGGAGGTGTCCTGGGCGGGCTGGTCGCCCGGCATCTGGTGGCCGAGCACGGGATACGCCGGCTGCTGCTGGTCAGCCGCCGTGGCCGCGCCGCCGAGAGCATGACAGAGCTCGAGGCAGAGCTGACGACCCAGGGGGTCTCGGTGACGGTTGCCGCTTGCGATGTCGCCGACCGCGACGCGCTGGCCGATCTGCTGGCCGATCTCCCCGACGGACACGGTCTGACCGGTGTGGTTCATGCCGCGGGTCTTCTGGATGACGGCACGGTGACGTCGCTGACGCCGGAGCGGCTGGACGCGGTGTTGCGGGTGAAGGTCGACGGGGCGTGGCATCTGCATGAGCTGACGCGCCGTTTCGATGTGGCCATGTTCGCCCTGTTCTCCTCGGCCGCCGGTGTCCTGGGCTCCGCGGGACAGGCCAACTACGCCGCCGCCAACACGTTCCTGGACGGACTGGCGCAGCGGCGCCGGGCCATGGGCCTGCCCGGGGTGTCGCTCGCCTGGGGCCTGTGGGCCGAGCGCAGCGGGATGACCAAACACCTCGCCGAGGCGGACCTCTCCCGTATGACACGGGGCGGGCTGGTGCCGTTCTCCTCCGAGGAGGGGCTGCGGCTGTTCGACACGGCCGGCCGGCTGGCCGAGGGTGTGGTGGTGCCCGCGCGGCTCGACCTCGGCAACCTGGCAGCCACCGCCGACACCACGCCCGTACCCCCCTTGCTCACCGGACTCGTACGACGGCCCGTCGCTTCCCGGCGCGCCTCGGCCCAGGACGACTCCGGTTCGCAGGAGGCGCCACTGGCGCGGCGGCTGGCCGGGCTCGGTCAGGGGGAGCGGCAGCGGACGCTGCTGCGTCTGGTCCAGGAACACGCCGCCACGGTCCTCGGCCACGGGTCGGCGTCGGCGGTGGTCACCGATCGCGGCTTCCTGGAGCTGGGCTTCGACTCGCTCACCGCGGTCGAGCTGCGCAACCGGCTGAACGCTGCCACCGGGCTGCGGCTGCCCGCGACCCTCATCTTCGACTACCCGACCCCCGCCGCGCTGGCCGGACACCTGGATGCGGAGATCGCCCCCGTGGCGGCGGACGACCCGTCGGACACGGCCGTCGAACTCGACGGACCGGAAGCCGCGTTGCCCGGCACGGACACGGCGGCCGACGACGCCACCCACGCGATGGTGACCGGCCGGCTCCGGAGGGTGACGGCTGATCTGCACCAGACGCGGCAGCGTCTGCGGGACGTGGAGTCGGCGGCCCGCGAACCGATCGCGATCGTCGGGATGAGCTGCCGTTTCCCCGGCGGGGTGCGCTCCCCCGAGGAGTTCTGGCGGCTGTTGAGCGGGGCCGAGGACGCCATCACGGCGTTCCCCGAGGACCGTGGCTGGGACCTCGGGTCGCTCTATGATGCGGACCCCGACCGGCCGGGCACCTCCTATGCGCGCGAGGGCGGATTCCTGCACGACGGCGGCGACTTCGACGCCGATTTCTTCGGGATCTCACCTCGTGAGGCGCTGGCGATGGATCCGCAGCAGCGGCTGCTGCTGGAGACCTCGTGGGAAGCCATCGAACGGGCGGGCATCGATCCGGCCTCACTCAGGGGCAGCCAGTCCGGAGTCTTCGTCGGGGCCGTGGCCCCCGACTACGGGCCGCGGGTGCACGAGGCCACCGACGGTGGTGTCGAGGGTCACCTGGTGACCGGCAGCGCCATCAGCGTCGTGTCCGGGCGCGTGGCCTACACCCTGGGTCTGGAGGGCCCGGCGGTCACGGTGGACACCGCGTGTTCCTCGTCGCTGGTCGCCCTGCACCTGGCCGTACAGGCCCTGCGCCAGGGGGAGTGTTCGCTCGCCCTGGCGGGTGGCGTCACTGTCATGGCCACCCCCGGCACCTTCATCGGGTTCAGCCGCCAGCGGGGCCTGGCGGCCGACGGCCGGTGCAAGCCCTTCGCGGCGGCGGCCGACGGTTTCGGGGCCGCCGAGGGCGCGGGCATGCTGTTCCTGGAGCGGCTCTCCGACGCACAACGCAACGGGCATCCCGTGCTGGCCGTCGTCCGGGGCACGGCGACCAACCAGGACGGTGCGAGCAGTGCGCTGTCCGCCCCCAACGGCCCGTCCCAGCAGCGGGTGATCCGCCAGGCGCTGGCCAACGCCGGGCTCACGGCCGGGCAGGTCGATGCCGTAGAGGCACACGGAACGGGCACGAAGCTGGGTGATCCGATCGAGGCACAGGCGCTGCTGGCCACCTACGGCCGTGAGCGCACCGCGGATCGTCCGCTGCTGCTGGGGTCGGTCAAGTCCAACATCGGCCATACCCAGGCTGCCGCCGGCGTGGCCGGTGTGATGAAGATGGTGTTGGCGATGCGGCAGGGCGTGCTGCCCCGCACCTTGCACATCGACGAGCCGTCGTCGCATGTGGACTGGTCGACGGGCACCGTCGAGCTCCTCACCGAGGCCGCCGCGTGGCCCGAGGGGGAGGAGCCGCGCCGGGCCGGTGTTTCCTCGTTCGGCATCAGCGGCACCAACGCCCACGCCATCCTCGAGCAGGCGCCGCCGCCACCGTCCGCCACCACGACTGACGCCGCGTCCGGTGCCGACGTGGCGGGAGAGACGGAGGAGGCGCCCCGGACAGCGCTGCCGCTGATCCCCTGGCCGCTGGCGAGCAAGTCCGAGGCGGGGCTGCGTGTCCAGGTCAGGCGGCTGCTGGACCACGTGGAGCGGCACCCGGAGGTCGCGACCGGGGACATCGGACTGTCCCTCGCCACCACCCGGACCGCCTTCGAGCACCGCGCGGTCGTACTGGCCCCGGACCGTGCGGAGGCCGTACGGACCCTGGCCGATCACCTCGCGGGCCGAGGCGCCTCCGGGCTGGTCGAAGGCGTCGCCAGGCGCAGCTCCGGAGTCGCCTTCGTCTTCCCTGGTCAGGGGTCGCAGTGGGTGGGGATGGCGGCTGGGTTGCTGGAGTCTTCGCCGGTGTTCGCGGAGCGGATTGGTGAGTGTGCGGCGGCGTTGGCGCCGTTTGTGGACTGGTCGCTTGCGGATGTGCTTGGCGATGCGGGTGCGTTGGAGCGGGTGGATGTGGTGCAGCCCGTGTTGTGGGCTGTGATGGTGTCGCTGGCGGAGCTGTGGCGTTCGTACGGTGTGGAGCCCGCGGCGGTCATCGGCCACTCCCAGGGTGAGATCGCGGCGGCGTGTGTGGCGGGTGCGTTGTCGCTGGAGGACGCCGCGAAGGTGGTGGCCCTGCGCAGCCAGGCGCTGCGTGCGCTGTCCGGGCGCGGGGGCATGGTGTCGGTCTCGCTGCCCGTGGAGCGCGTACGGGAGCGGCTCGCGGCATGGGGTGAGCGGCTGTCGGTGGCGGCGGTGAACGGGCCCTCGGCGGTCGTGGTCTCCGGCGATGCCGACACGTTGGACGAGCTGCTGACGGCGTGCGAGGCGGACGGGACCCGGGCACGCCGCATCCCCGTGGACTACGCCTCCCACTCCGCCCACGTCGAGAGCCTCGAAGAGGAGATCCGGCGCACCCTCGCCGGGATCGCCCCGCGAGCCTCCTCGGTGCCGTTCTACTCGACGGTGACCGGCGGCGCGCTGGACACCACGGAGCTGGACGCCGGTTACTGGTACCGCAACCTGCGCCAGACCGTGCGTTTCGACGAGACCGTACAGGTGCTCCTCGGCGAGGGCTTCCAGACGTTCGTGGAGGCCAGCGCGCATCCGGTGCTGACCATGGGCATCGAGCAGACGGCCGAGGACCACGGCACCCCCGTGGCGGCCATCGGCTCGCTGCGCCGTGACGAAGGCGGCCTGGCACGGTTCCTGACCTCCCTGGCCGAGGCCCATGTCGGCGGCATCGCCGTCGACTGGCGGACGGTCTTCGCCGGGACCGGTGCGCACCCCGTCGAACTGCCCACCTATGCCTTCCAGCACCAGCGGTACTGGCTCACCGCCACTGCGCGCCCCGCCGACAGCACACCGGCCGAGGACGGGGCGGACGCCGACTTCTGGCAGGCCGTGGAGCGCGAGGACGCCGAGGCGCTGGCCGCCACCCTCCAGGTCGAATCCATCGAGCAGCACGCCTCGTTGGGCACCGTCCTGCCCGCCCTCGCACAGTGGCGCCGGCAGCGGCGCTCCGAATCGACCGTGGACGAGTGGCGCTACCGCGTGATCTGGCGCCCCATGAACCGCACCCCGTCCCCCTCGCTCCCGGGGCCGTGGCTGCTGCTGGCCCCGAGCTCCCGTGCCGGTGACCCGCTGGTCACGGCCTCCCGCGAGGCGCTCGCGGCACACGGCGCCGATGTCGTCCTCGTCGAACTGGGTGAAGACGACGCACACCGCGCCACGGTGGCCGAGCGGCTGCGCGCCGCCACCGCCGACCACCCGCTGGACACGCTGTCCGGGGTGCTGTCACTGCTACCGCTGGACGAGCGCCCGTACCCCGACCATCCCGTGGCCGGCACCGGCCTGACCCTGACCCTCGCACTGATCCAGGCCCTCGACGACCTCGGCGTTCGGGCGCCGCTGTGGTGCGCCACTCAGGGCGCGGTGTCGATCGGCAGCTCCGACCCGCTCACCAGCCCCGCCCAGGCGGCGGTGTGGGGCCTGGGCCGGGTGGCCGGAGTGGAGTACCCGGACAGCTGGGGTGGGCTGATCGACCTTCCGCGGACCATGGACGCCCGGGCCGGGACCCGGCTCGCCGGAGTGCTCGCGGATGGCGGCCCCGAGGACCAGGTGGCGATCCGCGGCTCTGGGGTGATGCTGCGGCGACTCGAGCCCGCACCCCTGGGGAACACCCCACCGCGGCGCGCCTGGAAGCCCCGTGGCACGGTCCTCATCACCGGTGGCACCGGTGCCCTCGGCAGCCATCTGGCCCGGTGGCTCGCGCACAACGGCGCCGAACACCTGGTGCTGACGAGCCGCCGCGGGCTCGCGGCGCCCGGCGCCGAAGACCTGGTCGCCGAACTGGCCGAACAGGGCACGCTGGTCACCGTCGCCGCCTGCGATGTGGCGGACCGCGCCGCGCTTCAACGCGTCCTCGCGTCCGTACCCGACGACCGGCCGCTGACCGCCGTCATCCACGCCGCTGCCTATATCGACCTGGCCGGGCTTGGCGCGACGACTTCGGCGGAGTTCGCCCAGGTCATGGACGCGAAGGTGGCGGGCGCGGTCCATCTCGACGAGCTGCTGGGCGACAGCCCGCTGGACGCGTTCGTGCTGTTCTCCTCGGTTTCCGGGCTGTGGGGCGTGGGCGACCACGGCGCGTACGCCGCCGCCAACGCCTACCTGGACGCGCTCGCCGAGCGACGGCGGGCGCACGGCCTGCGGGCCACCTCGGTGGCCTGGGGGGTGTGGGACGCCACCGGCGACAACATGCCCGAGGCCCTGGACCTGGATCAGTTGCGGCGGCGTGGACTACGGTTCATGGACCCGGCGCTCGGCGTCGCCGCCCTGCGGCAGACACTCGACCACGACCAGACCCACCTGGCGATCGCCGACATCGACTGGGACAGCTTCATCCCGGTCTTCACCTCCGCCCGCCCCAGCCCACTGCTGGACGAGCTTCCCGCGATGCGACGTATCCAGGAGGGCGCCGACGGCGCCGGGGCGGTCGCGAACGCCTCGGCCGACGCCTCCTCGGGCCTGCGGCAGCGGCTGACCGGACTGACCCCCACCGAGCGTGAGCACACCGTCCTGGAGCTGGTGCGTGCGCAGGTAGTGGCCGTCCTGGGACACGCCACCTCCGACGCGGTGGGTTCCGAGCGTGCCTTCAAGGACCTTGGCTTCGACTCGCTGACAGCCGTCGAGCTGCGCAACCGGCTGAACGCGGCCACCGGGCTGCGCCTGTCCGCCACGCTGGCCTTCGACTACCCCAGCACCGCCGTATTGAGCGAGCACATCCTCACCGAGCTGCTCGGGGCGACGGCCGACGACGGCGAGGCGGACGGCCCCTCCCTCCCGCAGACGGCGGCAGGTGCGGCGGCGACCCGTGCGGCGTCCGTGGACTCCGACGACGACCCCATCGCCATCGTCGCGATGAGCTGCCGCTACCCGGGCGGGGTGTCCTCCCCCGAGGAGCTGTGGCAGCTGATCGTGTCCGGCGGCGACGCGATCGGCGGGCTGCCCACCGACCGTGGGTGGGACATCGAGGGCATATACGACCCGGACCCGGACGCACCCGGCAAGACCTATGTGCGTGAAGGCGGTTTCCTCTACGGCGCGGGTGACTTCGATCCGGCGTTCTTCGGGATCTCGCCGCGTGAGGCGCTGGCGATGGATCCGCAGCAGCGGCTGCTGCTGGAAACCTCGTGGGAAGCCTTCGAGCGCGCCGGTGTGCCCGCGCTCGCGCTGCGCGGCAGCCGCACCGGCGTCTTCATCGGCTCCAACTACCAGGAGTACGGGCCCCGAGTGCATGAGGCGCCCGAGGGCTCCGAGGGCCACCTCATGACCGGAAGCGCGGCCAGCGTCGTGTCCGGACGCGTCGCGTACGCCTTTGGCTTCGAGGGTCCCGCGGTGACCGTGGACACCGCGTGCTCGTCGTCCCTGGTGGCGCTGCACCTGGCGGCACAGGCGCTGCGGAACGGGGAGTGCTCGCTGGCGCTCGCCGGTGGCGTCGCCGTCATGCCGAACCCCGGTGCCCTCATCGGCTTCAGCCGCCAGCGGGGCCTGGCGCTCGACGGCCGTTGCAAGGCGTTCGCGGGGGCCGCGGACGGTATGGGGCTCGCGGAGGGCGTCGGTGTGCTGCTGCTGGAGCGGCTGTCCGACGCACGGCGGAACGGGCACCGGGTGCTGGCCGTGGTGCGGGGCAGCGCGGTGAACCAGGACGGTGCGTCGAACGGTTTGACGGCGCCGAACGGACCCTCGCAGCAGCGGGTGATCCGGGCGGCGTTGGAGAGCGCACGCTTGTCGGCGGCCGAGGTGGATGCGGTCGAGGCGCACGGTACGGGAACGAAGCTGGGCGATCCCATCGAGGCGCAGGCCCTGCTCGCGACATACGGACAGGAGCGGGCGGACCGGGACCGGCCGTTGTGGCTGGGGTCGGTGAAGTCGAACATCGGTCATACGCAGGCGGCTGCTGGTGTGGCGGGTGTGATGAAGATGGTGTTGGCGATGCGGCATGGTGTGCTGCCGAGGACGTTGCATGTTGATGAGCCGTCGCCGCATGTGGAGTGGTCGGCGGGTGCGGTGGAGTTGTTGACGGATGCGGTGGTGTGGCCGGAGACGGATCGTCCGTGGCGTGCGGGTGTGTCGTCGTTCGGCATCAGCGGCACCAACGCACACGTCATCCTGGAGCAGGCCGCCCTCTCCGTGGAGGATGGTGACGGCTCGGACGGGGCGCCGGAGCAGCCGTCGGGCCTGATGCCGTGGGTGGTGTCGGCGAAATCCGAGGGTGCGTTGCGGGCGCAGGCGGAGCGGTTGCTGCCGTACGCCCGGGGTGGGGCCGAGGCCGGGGCCGAGGCGTCGATGGCCGATGTGGCGTTGTCGCTGGTCACGACGCGCTCGGCCCTCGATGAGCGGGCGGTGGTGTTGGCGGGTGACGGTGCGGGGTTCGCGGCTGGGCTGGGCGCGCTGGTGGATGGCGTACCGGTGGCGGGTGTGGTGCGGGGTTCGGTGGTGCCGGGGAAGCTCGCGGTGTTGTTCTCGGGACAGGGCAGCCAGCGGGTCGGAATGGGCCGGGAGTTGTATGAGGCGTTCCCGGTGTTCGCGGACGCGTTTGACGAGGTGTGTGCGCGGTTCGACGGGATTTTGGCGCGCCCGCTACGGGACGTCGTGTTCGGGGACGCGCCGGGGCTGGATGAGACGGTGTTTGCGCAGTGTGGGTTGTTTGCGGTGGAGGTGGGGCTGTTTCGGTTGGTGGAGTCGTGGGGTGTGCGGCCGGATTTCGTGGCGGGGCATTCGATTGGTGAGTTGGTGGCTGCTCATGTGGCGGGTGTGTTGTCGCTTGGGGATGCGTGTGTGTTGGTGGCGGCTCGTGGGCGGTTGATGCAGGGGTTGCCGTCGGGTGGGGTGATGGTGTCGGTGCAGGCGGCCGAAGCCGATGTGTTGCCGTTGCTGGCGGGTCGTGAGGCCGAGGTGAGTGTGGCGGCGGTCAATGGTCCGCGTTCGACGGTGATCTCTGGTGCCGAGGAGGCGGTGTCTGAGGTTGCCGGGCTGCTGGGGGCTCGCGGGGTGAGGACGAAGCGGCTGCGTGTTTCGCATGCGTTCCACTCGCCGTTGATGGAGCCGATGCTGGCCGAGTTCCGCCAGGTGGCCGAGGGGTTGTCGTATGCGTCTCCGCGTATTCCCGTTGTGTCGAATGTGACGGGTCTGGTGGCGGATGCCGAGGTGCTGTGCTCGGCCGAGTACTGGGTACGGCACGTCCGCGAGACCGTGCGCTTTGCGGACGGCGTGGAGTGCCTGGCCGGGCAAGGAGTGGTCACTTACCTGGAGTTGGGCCCCGACGGCGTCCTCTCCGGGATGGGTCAGGAGTGCGTGCCGGACGCCGTATTCGCTCCGGTTCTCCGTAGCGGCTGGGACGAGACCGCCTCGGTCATGGAGGGGCTGGCCCAGATCCATGTGCGGGGTCGTTCCGTGGACTGGACGGCGTTGCTCGCGCCGACCTCCGTACGCCACGTCGATCTGCCCACGTATCCCTTCCAGCGGGAGCACTTCTGGCTGGAGTCGTCCGTCACCACGGCGGGGGCTGGACCCACGGACGCGGTGGACGCCGACTTCTGGGATGCGGTGGAGCGTGAGGATCTGCCCGCGCTCACGGACACGCTGGCGGTCACGGACGAGAACGGCGCCGGTGAATCGCTGGCGGCGGTGTTGCCGGTGCTGTCGTCGTGGCGTCGCCGTGGACGTGAGCGCGCCACCGTGGACGGGTGGCGCTACCGCGTGTCGTGGTCGCCGGTGTCCGACGGGTCGGGGACGGTGACGGGTCTGTGGCTGGTGGCGGTCCCCGCCGGTATGGCCGCCGACCCATGGGTGTCGGCATGTGCGGACGCCCTCACCGGGCGTGGTGCGCGGCCGGTGGTGGTCGAGCTGGAGCCCGATGAGGCCGACCGTGAGGTGGTGGCGGCGCGGCTGCGCGCGGCCCTGGCCGGACCCGAAGTGGCCGATGTCGCGGGGGTGTTGTCCCTGCTGGCGCTGGCCGAGGGCCGACACGGGCAGTACCGGTCGGTGCCCCTGGGCGTGGCATGGACGCTGTCGCTGGTGCAGGCCGTGGGTGATGTGGGCGTGGCCGCTCCGCTGTGGTGTGTGACGCGCGGCGCGGTCGCTGCCGCTGGTTCCGAGGGCGTGCGCGAGGTGGAGCAGGCGGCGGTGTGGGGCCTGGGCCGGGTCGCCGGGCTGGAGGTGCCCGAGCGGTGGGGCGGTCTGCTCGATCTCCCCGAGACGTGGGACACGCGGGTGGCGGATCGCCTGGTGGATGTGGTGAGCGGTCGTACGGGCGAGAGCGAGGTCGCGGTGCGCGGCTCCGGGGCGTTCGCGCGCCGTATCGTCCGGGCGTCGGCCGGCGGACCGGACATCGAGGGCTGGAAGCCGTCGGGGACGGTGCTGGTGACCGGTGGTACGGGTGCGTTGGGTGCGCATGTGGCGCGGTGGCTGGCGGGGGCGGGTGCGGAGCATCTGTTGCTGGTCTCGCGTCGTGGTCCTGGGGCTGGGGGCGTGGATGGGCTGTGTGCGGAGCTGCGTGGGATGGGTGCTCGGGTGACGGTTGTGGCGTGTGATGTGGGTGATCGGGAGGCGCTGGCCGGGGTGTTGGCCGAGGTGCCGGAGGAGTTCCCGTTGACGGCGGTGGTGCATGCGGCGGGTGTGCTGGATGACGGTGTGCTGGATGGGTTGTCGGTGGAGCGGTTCGAGGGTGTGTTGCGGGCGAAGTCGGAGGCGGCGTGGCATCTGCATGAGCTGACGCGCGAGCTGGACCTTTCGGCGTTTGTGCTGTTCTCCTCGTTCTCGGGGACGGTGGGTGCGGCGGGGCAGGCGAACTATGCGGCGGCGAACGCGGTTCTGGACGCGCTCGCCGAACAGCGTCGGGCCGACGGCCTGCCTGCCACCTCGGTGGCATGGGGGCCCTGGGCCGACAACGGCATGGCCGTCAGCAGCACCGAAGTCAGCCGCACCATCCGCCGCCATGGCATGACCGCGATGGATCCCCGGCTGGCCCTGGCGGCGCTGGAGCGCGCCGTCAGCCACGCGGACGCCGCTGTCGCCGTCGTCGACGCCGACTGGAAGCGTTTCGCCGACACCTTCGAGGCCCGGCGGCTGTCCCGGCTGCTCAGCGGAGTCCCGGAAGTCCGGGAGCTGACCGTGACCACCCGGCCCGGCGACACCGACACCGCGCACACCGAGGAGTCCTCGGCACTCGTCCGGCGTCTGGCGACACTCTCCGAGGCCGAACGGCAGCGAACCCTGCTGGAGCTCGTGCGTGCCCATGTGGCCGCCGTACTCGGTCACAGCGGTGTGGACGCCATCGGGCCCGGCCGCGCCTTCATGGAGATCGGCTTCGACTCCCTGACCGCGGTGGGCCTGCGCAACCAGCTCAGCGAGGCCACGGGCGTGCAGCTCCCGGCCACCCTGGTCTTCGACTACCCCACACCGACCGCGCTGGCCGGATATCTGCTCACCGAACTGCTCGGCAGCCGCGAGCAGACGGACAATACGACCGCGGACGTGGCCACGACCGCGTCCATCGCGACGGACGAGCCGATCGCGATCGTCTCGATGAGCTGCCGCTTCCCCGGCGACGTACGCTCCGCCGAAGACCTGTGGCGGCTGCTGGCCGCCGGAGAGGACGCCGTCTCGACCTTCCCCACGGACCGTGGCTGGGACCTCGAGGGGCTGTACGACACGGACCCGGACGCGATCGGAAAGAGCTACGTACGCGAGGGCGCGTTCCTCTCCGAGGTGAGCGGCTTCGACGCGCACTTCTTCGGCATCTCGCCGCGCGAGGCGCTGGCCATGGACCCCCAGCAGCGACTGCTGCTGGAAACCTCATGGGAGCTGTGGGAACGGGCCGGAATCGACCCCGAAGCGGTGCGCGGCAGCCGCACCGGTGTGTTCATGGGCACCAACGGGCAGGAGTACGTGTCCCTGCTCGACCAGGCCCCGGAGACCACCGAGGGCTATGTGGCCACCGGCAACGCGGCCAGCGTCGTCTCCGGCCGCATCTCCTACACCTTCGGCCTCGAGGGCCCGGCGGTCACGGTGGACACCGCCTGTTCGTCGTCGCTGGTGGCGCTGCACCTGGCGGCACAGGCACTACGGCAGGGCGAGTGCTCCCTCGCGCTCGCCGGTGGCGTCTCGGTGATGGTGTCACCGCGTGGCTTCGTGGAGTTCAGCCGCCAGCGGGGCCTTGCGCCGGACGGCCGGTGCAAGCCGTTCGCGGCGGCCGCGGACGGCACGGCCTGGGGCGAGGGTGTGGGCATGCTGCTGCTGGAGCGGCTGTCGGACGCGCGGCGCAACGGACACCAGATCCTCGCGGTGGTACGCGGCTCCGCCGTCAACCAGGACGGTGCCAGCAACGGGCTCACCGCGCCCAACGGGCCGTCCCAGCAGCGGGTGATCCGCCAGGCACTGGCCAACGCCGGGCTCGGGGCCGGACAGGTCGACGTCGTGGAGGCGCACGGGACGGGAACGAAGCTGGGCGACCCGATCGAGGCGCAGGCGCTGCTGGCCACGTACGGCCGTGAACACACCGACGACCAGCCCCTGTGGCTCGGCTCGATCAAGTCCAACATCGGGCACACCCAGGCGGCCGCCGGTGCGGCGGGTCTGATCAAGATGGTGCTGGCCATGCGGCACGGACTGCTGCCCGGGATGCCGAACGTGGCCGAGCCCAGCCCGTACGTGGACTGGTCGCCCGGCACCGTCCAGCTGCTGACCGAGGCCACGCCGTGGCCGGAGACCGGTCGGCCGCGGCGGGCGGGCGTGTCCTCCTTCGGCGTCAGCGGCACCAACGCACACGTCATCATCGAGCAGGCACCTCCGCCGCGGCCGGAGCCCGAGCGGCCCGCCGTGGACGACCCCGCCGGCGGTGCGGGGCGGATACCCGTCACCCCCTGGCTGGTGTCGGGCAAGTCCGAGGCCGCGCTGCGGACGCAGGCGGACCGGTTGCTGGCCCATGTGCGCGAGCGGGCGGAGCTCTCGGCGGAGGACATCGGGCTGTCGTTGGCGGCGACGCGTAGTGCGTTCGAGCATCGCGCGGTGGTGCTCGCCGGGGACCGGGACGGTCTGGCCGGCGGTCTGGCGGCACTGGCGGAGGACCGGGACGCCGCGGGGCTGATCCGGGGTGTGGCCGGTACTGATGGTCGTGCGGTGTTGGTCTTCCCTGGTCAGGGGTCGCAGTGGGTGGGGATGGCGGCTGGGTTGCTGGAGTCTTCGCCGGTGTTCGCGGAGCGGGTTGGTGAGTGTGCGGCGGCGTTGGCGCCGTGTGTGGACTGGTCGCTGGTGGATGTGCTTGGCGATGCGGCCGCGTTGGAGCGGGTGGATGTGGTGCAGCCGGTGTTGTGGGCTGTGATGGTGTCGTTGGCGGAGTTGTGGCGTTCGTACGGGGTGGAGCCTGCGGCGGTGGTGGGTCATTCGCAGGGTGAGATCGCGGCGGCGTGTGTGGCGGGTGCGTTGTCGTTGGAGGACGCGGCGCGCGTGGTGGCGTTGCGGAGTAAAACGTTGCGGGCGTTGTCGGGGCGTGGCGGGATGGTGTCGGTGTCGTTGCCGGTGGAGGTGGTACGGGAGCGGCTGGCGGCGTGGGGTGAGCGGTTGTCGGTGGCGGCGGTGAACGGGCCCTCGGCGGTTGTTGTCTCGGGTGACGCGGACGCGTTGGACGAGCTGCTGGCGGTGTGCGAGGGCGGGGAGATCCGGGCGCGTCGCATTCCCGTGGACTACGCCTCGCACTGTGCCCATGTCGAGGCAATCGAGGGCGAGTTGCTGCGGGATCTCGCGGGGATCAGCCCGCACTCGTCGTCGGTTCCCTTCTACTCGACCGTGACCGGTGGCGTGCTCGATACGACCGCGCTGGATGCCGGGTACTGGTACCGCAATCTGCGTCAGACGGTGCGCTTCGATGAGACCGTCCGTGGCCTGCTGGCCGACGGCTTCCAGGTGTTCATCGAGGCCAGCGCCCATCCTGTCCTGACGATGGGTGTGGAGCAGACGGCCGAGGACCACGGCACCCGCGTCACCGCCGTCGGTTCGCTGCGCCGCGACGAAGGCGGTCTCGACCGGTTCGCCACCTCCCTTGCCGAGGCGTACGTCGGCGGCGCCCCCGTCGACTGGGCGGGGGTGTTCGCCGGAGCGACGGCCAGGCGCGTCGATGTGCCGACGTACGCCTTCCAGCACCAGCGTTACTGGGTCGAGCCCTCAGCCGTGGCGGGCGATGTGTCGTCGGCCGGACTGGTCTCCGCCGACCATCCCCTGCTCGGCGCGGCGGTCGCGCTGCCCGAGTCCGGCGGGCATCTGTTCACCGGTCGACTCTCCCTCCGGTCACACCCCTGGCTGGCCGACCACACCATTCATGGCACCGCGCTGCTTCCCGGATCCGCCTTGGTCGAGTTGGCGCTGCGGGCCGGTGACGCGGTCGGCTGCGGCCACCTGGAGGAGCTGACGCAGGAAACGGCCCTCGCTCTTCCCGCGAGCGGTGCGGTCCAACTGCAGCTCACGGTCGGGGGCCCGGACGACTCCGGGCGACGCACCGTGAACCTCTACTCGCGCTTCGAGGACGGGCCCGCCGACCTGCCGTGGACGCACCATGCCACCGGTGTGCTGACCACGGAGCGGCCCACGGCGCCGGCGGAGACCGGGCTCGACCTGTGGCCACCGGCGGACGCCGAGCCGATCGAACTCGCCGACCGGTACCCGAGCGTGGCCGCACTCAGTGGCTTGGAGCACGGTCCCGCTTTCCGCGCCCTGCGCCATGCGTGGCGTCGCGGTGGGGAGATCTTCGCCGAGGTGGCGTTGGCGGAGGACGCGCGCTCGGACGCCGATCGCTTTGGTCTGCATCCGGTGCTGCTCGACGCGGCTCTGCACGCCACGGCCGACCTGGCGGCCGACGACGGCGGCCGCGTCCGGCTCCCGTACCGGTGGACCGGGGTGTCCCTGTACGCCACCGGCGCGACGACCCTGCGCGTACGGCTCTCCACGGAACGGCCCGACGGCGTGGCGATCCTCCTGGCGGACGAATCGGGCCACGCGGTGGCCGACGTGGACGCGGTGATGACCCGCAGCTTCACAACCGAGCAGCTCACCGGGGGCCGGATGCCCCATGAGTCGCTGTTCCGGGTGGAGTGGATGAGTGTCCCGGCAGGCTCCTCCGGCGTCGAGCCGGACCGGGCCCACTGGTCGATCGTCGGCCCTGACGGCGCCGAACTGCGCGCCGCGCTCGAATCCAGCGGTGGCCGGATCGACGAGTACGACGACATGGGCGCCCTGCTCCTGTCCGACGCATCGGCCACGGCCGCGCCCGACCTCGTCCTCCTGCCCATCCTCACCGCCTCGGCAACCGACTCCGCCGCGGCGGAAGAGGACCTCGTGTCCGTGACACACCAGGCGACGCATCGCGCGCTGGACGCGCTCCAGGCATGGTTGGCTGAGGAGCGGTTTGCTGGTTCGCGGTTGGTGGTGGTGACGCGGGGTGCGGTGGCTGCTGTGTTGGGTGAGGATGTGCCGGATGTGGCGGCTGCTGCGGTGTGGGGGTTGGTGCGTTCGG
>NZ_JAGFNO010000061.1:0-26433 GCF_017592595.1 Streptomyces sp. NEAU-YJ-81 | reverse complement strand
AGCGAAAGGCGCATTCCTCGCGACGTATCCGGGTCGAGCACGGCATCGCCCACCTGAAGAACTGGCGGGCCCTGGCCCGCCACCTCGGTCGCCGCGAACACATGAGCGACACCGTTCAGGCGATCGCCGGCCTGCTGTCCCATCAGCAGACCGCGGACCTGAACCCGACACGGCAGGTGTGAACACCGAGCCCTGCCGAAGGCGTCGACGTCTCACCACCAACCATGCACGAGCTCGTTAGGCACGATCGGGGGCAGGCTGCCTGGGCGACTTGCACCTGACGCCGACGTCAGCTTTTAGCGTAGTGGGCGTCGGCGGCTCGCCGAACATTCGCCCCACTGATCTCATGAACGGCCGGTTCAGGCCGTGTGGAAAGGCAGACCGTCATGCGCGCAGCCCGTTATCACGAGTACGGCGGTGTGGAGACCCTTGTGGTCGAGGAAATGCCGGACCCGCATCCCGGGCCCGGCGAGATCCGGGTCCGCGTCGCGGCGGCCGGCGTCAATCCCGTCGACTGGAAGGTGCGTTCCGGTGCGGTGCGCGAGGTGTTCCCCGTGGACCTGCCCGCGATTCCTGGGCGTGATGCCGTCGGCGTGGTCGACGAGACCGGTGCGGGCGTGCAGGGGGTGAGCATCGGCGACCGTGTCTTCGGGCTGGGCGGCGTCACCGGCGCGACAGCGGAGCTGGCCGTGTTCTCGGCCTGGGCCCACGCGCCCACCACGTGGACCGATGAGGAGGCCGCCGGCGCCGGTCTGGCATCCGTGACCGCGATGGGCGGACTGAGGGTCCTCGGTCCCCTGCGGGGGCGCACCCTGCTCGTCGAGGGCGCCGCCGGAGGCGTGGGCAGTGCCGCGGTCGAGATCGCGGTGGCTCAGGGCGCCACCGTGATCGGGACGGCCAGTGAGCGCAACCATGAGTTCCTCACCTCTCTCGGAGCCGTTCCCACCACCTACGGCATCGGTCTCGCGGAGCGCCTCGCCACCCTGGCTCCGGACGGTGTCGACATCGCGCTCGACACCGCGGCCTCCGGGTCCCTGGCCGACCTCATCGCGATCGTGGGCGACCCTGCTCGTGTGTCGACGATCGCCGACTACACCAACGCGCAGCGCCTGGGTGTGCGTCTGGCCAACGCGGAGAACGACTCCACGCTCCTCGCCGAAGCGGGCGAACTCGGCCGGCAAGGCCGCTACACACCGCGCATCGAGCGGACCTACCCCCTCGAACGGATCGCGGAAGCGCACGCAGACGCCGAGCGCGGACACACGCGGGGGAAGATCGTGGTCCGCATCTGAGCTTGTCCCACCGTTCGGGAAGCCCGGCGGCCCCGGATCACCGGTTTCGGAGTGATCCAACCACCTTGGAGATCATTCCGTGAGGAGTTCTCAGGCCGTCAGCAGGGCCGGGGGTGCCGTGCGCGCCTCGTCGTAGCGGCGCAGCAGGAGGCGGGCCAGTTCCGGGGCGGGGCCCAGGACGGGGGCCAGGAGGTCGGCGTCCGCCGCCTCGGCGCCGTGGGCGATGCGGTCGGGGAGACGGCCGGGGGCGATGACGTAGGGGGCCACGGCCACCCGGGCGACGCCGTCCGCGCGCAGGGCGCGGACGGCGTCCTCGGTGCGGGGAAGAGAGGCGGAGGCGAACGCGGGTCGCACGGCGCACCATCCGGTGTGCCGCCACTCCCGCGCGATTTCAGCGATCACCGCGATCGCCTCCGGGTCGGTGGAGCCCGCCGAGGCCAGGACGACCCCGGTCGAGGGGCGGTCCGCCGGGCGCAGTCCCGCCTCGTGCAGGCGGCGTTCCAGGGCGTCCATGAGCAGCGGGGACGGGCCCAGGACCTCGGCCTGGCGGACGGACAGGCGGGGGTGGCGGGCCGTGGCCTCGCGCAGTACCGCCGGGATGTCGGTCTTCGCGTGGAAGGCGCGGGTCAGCAGCAGCGGGAGGGCGATCACCTCGGTCGCGTCCTCCGCGGCGAGCCGGGCCAGCACCTGCGGTACGCGTGGCGCGTTGAACTCCAGGAACGCCGCCTCCACCCGCAGCCCCGGCCGCTGCGACCGCACCCGCGCGCGCAGCGCGTCGACGGTCGCCGCATGGCGGGGGTCGCGGCTGCCGTGGGCGATGATCAGCAGGGTCGGGGCAGACATGGTGGCTTTCCGTTCCGTGGCTTTCCGTTCGGCGGTTTTCCGTTCGATGGTTTTCCGGTCAGCGCTTTGCGGTCAGTGCTTTCTGGTCAGCGGGCGCTCGCCAGCAGGCCGCGGCTGCGCAGCACCCGACGCTCGATCGGGGCGAAGATCAGCAGCTCGATGGCGATGCCGACGACGAGGATCATGAGGATGCCGAGGAGCACCCCCGCCATATCGGAGTTGTTGCGCTGGTTCTCCAGGTACTGGCCGAGCCCCAGGCCCAGGTCCGGGGACTTGGCGATGATCTCGGCGGCCATCAGCGAGCGCCAGGAGAAGGCCCAGCCCTGCTTGAGCCCGGCGACGTAACCCGGCAGCGCGGCGGGCAGCAGGATGTGCCAGGCGCTGACCAGACCGCGGGCGCCGAGGGTGCGTCCGGCCCGCAGGAAGAGCGGCGGCACCTGGTCGATGCCGGCCACCAGTCCGTTGGCGATGGAGGGGACCGCGCCCAGCAGGATGACGGTGTACATCATCTGGTCGTTCAGGCCCAGCCAGATCACCGCGGGCGGCACCCAGGCGACCGAGGGCAGTGACTGCAGCCCGGACAGGATCGGGCCGAGACCGGCGCGGATGAACTTCACCCGGGCGACGATCAGCCCCAGCGGGGTCCCGATCGCCAGCGCGATGACGAAGCCGAACAGCCCGCGCGAGACGCTGGTCCAGACGATGTCGAACAGCTCGCCCTGCAGCCACAGTTGGCGCAGCGCGTCCCAGACAAGACCCGGGTCGGGCAGCTTGTAGTCGTCGGTGACCTTCGCGAGGACGAGCACCTTCCACAGGCCCAGGACGACGGCCACGGCCACGATGGGCGGCAGCACCTTCTGGACCAGCACCTCGACCGGTGAGACACGCTTGATCTGCACCGTGTCCAGGGCGTCCAGACCGGCCTCCAGGCCCGCCAGGTCCTGGGAGTTCCGCGCACGCGCCTTCGCCGTGGACTTCTCCACGGACTTCGCTATGGACTGCTCGTCGCCGTTCCCGCCGTCGGCTTCGTCGACCGCGGTGCCGGGGGTGGTCTTACTGCTGGCCATGGCGGCGGATCTCCCCACGCAGTTCTTCGGTGATCTCAACGGACAGGTCGGCGACGGCCGCGTCCTCGATGCGGCGGGGCTGCGGAATGTCCACCGTCCAATCGCGGACGACCCGCCCCGGCCGGGAGGACAGCAGCACCACGCGCTCGGCCAGCCGGACGGCCTCACGGACGTTGTGGGTCACGAACAGCACGGAGACGCCGGTCTCGCTCCAGATCCGGGTCAGCTCCTCGTGCAGCACATCGCGGGTGATGGCGTCGAGCGCGGCGAACGGCTCGTCCATCAGCAGCACGCTCGAGTCCTGCGCCAGCGCGCGGGCCAGCGCCACGCGCTGCCGCATACCGCCGGAGAGCTCGTGCACCCGCTTGCCGTAGGCGCCGCCGAGCCGCACCAGCTCCAGCAGCCGCTCGGCCTGCGGCCTGCGCTCCGCGCGCGGCACACCGCGCAGCCGCAGCGCCAGCTCGATGTTCTTCCCCGCGGTCAGCCACGGGAACAGGGCGTGCTCCTGGAACATCAGGGCCGGCCGGCCGCCGGGGACCTCGATGGCCCCCGAGGACGGCTTGTCCAGGTCGGCGATCAGATTGAGCAGAGTCGACTTGCCGCAGCCGGAGGCCCCCAGGATGCAGACGAACTCCCCGGGCCGCACCTGGAGGTTGATGTCCTCGAGCACGGGCTGGGCCGCCCCGGGACGGCCGAAGGACTTGTGGACATGGGCGATCGATACGGATCCGGCGGATCCGGCGGATCCGGTGGGGCCGGCCGAGCCCGCCGCCGCGGCGCCCGCCCGGTCGTCCTTCTCGGTGGTCAGTGCCGGGGACATCCGGTCACCTCCTGATGGATGCGTACATGCGTGTACATGCGTACGGTGCGTACGGGGACGGACAGGGCGGCTACTTGGCGCCGAGACCCGCGTCGGAGACGGTCGGCTTGCCCTCGGCCTTGAGGACCTTGTTCAGCGGGGCCAGGTCGTAGATGCCCTTGAGATCGGGCTTCTCCAGGAGACCCGCCTGGACCGCGTGGGCGGCCTCGGTGTTCAGCGTCGAGGCCAGGGGGTCGTCGATGGCCTGGATGGACTTCCACGCCGGGTCGATCACCTCGGCGGGCAGCGGCTTGCCGGTCTCTTCCTTGAGCGCCGCGTTGGCCGCGTTCTTCGCCTGCTCGGGGTTGGCCTTGATAAAGGCGTTGGTCTTCACCGAGCCGCGCAGCACGGCCTCGACGACCTTCGGGTGCTCCTTGAGGAAGGACTGCTTCACGATCAGGTTGGTGATCACGAACTTCTTGTCCGGCCACAGCGAGGATTCGTCCAGCAGCACCTTGCCGCCGTCGGCGACCAGCTTGGACGCGGTCGGCTCGGGCACCCACCCGCCGTCGATGGCACCGGACTTGTACGCGTCGGGCGTCACCTTGTTGTCGCTGCGGACCACCGACACATCGCCCTTGCCGCTCTGGGCGTCGACCTTCCAGCCCTTGCTCGCGATCCAGTTGAGGAACGCCACGTCCTGGGTGTTGCCGAGCTGCGGGGTGGCGATCTTCTTGCCCTTGACGTCGTTCAGCGTCTTGATCTTCTTCGGGTTGACCACGAGCTTGACACCGCCCGAGACCGAACCCGAGATGATCTTGAGGCTGGAGCCGTGGGACTTCACATAGCCGTTGATGGCCGGCGACGGGCCGATCCAGCCCATGTCGATGGAGCCCGCGTTGAGCGCCTCGATCTCCGACGGCCCGGCGTTGAAGACGTACGGCGCGACCTTCGTGCCCTTGAGTTCCTGCTGGATCGGGCCGCCCTTGCGCAGCCCCACCAGGGCGGTGGCGTGGGTGAGGTTGGCGAAGTAGCCGACCTTCACCTTGTCCAGGCCGTCGACCTTCTCACCGCCCGCCGCGGGGACCGCTGAGGATCCCGTCTCGTCGGACTTCTTCTCCGATCCGTAGCCGCAGGCGCCCAGCGTGCCCATCAGCAGGGGAAGGACGGCCGCCGCCAGGATCCGGGTGTGGCGGCGGGGGCGCTTGGCTGGTCGCGGGGCGAGCAGACGGTCGGCAGACGACACGGAGGTGTTCCTCTCGACGGGCCGGGGCGGCGTCAGAGGACGCCCGGCAGATCAGACGGTTTTCGGCGGCGGTGCTGGACAGGGGCGGACTGCGGCGTCAGCGCGCACATCGTCCGACCCCGCCCTGGCCGCTGCCGAGCGTCCCGCTGCCTACGCGGCCGCCCTCCTTGGCGAACGTCGAGAACACCTCACCGGCCATGGTCAGAAGTCCCATCCCTCGTCGTCCCGCGCCGCCTCGGCACCGTCGGCCGACGCCGCGAAGGAGTCGCCCGCCATCCCGGCGGTCAGCGTGGTGCCGTCGGCCGGGTCGATCAGCAGGAAGGAACCGGTCCGCCGCGAGTCCTCGTACGCGTCCAGCGCCAGCGGCTCGGACGTACGGAGCACGACCCGGCCGATGTCGTTGGCGGCCAGCTCACCCGGCGCCGGGTGGTGCGACAGATCGGCCAGTGTCAGCCGCGACGGAATGTCCTTGATGATCGCCTTCATCGTGCGGGTGGTGTGCTTGAGCAGCACCCGGTCACCGACACGCAGCGGACGGTCGTGCAGATGGCAGACGGTGGCCTCGACGTCCTGGGTGGTCTCCGGGGCGTGGTCGCTCGGCGCAATCAGATCCCCGCGCGAGATGTCCAGGTCGTCGGCGAGCGTGACGGTCACCGACTGCGGCGCCCACGCCACGTCCACCATCGCGCCCAGCGCGTCGATCCCGGTGACGGTGCTCGTCAGGCCGGACGGCAGCACGGTGACGGCGTCACCGACGCGCAGCACACCGGAGGCGATCTGGCCCGCGTAGCCGCGGTAGTCGGGATGCTCGGTGGTCTGCGGACGGATCACGTACTGCACTGGGAAACGCGCCGGGTCCTGGGACGGGTCGGTGCCCACCGGCACGGTCTCCAGGTGCTCCAGCACCGTCGGGCCGCCGTACCAGTCCATGTTCGCCGACGGGGTTACCACATTGTCCCCGGCGAGCGCCGAGATCGGGATGGCAGTGATCTCCGGGACGCCCAGCGAGGCCGCGTAGGTCGTGAACTCCTCGGCGATGGCCGCGAAGACCGGCTCCGTGTAGTCCACCAGGTCCATCTTGTTGACGGCGAGGACCACATGCGGGACCCGCAGCAGGGCGGCGACCGCGGCATGCCGCCGGGTCTGCTCCACCACGCCGTTGCGCGCGTCCACCAGGACGACCGCGAGCTCGGCGGTGGAGGCGCCGGTGACCATGTTGCGGGTGTACTGCACATGGCCGGGGGTGTCGGCGAGGATGAACCGCCGCTTGGGAGTGGCGAAGTAGCGGTAGGCGACATCGATGGTGATGCCCTGCTCCCGCTCCGCGCGCAGTCCGTCCGTCAGCAGCGCCAGGTCCGGCGCCTCCTGACCACGGCTGCGCGAGGCGTGTGCCACGGCCTCGAGCTGATCGGCCAGTACCGACTTGGAGTCGTGCAGCAGCCGCCCGACCAGGGTGGACTTGCCGTCGTCCACCGAGCCCGCGGTGGCGAACCGCAGTTGCGAGGTGGCCGCGGACCGCTCCACGGCGGCCGCCGCGGCCTGCTCCTCGGACGTCAGATTGCTCGTCATCGTTAGAAGTACCCCTCGCGCTTGCGGTCCTCCATCGCGGCCTCCGACAGCTTGTCGTCGGCGCGGGTCGCACCCCGCTCGGTCAGCCGGGAGGCGGCTATCTCATCGATGACCTGCTCAATGGTCACCGCGTCGGACTCGACGGCACCGGTGCAGGACATGTCGCCCACGGTGCGGTAGCGCACCATGCGCCGCTCCACGGTCTCGTCGTCCTTCGGACCGCCCCACTCACCGGGCGCCAGCCACATGCCACTACGCCGGAAGACCTCGCGCTCATGTGCGTAGTAGATCTGCGGCAGGTCGATCTTCTCCCGGGCGATGTACTGCCACACGTCCAGCTCGGTCCAGTTGGAGAGCGGGAAGACCCGGACATGCTCACCGGGGGAGTGGCGGCCGTTGTAGAGCTGCCACAGCTCCGGACGCTGCCGCCGCGGGTCCCAGCCGCCGAACTCGTCCCGGAGGGAGAACACCCGCTCCTTGGCGCGGGCCTTCTCCTCGTCCCGGCGGCCACCGCCGAACACCGCGTCGAAGCGGTTCTTCTCGATGGCGTCCAGCAGCGGCACCGTCTGCAGCGGATTACGGGTCCCGTCCGGGCGCTCGCGCAGCCGGCCGTCGTCGATGAACTCCTGGACCGAGGCCACATGCAGCCGCAGGCCGTGCCGGGCGACCGTGTTGTCCCGGTAGTCGATGACCTCGGGGAAGTTGTGGCCGGTGTCCACGTGGAGCAGCGAGAACGGCACCGCCGCCGGGGCGAACGCCTTGAGCGCGAGATGGAGCATGACGATGGAGTCCTTGCCACCGGAGAACAGGATCACCGGCCGCTCGAACTCACCCGCCACCTCACGGAAGATGTGCACCGCCTCGGACTCCAACGCGTCCAAGTGCGCGAGCGCGTACAGGCCCGCGCCCTCTTCCGCGTTGATCGCCGTCACGGTCGTCATGCCGCGCCCCTTTCGTTCGCTCGGCTGCGGTAGTAGCTTCCCGTCATATCGGCGGATTCCTCGCCGTGGGCACGGCCCCCGGGTGCGGGGAGCGCCATGGCCCGCGATGCGATGGCCGCGCGTGCGTGGCTCACAGCAGTCCCCGTTCACTCAACAGCAACCGCACCTCGGCCGCCGACTCCTGCACGCTGTTCCTGTGGGTTTCGATGCGCAGATCCGGGTCGGCAGGGGCCTCGTAGGGGTCGTCCACACCGGTCAGTCCCGAGATCTCGCCCGCGGCCTGCTTCGCGTACAGCCCCTTGACGTCCCGCTCCGAGCACACCTCCACCGACGTGGCGACATGCACCTCCAGATACGGGGTGCCCTCGCGCTGGTGGCGCTTGCGCACCGCCTCGCGGCTGTCCACGTACGGCGCGATGACCGGCACCAGCACCGTGACGCCGTGGGAGGCGAGCAACTCGGCTACGAAGCCGATGCGCTGGACGTTGGTGTGCCGGTCCTCGCGGGAGAAACCGAGCCCCGAGGAGAGGAACTCGCGGATCTCGTCACCGTCGAGCACCTCCACCCGGCGCCCCTCGCCGCGCAGCCGCTCGGCCAGCGCATAGGCGATCGTGGTCTTTCCCGCGCTCGGCAGACCGGTCAGCCACACCGTGGCACCGGTGGTCGTGGGGGCGCTCATCTCGTTCTCCTGGTCGACAGCCATCAGCCGTGCAGCCCGCATTCGGTTTTATTGCTCCCCGCCCAGCGGCCGGACCGGATGTCCTCGCCCTCCAGAACTCGGCGGGTGCAGGGCGCGCAGCCTACCGAGGGATAGCCGTCCATCAGCAGGGGGTTGGTCAGCACACCGTGCTCGGCGATGTAGGCGTCGACATCCGCTTGGGTCCAGCGGGCGATCGGGGAGATCTTCACCTTACGGCGCCGCGTGTCCCAGCCAACGACCGGGGTATTGGCGCGGGTTGGCGATTCGTCCCGACGCAATCCCGTGGCCCAGGCGTCATACTCCCGCAACCCCTCCTCAAGGGGCTGCACCTTGCGCAGCGCGCAGCACAGGTCGGGGTCGCGGTCATGCAGCCGGGCGCCGTATTCGGCGTCCTGCTCGGCCACCGTCTGACGGGGGGTCAGGGTGATGACGTTGACATCCATCACGGCGGCCACCGCGTCACGGGTGCCGATGGTCTCGGGGAAGTGGTAGCCGGTGTCGAGGAAGACCACATCGACACCGGGGGAGGCGCGGGAGGCGAGATGCGCCACCACTGCGTCCTCCATCGAGGAGGTGACGCAGAAACGCGATCCGAAGGTGTCCGCCGCCCAGCGCAGGATCTCCAGCGCGGGGGCGTCCTCGAGGTCGTGGCCCGCCTTCTCGGCGAGCCCCTCGAGGTCGGTGTGCGCAAGCCGGGTCATATCGCCGTGTCCCCTTCATCGATCGGGTCGCGCCGCAGGCCCTTGGCCAGCAGCCCGAGGAACGACAGGCGGAACGCTCGATTGCAGGACGCGCATTCCCACGCGCCATGCCCCTCCTCCGAAGGACGCAGATCCTCGTCCCCGCAGTAAGGGCAGTAAAAAGGCGCGGCACGCTCACTCATTTGAGAGCCTCCTCACTGGCCCGTGCCGCCCAGGTGGCGAAGCGCTCGCCGTCCTCGCGCTCCTCCTGGAAGCGGTGCAGCAGCCGCTCCACGTAGTCGGGGAGCTCGGCGGCGGTGACCTTCAGCCCGCGCACCTTGCGGCCGAGGCCCGGCTCCAGGCCCAGGGCGCCGCCCAGGTGCACCTGGTAGCCCTCGACCTGCTCGCCGTTGGCGTCCATGACCAGCTGGCCCTTGAGACCGATGTCCGCGACCTGGATACGGGCACAGGCGTTCGGGCAGCCGTTGAGGTTGATGGTGATCGGCTCGTCGAACTCGGGCAGCCGGCGCTCCAGCTCATCGATGAGCGAGGAGCCACGCCCCTTGGTCTCGACGATCGCCAGCTTGCAGAACTCGATCCCGGTGCAGGCCATCGTGCCGCGCCGGAACGGGGACGGCTTGACCTGGAGGTCCAGCGCCTCCAGCCCGGCGACCAGCGGTTCCACCTGGTCCTCGGCCACATCGAGCACGATCATCTTCTGCTCGACGGTGGTGGTCAGCCGCCCGGAGCCATGCGCCTCGGCCAGGTCGGCGATCTTGGTGAGGGTCGCCCCGTCCACCCGGCCGACGCGCGGCGCGAAGCCCACGTAGTAGCGGCCGTCCCGCTGGCGGTGGACGCCGATGTGGTCCCGCCACCGCTGGACGGGCTCCTCGGGCGCCGGGCCGTCGGACAGCGGGCGCTTCAGGTACTCGTCCTCCAGCACCTGGCGGAACTTCTCGGGGCCCCAGTCGGCGACCAGGAACTTCAGCCGGGCGCGGGTGCGCAGCCGCCGGTAGCCGTAGTCGCGGAAGATGGAGACGACTCCGGCCCAGACCTCCGGGACGTCCTCCAGCGGGACCCAGGCGCCGAGCCGGACGCCGATCTTGGGGTTGGTGGACAGGCCGCCGCCGACCCACAGGTCGAAACCGGGGCCGTGCTCGGGGTGGCGCACCCCGACGAACGCGACATCGTTGATCTCGTGCACCACATCGAGCACCGGGGATCCGGAGATCGCGGTCTTGAACTTGCGCGGCAGGTTGGAGAACTCCTTGCTGCCGATGTAGCGGCGGTGGATCTCGTCGATGGCGGAGGTGCCGTCGATGATCTCGTCCTCGGCGATCCCGGCGACCGGGGAGCCGACGATCACGCGCGGGGTGTCGCCGCACGCCTCGGTGGTGGACAGCCCGACGGCCTCCAGGCGCTTCCAGATCTCGGGCACGTCCTCGATCCGGATCCAGTGGTACTGGACGTTCTGCCGGTCGGTGATGTCCGCGGTGCCGCGCGCGAACTCCTCCGAGATCTCGCCGACGACGCGGAGCTGCTCGGTGGTGAGCCGGCCGCCGTCGATCCGGACGCGCATCATGAAGTGCTCGTCGTCCAGCTCCTCCGGCTCCAGGATCGCGGTCTTGCCGCCGTCGATCCCGGGCTTGCGCTGGGTGTACAGACCCCACCAGCGCATCCGGCCGCGCAGATCGGCGCCGTCGATGGAGTCGAATCCGCGATGGGCGTAGATCGTCTCAATGCGTGTCCGCACATTGAGACCGTCGTCGTCCTTCTTGGTCTGCTCATTGCCGTTGAGGGGGGTGAAGTGCCCCGCGGCCCACTGGCCTTCGCCGCGGTGGCGTCCGGCCTTGCGGCGGGGCGTTGCGCTTGCGCGTTCCGGGGTGGCAGCCATGGCGGTGTGTGTCCTTCTGAGCGACTCTGGTGCGGCGGGTGGTACGTCGGCGCGCACCGTCTGACCTGCGCGTGCGCAGGCGGGCAGGGTGTACGGCGGTGGCCGGTGCGAGATGCGGCGGGGAGATGTCGAGGCGTGCGCGCTCGCCCACGTCGTCGGGGGCGGCGAGGGGTGCGGGGGATGCGGAGGTGCTGCCCGGGGCCCTGTGAAGGTGCGGGTCAGCCCGCCGGACAGATGGCGCTGGACATGCGGCCGAGGTCGACGTGGCGTCGACTCACCAAGGCAATTCCAGCTCGAGACATGACGGAAGCGTCGCATGGCGGTCTCTGGCGAGTCCACCTTTATCCACTATGCGGACGAATCTGTCTCGTATCGCAAGACGCTGTGGTGTTGGTCACTCCTCGTCCGCGGTCTTGACGTCGAAGACCCGAAAGCCCCGGCGCCGGTAGTTGTCCAGCGCGTACGGCCCGTCCTTGCTGCAGGTGTGCAGCCACACCCGCTTGGTCGGCACGCGGTCCGGCCAGCGGTCGGCCATGTCCCAGGCGCGGGAGGTCCCCCAGGTCAGCAGGTGCCCGCCGATGCGGCGCCCCCGGAAGGCGGGCAGCAGACCGAAGTACACGATCTCCACCACGCCTTCGTCCTGCCCCTCCAGCTCGATGTACCCGGCCGGGGTCCCGCGCTCGTACGCCACCCACGTCTCCACACCGGGCCGGTGCAGATGCTCCTCCCACGCCTCACGCGACCACACCAGCCGGTCGGTCCACGACACGTCCGAGCCCACCGAGGTGAAGAGGAAGTGGCTGAACTCCGGGCTCGGCACCTCGGCCCGGGCGATCCGCACCCCCGCCGTGGCGGGCGGCTCCTCCGCCGGGCTGAGATCCGAGGGAGCGGTCTGCTCCAGGTGCCAGGTGGTCACGGTGATGCTCATGGTGGACAGATAACCATGGACGCCGTTGACTCGCCTTGACGGGTATCGCTCAAGCGGGGAGGGCGGGGACGGGGTGTCCGGGACCGGGGATGTGGAGGAGTTCGCCGAGCTGTTGCGCGAGCTCAAGGGCAGGACAAACCGCAGCTACGCGGCGCTGGCGGCGCGCAGCGGGGTCAGCGGCTCGGCGCTGCACCGCTACTGCTCGGGGACGAGCGTGCCCGGCGACTACGAGGTGATCGCGCGCTTCGGCAAGGTGTGCGGGGCCGGCAGCGAGGAGCTGCTGGAGCTGCACCGGCGCTGGGTGCTGGCCGACGCCGAGCGTAAACGGGACGTCTCCCGCGCCCCGGCCGCCGTATCCGCATCCGCCGCTCGCACGGGGCCCGCCGCGTCTGCCGTCCCGGCTGTCTCACGGGGCGAGACGGATGCGGGTTCGGATGCCGAGACGGGGGCGGGGTCGGGTACGGAGTCGGAGGCCGGCGTATTGCCGGAGCCGGGGCCGGAAGCGGGGCCGGAGCCTCTGGTCTCGGCTTCTGTCCCGGACTCGGCCCCGGAACCCGGGTCTGACCCGCCGCCGTGGCGCCGTCGGCCACTGATCGCCGTGCTGGCCCTGGCCGTGCTCACCGCCGGGGCGGCCGTGGTGCTGTTAGTAGGGAAGGCGCTGACGTCCTCGGACGGCTCGGACGGGTCCTCGGACGATCGGCTGCTGCTGTCCTCCCGCTGTCCGGTCGTGGTGAGCATGGGGCAGTCGGACGGGTGTGTGCATGAGCTCCAGTCGCTGCTCGCCCGCGCGGGCGGCGAACTCGACATCGACGGGGCCTTCGGACCGGCCACCCAGATGCGTGTCGTGGTGTTCCAGCTCCGCAGCGGGCTGACGGCGAACGGATCGGTGGACGAGCGGACGAAGCGGGCGCTCTACGAGAACGAGGGGAAGCCGCTCGGCACCTGGACGCCGGAGCGGGTCACCCGGCGCATCCGCGAGGTCTTCACCGAGGACCCCGAGCGCGCGGTCGGCATCGCGGACTGCGCCTCGTATCTCGACCCCCTCTACACCCTGCCCAACTCCAACGCGACCCGGAACTGGGGCGTCTTCCAGCTCTACGACGGCACGCTGCGCAAGCTGGGCGGCACCCGGGAGCAGGCGCTGGACCCGGACTGGAACATCCGGGCGGCCCATCGGCTGTGGGCGCTCACCCATGACTTCAGCGCCTGGAAAGCCTGCGACCGCGCCTATCGTGCCGGTTCGAAGGGGGACAAGGGCGCCGAGAAGTCCAAAGCGGTTGAGGAGAGCAAGGCGGCCAAGGGGCGCTGATCGCCGCTCTCAGCGCCGCCCGGCATCCCATCGGCCATCCCAGCGCCCGCCGTCTTCGCAGGCCGCGGACGGTTTCCGATCCCGCTGTCCCGATTTCCCCGGTCGGTCGCCCGCCCGACCCGGAGGGCTGGGATCGTGCTGCCGCCGTCCCAGACGGCCCACGGATCCGCAAATGAAGGAGACGAAGACGACCATGGCTGTGACCAGCACCCGGATCAGACTCGGCGCCCTGCTCGGCGGCGCGGTCCTCGCCACCACCGGCGTTCTCACCGCCCAGAGCGCGGTGGCCGCCCCCAGCGCCCCCGTGGCCTCCGACGCCTCCTCCGCCGTCGCGGCGGCCAAGCTCAGCCACTCCGACGCGGCGAACCGGCTGCGCGGCGCCGGGATCTCCTGGACCTCCAGCGGGGGCTGCTCGGACCGCAACAACTCCACCTGCACCTCGTTCGAGCAGATCAACCTGACCAGTGTGCAGGGTGCCAGCACCCTCAAGGGGGCCAGCGGCTGCGCGCTCACCATCACCGGCGGCACGGAGACCGGGCACGCCTCCGGTACGTACAGCCACTGGAACGGCTACAAGCTGGACTTCAGCCCCACGAGTTGCCTCAGCAACTACATCACCGGCACCTTCACCAACATCGGCCCGCGCCCCGGTGACGGCGCCCAGCAGTACAAGTCCGGCTCGGGCAACGTCTACGCGCGCGAGAGCAACCACTGGGACGTGACCTTCTACAACTGCGGAGGCTGCTGACCCGCGGCCGCCACGCTCCCACCGGCCGTCCGGACGGCTGCAACGCGGCGCAACCTTTGCGCATGGCTGTATCCGGCACGGACAGTGGGCCCGGCGGGCGGAGGGTGGTGCCGAGTCGGCGCGGCATCCCCTCCGCCGACGCCTTTGCCGAAGATTCGGCCTGGTCACCGGATGAGCGGCGGTGAACAGGCCCGATACGGTGAGAAGGTGCAGCCAGCAGAAGAAACACCGAAGCCGTCCGGCCGGCTCCGCAAGGCCCGCGCCCTGTACCGCAATGTGTCCAAGCGCAGGATGGCCTGGCTGCTGCTGAAGGACACCGTCGATTCCTGCATGGAGTACCGGGTCACCGGGCTCGCCGCCGAAGCGGCCTTCTTCACCCTGCTGTCGCTGCCGCCGCTGCTGCTCGGCCTGATCGGGCTGCTCGGCTATTTCGACGCGTGGACCAGCACCGACACGGTGGCCACCATCCGGCAGAACATCCTCGACGCCTCCGCGACCGTGCTGTCCGACCGGGGCGTCAAGGAGATCGCGCGCCCGCTGCTGGACGATGTCATCAAGGGCGGCCGCCCCGATGTGATCTCGCTCGGCTTCGCCATCGCCCTGTGGTCCGGCTCCCGCGCGGTGAACGTGTTCGTGGACACCATCACCATCATGTACGGGCTGGAGGGGCGGCGCGGGATCGTCAGGACCCGGCTGCTGTCGTTCCTGCTCTATCTGGTGGCGCTCCTGGTCGGGGCGGTGGCGCTGCCGCTGATGGTGATCGGGCCGGAGGCGGTGTTGGGCTTGCTGCCGTCCAGCGCGGACCCGGTACGGGTCCTGTACTGGCCCGTGGTGATGGTGCTGTCCATCGCCTTCCTCACCACGCTCTACCACGTGTCCGTGCCGGTGCGCTCGCCGTGGCGGGAGGACATCCCCGGGGCGCTGGTGGCCCTCGCGATGTGGGTGCTGGGCAGCTTTCTGCTGCGGATCTACCTGGTCCATACGGTCGAGGGCCCGACGATCTACGGCTCGCTGGCCGCCCCCGTCGCGGTGCTGCTGTGGATCGGGGTGTCCGCCTTCGCGGTGCTGGTCGGGGCGGCGGTCAACGCCGCGATCGACCGGGTCTGGCCCTCGGTGGCCACGGCCGCCGGGCGGGCGGAGCGCGCCGCCCGTGCCCGGGAGGAGGCGGCCCGGCTGCGGGCGAAGGACCAGCGCACGGCGGACGACGGCGCGGCGGAGATCACCCCGCCGTCGGAGTTCCCCGAGCGCTGGGCCCAGTTCCTGCCGCACGGGGACATACGTTCCCGGTTGCACAGCAAGCGCGAGGCGGCGGAGAAGGCCGCCGGGAAGCCTGCGGGGAAGCCCTCGGGCAAGCACTCGGAGAAGCCCCCGGGCAAGCCCTCGGAGACGTCGGCCGGGAGGCCCGCCGGTCAGCCCCCGGAGCCCCCGGAGCCCCCGGAGTCCCCGAGGAAGGCGTCCGGGGAGCCCCGGACGCCCCGGCAGGGGCCGAGGCGTCCGGACGTCCGGTCCGCGGCGGACGGCTCGGGCGGCGCCACGGACAGCACCGCGCCCAAGGGCACCGCCGCCAAAGACACCGGGGCCATGGACGGCAACGCCGCCATGGACGACACCGCGGCGGACGACGACCACCCGGTGCGCTGACGCGCCTACCCCGCCGGGGTGAACCGCACCGGCAGCCGCAGAAGGCCGCGCATCATGCTGGGGCGCCAGGCCAGGGTGTCCGGGTCGGTGTCCAGGGCCAGATCCGGACACCGCTCCAGCAGGGCCCGCAGCGCGATCGCGGCCTCCAGCCGGGCCAGCGGCGCGCCCAGACAGTGGTGGACGCCGTGGCTGAAGCCCAGGTGGCCGCGCGCGTCCCGGTGGATGTCGAAACGGTCGGGGTCGGCGAAGCGCTGGGGGTCGCGGTTGGCCGAGCCGAGCAGGACCAGGACGGGCTCACCCGCGGGGATCTTGGTGCCCGCGATCTCCACGGGTTCGGTGGTGAAGCGGTGCGCCGTGGACTGCGACGGGCCGTCGTAGCGCAGCATTTCCTCGACGGCGCCGTCCAGCAGCGCGGGGTCGGCCCGGAGCGCGGCCAGCTGCTCGGGGGCGCGCAGCAGCGCACAGGTGCCGTTGGCGAGCAGATTGACGGTCGTCTCATGCCCGGCGACCAGCAGCAGGAAGGCCATGCCGAGCATCTCCTCGGGCGAGAGCCGGTCGCCCTCCTCGTCCATCGTGCGCACCAGGGCGGACAGCAGGTCGTCGCTCCCCGCCTCCCGCTTGGCCTCGATGAGCTGGGCCAGATAGCCGGTCATGGCGGCCACGGCGGCCCCCGCGGCCTCCGGGTCGCTGGGGAAGACGATCTCGCTCGACCAGCCGCGGAAGTCGGCCCGGTCGGCCGCCGGAACGCCGAGCAGTTCGCAGATCACCGCCATCGGCAGCGGCATGGCGAACGACTCCACGAGATCGGCCCGGCCGAGCGGCAGCATGGCGTCCAGCAGCTCATCGGCGATCTGCCGGATGCGCGGCCGTAGCGCCTCGATCCGGCGGGCGGTGAACTCCCGCGCCACCAGCTTCCGCAGCCGGGTGTGGTCGGGCGGGTCGGTCTGCAGCATGTTCAGGCCGATGGCGTTGCCCCCGTCGTCCTGCCAGGACGAGGAGTGGCGGACGTCATTGCTCATCCGGGGGTCGGTCAGGGCGGCGCGGGCCTCCTCATGCCCGACGATCAGCCAGACGTCGTCCGTGCCGTGGCTGGGCACCTGGTGCACGGGGCCCTGCTCCCGCAGCATGGCGTAGAGCTGGTACGGGTCGGAGACGATGTCCGTACCGGGCGGGACGAGTCTTTCGAAGGCGGGCAGGGTCATGGCGTAGGTCCTTTCGGCGGTACGCGGGGCGGATGTGGTCGGGGCGCGGCTCGTCGGGTCACAGACCGCGTTCGGTGAGCCAGTCCTCGATGGCGTCGGTGGTCAGGGGGAGGTGGTGCTCCATGATCGTGAAGTGGTCTCCCGGGGTGGCCTTGGCGGTGTGCGGGAAGGGCCAGGACGCGCGCCACGCGTCGCCCTCGAACCCCTCGTCCTGGTGGGGCATGGGCTCGGCAGCGCTCAGGAAGAACGTCGGGCTCTCGACGGGCCGCAGCACGCACTCCTCCATCAGCATGGCGTTGTAGCGCCCGCTCGCCGAGAGCTTCGCGCCGGTCAGCGCGAAGTCGCCCAGTAGCTGTTCCCGGGAGTCCAGGCCCTCGTTCAGCGCGATATGGGTCTTCTCGGAGAACTGGTGGGTGGCCTCGAAGGTGTCGAGCAGCACGACCGCGCCGGGCGGCAGCCCCGCCCGCTCGGCCCGTTCCGCGAGGGCGTAGGCGAGCAGCCCGCCCATGGAGTGGCCGACCAGGACATAGCGCTCGGTGCCGATGGCGGCGCGCAACTGGTGGAGGTGCAGTTCGATCAGGGCGTCGAAGCTGTCGGCGACCAACTCGCCTTCGAGATAACCGGGGTTGACCAGCGAGAGGACATCCCGCCTGCTCTCGAACATCTGTGCCATCATCCCGTACTGGATCGGCCCGGCGGTGGCGGTGATGGCGGGCAGACACACCAGCGTCGCCCGGGTGCCGTCGCCACCGGCCATCTTCACCGGCGGGAGGGTGTGGCCGGCGGCGTCCTCGGCGGTGAAGGACGGCCGGAGCCGGCCCGCGGCCTGGATGAGCGCCATGCCCACCGACTGGGCCCGGCCCATGGCGTACGCCTGGTGGTAGAGGGTGGTGAGGCTGTCGTAGGGGTCCGCCGCCGGGGCCGCGGTGGCCTTCGCCAGCTCCAGCTCAACGGCGGACGGGGGCGCGGAGGCTTTCGGCGGGGTCTTCTCCGGGGTGGCCTGCTCCGCGGGTGCGGGTTCCTCGGCCACCGGGACGCTCGGGCGGGTGGCGGCCGGGCTGTCCATCAACGTGGTCAGGTGTTCGGCGAGCAAGGTGGCCAGATGCCCGGCGAGCTGGTCCACGGTCGAATGTTCGAACGTCGCCGTGGCCGACAGCCGGAGCCCCAGCAGCGTGGCGAGCCGGTCGCGCAGGTCGATCCCGCGCACCGAATCCATGCCGAGCGCCAGGAACTCGGTGTCCGGGCCGATCTCCGCCGCCGCCTCGTGGTGGAGCACCGCGCGCAGCTGCTCCCGAACGAGGTCCGCCAGCAGCCGCTCCCGCTCCGTGGGCGTGGCGTCCAGGACGCGCTGGGCTGCGGCGGTGTCCTGCGGCCGGGGGCCGGGCCGCACGCGCCGTACGGGACGGGCCGCACGCTCCTCCGCCGCTGCCTGCAGCCGGTCCGTGGACACCGGCCGCAGCGTCAACTCCTCGATGTGCGCGAGCGGTTGACCGTCACCGCCCGTGAGATGGATGGCGATGGCATCCGGTCCGGCGGCGGACAACCGCACCCGTACGGTGGTCGGTGGAGTGGCGTCCGGGGTTTCCGGGGTGGAGTGCAGCCGGACACCGGTCCAGGAGAACGGCATCCGGATCGGCGCGCCCGCCGCCTCCGCCCGGTCGAAGAACCCGCCGAGGCCGATCGCGTGCAGGGCGGTGTCCAGCAGCGCGGGGTGCAGCGCGAAGCCGTCCACCGGGCCACCACCGGCTCCCTCACCCAGGGCCACCTCCGCGAAGACGTCCCCGTCGCGCCGCCAGGCCGACCGCAGACCGCGGAAGGCCGGGCCGTAGTCGAAGCCGTCGGACGCCAGCCGGTCGTAGAAGCCCGTCAGGCCGACGGCGCGGGCACCGGGCGGCGGCCAGACGGCCGCCAGCTCCGCGAACGCGGCCGTGTCGGCGCCGCCCTGGCCACCGTCCTCGCTGCTCGCGTGGCCGTCCGGTGCCACGACGGCCCGCACATGGCATGTCCAGCCGTCCGCCGTCTCCCCGGCCGCGGACTCGGGGCGGGAGTGCACGGTGAGCACCCGACCGCCCTCCTCGTCGGGCCCGCCCACCTGGATCTGGAGCTGCGCCGCCTCGGTGGCGGGCAGGAACAGCGGCTCCTGGAGGGTGAGCTCGGGCAGATACGGACAGCCGACCGCACGCCCCGCGTACAGCGCCCAGTCGAGGAACACGCTGCCGGGCAGGACCACACCGCCCAGCACCGCATGGTCGGCGAGCCAGCGGTGCGTGGTCTGCGAGAGCCGCGCCGTGAACAGCACCGTGTCGCTCCCGGCCGGAGCCACCGCCCCTGCCAGCAGCGGATGGTCCACCGCCGTGAGCCCGGCGCCGCCCGCGTCCCCGGTGCGCTCGGGCGCGTCCAGCCAGTACCGCCGCGCGCGGAAGGCGTACGTCGGCAGATCCACCGGCCGCCCGCCCTCGAACGTGGTCGGCCACGCCACCGCGCCCCCGGCCACGAACAGCTCCGCGAGCGCGGTGAGCAGGCGCTCCCGGCCGCCCTCGTCCCGCCGCAGCGTGCCCACCGCCACGGCCGCGCGGACCGCCGAGGTGTCCGGCAGCGTGCGCTCGATGGCCTGCTCGACCGTCTGCTCGATCCCCGGGCTCAGCACGGGGTGCGGGCTCACCTCGACGAACACCGTGTGCCCGGCAGCGGCCAGGGCGCGTGTCGCCTGCTCGAATCGCACGGTCTCGCGGAGGTTGCGGTACCAGTACTCCGCGTCGGCGCTCGCACCGTCGAGGAGGGTGCCGGTCACCGTCGAGTACATCGGCAGCGCGCCGAGGCGGGGCGCGACGGGCGTGGCCAGCTCCAGCAGCCGCTCACGAATCCGTTCGACCTGCGGAGTGTGCGAGGCGTAGTCCACCGGGATACGGCGCGCCCGTACCCCGTCCCGTTCACACACCGCCATCAGCTCGTCCAGCGCCACCGCGTCCCCGGCGACCACGGTCGAGGCGGGCCCGTTCACGGTGGCCACGCAGATCCGCTCACCCCAGGGCGCCACCAGCTTTTCGGCCTCGTCCACCGGGCGGGGCAGCGAGACCATCCCGCCGCGCCCTGCCAGTTCGCTCCCGATCAGCCGGCTGCGCAGCGCGACGACGCGGGCGGCGTCCTCCGGCGAGAGCACCCCCGCGACACACGCCGCCGCCAGCTCGCCCTGCGAATGCCCCACCACCGCGGCGGGTTCGACCCCATGGGACCGCCACACCCGCGCCAGGGACACCATGACCGCCCAGAGCACCGGCTGTACTACATCGACCCGGTCCAGCGACGGCGCGCCCGGACGTCCGCGCACTACATCGAGCGGCGACCACTCGACATACGGGGCCAGCGCGTGGGCGCAGGCGGCGAAGGACTCGGCGAACACCGGTGAGCTGTCGAGGAGTTCGGCCGCCATCCCGGCCCACTGCGAGCCCTGTCCGGGGAAGATGAACACCGGCCCGGACCGGTCGGCGGACGCGGAGCGTTCGGGGGACGCGGAGCGTTCGGGGGACGCGGAGCGGTCGGAGGAGACGGAGCGGTCGGGGGAGACGGACCGCACCACGCCGGTGGCCGGTTCGCCACGGCCGAGCGCCGCCAGCCGGTCCAGGAAGTCCTCCCGGGTGCGGCCGATCACCACGGCGCGGTGGCCGAAGACGGCCCGGGACAGCAGCGAGCGGGCCACATCGACGGGCGCCAGATCCGGGTCGGCGGTCAGCCGCGCCAGCAGCCGACGGGCCTGGTCGCGCAGGCTGTCGGCGCTCTTCGCCGAGAGCACCCACGGCACGGCTACCCGTGTCGGTTCACCGGGGGCATGGGAAAGGGGCGCGTCCGGCGCCTCCTCCAGGATCACATGGGCGTTGGTGCCGCTGATGCCGAAGGACGACACCGCACCGCGCCGGGGCCCACCGGCCGTGGGCCAGGGCTCGTTCTCGGCGGCCAGGCGCAGCGCTCCGGCCGTCCAGTCCACCTGCGCGGTGGGGCGTTCGGCGTGCAGCGTGCGGGGTACGAGACCGTGGCGCAGGGCCAGCACCATCTTGATGACACCCGCGACCCCGGCCGCGGCCTGGGTGTGGCCGATGTTGGACTTCACCGAGCCCAGCACCACCGGCCGGTCGGCGGGCCGGTCCCGGCCGTACGTGGCCAGCAGGGCCTGCGCCTCGATCGGGTCGCCCAGCGGCGTCCCCGTACCGTGCGCCTCGACCACGTCCACATCGGCCGGGGTGAGGGCCGCGTTCGCCAACGCCTGCCGGATGACGCGCTGTTGGGCCGGGCCGCTGGGCGCGGTGAGGCCGTTGGACGCACCGTCCTGGTTGAGCGCGGAGCCCCGGAGCAGCGCGAGCACCCGGTGGCCGTGGCGGCGGGCGTCGGACAGCCGCTCGACCACCAGCATGCCGACGCCCTCGGCGAAGCCCATCCCGTCGGCCTCGGCGGCGAACGCCTTGGAGCGGCCGTCGGGGGCGAGCCCGCCGACCCTGCTGAACTCGACGATCGGCCGCGGGGTCGACATGACCGTCACCCCACCGGCCACCGCGAGGGTGCATTCGCCCTGCCGGACCGCCTGCGCGGCCAGGTGCAGCGCCACCAGGGACGAGGAGCAGGCGGTGTCCACGGTGATGGCCGGGCCTTCGAGCCCGAGGGCGTAGGCGACCCGGCCGGTGGCCACGCTGCCCGCGCTGCCGTTGCCGAGATAGCCCTCGAAGCCGTCGGCCAACTGCTCGGGGAAGCGCGTGGCGTAGTCGTGGTAGATCAGCCCAGCGAAGATCCCGGTGGCGGTGGAGCGCAGGGTGGTGGGGTCGACGCCCGCGTGTTCAAACGCCTCCCATGTGGTCTCCAGCAGCAGCCGCTGCTGTGGGTCCGTGGCCAGCGCCTCACGGGGCGAGATGCCGAAGAACTCGGCGTCGAAGTCGGCCGCGTCGTGCAGAAAGCCACCGACCGCCGCGAAGTCCCCGGTGGCGCCGGGGCGGCCCAGCTCGGCGTGCCAGCCGCGGTCGTCGGGGAAGGGGCCCATGGCGTCCCGCCCTTCGGCGAGCAGCCGCCACAGCTCCTCGGGCGAGCGCACCCCGCCGGGGAAACGGCAGCTCATGCCGACGATTGCGATCGGGTCGTCGTCATCGGCGGCCACGGTCGCACGGGCCGGGGTGGCGGGCCGGGCGGCGGGGGTTTCGCCGCCTTGCACCAGCAGCCGCAGCAGCTCGGCCACCAGCGCGGCCGGGGTCGGATGGTCGAAGACGGTGGTCACCGGAAGCCGTAGCCCGGTGGCCGTGCCGAGCCGGTTGCGCAGCTCCACGGCCGTCAGGGAATCGAAGCCCAGGTCCTTGAAGGAACGGTCCTCGGCCACCGCGTCACCGCCCTCGTGCCCGAGCACCACGGCGGCCTGGGCCCGTACGAGGTCGCTCAGCGTCCGCTCGCGGTCGGCTGCGGACAGTGTGGCCAGGCGATCCCGCAGACCGCCGCCCGTGGCGGTGTTGACGGCGCCGCGCCGGACCGTCGTACGGACCAGTCCGCGCAGCAGCGGCGCGGGCTCGCCGTGGCGGCGCAGCGCGGCCACATCCAGCCGCACCGGAACGCTGAGCGCACGGGGTGCCCGGATGGCCGCGTCGAAGAGCGCGAGGCCCTGGTCGGCGGTGAGTGGCCGCACCCCCAGACGGCGCATCCGGTCGAGGTCGGTGGCGCCCAGGCCACCGGTCATCGCGCCGCGTTCACCCCACAGGCCCCAGGCGAGCGCATGTGCGGGCAGGCCCTGGTCACGGCGGTGCCGGGCGAGAGCGTCCAGGAACGCGTTGGCGGCCGCGTAGTTGCCCTGGCCCGCCGCGCCCAGCACCCCGGCGGCGGAGGAGCAGAGCGCGAACAGCGCCAGATCCCGGTCCCGGGTCAGCTCATGCAGATACCAGGCCGCGTCCGCCTTGGGGCGCAGCACGGTGTCCAGCCGCTCGGGGGACAGCGTGGAGACCACACCGTCGTCCAGCGCCCCGGCCGCGTGCACCACACCGCGCAGCCGCGGCAGGCCGTCCAGCAGCGCGCCCAGCGCCGCACGGTCGGACACATCACACGCCATCACATGGGCCGTGGCGCCCAACTCGGCCAGTTCGGCGACCAGTTCGCGCGCGCCGGGAGCGCCCGGCCCCCGGCGGCCGACGAGGACGAGATCGGTGACGCCATGGCCGGTGACCAGATGCCGGGCCACCGCCGAGCCGATGACCCCCGTGCCGCCGGTGATCAGCACGGTGCCGTCGATCGCGCTCCGGGGCGGGGTGAGCACCACCTTCCCCGTGTGCCGCGCCTGACTGACATGGCGGAACGCCTCCCGCGCCCGACGGGTGTCCCACGCCGTCACCGGCAGCGGCGCCAGCACACCCGCCTCGAACAACTCGGCGAGATGGGTGAGCATCGCGCCCAGCCGCTCCGCCCCGGCCTCGCCGAGGTCGAACGCCCGATAGCCGACGCCCGGCCACCGCGCGGCCACCTCATCGGCGTCCCGGACATCCGTCTTGCCCATCTCGATGAACCGGCCGCCGCGCGGCAGCAGCGCCAGCGAGGCGTCGACGAACTCCCCGGCCAGACAGTTCAGGACGACATCGACGCCCCGGCCACCGGTCTCGGCACGGAAGCGCTCGGCGAACTCCAGGGTGCGCGACGACGCCACCCGCCCGGCCGGAACGCCCATGCCGTGCACCACGGGCCACTTCGGCTCGCTCGCCGTCGCGTACACCTCGACCCCGAGATGGCGCGCCAGCCCCACCGCCGCCATCCCCACACCACCCGCGGCGGCGTGCACCAGGACGGACTCGCCCGCGCGCACCCGGGCCAGCTCGACCAGGGCGTAGTACGCGGTCAGGAACGCGGCGGGCACCGACGCCGCTTGTGGATACGTCCAGCCGTGGGGCATCCGCACGACCATCCGGGCATCGGCCACCGCCACCGGGCCCGCGTACGCGCCCGACACCAGGCCCATCACCCGGTCGCCCGCCGCGAGGCCGTCGACACCGGGGCCGACCTCCAGCACCACACCGGCGCCCTCGGCGGCGAAGAGCCCGTCACCGCTGGGAACCACGCTGGGAACGACGCCCAACGAGACGAGGACGTCGCGGAAGTTGACGCCCGTGGCGCGTACCGCGATCCGTACCTGGCCAGGGGCCAGGGGCTCCTCGACTCCCGGAGCGGGCACCAGCCGCAGCCCCTCGACCGTACCCCCGGTGTCCAGGTCCAGACTCCAGGCCGCGGCCCCGTCGGGGACGGCCAGCACCCCGGGGTCCGACGGCGAGACCCGGGCCAGCCGTGGCACGGACACCGCTCCCGCGCGCACCACGAGCTCGGGCTCACCGGTGGCGAGGGCGGCGGTCAGCGCCGCCGCCGACTCGGGCACACCGTCCAGATCCACCTGCGCGAACCGGCCCGGGTGCTCCGAACACACCGAACGCCACAGCCCCCGCACTCCGGCCAGCGCCAGATCGGCCCGCTCACCCGGGAACCCCGCTACCGCGTTTCGGGTGACCAACGCCAGCCGGGTGCCGTCGAGTTCGGGATGGCTCAGCCACTCCCGCACCGTCTCCAGCACGGCCGCCAGCCGCTCCCGGCTCGCGGCGGGAACATCGTCGGCACCGTTCGGTACCGACGCCGCGAGAGCGGGGAGCAGCACCAGCGGTGGCAGGGGTGTGCCCGTGCGTACGGCGTCGAGAAGCGCGGCAACGTCTGGGTGGACGGGCGCGTTGGGTGCGGCGGGCAGGGCGGTGTCACCGAGCACCGCCAAGTGTTCCGTGGCCTCGGATGGCCGGAGGGGCAGCGGTGTCCACGCCACCTCGAAGAGTGAGTCGGCGGCCGGTCCGGCTGCCACCGTCAGCGCGTCGGCCGCCAGTGGACGCGAGACCACCTCATCGACGGTGAGGACCGGCAGACCGGCGAGATCCGTCATCCGCACCGAGATTCCGTCCGGCCCGGTCGCCCCCGTCCGCCCCGTCGGCGCCGTCCGCACCCGGGCGACGGTCGCGCCCGTGGCGTGCAGCCGCGCCCCGGCGAACGACAGCGGCATCATCCGCTCCGTATCGCCCTCCAACAGCGCCACCAGCCGCGTCTGCAGCGCCGCGTCCACCAGCGCCGGATGCACACCGAACCGCCCCGCGTCACCGGCGGCGGACTCGGGAAGGCGCACCTCGGCGAACATCTCCTCGCCCCGGCGCCACACGGCCCGCACGCCACGGAACACCGGGCCGTAGCCATAGCCGTGGTCCGCCAGCCGCTCGTAGAACGCGTCGATGCCCACCGGCTCCGCGCCGGTGGGCGGCCACTGGGCCTCGGGCTCCGCGCCCATCTGCTCGTCGCCGGGCGGCGACGCGGACACTGTCAACGTCCCCGTGGCATGACACACCCAGTCCGCCGGGTCGTCGTCCTGCCCCGGGCGGTGTGGCCGGGAGTGCAGCCGTACGGCATACGCGCCCCGCTCGTCCGCCGCGTCGATCGCCACCTGGATGTCGAGGGCGGTGTCGTCGGACGGCACGGTGAGCGGGGCATGCAGAACGAGCTCGTCCAGCCGTTCGGCGCCCATGTGCTGCCCGGCCCCCAGCACGAGCTCCAGCAGGGCCGCGCCCGGCACCAGGACCCGGCCCAGCACCGTGTGGTCGGCCAGCCATGGCTGCGTACGGCTGCAGAGCCGGCCGGTGAACACGAACCCGCCGCCCTCGGCCATGCTCACCCCGGCCGCCACCAGCGGATGACCCACCACGGACAGCCCCGCGCCCGCGAGATCCCCGATCCGCTCCGCCGCCGAAAGCCAGTAGTGGTGGCGTTGGAAGGGGTAGGTGGGGAGGTTGGTGGGGGTGGTGGTGTGGGGGGTGAGGAGGGTTGGCCAGTTGGGAGTGAGGCCGTGGGTCCAGAGGGTGGCGAGGGTGGTGAGGAGTTGCTGGACGCCACCGTGGTTGCGGCGGAGGGTGCCGGTGGCGTGGGTGCCGGTTTCCTGGATGGCCGTGGTGAGGACGGGGTGGGGGCTGGTTTCGAGGTAGAGGGTGTGTCCGTCGGCCTGGAGGGTTTGCAGGGTCTGATGGAAGCGGACGGGTTGGCGGAGGTCGCGATACCAGTACTCGGCGTTGAGGGTTGCGCCGTCGATGGGGGTGGCGGTGACGGTGGAGTACATGGGGATGCCGCCGGTGCGGGGGGTGATGGGTGCGGCGAGTTGGAGGAGCTGTTCCCGGATGCGTTCGATGTGGGGCGTGTGGGAGGCGTAGTCGACCGGGATGGTGCGCGGGCGCAGCCCGGCGGTCTCGGCCGCGGCGGTCACCTCGGCGAGTGCGGCGGGGGTTCCGGCGATGACGGTGGAGGTGGGTCCGTTGGCGGCGGCGATCCATACGTCGTCGTGGCCGGTCAGTAGCTCGTGTGCCTGGTCGGCGGGGGTGGTCAGGGAGACCATGCCGCCGTGTCCGGCGAGTTCCTCCGCGATGAGGCGGCTGCGGAGGGCGATGAGTCGTGCGCCGTCTTCGAGGGTGAGGGCACCGGCTACGCATGCGGCGGCGATCTCGCCTTGTGAGTGGCCGATGACGGCGGAGGGCTCGATGCCGAGTGAACGCCACAC
>NZ_JAGFNO010000060.1:0-28635 GCF_017592595.1 Streptomyces sp. NEAU-YJ-81 | reverse complement strand
AGTTGACGTAGCCGAGCCGGACCGGTTCCGAGCCCGCGATCCTGGCGGCGCGGTTACGCAGATCGTCGGCACGCTCGAGCAGGGCCCGGGTGTGCGGGAGCAGGGCCGCTCCGGCCGGAGTGAGGGCACGGCTACTACTTCCGGACTACCGCAGGGCCCATCTGGGGGACGTCCACAGCTACCGGATCGGCGAACACGCGGCCGGTGGCTTCGCCGTCCCGTCCCCGCGCGTGGCTCCGCGCCGGCCGGTCATGGCTGCGGCGGCTACTCGGTCCGCACACAGCGGGTTCGCAGGAATGATCGCCCGCTCAGCGTCCAGCGCTCTGGCCGCCATCCACGTGCAGGGTCTCACCAGTGACGAACGGGGCGTTCTCGAGGTAGACGATCGCGTTGACGACGTCGTCGATCTCACCCATCCGGCCAAGCGGGTGCGACGCGGCGAGGCCCTCGTACGTCTCGGGCGGGTGCATGGGAGTGCGGATCACGCCCAGCGCGACGGTATTGACCCGGATACCGCGGGCCGCGTACTCGATCGCCAGCGCCCTGGTGACCGCGTTCAGTCCGCCTTTGGTCAGCGAGGCGAGAGCTGATGGCGCCTGTGAGCTGGCGTGGTCGACCAGGCTGGTGGAGAGGTTCACCACGTGGCCGCCGCCGTCCCGGGAGAGCATCGCGGCGACGGCACTGCGGGAGGTTTCGAAGAAGCCGCGCAGGTTGACCCCGGTCACAAGGTCATAGTCCTCGTCGGTGTAGTCGGTGAACGGCTTGGCGACGAAGACTCCGGCGTTGTTGACGAGCGTGTCGATCCGCCCGAACCGGGACAGCGTCGCGTCGACGATACGGGCGCCGACGCCCGGCTCGGCCACGTCGCCACTGACGGTCAGCACATCGGGATCGCTCGACTCCTCCAGGGAGCGTGCCGTCGCGGCAACCGCGTAGCCGAGCTCGCGGTAGGCGGGGACCAGGGCGGCGCCGATTCCTCGGGAAGCGCCGGTGACAATGGCGACCTTCTGCACGGTGTTCATTCGACCACCACCTTCTCCTGTCCGGTCGGCGGTTACGATCCGGGTGGCGGCGCCGGGCAGGCATGGCCCGTACTTCACACGAGCGGCCCGCGACCGCCGATCACACGCTCGATGGGTGGTGGCCGACCCGCGTCCCCTCGTGTGGGCCGAGACCGGTCATGCGCGACCGTCGGCACATCGGTCCGCAATTACTCCGCTGTCTCCATCATGGGCCCGACAGAGGCGCACGCGCACACCGGCGTGGTGACCTGGGCTTCATCCGCCGTCTCATCCGAGGGACACGGCCCTTCTGTCTCACGATCTTGTCCTGTTCCACCGCCCGCCCCGCCCGACGTTCTGCGGCAGGTGCGGCTCCAGTCGGGTCCACTCTGCGTCGGATAGATCACCCCGCTCCACAAGGGTCGAAACGACATGGACGCCGCCCAGTCACCAGACCCGTCGGACTAACGACCCGGTCCGCGATTGAGGTCGCGGTGGGATTGGGGTAGTTCGGGTTGAAATGCCCATGTGCCTGTTCAGGGCAGGCGCACTGAGATACTCCGGCCATGGATGCTGGGGTGATGGGGAGCGGTACGCGATCGGATATGGCAGTGCCTGCACAGACCACGTCGGCGCACGCCGCGGGCTGGGTGCTGCGTTCTGCGGTGGCAGCGGACATCAAGGTGATCGCGGAGTTGCGGGCCACGGTCATGCGTGTGGACTTGGAACGCCTTGGGCGCTACGACGAGCACCGGGTACGGCAGCGGCTGCGGGACTCCTTCTCCCCGCAGCACACGTCGATCATCATGATCGACAGTGAACTCGCAGGATGCGTCACGGTCCGGCCCGCCGAAGGCAGGCAGTGGCTGGAGCACTTCTACCTTGCTCCGCACTGTCAGGGCCGAGGGCTCGGATCCGCTGTGTTGCGCAGGGTACTGGAGCGAACGGACGCGCAGGGCATGACCGTGTGCTTGAACGTCTTGCAGGGCAGTGCTGCCCGTCGACTCTACGAGCGCCGCGGATTCGTCGTGGAAGCCCAGGACCCGATCGACGTCTTCATGATGCGCCCGCCGGGGGCGATGGCGAGCACTCCTGCGGAAGCCTGACCTACGACGGTGCGACGGCCTCGACACGATCCGCGAGGCTGTCTTCTACGGCCGTGACGTGACAGCGGCCGCACGGGTTCTTCGAGTGTGACCAAGAAGTGGGCCCGTGCGGCCTTGTCCCATCCTGCCTTCTGCGGCGTCTCCCGTGCACATCTCGGCGCTTTGATCGAGGAGTTGGCAGACCCGTGGCTGGCGCGGTGCGAGTCGGCACTGCGTGAGCGGCGAGGTGTTGCGCGGCCGCGGGCGGCCGGTGCCGGCCCGAAGTACGACCTGGTCTTCGCCGACCGGGTGCTGGTCACCCTGGTCCACCTGCGCACGGGGCTCCCGCACGCCGCGCTCGCCGAGCTGTACGGCACGGCCCGTTCCACGGTCTCCCGCGCCATCGGCGAGATCCGCCCGCTCCTGGCGGTGCGCGGCTTCGCCGTCCCCGACCGCCCCGGCGTGCGGCTGCGCACCCTGGCGGACGTGTTCGCCTACGCCGAAGCCGAGGGGATCCGGCTGAGGATCGACGGAGGCGAGACCCAGGTCCGCCGACCCAAGGCCAACCGTCCCGGACGACGGGCCTTCGTGTCGGGCAAGAAGAGGCAGAACACCATCAAGACCTCCACCGTCAGCGACGGCCAGGGCCGTCTGCTGTGGTCCGGCGCGAACCGGCCGGGCCGCATGCACGACCCGACCGCGGTGCGCACCGAGGGCATCGCCGAGCAGTTCCGGCTCCGCCCGGAAGTGGGAGCCGAGGTCGACGAGGGCTACCGGGGTCTGGCCAACGAATTCCCTGACCAGGCCAGCGCCCCGCCGAAGAAGCCGAAGGACCACGCACCGCTCGGCGATCAGTACGCATTGCGGGAGATGCGCCGACGGCAGTCCTCGGATCGGACCTGCGTCGAGCACGTCCATGCCGAACTGCGGCAGCGGCGGCCGCTCCAGCGTTACACCGGTCGGCGTGAGGACTACGCCGAGACCCATCGCGCGATCGCTTCACTGATCTCGGACCGCTCCGCCCGTCGGCCAACCCGCCGCAAGCCGAGCACCGAACTGGTTCTCGCCCAACAGACGGCCTACTGATCAACCGCCAGCCGAACCACCAGGCCACTTGGCGTCGCGGGGCGCGGACGCTCGGGGCTGACCCGCTGGTGTGGTCCGCCGCCCGCTGAGGGGCGGCGGGCCATCCGCGCTACTTTTGGAGGGCGTGTGCGAGGGCTTCGTCGAGCAGTTCCCGCAGGGCCGAGGAGGTCGGTGCGATGGCGGTGGCGAGCAGTGCCGGGCCGCCGGCCAGCGGTGTGAGGACGGCGCACCCGTCCCGGGAGCCCTCGCGGAGGAGGACGGGGCTGCGGTGAATGCCCATTTCGGGGTCGACGAGCAGGAGTTGGCCGACGGCGCGGTGTCCGTGCAGGACGGCCGGGCCGTCCCAGCCGGGTTCTGGGTCCCCATATGCCATCTGCTGGTCGAGCAGTGGTCTTCCGGCACGGTGGACCAAGAGCCGGCTGATGAGGTGGCCCGGATGCTCATTGGCCCGGCCCAGGAGCTGCTCCTCTCGCAGCAACAGCCGTGCGGTGGCGGCGAGTTCGACGGTGCAAGTCTGCCGGAGGTTGCTGCCGGCTGCGCTGATCAGCGGCTGGGGCAGCCAGCGCAGGCTCGTGTGTTCCCCGGCGGTGAGCCGTACGTCGTAGGTGGCCGGGGCGGTGGTGGGGCCGCGCAGGGCGAGTGTGGCGGCGGCCGTCGTGACCTCCAGTACGGCCCGGTCCCCGGCGGTGACGTCGATGGTGAGCCGGTCGCCGCCGAGTGGGGCGCTCATCGCACCGATGATCCCCACCTTGGCGGTGTTCCCGTCGGTGCGCATGCGTCGGAGGTGGAACGGGCCGTCACTGCGTAACTGCGGAAGTGTGGTGACGCGTCCGTTGTACGTGGCTCGGATGCGGGCTGTGGCACGCACCCCGTCCGGGTGCCCGGCGGGCTCCTCGGCTCCGGAGAGGGCTCCGGTCAACGCTGCCCGGTCCGCGGCGAGTTGTGGGGCGAGGCTCATACGGCCGCCTTGGCGTGCCACTCGGCGAGGTGCACGGTGACCCAGTCGGCGACCTTGCGGATGCCGTCGTCCGAGGTGAGGCTGGTGAAGATGACGGGAAGGTCGCCGCGTTGCCGTTTGGCGTCGGCGGCCATGGTGGCGAGGTCGGCGCCTACGTGCGGGGCGAGGTCGGTTTTGTTGACGACGAGGAGGTCGGCGGTGGTGATGCCTGGGCCGCCTTTGCGGGGGATGTCGTCGCCGCTGGAGACGTCGATGACGAAGATCTGCACGTCGACGAGGCCCTTGGAGAAGGTTGCGGTGAGGTTGTCGCCACCGGACTCGACGAGCACGAGGTCGAGGGGATGGAGGGTCGCCTCCAGGTGTTCGACGGCCTCGAGGTTGGCTGAGATGTCGTCGCGGATCGCGGTGTGCGGGCACGCGCCGGTCTCCACCGCGGTGATCCGTTCGGGCGGAAGCACGGCCTCGCGCAGCAGGTACTCGGCGTCCTCGCGGGTGTAGATGTCGTTGGTGACGACGGCGATGGACCAGCGGTCGCGCAGGGTGCGGCAGAGCGCGGCGACGCTGGCTGTCTTGCCGGAGCCGACGGGCCCGCCCAGACCGACACGGAGAGCTCGGCGGCTGCCGTCGGCGCGGAGCGGCTCGGCGCTGTGGGTGTGGCGCTGCGGCATGGTCACGGGGTGGTCGAGGTGCACGAAGAACTCCAGGTGGGGAAGGGAAGGCTTCAGGAGGCGAAGAGCCGGACGGTCCAGGCGGCGTGCTGTTCACCGGTGATGTCCAGCAGCGGAGAGGACGCCGACGGCAGGGCGTCGATGCCCTCGGCCGTGACGCGGTCCGCGGCCTGGGCGGCGGCTGTGGCGACGGCGTCGGTATCGGAGCTGAGGCGGGCCAGCAGCCCCGAGGCGTCGAGCGGGTCGAGGCTCAACAGACGCACTGCCGCGGTGGCCGGGCCGCCGGCGTTCTCGTACGCGGCGGCATAGGCGGCGTCCAGCGGGGTGAGCCCGGCGGACCGGGCGGCGAGGCCCAGCACGAGCGGCTGGTGGGCGCCCTGGGGACGTTCGGCGGCCAGCCGTTCCAGGTCCTCGGACGGGAAGGTGGCACGGGCCGCGCGCATCATCTGCCGGCCGAGCCGACGGGCGACGGCGCGCAGCGCGGGGACGGGGGTGCGTGCGTCAGCGGCGTCGTCCAGCAGCAGCGGGTCGACTCCGGCGGCGGCCGCGGCGGCCAGGCCGGCCATGGTCAGGCCGGTGGTGTGCAGACGGCCGCGGCAGAATGCCTCCAGACTGTCGGTGTCGTGTACGGCTCCGTGGGCGACAGCGGCTTCGACGCCCCCTGAGTGGGCGTGCCCTCCGGCGGGGAAGCGGCCGTCGGCCAGCAGGAGCAGGGCTGCACGGCTCATGGGTGAGCGGCTGCCTTTCGTAGGGTCGGAAGTTGTGCCGAGCGCGGGCGGGCATGGCCTGCCCGCCCGAGGGCCCGGCCGCGGTGCTGTTGCTCCGACGGCCGGGCAGGTGGCGGTTCAGAAGAGGAAGTACCGCTGTGCCAGGGGTACTTCGTTGACGTAGGAGCGCGGCACGGTCGCACCATTGAGTTCGGTGCGGGCGTCGGTCGTGGTCGCACCGCCGATGGTGACCTCGAAGCTGTTGTGGTCGACTTCGAGGCTCGTCAGCGCACTGCCGTCGTTCAGTTTCATGTCGGCTTTCATGACCTGCCGGGTGCTTGTGATGTCCACGAACTCCTTGTCGAGACCGAGACCCGGAATGCTGCTGGTGCCGTCTCCGTTCAGTTTGCAGGCCACGCCCGGAGCCACGAAGTTCACCGAGTTGCGTCCCGGGGAGCGGCCGGTGGAGCCCCAGACCGGGCGCGGCAGGTAGGGCTGCGGCGTTGTGATCGACGCGTTGGCGTCGCCGACCTGCGCGTACGCGAGCTGACCGCCCTTGAGGAGCATGTGCGGTTTGACGCCGAAGAACTTCGGCTCCCACAGCACCAGGTCGGCGAGCTTCCCGGTCTGCACGGAGCCGACGTGGCCGTCGATGCCGTGCGTGATCGCCGGGTTGATCGTGTACTTGGCGACGTACCGGCGCGCCCGGAAGTTGTCGTTCGGCTGCAGTTGCTGGTCGTTGAAGGAGTGGTTTGTGTCGTCGGTGATCGTGCGGACCTTCGCGGCTTCGAGGTCCTCCTTCAGTGCCCCGTAGCGGCACTTCATGACGTGTGCGGTCTGCCAGGTACGCATGATCATCTCGCCGATGCGGCCCATTGCCTGGGCGTCGGAGGACATCATGGAGATGGCGCCCATGTCGTGGAGGAGGTCCTCCGCGGCCATGGTGGACGGCCGGATCCGGGAGTCGGCGAAGGCCATATCTGCCGGAATCTGCGGGTTGAGGTGATGGCACACGATCATCATGTCGACGTGCTCCTTGACGGTGTTGACCGTCAGGGGACGCGTCGGGTTGGTCGAGGCCGGGAGCACATTCGGTTCCTTGACCAGCTCGATCATGTCCGGCGCGTGACCGCCGCCAGCACCCTCGACATGGAAGATGTGGATGGAGCGTGCCTTCTGCTTCGTGAACTTCCCCCCAGCGTCCCTGCCGTCGCCCGTGAAGGCTGCCCGTGTGCTCTCCAGGAACCCCGACTCGTTCAGTGAGTCGGCGTGCAGAGCAAGCTGGACACCGCGCTCTTCACAGATGTCCAGGGCCCGGTCGATCACCGCGGGCGTGGCGCCCCAGTCCTCGTGAATCTTGAAGCCACAGACACCGGCGTCAACCTGCGCGTTGAGCTCGTGCTCGTTCATCGTGCTGCCCTTGCCGAGCAGGCCGACGTTGACCGGGAACTCGTCCAGCGCCTCGAAGAGCCGCCTGATGTGCCATGCGCCCGGGGTCACGGTGGTGGCCGTACTGCCCTCGGCCGGTCCCGTGCCGCCGCCGATCAGGGTGGTCACACCCGAGGCCAGAGCCTCGTGGATCTCCCCGGGGCAGATGAAGTGCACATGGGTGTCCACGCCACCCGCGGTGAGGATCCGCCCGTTGCCGGAGATGACCTCGGTGCTCGGCCCGACCACGAAACTTACCGGCGTCACCGGAACCGGCGCCGTATTGCCCTTACCAGTACGGTTCGGCATCTCGAACCTGTTGCTCGGGATCGGGTCCATCGTCTCCGGGTTGTACGCCTTGCCGATGGCCGCGATCCTGCCGTCGCGGATGCCAATGTCGGCCTTGACCACACCCCACCAGTCGAGGATCAGCGCGCCCGTGATGACGGTGTCCACGGGCCTGTGGTCCGTGGCGTCGCCTTCGCCGTTCCTCCCGTCCCTGGCGAGGTGCGACATTCCCATTGACTCGCGGATCACCTTGCCGCCGCCGAAGACCATCTCATTGCCGCTGTACGCAGGGCCGCCGCTCCAGTCGGCCTCGATCTCCAGCGTGAGGTCGGTGTCGGCGAGCCGGACCCGGTCCCGCGTGGTCGGCCCGTACAGCGCGGTGTAATCCGCCCGCGTCAGCTCATTGCTCGGCTTCGGCCGGCCCTGCACGGGCTTCGGCGCCTGACCCCGGCCTTGTCCCTGCGGGTTGTTCATCGGACGATTCCTTCGCGCAGTCCCCGGATCTTGGTCAGGTCGCTGGTGCTGCTGCCGCCGGCCGTGACATCACCCTGGATCTGCACCAGTTCCACACAGCACTCGTCGCCCGGTTCGAAGCGCACCGCCGTGCCCGCGGCGATGTTGAGCCGTCGGCCCTTCGCCGCATCGCAGTTCCAGAGACTGCGGTCATGGGGGACTGTCTGACCGGCAGGGACCTCGATACTGACGACCTTGAGCCCCGGGTTGACCTCGGCGAAGTGATAATGGGAGGCAACCTGAATGGGACGGTCCGACTCGTTCTTCACCTTGATCTTCGTCTTGCCCGGCCCCGGCAAGGTGGTGGCGTCCCTCTGCAGGCTGACGCCCTGCGTGTCCCCGTCGAGGTGCACGTTGAAGTGGATCGCGTCGTACCGGGAGACTGTGTCGTCGTACCCGTCGCAACTTACGGACGAGTTGCCGCTGTCGTCGCAGTCGACCGGGGAGTCTGGCTTGCGGGGCGGCTGGGGGTGCTCGACCTTGCCCGGGTAGACCTCGCGCTCCTTTGGGGCCTCCGGAATGGGGTCGTCGATGGTGACCAGCTTGGTGCCGTCCGGGAAGGTGGCCTCCACCTGGACGTTCTTAATCATCTCCGGGACGCCGTCCATCACCTCATCACGGGTGAACAGCTGCCGACCCGAGTCCATGATGTCGCTGACCGTCTTGCCGTCGCGCGCCGCCTCGAAGACGTGCACCGTCAGCAGGGCTATCACCTCTGGATAGTTGAGGCGCAGCCCACGGTCGCGGCGCCTGTGTGCAACGTCGGCCGCGACATGGATCAGCAGGCGCTCCTGCTCATGCGGAGTCAAATGCACGATAAGCCATTTCTCTTGGTCGGACAGTGCATGCGGCCAGGCATGCCGGAGATCACGAACACGTTCCCCCAGGACGGCAACCGGGCGCTCTTCGAGCATCAGCGGACAAGATCAGCGAGATGGCCAAACCACGGATGAACCACACCATCTGATGAATCCGCGATGCGGAATGCGCAGTCGCCACCCCGCCGGGCAGGAGAATATCGGGACAGAAATCCCGCTGGCCTGCGGTGAGTTGAACGGGCCCATGAGCTGCCAGTGCCGACTGATGTGCATAGGCGTCGCCGAGCAGAGCACCCCGGGCAAGTCGTGGTCAACCTGGTAGGCAGTCCGCGGGGCGCGGGCAGTGGTGTCACGCCTCTGTGCTCGAGTGCACGGCGTTCTCCTGGTCGGCGCGAGCGGTGAGCTGGTCCGCGTACGGCTGTGCGGCGGCGAGGACCAGCTTGCCGACGTCGGTGAGCCGCATACGGTGCCCGCACTGTCCGCGCACCAGGAGCTGCCCTTGGAGTGCCCGCTCGAGCTGCTGGATCTGCGGAGTCAGTGTGGAGGTCGGCCAACTCGCCGCTCAGCAAAGCGACCTCGGGAGTGCGAGCCCACTCACGCAGAACAGCCGTTGCGCTGAGGCAAACGGCTTCGCTGCTCCCCGCCACGCCTATGGCCTGACGGCCCCTGGCCCATGTGCGCTACAGGTGCTGTCTGTACCTGGCTGTAACGGGTTGGCAGCATGGGCATGCATGGGGCGCGAGCGAGCATGTGGCGGAGGGGAGCGTCGGTACGGGCGTCGATGAGATCAAGTCTCAGGGCTTCAGTCTGAAGGAGCTGTTCCGCGATGTCTCCTACCAAGTCGACTATTACCAGCGCGACTACACCTGGGCCGAGGAAGAAGTCCGGACGCTGCTGCGGGACTTATGCACGTCCTTCGCATACTGGTCGAACGACCCGGCGCTCATCCGCCGGCCGGGCAACGCGCCGCAATACTTCCTCGGCCCGTTCGTCTACTACGAGCAGTCCAAGAACCGGCGCTGCCTGGTAGACGGCCAGCAACGGTTCGTGACGCTCCACCTGCTCTTCCTCCAGCTGCGCGCTCGCGTCAGGGACCACGGTGCGCGCAGCGTGTCGACAGGCTGAACAGGGCGATCACCACCGACGGCGCTCACTTTTCCATCGGTATCAGTGATCACGAGCCGGCGCTGCGAGCCATCGACGAGGGCCGGGTGTACGAGACCGGGCTCGGGGACTCCCTGTCCCGCCGGAACCTGTGGGCCCGCAGCCAGCAGATCGAGGCCCAACTGGCGGAGGAACTCGACGCGGACAAGCTCGACAGGTTCACCGACTGGCTACTGGACCGGGTGGTGCTGGTCGGCATCCGGGGGGCCAATCAGGACCACGGCTACCGCATGTTCGAGACGATGAACGACCGCGGTACGCGACTCACCGCCGTCGATCTGCTCAAAAGCCATCTGCTGGCCAACGTCGGGACGGGCGTGCGCGGGGGAGGGGAGGGTCTTTTGGCCCGGAGAGAGCGCGCGGTTCGTCGGGCTTTCGAGGTGGCTTTGGAAGGTTTCGCGGCTCAGATCCTCCTTCGGTAGAAGGCCGAGGAGCCGGTGCCGGGTCCGACGAGTGCGCCGTCACGCCTCGCTCAGGCCGGGACAGTGGGGTGTTCATGTCGATGCTGATGCGAAGAATGTGCCGCGAGGGTGTTGACATGGGCACACTCCATGCCTGACCGTAAGCCGAACCGGACGCAAAACGTTTTGTATCCGCCGGGTTCGAACGGATGACGCGATGACGCGCAGGAACGACCGCCCCAGCATCGAGAGCGTGGCCGCCGCCGCCGGGGTCAGCCCCACCACGGTGTCGCACGCTCTCAGCGGCAAGCGCGCCGTCTCCGCCGCCACCCGCAAGCGCGTCATGGAGGCCGTCGAACAGCAGAACTACCGACCCAACATGGTCGCGAGGGGGCTGCGCAGCCGACGGACCCAGTCGGTGGCGCTGTTGCTCGTCGACATCGCGAACCCGTATTACCCCGCCGTGGCCCGCGCGATCCACGACGTCCTGGCGGGGGAGGGGTACGTCTCCTTCATCGGCAACACCGACGGCGACGCCGCCACGGAGCGCAGGCTCCTGGAGGAGATGGTGGCCCGCGGGGTCGACGGGGTGGTCATGCAGCCCATGGCGCTCTCCGCCGCCCAGGTGCGCGAGGTCGTCGGCCCGGCCATGCCGCTCGTCATCACCACCGACGAGTACGGCGACATCCCGGCGGACTCCGTGCTGACCGACGACACCCGCGGCCTCGGCGAGGCCGTCGACCACCTGGTGCGCGAGGGGATACGCGAACTCGGCTTTATCGACGGGTCGCCGGGCACCTCCACCGACGCCTTCCGGCTGGAGGCGTTCCGGGCCGCCGTCGCCGCCGCGGGCATCGAGGTGCCCGACCGGTGGATCGAGCACTCCCCCTTCGGCCGCGAGGGCGGAGCCGCGGCGACGGCCCGCCTGCTGGCCGGCCTCGACCGGCCGCGTGCCGTGCTCTGCGCCAACGACCTCATCGCGATCGGCGCCGTGCAGGCAGCTCACGCGGCCGGCCTGCGGGTGCCCGAGGACGTCGCGATCGTCGGATTCGACGACATCGAGACCGCCGCTCTCGTCTCGCCGCAGCTGACCACCGTCGTCAACCCCGCGGCGGCCGTCGGTGTCGCCTGCGCACGCACCATCCTGTGGCGTGTGGAGAACGGCCCGGACGTGCCCTGCAAACGGACCGTCCTGCCGACCCGACTGGTCGTCAGACAGTCAGCCTGATCTCTTTTCATCCCCTGCCCTGTGAGCCGGCCCGGATTCGCACCGCACCGTCTCCACCGGATGCAAAACGATTTGCACACAGAGAAACGGACGCATAACCCATGACACAGACTCCGGGCGGCACCTCGGTGGAGCTCGACGAGGCATACCGGCACACCGCCACCGACGCGTGCCGGCCGAAGGATCTCCTCGCCGACGAGGTCGCCCAGCGCCGCGAGACCTGGTACGACGTCGACGACGTGGTGCGCGCGGCCAACGTCACCGATCCGGAGGACCGCGACGCCTTGCTCGCGCTGGTCGACGGCATGCGCGACAGCACCCGCTTGCCCGGCTGGACCTACGAGGAGCCCGAGTCGCTCGACGACATCCGGGCCTCCGTGTCGCCCGCGCAGGCCGTCGCCCACGACAAGGACCGCTACCACGACCAGGTGCACGCGGCCTGGCTCGGCCGCGTCGCCGGCTGCAACCTCGGCAAGCCCGTCGAGGACGGCGACCACTGGACCGTGGAGCGCATACGCGACTACCTCAAGCTCACCGATTCCTATCCGCTCACCGACTACGTCGCCGCCCTCGACCCTCAGCCGGAGGGCTTCGCGCTCCGCGAGTGCTGGCCGGAGACCACGCGCGGGAACATCGACGGCTCGGCGCGCGACGACGACATCGACTACACGATCCTCGGCCTGCATCTGCTGGAGACCCACGGCCGCGGGCTGCGCCCGGAGCACGTGGGCACGGCCTGGACCGAACTGTTCCCGCTGCGGCAGATCTTCACCGCCGAGCGCGCGGCCTACCTCAACCTGATCAACGGGCTGCGGGTTCCGCAGGTGGCCCGCTTCCGCAACCCCTACCGCGAGTGGATCGGCGCCCAGATCCGTGCCGACGTCTTCGGCTACGTCAACCCGGGCAACCCCGCGGCCGCCGCCGCGCTGGCCTACCAGGACGCCGTGCTCTCCCACACGGCCAACGGCGTCTACGGCGAGATGTGGGCCGCCGCCCTGGTTGCGAGCGCCTTCACCGCGTCGGACGCGGCCGAGGCCGTGGACGCCTCGCTCACCGTGGTGCCGCCCCGCTCCCGCCTGCACGAGGCCCTCAGCCATGTCATCCGGCTCCGCTCCGAGGGCCTGACCTGGGACGCCGCGCTCGCCGAGATCCACGTGGCCTACGGCCAGTACTCGTGGATCCACACCGTCAACAACGCGGCCGCCGTCACCGCGGCCCTGCTGTGGTGCGAGGGCGACTACACGAGCGCCGTCGGCAAAGTCGTCATGAGCGGCTGGGACACCGACTCCAACGGTGCCACGGTCGGCTCGGTCGTGGGCATCCTCACCGGCACGGCGGGGCTCCCGAAACACCTGATCGAGCCCCTGCACGACCGGACCCGTTCGGCGCTGTTCGGGTTCGACAACTCCGTCATCTCCGATCTGGCCGCGCGCACCGTGCGCTTCGCCCCGACACGCTGACGGGCCGCGGCCCGCCCCGGTGCGGGCCGCTCCAGCAAACCCCTCTATCAACGGAGATGAGGATGGCCACGATCTCACGTCGCCAACTCCTGGGCGCCGGCGGAGCCCTGGGGGTGATGGCGTTGCTGAGCGCGTGCGGGTCGACAGATCCGCGTGGCTCCGACGATGTCATCACGGTCTGGAACAACCTCGCGGACGCGCAGCAGAACGACTATTTCCGGAAGCACTTCGCCGAGGGCTACCGGGGCAAGTACCCCGTGCGGTTCAGCCCCAAGGCCGACAGCACGATCGACCGCCTGATCCAGACGGCGCTGGCCGCCGGCTCGGGACCGTCGGTCATCGTCACACCCGGGCCGTCGAGTTTCGTCTCCTCGTACTGGTCCGCCGGCTATCTCGCCGACCTGGGGTCATACGTGCGGCACTACGGCTGGACGGACAGGTTCGCGCCCTGGGCGCTGAGTGCCTCCCAGGTCGACGGCAAGCTCGTCACGCTGCCCGCCTCGTACGAGACCATGGTCTTCTACTGGAACCCGGCCACGCTCCACAAGCTCGGCCTCGCCCCGCCGAAGACGCTGGAGGAGTTCGAGGACTTCTGCTCCGAGGCCAAGGGCAAGGGGCACGTCCCGCTGTCCGCGGGCAATGCCGACTACAAGGGCGCCAACGAGTGGTTCGTCGGCCTCGGACTGAACCATGGCGCGGGCCCCGAAGCGGTGTACTCGGCCTTGCGTGGCGAGACCAAGTGGACCGACCCCGTCTTCGTGGACGCGATCGACCGGCTGGCCTCGTACTTTAAAAAGGGGTGGTTCGGAGGTGGCGTCGACCTCTACTTCACGAACAACTTCCCCACCATCTACCAGCAGCTCGCCTCGGGCAAGGCGGCCGGGATGCTCTCCGGTACCTGGGACTTCTCGAACCTGGGCAGCTACTTCGGGAAGGCGGCGGGTAACGACGCCACGTGGGACTGGACGACCGTGCCGTCGCTCGGCAAGGGCGTTCCGCAGATCGTCTGGGATCTGGCGATCGGGCAATCCGTCGGGATCAACACGAACTTCAGGGACACCGCGGCCGCCGCCGACTACCTCAACTTCCTCACCACCGACATGAAGACGATCATCGCCGGCGTCGAGCGGATGAACTTCGAGCCACCGCCCATCCACATCTCGGCGGGTGACTTCTCCGCCAAGGCGGACCCGCGGATCGTCCGGCTGTACTCGCAGCTGTCGGCCGCGAAGTCCATCGGCTACACCACTTGGACGTTCTTCCCCCAGCAGACCGAGACCTACATGATCGACTACTTCGAGAACGTCATCACCGGCCGGCTGAGCGCGAAGGCGTACTGCGCGGGCATCGAGTCCCGCTTCTCCAGGGAGAGAGCCGAAGGCCGTGTGCCGGCGGCCCCGAAGCCGGGTGGAGGACTGTCATGACGATCCCCGAATCCACGGCCGTGGCGGGAGGCGGGCCGGACGTGTCCCGGATTCCGGTTCCGCACCGTCCCGGCGTTCTCGCCCGGCTGCGCGACCGCAAGGTCTCCGGCTGGCTGTTCCTGCTGCCGCTGATCGCCTTCAACCTGTTCGTTGTCCTCGTCCCGAGCGCCTTCTCCGTCTGGTACTCGTTCACCGACTGGACCGGCATCAGCTCCAAGGCGAAGTTCATCGGCCTGGAGAACTACCGGAACCTGTTCCGGGACCCCGAGTTCGTACAGGGGCTGGAGCACAACGTCCTGTGGACGGTCTTCTTCCTGATCGTGCCGATGGCCATGGGTCTGTTCGGGGCCTATGCCCTGTCCCGGATCCGCCGCTTCCGGCTGCTGTTCCGCACCCTGTACTTCATCCCGTACATCGTCGCGAGCGTCGTGAACGCGTCCATCTGGCGCAGCATCCTCGACCCGCAGAACGGCCTGGGGAACCTGCTGCACATCAATCCGCTCGGTGATCAGCATCTGGCCCTGTGGTCGGTGGAGTTCGTCAACAACTGGGCCTGGTGGGGTTTCCTGGTCGTGGTGTTCCTGGCCGCGATGCAGGGCGTGAACCCGAGCCTGTACGAGGCGGCCACCATGGACGGCGCCGGTGCGACCCGGCAGTTCTTCGCGGTGACCCTGCCCGCCATCCGGCCGACCTTCGCCTTCCTCGGCCTGATGACGATCATCTGGTCGTTCCTCGCCTTCGACTACGTCTACATCCTCACCCAGGGAGGGCCGGCCGGCTCGACCGACCTGCTGTCGACCGTCGCCTACCGCAACGCCTTCTCCAACCTCCAGGGCGGCTATGCCTCCGCCACGGGCATCGTCATGGCGCTCATCAGCGGCGTGGTGGTCACCGTCTACCTCGTGATCCGCAAGACCAGGGAGTGGGAGACATGAGCGTCGCCGTATCACCGGACACGTCGGCCCGCAGAGCACAGGGTGGCGGCACGGCTCCGGCCGGAGGCCGGCGCCGCGGGTTCCCGATCGGGCGTACCGCTGTGTACGTCGCGCTGACGGCGTTGGCCATCTTCTCCCTCGGCCCGATCGTGCTGTTCTTCTTCAACGCGCTCAAGACGAACAGCGAATACGCGGCCGACTCCCTCGGACTGCCGACGAGCTGGACATGGAGCAACTTCACCTCGGCGTGGTCCCAGGCCAACATGGGTGCGGGCCTGTGGAACTCGCTGCTGATCGTCCTCGGCACCGTGATGATCACGTGCGTGGTCGCGAGCCTCGCCGCCTATGCCCTGGCGCGGCTCAAGGTGCGCGGGGCCTCGGCGTTCATGACCTATCTGCTCATCTCCAGCGCGCTGCCCTCCCAGATGTTCCTCGTCCCGCTGTTCTACATGTGGGCACGAGTCGGCCTCTACGACACCCGGATCGGGCTGATCCTCATCTACTGCGGGCTGTTCTCCCCGTTCGGCACCCTGCTCCTGCGCTCGTTCCTGCTGGGAATCCCGCGCGAGATGGAGGAGGCCGCCCGGGTGGACGGGGCCGGTGAACTGCGGGTCTTCCTCCAGGTCGTCCTGCCGAACGCTCTTCCGGGAATCCTTACGGTGGCACTGACCACCGGACTGTCGGCCTACAACGAGTTCCTGTTCGCGGTGACGATGATCCAGTCGGATTCCAAGATGCCGCTGTCGACGACCTTCTTCACCTTTCAGCAGGGCTTCACCCAGAACTTCACGCTCATCAGCGCGGCCGGATTCATCATGATCGCGCCGATGCTCATTCTCTTTCTCCTGCTGCAGCGCAGGTTCATCAACGGCCTCGCCAACTCCGGGATGGGAGGCGTATGACCTGAGATTGGGCGGCGCGAGCAGCCCCACACCCCACCTGTCGCACAGGACGGAGCCGTCGCCGGGCCTGGTGCGGAACGGTGCTCTCACGTTGCCCTTGCCGAGAATGTCATCCGTGCAGGTCATGCGGTATGTCGGTACTCGCGCAGGACGTGGAGCAAGTGTCGGTGGTTCCAGATCAGGGTGCGGTCCAGGAGTTCCCGTCTGCAGGTCTGCACCCACCGTTCCATGAGCGAGTTCATTCTCGGCATCCGAACACCGCTGAGCACGACCTCGACCCCCGCATCCGCCAGAAAGACATCGAACAGGTCGGGGAACTGCCCGTCCCTGTCCCTGATCATGTAACGCGCTCGGCAGCCTGCGTCCTCAAGATCCATGGCGAGGTTCTTCGCGGCCTGTGCCACCCACGCAGAGGTCGGGTGCCCGGTGGCACCGAGGATCCGGATCCGTCGGCTTGCGTGCTCGATGACAGCGAAGACGTGCATTCGTGCCCCGGACAGGGTGACCGTTTCGAAGAAGTCGCAGGCCAGCAGGGCGTCGGCCTGGGAGCGTAGGAAGTCCGCCCAGGTGCTGGAGGCCCGCTCGGGTGCTGGATCGATGCCGGCCTCCTGCAAGATCTCCCAGACGGTGGAAGCGGCCACCTGCACGCCCAGGACAAGCAGTTCGCCGTGCAGACGGCGATATCCCCAGCCGGGATTGTCCCGCGCCAGGCGCAGCACCAGGGTCCGCACGGAGTGCACGGTCCGAGGCCGTCCCGAGCGCTTGGGCCGGGAGGCGGCAGCGTGGCGGCGTGCGAGAAGGTCGCGGTGCCAGCGCAGCACTGTGTCCGGACGCATCAGCAGCCGCACTCCGCGGAGCACGTCCATGGGGAGCCGGTGCAGCAGCGCCGCCAGAAAGGCCCGGTCGCTCGGGGTGAACCCGCACCCGCTCCTTGCCGAGTTGGCGGTCCAGCACCACGATCTGGTGGCGCAAGGCGAATATTTCGACAGTTTTCTCTCGATCACCCATTGGTAGCAGGCGCAGCATGGCGAACGCATTCGTCACGCCCAGGCAGGCCAGTCGCAGCAGCACGGTCGATCATCTTGCCGCGGTGAACGCCAACCTCGCGAGAGCGCCCGTTCGGGCGACTTCGCCGGTCGACCTCAGGTACACCGCGCGCACCGCCTCCCACCAGGGTGGACGATATTTTCGGCAAGCGCAGGGCCGATACTCCCGCCTGATGCGGGGAAATTACCCGGGGGCCGCGAGGCTGCACCTGGTGGACGGGGTCGCGCTGCTACGGCCGGAGGAACAGGTCACGGCGATGCTGACCGGGTTCGCCAATCAGCAGTTGGCCGCGCAGACCGGAAGCACCTGGACCCAGTACACCTCGCCGAGCATGTCTTCCGCCTTCTCGACGAAGGCACTGGACGCCTCCAACTTGACGGTTCCCAGACGCGACTCAGCCTGTTCGAAGCTCATCTCGGCCAGTAGTGCCTGCCCCTCGGCCGGGTAGCCTCGGCTGACCCTGTCAAGCACTGAATCGAAAGTGCGCCACTGAGCTTCACACTCGTATATGAACGCGCTGCACGCCTCTCGACGTACCTGTCGCAACCATTGATCGTGTGTCGTGCGCCCTGCTAAGCGGGCAGCTGCTACCGCTCCACCAGCACCGATAGCTGCGCCAACGACGCCTGCTGCTGCCGCGACAATGCCAAGCAAGGTTTCACTTTGCAGGGCCATCTCCTGATCTGCGGGAGTACAGAGCTACGGCCTCATCCTGCCAGCTGAGGCAAGAACAGCTTCCCAACTCAGCAGCCACGATGACAAGGGCAGCCAGCAGTACGTCCTAAGCCCCCTTCGAACGGTGGCTGGCTTTGTTCACGAGAACCGGTTCTGGCTCAACTTATGGGCTCTGTCGCTGATTTGGGGGTGGCCGTCGTCGTTCGGCGGGTGGGAATCACCTGGGTGTGGACGAAGCGGTGCGCGTGGCTGACCTCCTCTTCCCGGGTGTGGATGTGGAGGTCGAGCAGCTGGTAGTCACGGATGTCGAGGTCTGTGTCGCCTTACGGTCGCGGGCCGCGTCGGCGGCCTGTCCCGAGTGCGGGCAGAGATCACCATGGGTGCACTGTTACTACGAGCGGTGCCTGGCCGACCGTCCCGTCGCCGGCCGGCACGTGCGGATCGAGCTGCGGGCACGGCGCCTTGTCTGTGAGAACACTTTCTGTTCCCATCGGACGTTCGCCGAGCGGATACCGGGCCTGACTCGCCGCCACACCCGCCGGACGCAGTCCCTCACCGCCCTGCTCACCGACGTGGCACTGTTCCTGGGCGGCCGTCCGGGAACCCGCCTCTCCAAGCGAATGTCCATCTCGACCTGCAAGGACACTCTGCTCCGGCTGATCCGCGCACTACCTGACCCGGAGCCGGGCCCCGTCCCGGTCCTCGGCGTCGACGAGTTCGCCCTGCGCCGCCGCAGGACCTACGCGTCGATCCTGATCAACATGGCCACCCATCGTCCCGTTGACGTTCTGGCCGACCGGACCGCCGAAACCTTCGCGACCTGGCTGCGCGGTCATCCCGAGGTGCGGGTCATCTGCCGCGACAGAGCCGGGTCCTTCCGTGACGGGGCCAGTTCAGGAGCCCCTCAAGCCAGGCAGGTGGCCGACATCTGGCATCTGATGCACAACCTCGCCGAGGCAGTCGAGCGCATCATGAGTCGGCACCGTGCGGAACTGTGCGAGCCTCTCGCGGTTCCATTCGATACACCGTCCGCCGCAGAGCCTGCCCAACATGAACTCGACATCCACGGGCGGCCCCGTCCGCTGGTGTCCCGGACCCGCGAGCGGTATCAGCAGATTCACGAACGCATCAAACGGGGCGACAGCATGCGTGCCATCGCCCGCGAACTCGGTCTCAGCCGAGGCACCGTGGCCCGGTTCGCGCGGGCTACCGACATCGAAGAACTCCTCGTTGCGGCCACCCACCGCCCCAGCCTGATCGACGACTACCGTCTCTACCTGCACCATCGCTGGCTGGAGGGCTGCACCAACGCTGCCGCCCTGACTCGCGAGATCCAGCAACTGGGCTACCGCGGTGACGTCAATACCGTCCGCCGTCACCTCCGGCCCTATCGCACCGGGGCGATCCTGACGAAAGCCCCGCTGCCCCTGCTGACCGTCCGGCGCGTCACCGACTGGATCATGCGTCGTCCCGAGCATCTCACGGACACCGAACGCAAGCTCCTGACCGACTTGTGCGAGCGCTGTCCCGCCCTGGCCTCGACCACCGCGTACGGCCGCCGCCTGGCCGCGCTCCTACGTGACCGCCGCAACGAGCACCTTGCCTTCGAATTCTGGCTTGCCGATGTCCGGCTCGACGCACCACGCGAACTGCGGACCCTCGGCCGTGGCATGCGCCGTGACCAGGCCGCCATTCTCTCAGCTCTGAACATGACCCACACCTCAGGGGCTGTAGAAGGCAATGTCACAAGAATCAAACTACTGAAGAGACAGATGTACGGCCGGGCCAATTTCGACCTCTTGCGGCGACGCATACTCCTCTCGCCCTGACCAACCAGCGGACCCCCAAATCAGCGACAGAGCCCAGAAGTTGTGCCAGAGCCCGAGAAGGGGAGTCGATTGTCAACGACTTCGGGAGTCACTTCCCCAGCCTTATTCATGTTCACTCTCGACGAGTTCGGGGGTCACTGTGGCGCTCGAACGTTCGGTACGACCGATGCCGATTCTCCTACGTCCTGGTTTCTCGCGCGGCGCGGGTCGTGGTCAGCGGTGCGGTGATGCACGCGGCAGCGAGGAGGATGCCGAAGGCGACTGTCAGGGCAGTGGTGTAGCCATGGACGGATGCCGCACTCGGCGCGGCGTGATGTGCTGACGCAAGGTATGAAGCCGTGGCGTCGGCCGCGATGGTGTTGAGCAGTGCTGTGCCGAGTGCGGCTCCGAGTTGCTGGGAGGCGTTGTAGGCGGCCGATGCGGCTCCGATGTCATGCCTGTGTATGTCCGCGGTGGCCAGGCTGGCGGTCGGGGGCATGACGCAGCCGAGACCGAGCCCGGTGAGTACCAAGGCGGGCGCCAGGTACAGCGGCAGGACGTGTGTGCTTTGCGGTGTCAAGCGGGTCAGGATGAGCATCCCGGCCGCCGCGGCGAACAGACCCGGCAGGATCAGCATCGCAGGCGCGACCCGTCCGTGCAGTTTCCCGGCGATGAGTGTGGAGCCGAGCAAGGCGGCCAGGGCGTTGATGATCAGCGTCAGGCCTGCCTGGACCGGTGAGTAGCCGAGGACGGTCTGTGTGTAGTAGCTCAAGAACAGGTAGAAGCCGAACATCGCAACGAACATCAGGGTGATCGAGATGAGTGCACCGGCACGGAGACGGTGCATGAGTACGCGCGTCGGCAGCAGCGGACGGGGGGCGCGCACCTCGACGACGGCGAAAGCGGCCAGCAGCAGGACACCGCCGGCCAGCAGTGCGAGCACCTTCGGTGAACCCAAGCCGAGCGGTTCGGCTTCGTTGAAGGCATAGACCACAGTGCCGAAGCCCGCGGCGCTGAGCAGTGCGCCCGCACAGTCGAGCCTTCCGTGGCTGGGGGTGGGGCGGTCTGGTGGCACCAATGTCGTGCCGAGCGCGGCGAGCACTGCGACAGGGACGTTGATGAACAGGCACCACCGCCAGCTGGCGTACTCGGTTAAAAGCCCCCCTGCGACCAGGCCCAGGGCGGATCCAGTGGCGCCGACTGCAGCGAACACACCAAACGCCCGACCGCGTTCGTGCGGCTCGGTGAACGTCGTACTCAACAATGACAACCCGGCGGCGAAAACACCTTGCAGGGCCCGGGCCCCGAAGAGCATCTCAGGGTTCACGGCAGCCCCGCCCAGCGCGGACGAGGCGGCGAAGCCGACCAGGCCGATGAGAAACATGCGCCGATGGCCGAGTGCGCTGCTGACTCTGCCGCCGATCAGCAGCAGTCCGCCGAAGGCCAGGGCATACGCGGTGATCGCCCATTGCCGACTCGCGTCGGACATGCCGAGCGCGGTCTGCGCGGAGGGCAGCGAGACATTCACGATCGTCCCGTCCAAGACCACGAGGAGCTGGGCCGCGCTCACCGCCAGCAGCGTCCCCCACCGCCGCTGCGCAGAGGCAGTTCCTCCTCTTTTTTCGCAAGTCTCGAAGGCAGGCTCCGCCCTGGGCGGCTCGATGTTTCGGGCATTCATGACTTCAAGTGTTTCGTTGAACTGATCCCGGAGACTTTTCCTCAACTTCTGGTCGCCAGACTAGGGCCGATGAGCGGATAACCTTCAAGCCGCGGTTGAACCTTGGCGGGCGCCTCCCCAGCTCGTGAACACCGCCCATCCGTGAATCCGGGTGCCTCCCCAACCCGTGAACAACCGCTGTCATGAGTCGGGTTCTGGCTCAGTGAGCCTTTTCCAACCTCAGTTTGAGCATGTCAGATGCAGCGTGAGGACGGCCTGGACGAGGCTGGTGATATGGCTGGTAGAGCATCGCAGTTTGCGCATGAGCCGCCAGGTTTTGAGGGTGGCCATGGCCTGTTCGACGAGTGCACGGATCTTCGCGTGTGAGCAGTTGACGGCCCGCTGACCAGGGGAGAGAGTCTCCCAGCGCCCCCAGTAGGGAACTCGCACGGTGCCGGCGGCGCCCCGGTAGCCCTTGTCGGCCCAGCATTCCACCCCGGCCCCGCCAGGGCACCGATGATGCCGTGGGTTCGCGCGGCCTTGATGTCGTGGACGGATCCCGGCAGCGCGGGCGAGGCCCACAGCAACCGTCCCGCCGGGTCGGCGATCACCTGCATGTTCATGCCGTGCTTATGTTTCCCGGAGTAGAAGGGCCGGTCGGCGGCGATCCGGTCGATCGGCAGCAACGTGCCGTCCAGGATCACGAACGCCTTGCCGGAGGCTGTTCTCACCGCCTCGGTGAGGGTTGGAGCCAGAGCGGCCAGGATGTCGACGGCCTCGGCGATGTACCGGTCGGTAGGCGGTGGTGGTGCCCACACCGAATCCGGCGGCGAGCTGGGCGTAGGTATGGCCGCATCGTAGATGAGCCAGCACGAGCAGCGCCTGCCGTCCGGCGGCCAGCCGGCGCCATCGTGTCCCTTGCGCAAGACGACGTGAGGTCAACTCACGGGCGAGGAAGCGCAGAGCGGAGGTGGACAGATCGGCCTCGGCTGGATAGATAAGCATGCGAAAGCTCCTGGCAGGACGGCTTGGACTCGACACGCACCCGTCTGCCAGGAGCTTCTCTACGCCCGGACCTCGCCCTCACCCCAGTGGCCCCGCTCCGCAGGCAGGTTGAGGAAACCTCAGTGGGTGTTGGCGTGAGGGAGCGCGCACAGAAGTGCTCGGCGCCGATCACGAGCGCGGGACGGTGGTCGAAGCGACACCGATCCCATTGGTACCCGCATCGTGCTCGGATACCTGCGAGCTGGGCGCGAGCTGGTTCCGGGCCGACTCGGACTCCCCTCCGGTGTGCTCAGATGTGCTCAGCGAGGAGCGGTACCGCCCGGGGGCTCTGCTCCCAGGAGCGCGAGCAGCCCGGGGAACCTCTTCTCGATGTGCGCGCGTCGTAGTCGGATGCCTTTGCGGTTGCCGTAGTCGATCTCGTCAATGAGACCTGCCTCGCGCAGGACCCGGAAGTGGTGGGTCTGGGTCTGCTTCGAGATCGGAAGATCGAACGAGTTGCAGCCCCGCTCGCTGTCGCTGAGGTCGGCGGCCAACTCCGTCATCACCGAACGACGGTGCTCGTCGGCGAGGGCGCGAAACACCGCACCCAGATCGAGCGCATCGGCCTCCGGGCCGACCAGGTTCATCCCGGCCACGCGGCACCCCCTTCAGGTACGACTTGAATCGTACCTGAAGTATGTGCTCCACACGGTCCACCGGATCGGCGCAGGGCGTCACCGGAGGAAGCTCATGGACGCTCGAGGGCAGGTAGGACAAGAAGCGGACGACTTGTTCGAGTGCCTCGAATTCGTCGGCGGCCTCGTTGTCGACGACACCCGATCCGCGCGCATGCACACCCGAGCCGCCGAGTTCGGCATTGGTGACGTCTTCACCCACGGCCTTCTTCACGACCGCGGGTCCACCGGCGAAGAGGTAGGAACCCTCGGCGGTCATGATCGACAGGTGGCTCGCGCACACCCTTACCGCGCCGAGGCCGGCGGCGGCGCCGAGCGCGACGCCGACGACGGGGACGGTGCCCAACAACTCCGTCATCGGCCAGTGCGGGTATCCGGGAATCTTGGTGGCAGACATCTGCTCAAGGAGGTTGACGCTGCCGCCGGCGGTCTCGACCAGCCGGATCACGGGCCAACGATAGGTCAGCGCCAAGCGCTCGACGTACTGCCACTTCTCGGGGTTGGTCGCCTCGGACGACCCCCCGCGCACGGTGAAGTCCTCGGCCACGAGGATCACGTCACGGCCATCGACCTTCGCTTGCCCGCAGACAACATTCGACGGTTCGACCGAGATGAGCTGCCCGCGTTCGTCGTAGCGGGCGGAGCCGGTCATCATGCCGATCTCGCGCCATGGGCGAGTCCTGGGTGGTCCCCGCGCGCGGCTACGCACTGCGGGAACTGGTGGACTCCACATTCATGCCAACAGCACAGAACATCGTCTACGAGACGACCAACCCGCACACGAGCCTGCTTATGGTCGCCGCCCGAGTGGGCATCGCCATGCTGCCGCGACATGCGCTCCGTGACCACTGCGCCGGCGAGGTCGCGACTCCCGCAACGGACTGGGACCCACCCCAGCTGACTGTACGCATGATCGGGCGCAGGGACACTCAACCGGCGCCCGCGGTGCGAAAGCTCATCCAGGCACTGCGCGAGGTCAGTTCGGAGTGGTCGCGCAACTACCGGCGAGAGCGGTCAAAGCTCCCCCCCAAACCGTAGGCGCGACTGTCGCCTGCCGTGAGCATGGGACCCTCTGAGGGTTTTTCCGTCAGGCGATGATTCCCTGACATAGCGCCAGGCCCCCGTGCCGGCCGGGCGCCGTCGTGTGTGCAGTTGGCCTTCGGCTTCGCCTCGATGGCTGCATATTCGACCCAGGCGATGTAGCCCTCGTGGTGGTCATGGAGCACGATGGGCCACTGCTCGCGCGGCAACGCGTCCGGGCCCCCCGGCGCCGGGTGGTGGGTCGACTGTCCCAGCGGTAGCGCTTGGTCGCGCGGCGAATGAGCATGCGGAGCGTGACGAGTACGGCGGCCAGGTGGAGGTAGAAGTCCACGGGCCTTGACGGCTCGGCGCCGACAATCCACGGTGGGGCTTTCGCCGCGTGCACGGCGAGCCCCGCCGCCCCGGCCACACGATCAGCACAGCCACTGTTCGCCGCATCCTGCGCGCCGCCGGGCTCGGCCCCGCGCGCTGCCCGCAGACGGCACGCAGAGAGTGGGCCGCATTCCTCAACGCCCAAGCCAGCGGGCTCCTCGCCACCGATTTCTTTCGCATCGACACCATCGGCCCGCCCTGTGGGGTGCCGAAAACATCCCGGCACCCCACAGCCGAGTGCGACGAACCGCAGCAAGCGCTTGCCGTCTGTCCGCAAGCTCGTCTCGTGGCACAGTGGTCATAGTGTTTCTATGACTTCACGCAAACTGCCGGATCTGCATGCCTTGGAACTGCTGGTCGCGGTCGCGGAGACCGGTAGCCTGACCCAGGCAGCGGCCCGATTCGAGATCAGTCAGCCATCAGCCAGCGCCCGTATGCTGACGCTGGAGCGTCGGCTCGGGGTCCAACTTCTGGTCCGTTCCACCAGTGGCTCGCGGCTGACCGCGAACGGCCTGGTGGTGACGGACTGGGCCCGGAGCGTGCTGGAGCGTGCGGTTGCCCTGGTGGAGGGAGCCGCAGCTCTGAAGTCGCGCCAGCAGGACCGCCTCAGAGTCGCGGCGAGTCTGACGGTGGCCGAGCATCTGATGCCCGGCTGGCTCATGGTTCTGCGCGAGGCGGTGCCGCAGGTGCAGGCCGGGCTGGAGGTGACGAACAGCCACCGGGTGATCGAGGGTATCCGGCATGGCGAGTTCGATCTCGGCTTCGTCGAGGGTCCGTGGGTGCCGCGGGATGTGCAGTCCACGGCGGTCGGGCGGGATCGGCTGCTCGTAGTGGTCGCACCGGACCATCCGTGGGCGCGCCGCCGCCGCCCTGTCGCCGGGGCCGAGCTGGCAGCCACACCGCTGGTTTTGCGTGAATCCGGATCTGGCACCCGCGAGACTCTGGAAGCGGCTCTCAAGGCATACGGCGGGATGGCGGTGCCCGTTCTGGAGCTCGGGGCGACCGCGCCGCTGCGCAGCGCGGCAGCGAGCGGAGCCGCGCCAGCAGTGCTGTCTGCGCTGGCCGTGCGGGAGGATCTGGTCGACCGACGGCTGGTGGTCGTACCGATCGAGGCGGATCTGCGGCTGGAGCGGGTACTGCGGGCGGTCTGGCTGCGCGGCCGGGAGCTGCCGGAGTCGGCGCTGCACCTGCTCCAGGTGGCCCGCACCAGGACCGACCGCTGAGCGATGCTCCGTGCCAGCCAGGAATCCTGAGCGGTGCAGCACACCGTGGGCCCGGGGCAGCGTCGTCACACTCTTCGGCCTGTCTGACAAACGGCCGTGGCGCCGGCTGAGGGGAGGAGGAGACTCGGCTGCCACCGGTTGTCGGTGGCCTTGTTGTCCGACCGAGGTCGGACGCGGATCTGGGGTGACCAGCGCGGGCGGCGTTTGCCGTCGGCCGCAGGGCGCCACGGCGATCGGTGCCTCCCGCCGGGGTCGTCTGCCCCTGCATCGCTCCGGCGGTGGCCGAGTCCCGCTCACAGAGAGCCGGTGGCGAACTGGAGAGCGAGGCTGGTGATGGACACGACCATCCACAGGAAGCCGCCGAGGATCAGCGGGCGGAAGCCTGCGCGGCGCAGGCCGACGAGATCGGTGGACAGGCCGATCGCGGAGAGTGCGGTGGTGATGAGGAAGACAGAGATCTCGCCGAGGGCGTGGTGGGCACGGGCCGGGATGAGGCCGGTGGTGTTGACCGCAGCGGCCAGCAGGAAGCCCACGAGGAACCAGGGCACCAGCTCGACCACCCGCGTCCGTGGCCGGGCATGGGGGGTCGTCCCGGCGGGAGCGGTGCGTGTCCGGCGGTTTGCCAGGATGGTCAGGCCCAGGCAGATGGGGATGATCATCAGGGTGCGGGTGAGTTTGACCACGACCGCGTAGTCGGCCGCGGGGGCGCCGTAGGTAGTGGCGGCGGCGACCACCGAGGACATGTCGTTGACCGCGGTCCCGGCGAACAGGCCGAAGGCGTGCTGGTGCATCCCGAGCAGGTGGCCGAGGAAGGGGAAGGCGAGCACCGCGGCGATGTTGAACAGGAAGATGGTGGACACCGCGTAGGAGACCTCGACGCCGGCCGCGCCAATGACCGGTGTGACCGCCGCGATCGCTGAGGCGCCGCAGATGCCGGTGCCCACTCCGATGAGGGTGCGCAGGTCGTCGACGATGCCGAGTCCGCGGCCGATCCAGTAGGCGGCGGCCAGGCAGACCACCAGCGTGCCGACCATGACCGGCAGCGAGCTGATCCCGACCCTGACGATCTGGACCAGTGATAGCTGCGAGCCGAGAACGACGACCGCCACCTGTAGGAGGAACCCGCTCGCGGTGCTGATGCCCGGGCGCAGCCGCGCCCCCGGCTTGAGCACCGCGGCGAGCAGGATACCGAGGACGATGCCGGTCACCGGGCCGCCGACGATGGGGAACAGCCGGCCCACCGCCGTGGCTGTCCCGGCGATGGACGACGCGAGAGCCAGTCCGGGCAGACGTGGCACCAGAGCCGACAGCTTGGACTGGGCGACGGGCACGGCCGGGGGGCGGCGGGGAGGCTCGGTTTCCTTGGTCATGTCCTTGACTCTGGCTCGTTGCCCACCGCCTCTTGTAGCCCCTCGATCACGAGGAGGCGATAGATGAAACCTATGGCCGCGGGGCCGGTGGCGGCCTGTGAGCCCCATCCGCCACCGCGGCACACAACCTCGTCCGATCTGTCTGCGGACGGCGGTGTGTGCCCTACAGTCTTGCGACCAGAGGTCAGACCTCTGGTCGTTGCGCTTGCCGGAAGTCTCATCCGCCTTCGTGGAGGATGCCGCCGAGGCGCTCGTGTCTTCGTATGTCGAGGCTGGCGATCTGGTCCGGATCGGTGATCGGCGCGGGTAGCGGGCGCAGCGGGTGGGCGTTCGCGATGCCTTGATGTGACCGATGAGTGTTGTAGAACTGCTCGAACTCCCGTAGCGCGCTCAGCCCGAGCTCGAAAATCCGTTCGCCGTACGCGCCGTTCGAGTCGGAGATCACCGACGTGATCGTCAGCTCCTTGCCGTCCTTGCCCCTCTGCGCGCGCGCCGCGGACAGGATCCGGGGCGTGGCGGTCATGCAGAGGCGGAAGTCAGCCAGGATGCGGGCGTTGTTGTGGATCGCCGCCCAGGGGCGGGCGGCGCAGCCGGCGGTCATGTGGGCTTCGTCCACCACCGCGAGGTCGAACGGCGCCATTCGCTGGCCGTGCAGCCGCTTCCCACCGGCCAGGGCGGCTTCCAGCGGGCCGCGGACCTTCGCCTGGCTGTGGGGTCCTCCGGTCATCCCGGTCCACGAGAGAGGCGTACGTAGCGAACACCACCACCGGCCCCGTCCCAGCCCACATCGTGATCAGCACCAGGGAGGGATTGAAGCCGGTAGCTCGATCCGGGGGACGAGCTGTCACCGGGGCATGAGCTGGTCCAGCTCTGCTCGCCGGGTCTCGTTCATCGATGGCGACACGCGGCGATCGCCAGGGGGACAAGTACGGCCAGGAGTCCGACCCCCACACCCACGGGGGCCGTGAGAGAGGGATGCTGGTACAGCACGTACACCGTGGCCGTGCAGACCAAGAGCACCACCACCACTGTGAGTACCACCACCGTCACCAAAAGGTGCTGCGGCGGTTCGCCCTGGGACGGCCGTGGCTGCTGGTTGGTTGTCATCTGGGTTGTCCTCCGGCTGTCTGATGCTCCCCGCGCCGCACCCGGCGTGCCGTGCGCCGGCGGGGATGGTGAATCGTCGGTCTCGGGTTGCGGATCAGGTCGTGGAGTCGTGGAGTACGTCATGTGAACCGCCTCGGAGTCCACATATTTTCCTCTGTGTGACGCGTCATCAACTGGATCGGGGCGGCTTTCTCCCGAGCGGGCGAGCGCCTGATGGGCCAGCACAAGGGCGCGAAGGGAGCGCGCACCCTCCGGGTATGGACCGGAAAGCGCTTGGTAGACCTGCTTCTGGAGGTGGATGTACGGCAGCAGGTGCTCCGTCTTGGGAAGGTCCCGCACCGACCCGGAGGGGTGGTTGAGTAGATTGCGCAGCATCAGCAGCGGTTTCCAGCGGCGGCCCAGCCGGTCCGGGACGCTGCCGAGGATGTAGAGCGACTCGTCAACTGGTCGGCGGCGAGGCCGTCTTCGCGCTCGCTGCGCTCGAGGAACATCTGGATCAGCTCCCGCGCGCGTGGATCGTCGGCCCGTCCCAGATGCGCGGCCACGATCGCGGCGAGCCGGTCCGCGTCCGGGTCGGGCAGCCGAAGCTG